>CAZAJF010000078.1:0-5293 GCA_964485395.1 uncultured Treponemataceae bacterium | reverse complement strand
GGAGGGAAGCGCCTCCGTCTTGGCAGACGAGGAGTTTGACATTCCCGTAATGCCCGATCTGCACGACATTTCTCAGGAATCTCTCTACCATGAAGACAGCTCGGAAAAAACCAGTATTCCCGAATCCGTGCCCACGGCCGTCCCGGAGATGAAAGCGACCGCGGAGCCCGAAGAAATCGAGGTTCCCGAACTGCTTCTAGAAATCCGGGAACCCGAGGCGGCTGACATGGCTCCGGCTCCGGCTCCGACGCCGGAAAAAATGGTTCCGACGCCGCCGCAAGAGCCAGAGCTGAACCCGGAAATCAAGAAAGCGTTGCTGGTGGACGATTTGACGCTGCAGGATCCCGACGCCATTCCCCGGCAGCCGGAACCGGCACCCTCCGCCAAGCGTAAATCCGATTGCCCGGAAGTGGAAGGTCCTGTCGGCTTATTCGATCCCGAGACGACCCTGGGATGGGAATCGTATCTCCGCGAGCGCCTCGGTTCCGAATTGCGCAGGGCGGCATCGTTCGAGCAGGATATGGTGCTGCTCATCGCGTCATACGACACGAGCTCGAGGGAGAATGAGGATTACCGGCTCTTCGCCAAGACCTGCAAGGAATTTTTCAGCTTCAACGACATGGCTTTTCTTTTCGGGGAATCCGCGGTGGCGATAATACTTCCCAACATCGATATCGACCACGCCGTGAGGATGAGCGAAGAGCTCCTCAAGAAAATTACGTTTACCGTACAGGGAAAGGCTAATCCCATGCAGTACCTCGAGGTATTCATGGGCCTGAGCTCCCGATCCGGCCGTCTCGTGGATGCCGACAGGATCATAGCGGAGGCTTTGGCGGCGCTCAAGAAAGCGCGCGGCGAACGCGACACGCATATCATGGCCTTCCGCCCGGACCCCGAAAAGTTCCGGGCCTACCTTACCACCCAATAACCGGGAGCTCCCCGAAAATACGGGGAATCTCCAAACAAGCCTTCCGAACCCGAACAGGGTACGGAAGGTTTATTTTTATTTACGCAAGAGATCTTCCAGCGGCTTGAACCCTTCCCGAAGCGCCCAACTGGCCACATACATGATTCGCCCGCCGTCTCCCGTTTTTACCGGGAAGCGCTTGTCGGCCCCGATCGGTCCGATCTCCACCGCTATCTTGGCGCCGTTGCCCACGTTGAGGGTAAGCGTCGCCCCGACGGGACCAAGAGCCGTGCCCGCCGGCGCGAAGTCCTCGCCCCTGGCGGAGATAAGGGAGCGGAGCATGGTTTCAACCTTTACGGTGTCAAGCAGCATAGGCGCGGCGGGGCCCGCCGTTTTCCAGTCCTGCTGGCTGCGGACCAGGGAATAGCCGCTGGCCACGGTTGTTTTTTCATCGAAGGCGAGACTGCCCCGGAAATCGAAAGAATCGACGGCCTTTATGTCCAGCGCGGGCATGAGCCGCAGATCGAGCCAGGCGGCATCCGTGCCCTCCAGATAGGACGCGAACGCGGAACCGGCCTTGTAGGCGGCGGCCGAGTCCGGGAAAGTAATATAAACATCACTAGTAGCGCTTGAGTTTTTGCCGACGGAAAAGTCCGCGACAGCCTTGTCATCCGCGGAGAAGATCTGTATCCGCTTGGCTGCCCCTCCCTCGAGGCCGAAATCCTTCCACGATTCCTTGCCCTTGGCCACGGCCTGCAGCCTCTTGACAGCCTTAAGCGCCTCGAGGAACGCGGAAACCTTGTTGGCGTCCGCGGGCAGCCGCTCGGCGCCGCGCCGCAGAGTCCACGCGTTTCCGCTCTTGGAGAGCTCGGCGTTTTCAGCCCCGCTGATCTTGATGGCCATGATTTCCACCTTGTCGGAGACCAGCGAACGCCGCTCGGACCTGTCCTGCCTGCGCGCGGGCGAAAAGGCGACGCCTCCGGCTATGAATAGAAGTAATAATATATTAGCTACCGAAAGCGTCTTGAATTTTCGTGCGTACGTCATCATGCCTCACCTCCGCGCATCGCGCGCGCCTGTTTTTCGCGCCTATTCCTCCGCACGGCCCTGAAAACCCCGACAAGCGCGATTCCCAGGGGAATGAGCGCGATGTTGACCGCGTAGGTAAAGTTGATCATCGCGGCGCGGACGTCGGGATTTTCGATCTTGTTGAGCCTCATGTTGCGCTCCACGCGTGAGCGCACCGCTATCAGGTCCTCGGACTGGGTAAGCCAATCTGCGCCGGAAAGCGCGAAGCCCGCGTTGAAGTCCGACTTCATCATGGACATGAGATCTGTGAGGAAATCTGCGGAGGATACCACGATGAACCGGACATCGCCGCTCTTTTTTGCGGGCGGCGGAAGCGGATCGGAGCCGTCGCGTGTGGGCAGGTCTCCGTTCGCGAACGCCGAGGGAAGCGTGCCCGACGCAGAGACCGCAAGCGCGTAGCTGCCGCGCGTGCTTTCCTGTTCTGTAAAATACAAGGCTTGATCCTGCGGGCTTGTGGCGTAATTGGACGTCTGTTTCCACGCGCGGGGCGTGGACGAAGCCAGCACGGTAAACTGGAGCGGGGACTGGGCGGCCAGAACGAGCGGCGCGGGCCAGTACAGGTCCAAGCCGGAAAAACGCGCGGTGACGGGACTGTTCTTGTTGGCGAAGCGCTTTTGCACGGCGATCCAGTGCGGATACGGAACATACTGGATGGTCATGCGCCCCTGCTGGGAAGCGCTCTGGAAGGGCACCGTCAGGTTCGACTCGTCGAGGACGAGTTCGGGCGGAAGGGAGACGCCGTAGGCCGCTAGAAGGGCCGGAACGCCGCTTTGCGGCAAAGCCTGGGCCACCAGGTTGTTTTCGGGTTTCACGTCCACGCTTTTGGCGGCGAAGAAAACCTTTCCGCCGCCCATCAGGAACGAGTCGATGAAATAGGAATCGTAGCGGTCGATGGAGCTGTTTCCCAGCACGAACAGCACGGATACGTCCGACTGCACCGGCTTGCCCCGCTGGATCGTGACTATTTCATAACCGCCTCGGGAAAGCACGTCGGCCAGCCTGCCGTAATCGCCCTCGAGCGTCTTGTCGCCGTCGCCGATGAGCAGGCCGGCGACCTGCCTCTTGTCGCTCACGAGGGACCGCACGGCCTTGATAAGCTCGTACTCGAGCGTCTCAGTGGAGATTACGGCGGGGATGGTCTGGTGCCTGTCCAGGTATTCCATGACGATGCCCGTGTACACCAGGGCGACGCGCTGCTCGGATTTTTCCACCACCTGCATCTGCTGCGGAGTGACGCCCAATGCTTCGGCCTTGGAGCCGTCATTGCCCGGATCCTGGATTTTTACGCTGATCTTGCCGCGGGAGACGGCTTCCAGCTCGCGGAGAAGATCCTCGATGGCCTGCGCCCCCGGGTGCCTGTTGGACAGGCTCTTGGAGATATAATAGGTTATGCGAACCGTCTGAGGGAGTTCAGAGTGAAGTTTTTTCGCTGTTGCCGAGAGGCTGTAAGAGCGGGCGGACGTGAAATCCATGCGAAAAAAATATATCGTCGAGAATATCGCACCGAGCGCCAGGAACAGTGCCGTCATCAGCGCGAGCGTTTTTTCTTTTTGCCTTCGTGTCTGCGTCATGGCTTACCTCCACTTCCCGAGCGAGATGTTCTTCGCCGTTATATAAAGAAAACCTACGGAAAGAAGGACGAAATACAGCATGTCGCGGGTATCGAGGATGCCCTTGCCGAACGACACGAAATGATAATTGAGCGACAGCCAGTTGAGCGCGCGCGATACGATGCCGGGGACGTCCAGCCATACGGTTACCTGCGAGAGCAGGTTGAGACCCGCAAGGACGATTACCGACACGATGAACGCGCTGATCTGGTTCTTCGTGAAGGAGGAAAGCATCTGCCCAAGGGCGCTGGAGGCGGAAGCCAGGAACAGCACGCCGATATACTCGGCCAAAATCTGCCCCGCGTCCAGCTCGCCGAACGCGCCGACCATGATAGGCACGGGCAGGGTCAGGAGAAGCGAGAGTCCGAGGACGGCCATGGTCGCCAGATGCTTTCCCAAGACGAGATCCGTCTCGGTAAAGGGCATCGTCATGAGCAGCTCGTAGGTCCCCTGCTTTTTTTCCTCCGCCCAGAGACGCATCGTCAACGCGGGAATGAGGATCGAGAACATCGCCGGCATGAGGGAAAAATACGAGCGCAGGTCGGCCTTGTCCGCGACGAAGAAGCCCTGGACGAAAAAGAAGAATATGCCGCAGGCGGCTATGAAGCTGACGATGAACAGCCAGGCCACGGGGGAATTGAAATACCCCTGGATCTCGCGCCGCGTCACGGTAATAATCCTGTTCATTTTTTGTCATCCTCCTTGGTAAGCTTGACGAACACCTGCTCAAGGGACATTCGTTCCCGCCGCAATTCCAGGAGCTTGGCTCCGTTGCCGGCCGCCCAGTCGAAGACGGCCGAGGCTGCGGAATCCGCGTCGCCGGAGAGCGCGACGCCGGTAAGGCGAACCTTGCCGTCCTTTTCGGCGGCCACGGCGCTGGAGATGAAGAACGGATGCGCCCCGAAGGCTTTCGAGACTGCGGCCGGATCGGTTCCCTTGAGTACGCAATCGAATTTTTCCTCTCCCTGGAGGCTCTTGGCGATTTCGGCGCCGCAGCCCTGCGCAACGATGCAACCTTCGTTGAGGATGATTACCTCCGAGCACAAAGCTTCCACTTCCTGGAGTATATGGGTGGAAAGGATTACGGTCTTGTCCGTACCCAAGGCGCGTATGAGGCTGCGTATCTCCATGATCTGGTTGGGGTCGAGCCCGGTGGTGGGTTCGTCCAGGATAAGGATCGCGGGATCGTGGATGATGGCCTGCGCCAAACCCACGCGCTGGCGGTAGCCTTTGGACAGATGCTCGATGCGGATATCCGCCATGCCCGCGAGGCCGCAGTCGGCGCAGGCCTTTTGCATCGCCCCGGCGCGTTTGGCGACGGGAATTCCCCGTGATTCGGATACGAAACCCAGGTATTCGCCCACGGTCATGTCCGTGTACAATGGAACGCCTTCGGGCAGGTAGCCTACGGATGCCTTGACGGTCAACGGATCATCGTCCACGTCCACGCCATCGACGAGGACGGTGCCCTCCGACGGCCTATGGTAACCGGTAAGCACTTTCATGATAGTGGTTTTTCCTGCGCCGTTGGGGCCCAATAGGCCTACGACGCGCCCCGTTTCGACCTTGAACGAAACGCCGCAAACGGCCTTGTAATCGCCATAGCGCTTTACCAGGCCTGTTACTTCGATCATGGCAACTCCTTCGTCAGAAAATCCAAACCCGCTTAAAACAACGAAAATAAAAA
>CAZAJF010000077.1:0-6405 GCA_964485395.1 uncultured Treponemataceae bacterium | reverse complement strand
GGGTGGGCTCGCCCCCCCGTGTGCGTCGGCTGGCCGGGGGTGGTTTCTCGGTGGGGCCGGTCGGTTACAGGGCGTGTAACGGGTTGGGGTCCTGGATCCTCCTTGGCTTGGCCGGACGCGGGATGCCCTGCATGCCGTCGGACTCGAACTGGAACACGCTGGTGCTCTTTCCTTCCCCCGGCATGGCGAAGGTTTTTTCGTCGGTCTCGGGGATATCATCCTCGTTTATGACGATTCCCCGCTTTTTTAAGAGTTTCAGCGTGTTCTTGATAAGCGTCAGCGTCTTCAGGCCCAGGAAGTCCATTTTGACGAGACCGCATTCCTCGAGCATTTCCATGGTGTACTGCGTGGCTATCGTACCCGTCTTGGAATCCTTGAACAGGGGCACGTAGTCCACGAGGTCGGATTTTCCGATGACGATGCCCGCCGCGTGGAGGCTCGTGTGCCGATTCTTGTTTTCCAGCTTGCGCGCCATCTCGAACAGTTCCGCGTAGCGGGGATTGCTTTCCAGTTCCCGTAGTTTGGGTTCCTGCTCGAACGCCAGCGCCAGGGTCATTTTTGGGTCTTCAGGCACGAGCTTGGAGATCATGTTGGATTCGTCGATGGATATATCCAAAGCCCGCGCGACGTCCTTGATGACAGCTTTGGCCTTGAGGGTTCCAAAGGTGATAATCTGGCCCACGCGGTTGCTGCCGTATTTCTGCGTAACGTAGTCGATGACGGCACCGCGTCCCTCGTAGCAGAAATCCACGTCGAAGTCCGGCATGGAGACGCGCTCGGGGTTAAGAAACCGTTCGAAGAGCAGGCCATAGCGAAGCGGCTCTATATTGGTAATGCGGAGCGAATACGCCACGATGGAACCGGCGCCGGAACCGCGCCCCGGCCCCACCGGAATGTCGCGGTCTTCTGCCCAGTTAATAAAATCAGCCACAATAAGGAAATAACCGACGAAATCCATAAGGATTATCGTGGCAAGCTCATACACGAGCCGTTTGTGAGCTTCCTCCGTAACCACCGGGTAGCGTTTTTCCAAACCCCGGAAGCTGAACCAGATAAAATAGCGCGTTACCGGCGTTGCCATGCGCCCCGCTATCATGGAACGTACTTTTGGGGCCAGTTCGGCGGTGGGAATCTTTCCGCACTGAGGATTGGGCTTGCACACATCCTCGTCGCTCATGGAGTTCAGGAAGCTGACAACTGCGGCGACCTCAGGATCGGTTTCGCGGTCGTGTTCGGTGGTAAAACTTAAGGGAATTTCGTAATCGGGCAGCAGCGGACCTGGCAAGTCAATCTCTATCTTGACCATTTCGTTGACCAGCAAGGTGTTGCTGATTGCCTCAGGTACTTCCCTGAACAAGTCGCCCATTTCCTGGGTGGATTTAAAATAAAACTCGGGCGTAGGAAAACGCATGCGGCCCGTATCGCTTATCTTACGGTTGGTTCCCACGCACAGAAGCGCGTCATGCGCTGCCACGTCGCTCTTGGCCAGATAATGGATGTCGTTGGTGGCCAGCAGTTTAAGCCCCAGGCGCTTGGACATGGCCACCAATTCGCGATTGACGCGTTTTTCCTCTTCCATGCCGTGATCCTGGATTTCCAGGTAATAATTGTCCGCTCCAAAAAGCTCTTTGTAACGGGCAGCGGTATTTTCCGCGTCCTGGTTGCGCCCAAGCATGAGAAGTTGCGGAATTTCACCGCCGATGCAGGCTGAGGAGCATATGAGACCTTCGTGATGCTGGGTTAAAAGTTCCCAGTCGATGCGCGGTTTATAGTAAAAGCCTTCTATATAAGCGAGTGATGAAAGCTTGACGAGATTTTTATAGCCGGTTTCGTTTTGCGCCAGGATGATGAGGTGATAGTACTTGTTGCCGCTTTCCGTGCCGGTTTTTTCCTTGCGTCCGGCGCCGGCCAGGTAAAATTCATTGCCTACGATAGGATTGATTTTTGCCGCTTTGCATGCCTTGTAGAACTTCAGGGCACCGAACATGTTACCGTGGTCGGTAAGCGCCAAACCCGGTTGGCCAAACGCGACGGCTTGTTTTACCAGGTTGTCGATACTGACCGCGCCGTCTAAAAGAGAAAAATCGCTGTGGTTGTGGAGGTGTACGAAGGACATGGCCACAGTATACCGTGCCCCGGCCAGCCTGCCAAGATAACGATTGTGGCGAAGACATTAAAAAAATGCCTGCATTTAACTCCTATATCTTTATAAATGCTTTTACTGGAAAGATTTGCAAAGTTTAAACCGGAAACCTGCAAAGTTTCCCGATTGACCGTGATTGACCAAAAGCGCAAGGAACGGGCACAATGCGTCGGGCGGGAATTTCAAGAGTGATCCACGGGACAGTTCATGAATAAGCGCCTAAAACAAGGGGGAAACTGTGTACGATATAGTGATTCTGGGCGGCGGCCCCGGCGGCTACGTGGCTGCGGAACGAGCGGGATCTTTGGGAATGAAAGTAGCCCTTATAGAAAAAGACGCCTTGGGCGGAACCTGCCTGAACCGCGGCTGCATTCCAACGAAAAGCCTCTTGAACGCATCCAAGCGCTATAAGCACGCGCTGGATTCCCAGGCCATGGGCGTCAAGGTGAGCGGCGTGGAATTCGACCTGCAGGCTACCATGGCCTGGAAAAACCAGACGGTGGCGCGGCTCGTCGGGGGCGTGGATTTCCTCATGAAAAAATACAAGGTAGAGGTAATCAAGGGAACCGGCGTCATAAGCGGAAAAACCTCGGTAACCGTCCAGGAAAGCGGCCAGGTCGTGGAAGGCGCTCACCTCATCATCGCCTCGGGATCCGTTCCCGCGCGCCCGCCCATCCCCGGCAGCCAGGATAACCCCTCCGTCATGACGAGCGACGAGCTCCTCAATATCAGCCGGATGCCCAAGAGCATCGTGGTAATCGGGGGCGGCGTCATCGGCATCGAGTTCGCCAGCTTCTTCTCGGCGCTCGGGGTCCAGGTTACCGTTATAGAAATGTTACCCGAGATACTGCCCTTCATGGACGCGGAGATCGCCTCCATATTCAAGCGCGGCCTCAAGGGCGTCACCATAGCCACGGGCGCGGCCGTAACCAAGATCGAGGGCGGCACCGTATTCTATAAAAAGGGCGACGCGGAGGAAACGGCGGCCGGAGACATCGTGCTGATGGCAACGGGCCGGCGTCCCGCCCTCGCGGGCATCGGTTTGGAAGCCTCGGGCGTAAAACATTCCCCCAAGGGAATCGAGACGGACGACTCCTGCCGCACGAACGTTCCCAACGTATGGGCCATCGGCGACGCCACCGGGCGCTCGCTCCTGGCGCACTCCGCCAGCGCCATGGGCCGCGCGGTAGTGGACCTCATAGCGGGAAAAACGGCGACTATTCCCTGGAAGGCCCTGCCCTGGGTCGTCTACGGCGAGCCCGAAGCCGCCGGCGTCGGCCTGACCGAGGCTGAAGCGCTTGCCTCCGGAATCGAGTTCGTAAAAAGCTCGCTTCCGGCGCGCACGAACGGACGCTTCCTTGCCGAGAACGGCATCAACGCGCACGGCATCTGCAAGATCATCGCCGAGAAATCCAGCGGCCGCATCCTGGGCGCCCACCTCGTCTGCCCCTACGCAGGAGAGATAATTTGGGGCATGCAGTACGCCATCATGCGCGGGTCCACGGCGCACGAGCTGGAAAGCCTCGTCATACCCCACCCCACGGTCAGCGAGATCCTGCACGACGCGCTGGGCGGGCTCCCTCTTTAAAACGGCTGAAACGCTATCGTCCGCAGCCCTGGGCCAACCGGGTTTCAGGGCTGCCCATGAGGAAACAATGGTCGAATACTATAAAAAACGCGCTCTGGAATACGAGCGTATCTATGGCAAACCCGAACGGCAGGAAAGCTTAGCCCTGCTCAAAGCCAGGGTGACGCAGCTGTTCTCCGGTAAATCCGTGCTTGAAATAGCCTGCGGCACGGGCTACTGGACCGAGGTGCTCGCCCGGTCCGCGCGTTCCGTAAGCGCGAGCGACATCAATGAAGCCGTACTCGAAATCGCGCGGCAAAAACCGTATGGCCAATGCCCTGTTTCCACGCTAATCGGAGACGCCTACTCCCCGCGCGCCGTTCCCGGCTGCGATTCGGCATTCGCGGGATTCTGGTTCAGCCATGTGGAAAAATCTAGGCGCGCCGCATTTATCCAAGCCCTGCACGCGGCCCTCCCTCCGGGTTCGCTCGTCTGCCTCGTCGACAACCGGTTCGTGGAAGGATCGAGCACGCCGATATCCCGCATCGACCCGGAGGGGAATTCGTGGCAGGACAGAAAACTCGATTCGGGCGAAACGCACGAAGTTATAAAAAATTTCCCCTCTGAAGGCGAATTGGCCTCGATTTTCGGGCCTTGCTCCGCCGGGTTCGAATACGAAAGCTTCGGATATTACTGGCTGATCTCGTACAAGGTCGCGTAAGCCGCCGATATCCGGGACAGCAGCGTCATTTTTATTGACACGGCCGATTTTCTGTTCTAGTTTGTAACGAGGAGAATTTCAGATGCCTGCACCGGAAAAATCGAGAATCGCCTTTCTAGTATCCATCCTGCTATTTGGCCTGATACTCTGCTCTGCCCAGCAAATAGATCCGGAAAAAAGCATTTCGCAATATGCACATTCCCTTTACGGCTCCGATCGCGAGCTCAAGGAAGTCCTCGAGATCATGGAGGATGAGCGGGGTTTTATTTGGCTGGGTACCTATGAAGGCATCCTTCGCTTCGACGGCATCGATTTTACGAGTCTGAAACCCCGCGATCCCAGCACTCCGCCCCTTACATCGGCGCGCGCCATGGCAAAGGACGCGCAGGGCTCTCTCTGGATTGGAACGAACAACCAAGGGGTAGCAGTTTATACCAAAGGCGACTACCGGTATATCGATATTGAGAGCGGTTTGCCCAACAACTCCATACGAAAGATACTATGCGACAGCAAGGGACGAATCTGGATTGGCACGGTGGCCGGGCTCGCGCTTTTTGAAAACGGAACGGTCAGGACCTTTCCCCAACTCCCCGAGTTGATGCAATCCCAGATCAGTTTCCTGTGCGAAAAAAGCGACGGGCAGATATGGATTGGCACCACGAGCAAAGGCATGTTCACGGAAACCGCGGGAATCATCTCGCCCTATGCGGGCGCACTCGCTGGTATTTTCGCGGAAGATCCCGTCGTGTCCATGATCGCCGACGGAACGCGCCTGCTTGCCGTCAGTTCGCGATTCATCTACACGATGGATAACGACAGTATCATAGAAAAAATCGATCCTTCCGCCTCGTTGAACCTCAAGAAAAGCCTGCTCCTGCAACGTTTGTATCGGGACCGGAGCGGTACGCTCTGGATAAGCTACGAAGGCGGCCTGCTCAGATCGTACCAGGGAAGGCTCAGTTCGTACGAAACGAAGGACGGCTTGTCCGACGTAAAGGTGAACTCGATCCTTCAAGACCGCGAAGGCAATATCTGGGTGGCGACGGGCAAGGGCATCGAAAAATTCTCGGAATCAAAATTCACGATTTTTGGCATACCCGAGGGGCTCGCGGACAATGGCGTCAACGCGGTGCTCGCCAGCGGCACGGATATCTGGCTCGGCACCAACAAAGGCCTCGGGCTGCTCGATACGGTTACGAAAACCATACGCAGCGTGGACGACGAAAGGCTGTCGCAGATACGCATACGCCACGTAATCCAGGACCGCCACGGGATCGTATGGGTAGCTGCGTACAGCAGCGGCCTGTACGGCTACAGAGACGGCTTGCCCGCGTTCAGCTTCACGCCGAAACAGGGGCTGGCCGGCAACAAGGTGCGTACCATGCTCGAAACCCGCGACGGCCGCCTGTTCGTGGGAACCACCACCGGGCTGTCAGTCATTTCCGCGGACAGGAAAACGGTCGCAAGCTACGGTCCCAAGGACGGCCTGGGATTCGAGTACGTCATGTGCCTCTACGAGGCCCCCGACGGCGCCATATGGATAGGCTCGGACGGAAGCGGCTTGCAGACCTTCAGGGACGGTGTTTTCGGCAAGGTCATCAACACGCAGTCGGGTCTGGGCGGCGACGTGGTATTCAGGATCTACTCCCTGGCGGAGGACATGTGGATTACGACCGGGGCGGGCATAACGCGCATCAGGGGTGATAAATACTTTACGTATACCACGAAGCACGGCATGCCCTCGGACGCCGTCTTCGAGATCATCCCCGACGGCTCGGGCAAGCTGTGGCTTACTGCCACCTCGGGTATCTTCACCGTTACGCTGTCCGACCTCGACAAGCTCTTCGACGGCAGCATCGCCAAATTGTCCTACGGTGCGTTCGACAAGCGCACGAGCCTCCGGGAGCTTCCCACGTCCAGCGCGTTTTCGGCCGTAGACTTAAACGGCAGGATATGGTTTCCCACGCAGGCCGG
>CAZAJF010000076.1:0-7129 GCA_964485395.1 uncultured Treponemataceae bacterium | reverse complement strand
CTTACTTGACACATAGGCGGCATGTACAAGATTATAGGCGCGTGACTGAAGAACGATTACAAGATCTTTCCCTGGATGCTCTCTACGTACTCGCCGAAAAACTTGGGCTTAACCTTCCACAAGGGCTCGAGCATGTTATTATTTTAAGCGAGATACTCGACGCCTTTACGGAAGACAACGACGAACGACGACTTGCCAGCAGTACGGCCGTACATGTCGAGGAAAAAAAATTCTCAGGCTCCGAATTGGATGAGATCGATGCTTCCCTCGATTTAGCGCCCTGTATAGTCGGCAAGTATAATGAAACAAGAATTCATGTTTTGGTCCGGGATCCCGGTTGGGCTTTCGTATTTTGGGATGTGCGCGACGAAGAATTGGATTCTCTCTGCATGGGAGAAGGCTCGGCTGTTTTTTTCCTGCGGGTTATAGAGAATCCTTTAGCAGATTCCAAGAATACAGATCAAAAAACAGCCGTTTCATTCGATCTTGCGATTGGAAAAAACGACAATTCCTGGTATATCCACCTTCCCGAACCCGATATGGAATATCGAATCGACCTTTATGTCCGGTGCGGCCAGAAAATCAAGGTTCTCGCCCATTCGGAACTGGTACGAACGCCGCGTTTTCAAATCGCGGAACGCCTGAATCCTATGGATTCCGTTCAGTCCGAAGTCATGCTTCTTTCCGGTATCGAGGATCTTGAGCCTCCGAAGCGGCATGAGCATCATCCGTCCAGGATAATGGGCAATTTCGACGATTGATCGGAGCATTACATGGAAAGCGGTAACATTGCACTGGTGCTCAACGCACATTTACCTTTTGTACGTCAACCGGATTATCCCAATTTCCTTGAGGAGCGATGGCTGTTCGAGTCTCTTTCGGAGACTTACCTGCCGCTTTTGCGGATGTTTTCCAGGCTGGAAGCCGATGGCGTCCCGTGGCGCTTGACGATGGCAATCTCGCCGACCTTGCTTTCCATGCTCGGCGACTCGATGCTGCAGAATCGATACGTTGCCTGGCTTCTCAGGCAATGCGAACTTGCAAGGCAGGAGATGGACAGGACGGCACATGATCCATCGATGGCACCGCTGGCTGCCATGTATGCGGAGCTTTACCAGAAAAATCTCGAGGATTTTTCGGTACTCCACGGCAAGAATATCCTCGATGCCATCAATTTCTACTATAAAAAAGGTCGACTCGAGCTGATGACCAGCGCGGCGACCAACGCGTTCCTTCCGCTGTATCAATCCTATCCCGAAGCCATCGCCGCGCAGGTAGAGGCCGGAATCATAGCCTTTCGTTCCGTGTTCGGGCGAACGCCGCACGGTTTTTGGCTTCCCCAGCTTGGATGGTACCCGGGCCTCGAAAAAATACTCAGTTCCTACGGCCTGCAATATTCCATAGTCGGAACCCGTTCCGCCTTGCTTGGGGAACCTACTCCGCAGTTCGGCTCCTTTGCGCCCATATCCTGCGAAAACGGCTATGTCAATTTCATACGCGACGTTTCTTCCACCGAGGCGGTTTGGTCCGAAACGGAAGGGTATCCCGCGGACCCTTCCTACCGCGATTTTTACCGGGATATCGGTTTTGACTTGCCGGTAGACTATATCGGTCCTTACATAGACCTGAAGCAGGTGCGCACGTATACCGGTTTTAAATATTGGTCCATCACCGGCAAGACGTCTGAAAAGATCCCCTATAATCCCGACCATGCCTCGGCGAAAGTCGTGGAGCACGCCGAGAATTTCCTGTATAACCGGGTTCGACAAGCCCGCAAGGTATCCTCCTTGATAAAGAAACCCGCGCTGATCGTGGCTCCCTACGACGCGGAGTTGTTCGGTCATTGCTGGTTCGAAGGCGTACAGTGGCTCGAGGCTTTGTTCCGTAAAGCCCAGACAACGGGCGAAATACGCATGGTTACGCTCTCGGACTACCAGAAACAGTATCCCGAAACGCAGGTTAGCGAGCCGGAATTCGCCTCGTGGGGCCATGACGGCTATGCAAGCCTCTGGCTGGACAAATCAAACGACTGGATTTACCGCCACACCTTCAAGCTGATCGAGCGCATGATGGAATTGGCCGAGCGCTTTCCCGACGAGGTTGGGCTTCGCGAGCGGGTCTTGAACCAGGCTGCGCGCGAGACTTTGCTCGCACAGGCTTCGGACTGGCCGTTCCTCCTCAAGGCGGGCAAATCGGGCTCTTTTGCCCGGCGGCAGATCGAGGACGCGGTAACGAATTTTACGCGAATATACGAAATGATGTGCGCGAATACCGTCGGTACCGAATGGGTCACAAAACTCGAGAAACGCAACAATATTTTTTCAACGGTCAACTACAGGGTATTCAGGCGCAAGCGCTGACGGGGAACCGGGCATGACAAAAGCGGGAATCGCCAGTGGAATCGTAGCCTATGCGCTGTTCTGCGTGCAGTTCGCGCTGATAGCGCGCCCGAAATGCATCGAGCGCCAACTCGGTCTCGGCAACATGTTCCGCGCCCATGCCGTAATCGGCCCCCTCGCCATTACGGTAAGTTTTATTCACGGATTTTTCTCGAAAGCCTCGGCGGTCGGCATTTCTGCAAACTTTTATTCACGGCTCGGCGGCATCGTTTTGGCGCTGTTCTGCGCGATCGCGGTTTTTTCCTTCGTCTTTCTCGCTAATACCAGGTTTCATCTGATAAATCCGCTGGTTAAAATTAAAAAACTGGGAGATAGATTCGGGCTGCGCTACGATTTCGCAAGGCTGAGCCATAATGCCTCGCTGCCGGTCTTGATCCTTGCCTGCGCGCATGCCTCGCTTGGCCCCGAAATCGCCGTTCGCCCGATCCTGAAATATATTATTATAACCATGCTGGCCGTCTCCGTCTATTTTTGGCTGTATCATAAATTCTTGCGGCCGGTTGCGGCGTGCACAGTCAGCGGGGTGGAAGTATTGGGTTCCAGGCTCCTGCGAATCAGCCTCAAGCCCGGCCCCGCGAAGCGACCTTCGCACGAGGCGGGACAATTCGGGTATTTGCGCATGCACGTTCCCGGCCTGGGAGGGGAATATCATCCGTTCGCGATTTCATCTCCCCCGGCGCAGCCCGGTTCTTCCGAGGCCGAGATCCAGGTACTCGTGAAGGTGGTGGGCGACTGGACAATGAGGCTCTACGACGCGGCCGAGTATTTTCCCGGCGCTCTATCAAAACATCCCTGGAAAGCCTCCCTCGATTACCCATATGGAACATTCACGCTCAAGAAACATGGTCTTCAAAAAAACGCAAACGGTCCGCTCGTGCTCCTGGCGGGGGGAATCGGAATCAGCCCGTTCCTGTCGATCCTCGCTTCCCTCGCGCGAAAAGGCTCGACCCGCAGGATTCTCGTCCTGTGGGCAGCTGGTACGAGGGACGATCTCGTGGACCTTGACAAACTGGCGGCCTACATGTCGAAGCTGCCGGGCTTGAGCACGATTCCCGTGCTCAGCTCGGATCCGATGTGGACCGGCCAGCGCGGGCTCATAGACGAGGCCAAACTCAAGGATCTCGCGGCCTACGAGCTGGCTTCCGCAGATGCGTCGTGGATGCTGTGCTGCCCGCCGCCCATGCGCGTTCAACTCATGAAAACCTTGCGGGGGCTCGGAGTCCGCCGGGCCAGCATTTGTTATGAAAACTTTTCGCTTTAGGAGCCGTCCATGAATACGAACGCCCTGAGGATCGCGAAGGCCGCCGGAATCCGGTATGAAACGAGGGAATACGAGGTCGACGAAGACGACCTTGGGGCACGGAACGCGGCTTCCAAGACGGGGCTTGAAATAGACAGGATCTTCAAGACGCTGGTGGCGGTGGGAGACAAGACGGGGCCGGTGGTTTTCGTGATTCCGGGAAGCGCCGAGCTGAACCTCAAGAAAGCCGCTTCGGCGAGCGGCAACAAGACGGTATCAATGCTGCCGCTCAAGGAACTTTTGGGACTTACGGGCTACCAGCGCGGCGGCTGCTCGCCCGTGGGACTTAAAAAGAAGTTGCCTATATTCGTGGACGAAACGGCGGCGCTGTGGGATTCCGTGTCGGTCAGCGCGGGTGCCCGGGGCGTGCAGATGCTCCTTGCCCCCGATGACCTCCTCCGGCTATGCGAGGGACTCTATGCCGACCTTTCGTGACTAGCGTTCCGACACGAGGGCCCGGACGGGTACCGGCTGCGATTTTCCCTTTGCGCTGATTTGCAGCGATCCCTCGAACTGATACGATTCCTCGATTCCAGGCTCGTGGATCAAGTCTTCCGATACTAAAATCTGCCAGGCTTCGGCCGCTCCCTGGATACGCGCCGCCGTATTCACGGTATCCCCGATTACGGTATGGTCCATATGATTCGGCGAGCCGATATCGCCCTCCACGACGGGACCTATGTGCAGGCCTATGCCCAGGCGCAAACCGTCCAGCTTCGCCGAATTGGCCTTGGCTACGCGTCGTATCTTCAAGGCTGCCTGCAGTGCCGCCGACGGTTTTTCGAAGATGGCCATGGCCTCGTCTCCCACGAATTTATCGACCTCACCCCCGCAATCTGCGATTATTTTTTCCTGGAGGCCCAATAGCCGGTTCAAGACGGCGATTACCTGCTCGGGCGGCGTTTTCTCGGAGTATGCCGTAAAGCCGCGCACGTCCGAGAAAAACATGGTCAGCCTTCTTTGCGTTACGCCGCTCGCGGCCGCCACCGCCTTGCTTCGCGCGGCTCCCGCGGTGGACTTTGAAACGTAGCGAGAAAGTTCGAAACGCTCTCTGAGGCCTATGACCATCTCGTCGAACCTGGCGGCCATCGCGCCGATCTCGTCGTTGCGGTTCAGGTTAAGCTTTACCTCGAGTTCCCCGCGCCCCACTTTTTCCATGGCTTTTGAAACTCGGAGGAGGGGGCGTATGACGGCCCCTCCGATGCCCATGAGAAGCAGTCCCGACAGCAGCGCGAATACGGCGAGTATTGATCCCGCGATGGCGAGCTCTATAGTCCTGAAGCGCGCGTCGAGGAGGGCCGTGGTCGCCGATAAGTTAAGTTTTATTTCAACTACTCTGGAATCGCCGTCCGCCAGACGAACGGGCGCCACGATGTCCGCGTCCATTTCCGGGGTGCCGTCCTTGGCCGTGTTGGATTCGATGACCACCCGCAAGGGCGCGCCTTTCAGGGCTTCCATGACGTCCGCGTGGCTTGAATAGTCGAGGCCTTTCTCCGAATCGGGGTGGCCTATCTCGACTTTTGCCGCCTGATTCAAAAGAAGGATTTCCCGGACGGTAAAGTCCCCTGTTTTCTCGCCCAGAACCGATATGAACTCGAACTGGGCATCCACCGTTTTTTCGAACGAGGCCTCATCGCCGTCGAACGGGAGGGATTCAAGATTGTGAAGCAGGTAATATCCTATCGTTAGAGCCTGGGAACGCAATTGAACCAAGGTTATGCTCTTGGTCAAGGTTGGAAAAACCGTTATCAGGATCGCGAGATTCACCATGAATGCGCCGATGAACATAAAGGAAAGCTTTGATCTCAAGCGCATATATCGCTCCTTCCGGGGAATGTCCCGCTATTTCAGCTCAAGGTTCTCAATGCCGTCCCAGCCGTCCGGGAGCGCCTTGGCCACGTAATGGCGGGCAGACGCCAGATGCCGCCTTACGATGCAGTCTTCCGGGGTAGATGCCAGGATTTCCTCGAAAAGCGCGATGGCTTCCGCGAATTGCCGGTTATAATAATGTTTCATGGCGACGTCGTAGGTGCCGATGGTTTCCTCGATGGCGGCTTTCCGCTGCTTCGTCTCGGCGTCCAGTATTTCGTAGATGGCGATGGATTTCTTTTTCCCGAGCACGCGGACGCGGCCGATGAAGCGGATGCTGAACAGGTTTTTCCTTGAGAATTTGGCCACGATGTCTTCGCTGACTATCACCTTTGAGCCGAACACCTTGTTCAGGCCCTCGAGGCGCGAGGCGAGGTTTACGGCGTCCGAGATTACCGTGGCGTCCATCCTGTTCTCCTCGCCGATGGTTCCAAGCATGAGCTTTCCTACATGGAGCCCGACGCCGGCTGTAACCTTGAAATTCTTGCCCAGGTAATTGGCCTCGTTGAAGCTG
This sequence comes from uncultured Treponemataceae bacterium, assembly GCA_964485395.1. Classification (GTDB taxonomy): domain Bacteria; phylum Spirochaetota; class Spirochaetia; order Treponematales; family UBA12059; genus JANNSO01. The sequence continues at coordinate 1,047 of CAZAJF010000076.1, read as the reverse complement.
TGCACGCAATGCTGCAGCTCGATGGCGGCCCTGATGGCCTTTTCGGCGTCGCCGGGGAAAAGGGCCATGATCGCATCGCCGATATATTTGTCTATGAAGCCGTCGTTGCCCCGTATGACCGGCCCGGCCATCTTGAGGTAGGTGTTGAGAAAATTAAAATTTTCCTCGGGGGTCATCTGCTCCGAAATGGAGGAGAACGCGCGGATATCCGAAAACATGATGCAGAGCTCTTTCTCTACCTGATCGCCGAGCTTGATGTCGAGGATGCTTTCCTTGTTGAGGAGGCGTATGAACTCGGGAGGCACGAAACGGCTGTAGGAATTCTTTAGGTTCGTCTCCAATTCCTTGGCATGGCGTTCCGACTCGACGGCCTTTCGCTCGAGCTCGAGCTCCTTTTCCTGCTGCACCAGCTTTTTCTTGAGCACTCCGACCCTGAGGTGGTTGATGGCCTGGATGGCGAGGAACAGCGCGACGATGGAGAGGGCCAGGCACAGCCCCAGAAACCAGAAGGTTTGGTAGAAGAGCGGCTTTTTTTCCAGATTCAGTGACGCCGGAGGATCCGACACGATGCCATCGTTGTTATACGCCCGCACGGTAAAGCGGTATTTGCCCGGGGATAGATTCGTATACGAAGCTTCGCGCTTTTTTGATGCGGGGGACCATTCCTTGTCGAAACCTTCCAGCCTGTATTGGAATTCCACGTTTTCGGGTACGACGTAGCTGAGCGCCGTAAAGATGAAGTCTATCCGCTTGTTATCCGGCTTCATCGTAAAATCGCCCTCGATGACCTGCTCTTTTCCGTCCACGAGGACGGAATCTATGAATACGGGCGGAGGAACCAGGTTTTCCGGAATTTTTTTCGGGTCGATGCCCGCGACTCCGGCCTGCGTGGGAAACCATATCCTGCCGTTTAATTCTACGGCCGCAAACGCGGTTGACGTGGGAAGCTCCCGGAGGCACGTACGCTTGTCGAAAGCACGGTAGGACAATTTTGTGATTCTGGCGTCGAAATGCTAGTCGAAGTCCTACAGCTTAATGGTTAAGATA
>CAZAJF010000075.1:0-8892 GCA_964485395.1 uncultured Treponemataceae bacterium | reverse complement strand
CGGGCATCAGCGTGGCGACGTAGCTCAGATGGTAGAGCAAGCGGCTCATATCCGCTGTGTCGAGGGTTCGAGTCCCCCCGTCGCCAATGTTTTAAAAACCGCCCGGATCAGGGCGGTTTTTTATTTTTCGATTGCCGGGGGAGAACCAAGCTATGTCGATGACGGCCTGGCGGGATGCCGCTTACAATGAATCATACGACAAGACGTATAAAAGCCTTGAACGCAGGCGGGTAGAGGACGCATCGTTTTCGATAGCGGATTTGACCGGCATTCTCGGCCACCTGTATGTCCAGGATGGAAACGACCAAGGCGGGCGCGGCAGTCTTCAGGACGCGCTGATGCAGTCCATGATCGATGCGCACGAGGATTTCCTTTCCGACTGGAAAAAAGATCCGACGAACGTTAAACAATAATTTGGGGGGCAGCCATGGGCATCGAGATACGAAAAGTCACTACTCGCCGAGATCTCAGGCGATTCGTCGAATTCCAATTTTCCTTATATAAAAATAATCAATATTGGATTCCGCCGCTATTGTTCGACGAATACAATACCCTGCGAAAAGACAAGAATCCAGCCTTCGAGTCGTCCATAGCAGAATACTGGCTCGCTTACAAGGACGGCGCCGTGGCGGGCCGCATCGCGTGCATAATCAACCGCAAGGCCATAGAAAAATGGGGCGCCAAAAACGCCCGCTTCGGCTGGATAGACTTTATCGACGACCGGGAAGTTTCGGCCGCCCTCTTCAAGACCGCCGAAGATTGGGCCAAAGAGCAGGGGATGACCGGCATCCAGGGGCCCATGGGCTTTACCGACCTCGACAAGGAAGGCATGCTCATCGAGGGATTCCAGGAACTCGGCACCTTGCCCATGATCTACAATTACCCCTACTATAAGGAACACCTCGAGGCCCTTGGGTACGCCAAGGACGTGGACTGGCTCGAATTCGAGATCTACACGCCCAAGGAAATCCCCGAAAAGATACTGCGCATCAACGACCTCGTGCTCAAGCGCTCCCACCTGCGTCTGGCGCGGCCAAAAAGCCGCTCGGAACTGAAGAAGAAATACGGCTCCCAGTTCTTCGATATCGTGGACGAGGCCTATGCGGGGCTCTATGGAACCGTTCCGCTTTCCAAAAGCCAGGCCGATACCTACGTCAAGCAATACCTGGGCTTCGTCGACCTTCGTTATACAAAAATAATAATCGACGAGAACGATAACGCCGTGGGCTTCGGCTTGGCCATGCCTTCCTTCTCGCGCGCGCTGCAGAAGGCCCGCGGGAGGCTGTTCCCGTTCGGCTGGATCCACATCATGAACGCCTTCAAGAAACCCGAGGGCCTGGACCTGTACCTCATCGCGGTGCGCAAGGAATACCAGAACCGCGGGCTCAACGCGCTGCTCATGACGGAAATAACGAACAACGCCATCGCGGACGGAATAAAGTCGGCCGAGAGCGCGGGCGAGCTGGAAAGCAACGATGCCGTGCAAGGGCTCTGGAATCATTTCGAGAAACGCCAGCATAAAAGGCGCAGGGCCTTCATCAAGCAGCTGAGCTGATTTCCGTTACCGCAGTCAGTGCAGGTCGATGTTCTCGTTGAATATCGTCTCGAAGTTCTTTTGCGTCTTCTTGAATACCAGCACGAGCGCGGGATCGAAATGCTTTCCCGAGTCGTGCATGATGATTTCGAAAGCCTGCTCGTGCTTGAACGGTTCCTTGTACGAGCGCCTCATCCGCAGGGCGTCATAGACGTCGGCGAGCGCCACGATCCTCGCCGGCAGGGGAATCATCTCGCCCTCCAGCTTGAACGGGTATCCGGAGCCGTTCCACCACTCGTGGTGCGACTGGGCTATCTGCTTGGCCATTATATTTGGATAACTTGACAGGATGAACGCCCCGTTGATCGTGTGCTCGCGCATGATGCCCCACTCGAATTCGGTGAGGGGCCCCTGTTTGTTGAGGATATCGTCGGGGGTGCCTATCTTGCCCACGTCGTGCATCGCCGCCAGGAATCCGATATTATCCACGAAATCCTTGTCTATATCGGGGTCCGCGCTGCTTTCGTAGATAGTCCTGGCCATGGCCTTCGCATAGAGGTTGACCCGCTCGATATGCATGCCGGTATCGTTGTCCTTGAGTTTGGAGGCTTCCAGCAGGCTCATGAACATGGTGTGCAGGAACTGCTGGTTTTCCTCGGTTATGTCGTCTATCAGGATAAGCCAGGCATCGGGTTTCTTGTTTTCCTCGTCATCGAGCTTGTAGGGGAGCACGTGAACGTTCGTCATCATCGTGCTCAAGTCGCGCGTCTTGTGCCTGAGCATGCCGCGCCATGAAAATCCCGTTGCGCTGTCGTGCATGGCACCATAGAGATTTTTGGCCGTCTCGGGGCTTATCGACCTGGAAAACGTGTTGAAAAAAGACGCGTTCTGCGGATAGTGGAAATCCTTGAGCATTTTCTGGAATGCCGCGTTGGCGTAGAAGAAATTCAGCGTGGAGTCTATGAGTGCCGTCGGGGTGGGTATGTTTTTGTAGGACGATATAAGCCGCTTGAAATTCGAGTTGTTGGCCTTGAGCAGCAATGAGTCGACAGATGGCATGTCGGCGACTGCTTCCTGCGCATCGACGTCGTCGATATCCTCGAGGGGCAGGTCATCCAGCGGGAATTCATCCTGTTCCATCATTGCGCGCTTTCCCTTGCCGCTGCTTCTTCGGCATCGCTTGCGCGCAGATACAGAGGACTTTCCTCGGGCGGTGCGGATCCGAATTCCCGGAAACGGCTCACCGATAGTTTTACCAACGCCGCGATCGGCGCTTTTTTTGCATACGGGCATACGGTAAAGCCCTTGCGTTGCTGGACGAAATCCTCAAGCAGCCCTGAATCCGGGCCGACGAACAGCACCTCGGGGAAGGACTCCACGAGCGTCAGCATTTTTTCCCGCGTGTCATCGTGCGGGCCGCTTATCTTAATGCCGTTCTGATAGATGCCAAAATAAAAATGCGAGCGTTTTGCGTCTATCAACGGAACGATAATCGGGGATACGCCGCGCCATTCTTCAGCCAGAGCGTCCAAGGTCGGAATGGCGACGAAGGGTTTTCCCAGCCCAAACGCCAGCCCTTTTACCGTAGACATGGCTATCCGTAAGCCCGTAAACGAGCCTGGCCCGGATGCGCAGGCGATGAGGTCAAGATCGGTTTTTTGCAGTCCCGCCTCGGCAAGGCAAAATTCAACGGCGCCTAATATTCTCTCCGCGTGACGAAAGCCCGCGTCTATGGATACGGAAACGAGTCCTTTTCCGCTCGCATGACCGCCAGCTTCCTTGAAGGGATGCTTGGGCAGGTCTTTTTCCACGCGTTCCGCGTTTCTAGCCACGCCAACGGCCAAAATTTCCGAGGAACAATCGATTACCAGCAGGTTCAACGGATTTCCTCCTCATTCGGCCAATTTTCAATATAAATCATGCGCGCATTGTTTTCCAAAATTTCTATTTTTATTTTCACGCAGGTTTCGGGCAAGGCGGACACGACGTTCTCGCTCCACTCGAGAGCGCACACCCCGTGACCGAACAGATATTGGTCCGAGTCGATCATCGCGAAATCCTGAGCGGAACGCAGCCGGTACGCATCTATATGATACAGCGGTATCCGATTCTCGTATTCGTTCACGATCGTATAGGTAGGGCTCGTTATGCGGTCCATAACGCCCATGCCCCGTGCGAGTCCCCGAATAAAACAAGTCTTGCCGGCTCCCAGGCCGCCCTGAAAAGCCAGAATCATCCCCGGCCTTGCATGGAGTCCCAGAAGCTCACCGATTTTTTCAGTATCCTCGACATGGGGAGCTTCAAAACGAATCAGGGTAAGCTCCCGCGTTCATGCATCTGCTTGATATGGGTCTTGATGGAACTGACTATGGGAATTATCGGATAATCGATATCTTCCGTAAGCGTAACGCGAATGTCTATGCCCCCCACCGGTTTATGTTCCACCACGAATTCTACCGGTGTATTGAACATTTCCTGCATGATTTCGATTATCGCGTCGCCCTTGAATTCCTTGCGGTAATAAACGGGAGTCTCTTTGCGTTTCAAGTTTGCGATGTCTATTACCTTCATACGGGTAATTGTAGGTTGAATCCCTTCGCTGGTCAAGAACGATTTGTCCGGAAAACCGCTTGCAGCATTGGCCGCGGCGGATCGTTACAGATAATTATAAACGTACGCAAGAATTTCATTCCGGGTTTTCGGCGCAATCTTGATTATCCGGATATGCATGGCAAACCCGTTCTTCATCCTGTTTACCCGAATCACGGTGCCGAATACGGCTTTCATTCCGCGCCCGATCTCGAACTCTATCTTGATGATGTCTCCGGCGCTGACGGGGCTGGACGTTTGCATGGACATGCCGCCGGCGGATATATCGACGATGAGGCTGGATATGGCCGCTTTCTCCGTTTTCACGGTTTTCGTGGCGTTGCGACCGTTGCCGCTCGTCAGGACATGCACTAAAAAATAACGGCACGGAATCCTCGTTTGAGTCCTGTCATGGTTCCGCGACGGCAGAGGCGTCACGTCGTCGCTGTGCGAGAGAGCCAGCAGCGACCTTCCGTTGGTCTCGACCGTACTGCCGGTGCGGGTCTTGAATTGATAGCCCGCGTGGTTGCCCGTATAAAAAAAGACGTTGAGCTTGGCGCTGCGGGTAAAATGTATGTATTCACCGAAGGCGTCGCGGGGGGCTTCCACATAGAGCGCGTCAGGTTGATTGGCCACCAAAACCGTGGGGAAATGCGCTTCCTGCGCGTTCACGAGGGAGAGGGGCATCAGCTTCTCGAGCGAGCGCGTGGATTTCATCGAGGCGCCCGATCGGATGCGCCGGCCCAATATTTCGCGGAGGGAAAAAAGATCGCTCTTCTGAGCCTCGGCGTCCGCCTCGGTCTTGGCGTTTTTTTCTATGTATTTGTAGGCGTTCTTCAGGAATGAATCGAGGCTGGCGGCGTTGCCGAAAATCGTCTGCGGATTGATGACGCCCAACTTTTTCGCGTAGTCTTCGAGAAAAAGCATCTCGGACTTGGTGAATCCCGTACTGGTCGCCTGGCGCTTGAAGGCTCCGTGGTTGAGCATCGGCTGCAGTGAAGGAATCTTGGCGCCGTTTTGTATCCAGCGCACCAGCGATACGATGATCAGCACTGCGGCCAGGATGATGACGATGACCACCATGACCCTGCTGTCGGTCGTATCCTGCTTTACCCATGGATTATCTGGGGCATCCTGAAATAGGTTGAATATCATACGGCGTCCATGAGCTTGTCGGCGGACTCGAAGAATTGGTTCATCCGCGGCAGTATCTCGTATTCTGCCAGGTCTCCTATGAGCACGCTGTCCTTGTGCTCGAAGGCACCCATGAGTTCCCTCAGCACCAGGTTGAAGTCGTTGTAAAATTCCTGGATATTTTTATCACCGATGGACATGGCTCCCGCGCTGTCGAAGCGGCGCGCGAAATCGGGGAGTATCCTCACGGTCTTGTTGATGAGTTCCACTGTCAGGACCATGGTCCTCATCGCCTCGGCGTCCTTTCCCGTCTGTATCCTCACTGGAACCGCCGACAGGTCCTGCTTCAGCGCGTTGAAAAGGTTCCCGGCCGAACGCATGGCCTGTTCGGGATCCTTCGTTTCGTGAAGCCGCTCGGCAAAGAGCATTTCCATCCGGTGAATGGTTTCCTCGCGAACGCCTTTCGGCTTCGGCGAGGCGTCGCGAAGGAACGACTCGAACGCGTCCATGAAGGAAATCTCCTCCGCGCTGAACAGGGAGGAGAATACCGACTTGAATTGATTCCACGTTTCCAAAACATTTTCGTGAAGCAGCGCAGCTTCCTCCAGCTTGGTTGTCTCCACGAGCTCGAGAAGCGTCTCGATCGCCTTGATTTTCATGACGCTTATGGAATCGGTGAAAAGCTCCAGGTTATCGGATTCCTGCGCCGTCCGCGTTTCCATCGCTGCTACGGCCTGAGCGTCGATCGCAACGCCGTTGAGCTGTATTCCCACGATGAGCTGCCCTTCGTTCTCAATCATCGCGTCCAGCGAAGAGATGACGGCACCTACGGTTTTTCCCTCGGTATCAAAGGCAAGCGGCGAATTATTAATCGTAATCGTCATCATAACTCCATTTTCGGTCGGTCTCTATTGTTGCTTTCCGAAATTATCCCATGCGCTCGCGGAACTTTCAAGCTGGCCCATCGCGCCTTCCATTTGTCCGTATTTACGCTTGAGTTCCTGTTCCTTGCTCGCGAGCTGCACGGTCAGCTCTTCGATCTTTCTTTTTTCTCGGGTAATGACCGTATCGAGCGTTCGCGTCTTTCCCGTGAGTATGCCGCCGGTCTCGACGTACGGCTTGATCAGCGCATCCAGGGAGAAACCGGCTCCCGAGTCTATGATTAAATCTTTGTCGGTGTCAAAGCCGAAACTATCGCGCACCGCGTCGAAATTTTCCTTTAACGCTTTCATTATGGCGTTTTCGTCGATTTCCAGATATCCTCGCAACCGCGACGCGTCGAAGCCTCCGCCTTTCTGCGAGTTGGTGGAGATTCCGAAGGAGGAAAGCACCGAGGTACCCGAGCGCGTAGGGTAGGCGTTCATCATGATGCCCTGAAGCGAGCTGCGAACCTGTGAAAGTGTCATGTCTCCCTGCAAAAGGCCGAGCCTCTCCTGGTATTGCTTTCGTTCGTCGTCGGTAAAGTATGAGATTTCCTGGATTATGCCGTCTTCTTTCCGGCTCAAGATGTTTATTTCCGCCATGACCCTGTTGTAGTTGCCTACGAGCGCGATTATGGAATCCTTGACGGCCTCGCGGTTCGGCTCTATCTTCAGCTTGACGGGCTTGTCGGAAGCTTCAGCCAGGTTCAGCGTTACGCCGGGCACCAGATCGTCGATTTTATTGCTCTGCCTGGTTATCTGGATGCCGTCCAGCACGATGATCGCGTCCCTCGACGTATCCACCGGGTTTTTAGGACGGAATCCGCTCGTTTCGGTAGGATCGAATATCCTGGCCGATTTCACGGTAACGTCCTTGTTGGTATTGTTGTTGCGCACGCCGATTCCGGAGAAACTGTCGGCGTAGAGCGACAGCGGAATGGTTATTTTCTGATAACCAGATGCCGCCGGCACCGCGGGCAGGGGAATGCTCCGACCCGCGGAATCGATCAGGTGCAGGATTTTCGGGTCGTCGTTTCGGGGCGGGGGCCCTACGGGAGCGGTCCATTGCGGCAGGTTCGCCTCGCTGGGGGCGCCTTGTATCACGATGCCCTCGTATTCGATCTTGCCCGTTCCGGGTATGGCTGGGCCGGGAGGCGGGCCGCTTATCGGCGGCATAGGCAACTCGCTTACCTGAATTTCCAGTTCCAGCACCAAGTTGGCCGTTGCAACGCTCGCCGGAAGCTTCAGGGCCGCTTCCGCGCCGGGGGCCACCTGGAGGGTGCCGTTTTTCCCCAGTACTTTGCCTGCGTCCAGCGCTTTGGCGAAGGGTACCGGCGACTCAACGGAGAACTCCTGCCTGGACGAGCTGGCCCGTTCTATGAGACCGGTATCCAGGGCGAATTTTTCCATGGCGTCGGAAAAACCGAGTCGCGTCTGGCTACCTGTCTTCAAAGCCTCGATGAGGAGTATGCGTTCGGTTTTCGTTATAGGGACGACTTGCGCGCGAAGGTTGTCGCCGCCCTTGCGGTTTATGGCTTCGGAAAAATCCTTGAGCGATCCTCCGCCAAAAGCCAACTTGATTGTTGCTTCGCCCACCGTAAATACATAGTTTCCCGAAGGAACCTTATAATTCTCCGGAAGCTGGCTGGACATGAATCGGTCCGCGCTGGCTATTTGTTTTACGGTAAAGGTTTTCGTTTCCTCGACTGCCTCGCGCGTAGCCGATGCGGTGAGTACTTTTTCGTCGCTGGAGGTCGCCACTCGTTCGTTAAAGGGATTTTGAAAGGAAAACAAGGCGCGGGCGCTCTCTCTGAGGCTTACCAGTCTTCTATTGACGTCCAGCCATGTTTTTTTCTGTAATTCTACCTGTTTTAAATTTTCCTCGGCGCGTACCTTGGGTATGCGCTCGAGTTTCATGAGGTCTTCTACGAGTTTTTGTGTATCATATTTGCTGGTAACACCGGGTATGCTTACGTCCGACATAGGCCGTTAGGGGCCTCCTTCCGCATTATGCCCGTTCGTCAAATAGAATTCCTAAAACTTCCTTGATACGCTCATGTACGTTCTGGAGTTCAACGGGAGGGATTTCCCTAATAATTTTATCGGTCTGGGTGTCTATAACCTTGACGACCATCTCTCCGAGCTTTTCGTTTACGGAGAATGCGAGTCGTCTGTTAAGAGCCACGCTGACCTGCGTAAGCTCCTTGATTACTTCGTTCATCGAAGCGACCGGTTCCGTGCGCATCACGTCGCGTACCGGCTGTTTTTCATGAACCGGTACCGCGCGAACAGCGGCAGGTATTGCATGAAGTTGATTTCCGTTTATGGTAGAAACGTCAATTGACATACGCTCCTCCTCGATGGCCTGGCGAAAGTTTGCTTGAGACGTCTTTATTTAGGTAATACGACTCATCACACGCGCCATATATATGGAAGATACTAAAAACAAGGTGGTTTTCAATATCTTTCGGTTAAAGAAAAGGAGAGGGGGGCGGATCCCCTCCTTATAAAAACATGTTCGTCCCGGAAAGACGACGTCCAGGAAGCTCTCCGGTGCGATTCTTGTGAACGGATTAGCCCAACAACTGCATGACTGACTGTGACTGTGTGTTTGCCTGAGCGAGCATGGCACCACCGGCCTGGGAAAGGATACGGTTCTTCGTATACATGACCATTTCGGAAGCCATGTCGGTTGCGCGGATGCCACTCACGGCG
>CAZAJF010000074.1:0-10762 GCA_964485395.1 uncultured Treponemataceae bacterium | reverse complement strand
GGCAAAGGTCGTTTTGTCCCCGCATCCTTAATGCCTATTATACCGAGCTGAGCGTAAAACGCGGTTTCGATAGTCTTTCCATGGATGGGTACCGATTCTTTTTCCGACCAGAATACCCAATCGTTTTTATAAGGGTTTAGCTTTTTGAGCTTGCAGACAGCCTGGTATAAAACTTTGGGAAGGAATACGACTCGGGTCTTTCCGTTTTTTGTGCTTTTCAATCCTTCCTTCTTACTATAGGAACCGGATACCACGATACGATCAGACTCGATCATCGAATGGCGCAAACCGATAACCTCGCCTAATCGAAGCCCGCACGCCAGCGAAATCATTGCAGCGATCTTGATACGGTCGTTATCCCACTTGGAACTGAAAAGGCTCTTGATTTCCAAGCTGGTCAAAAGGCCTTTAACTACATTGTCCTTCTGCAGCTTTGGTACCCGCTGAATGGGGTTGTCCCGAATCATTCCAAGCCGTAGAGCTTCGCTTAAAGGCTTACCGAGGGTACAGAGAAGGGCATTACAGCTTGTGTTGCTCAGTCCGGTTCGCTGCTTGAACTCGAGGATAAACGATTCAATAGCGCCGCTCGTCACCTTGGAAAGCAGGGTATCACCCAGCGCGCTGACGAGAAGGTAACGCTTAACGTAGGAGTGATTGCTCATTACGTACTCTTTGCCAATAGAACGGCCTCGTAACCTGAGAGCGCGAATATAGGAAGATTTCTCCCAGTCCCAAAACTGCAGGCAATAGTCGCCGAACTGGATCTCTTGTACGGGCTTTTCCACGCCGTACTTTTCTAGCCAAGCCTGAGCGATAAGACGGGAATCGGGTTTCTTTGTCGCTGAATAAATTCCAGAATCCAGGCTCAGTAGTTCGCGTAGCCGTTCGACAGAACGCCCAGTCAAGTAAACGCGTCCCGTTGGGTCCCAAAATTGGACATAATATGTGAAATGGGTATTAGTATTGGATCTTCGCTTGTATAGGGCATAGGGAAACCGCGCCATAGTGTGCTCCGAAAAAATCTGACATTTCGTCTGACACACGCTGTTTAGACCGCAAGGACCGTAAAATACAAAAACCGCAATTCCTTATCTATTAAGGAGTTGCGGCTCTCGTCTAAATGGAGAATACCGGATTCGAACCGGTGACCTATTGATTGCGAACCAATCGCTCTACCAACTGAGCTAATTCCCCAGTGACGGGCTTGACTATAATCGAGGGGAGAAAAAAAATCAAGGGATTGGATATCATGAAAAAATTCAGTCCTGCGATACCATACTAATAGGGCGTTGAAAAAGCAACCGGCTTTTTCAACAGCCTGCTGATGGCTGGATACAAGAATCGACACTACTTTGGAGGATCATTCATGAATCGGATTTGCCTATTCGCGGCTTTTATCTGTGCTTTCGCCCTTTGCGCTTCAGCGGAAGACGTCTATATACTGCGCCCAAAAACCGAAAGCTCCGAAGGAGCCGATCTCTGGGCAAGGAACATGAGCTTGAACGCGGAATCAGTGGCTTTCTATGCGCCTCTGGCCTTTACGGCCAGTCCCACCGAAGTTTCGTACAGTCGAAACGTAAATATGACGTATTCGGCGCAGAATATGGGCGTCATCGCCCGGCGGGGCAATTGCGACATTCTGCGCTTCATCGTTACTTTTTCTAAAAAACCGCTGCTTCCCAAGGCCACGACGGCCATTACCGTAAAAATTACGGTTTCCGAAATGAACCAAGGCGGCATTTTAGCGGAATCCCCCGGTTTCGCAGCCATGGAAAAAGCCATACTGCAGAGCGGCTATACCAAGGGAAACGCTTGGATTCAATCCATACGTTACGATAAAAAAGACACGTTTACGGTCAAGGTCGCGCTAAAAAAATAGAGCGCAAAAACGATTACCGAATCTGACTTTTCAAGAAGCCCGTTTGGCATTACACTTGACTTCCATGGACTACGAGCAATTTGCCCAAGGTATACAAGCCCTTATTGAAAAGACTCCGCTATTCGGCCGGGATGCGCTGGAAGCGGTCTTGGTAATAAATCCGCGCGCCGGCGGATTCTCCCATGCGGCGCGCTATCAGTCGGCGCTCAAAAGCCTTCATGCGGCGGTGTCCGAGGCCACCGCCATGCCGGTCCGCGGCGCGGCAACGGCCTTCAGGGTTCTGCCCACCGATTCCCCGCGGCATGCAAGCCGCTTCGCGATCAACCTGCTGGAAGAAGCCGCCATCAAACTCGGCACCACCTGGCTGGTCGTGCTTGCCTGCGGCGACGGCACAAGCCTCGAATTCCTTGACGAGCTGTCGCGCGCACCTTCCGAGATCCGAGAGCGCTTCACGGTGCTTCGACTGCCCATGGGCACGGGAAACGACGCGTCCGACGGCAGAACCTTGGACGATTCGCTGTCCAGGCTCCTCTCCCACGGCCGCATCGAGCGCCAATCCACTTTGCTTATAAAGCCAAACCCCAGCGGGCCGGCAAACGGCCGGTCCACGGGCAGCCGCCACGACGACTCGAGCGGCGGCCACTGGCGCGCCTTCAACATAGCCAGCATCGGTCTGGACGCCTACGTTACGCATATGACCAATCGGCTCAAAGCTACCATGCCCGGAGACTCCTATAAGCTGTGGCTGGATATCGCGTCGGTTTTTTACGACAAGGCGTACCCGCCGCGCGATATGCTCATAATCGCCAAAGACGAGCAAGGCACGGAGACCGCGCGCTATGACGGCCTGTTCCTGCTTGTCGCGATGGGCGTGAGCGGCCACCGCACCTATGGTTCCAACAAGCCGATTCTTCCCGATGACGACACGGTATGCGCCGTAAGGCAGATGCCGCTCCTGCAAAAACTCGCGCTTAAAGAACGAGTTGCCAAAGGTCAGCACCGTTCCCACCCGGCGGTGCAGTTGTTTTCCGCGGCTACGCTGGAAATCCATTACGGAAGCAAGCTTCTCGTCCAGATGGACGGCGAGGCCGAATTGCTTCTACCGGCGGATTTCCCCTTGGTAATGGAACGGACCGGGCCGATAATACGCTATCTGGCGCGCAAATAATCTGCCTGAACACGGTGTTATACCTTGGTGGCTATCGATCCATTGTCCACGTATGACGGTTCTATCCTCTTTACAGTGGAACTCAAGCCGTTTTTCAGCAGACTGAAAATAAACTCCGCCGCCGTCGCGCCTATCGTAAAGCTCGGTACCACGAGCGCATCGATGGGAGGAATGATCAGATTGGTCTCATAACCTGTATAATCCAGCGACAGGATGGAAAGATCGCCGGGGACCTTGAGTCCGGCTTCGCGGGCAGCCTCGGCGATGCGGCGCACGATATAGGGGCTGTCGGCGAAAAACGCGTCATAGCCGCCTGCCTTCATCTCTTCGAGCAGCGCGTCGAAAAGCCCGAATCTGAGCCCGAAGGTATACAATACTTTTGAGCCGGGATTGGGATACCGTTCGTTCAGGGCTTTTTGGGCTGCGGCATATCGAGCCGATTCCGATGCCGGTCTATGGTCGTAAATAGCCATGCAGATTCGCTCGCGGCCCCTGGCTTTGAGGATGTCCAGTGCCGATTCGAAAAGCCTTGCGATATCCACGTCCACGCGCGAGATGCCCTCGACTTTTCCGAATTCGCTTACGAGTACGACGGGAAACCTCGATTCGCGCATCTGGTCGAAGCAGGATACGCCTTCCACCATGGATTCCAGGGCGATCAACCCCTCTATCCGCTTCTCCCTGAAAGCATCGAAGTAGGCGGGCGGATCGTTCTTTGCATCAAGAATCAGAAGGCTGTAGCCCTTTGCGGCAAGTACTGTTTGCACACCGTTAAGAAAATCCAGCGTGTAGCTGTCCGGAAACGACAGGTCCGCGAAAGGAGGCAGCACCATGCCTATCGTGCGGGTTCCCGCCCCTGCCAGGCTTTTTGCGCTGGCATTGGGGTAATACCCGAGAGTCTTTACGGCGGCCATTACGCGATCCGCCGCCTGGGGGCTTACGTTGCCCTTGTCGTTGATGACTCTGGACACGGTGGCGGTGGAGACTCCCGCCAATTTCGCTACTTCATAAAACGTGATGGGCATGCAGTCTCCCGGTTCCATGGTTTTCGGTCCATTCAGGCTTTCACCCTTGCGTCATGGACTATTTTCCCGCTGATTATCGTTACCATGACTTTGGCGCGTCCGTCAAAGGGGTGGCGGTCAAAAATGACGATATCGGCTTCTTTTCCGGCGCTGATGCTTCCCACGCGGTCGGCTATTCCCAGTATCTGTGCTGGATTCAGGGTAATCGCCTTGAGCGCTTCGGCTTCGGGCAATCCTTCCCTGCACGCGATGGCGGCGGAGAGCGCAAGGTACTGCGGCGGAACCACCGTGGCATCGGTGGTGATGGCTATTTTCAAGCCTGCCTTCCAGAGCGCCACGGGCGTCTCGAGACTTCTGTACCGTAGTTCGAATTTTGATTTGCCCACGAAGGCAAACGGACCGACGATGGCCGGAAAGCCTTCCGTGGCAAGATAATCCGCTATAAGGTGCCCTTCCGAGCAATGGTCGAGCGTAAGCTTTATCCCGAACTCTTTTGCTATCCTGACGGCGGTAAAAATATCGTCGGAGCGGTGCACATGAGCCTTTAAGGGAACGCTGCCGCGAATGACGGGAAGCATCGCCGTCAGTTTTATGTCCTTCTCAGGCTTTTTGGCGGCATCGTCTCCCGCAGCCGCCAGCTTGCGGTCATACTCGAATGCACGGTCCAGCAGTTCGCGAATAGTGGAGGCGATCGCCATCCTCGTTACCGGAGAGCGACCTTTTTCGCCATGGGTGCTCAAAGGATTCTCGCCGAATGCGCATTTCATGGCGGCATAAGGAACCATGAGCATTTCATCCACGCACCTGCCTGCGGTTTTCATGATGCAGAATTGCCCGCCTATCACATTGCCGCTTCCCGGTCCGTTGGCGACCGTGGTTACGCCGCCTTCCCGCGCCCAGGCGAACGACTCGTCGGAGGGATTGATCGCATCGATCGCACGCAAATGCGGCGTAACCGGATCCGAATTTTCATTGCCTGTCGATCCGGCTCCGCTTCCGCCTTCTTCCCAAATGCCCAGGTGCGTGTGCGCATCCACGAGGCCCGGCAGGACGAACATGCCCGATGCGTCGATGCAGGGGGTTTCCGGCGGAAAATCGAGCCTTGGCCCCACGGCTTTGACGAGAGCGTCGGAAAGGATGACGTCGCACTCCGTGAGGGGTTCGCTTTCCATGGTAAAAACCGTACCGTTCTTTATATGCAGCATAGTGTATTTCCTTGACTTATCGTGGGGATTCGGCTTGCGACACAAGCCACTTGAACACAGCGAGCTGTTCGGGGAAGCGCTCGAACATCATCTCCGGATGCCACTGGATTCCCAGCACCCTTTTTTGCGCATTCTCGAGCGCTTCGACGATACCGTCCTCCGATCGTGCCGCAGGTTCGAGCCCTTCGCCCGGCCGATCTACTGCCTGATGATGGAAGCTGTTTACCCACAAAGCTTCTCCCGCGCCGGCGAGGAGCCTTGACAGCGAACTTTCGGACACAATATTGACGCGGTGAACGGGAGCCCATTTGCACTGCGATGAATCTCCGCGATGGTCCACTGAAGCCCGGTCTCCCTCGAGGTCCTGGATCAGGGTGCCGCCGAAAAACACGTTGACCAGCTGCATGCCCCGGCATATCGCGAGCACCGGCTTTTCAAGCTCAAAGGCGATCCGCAAAAACCCGAGCTCGAACTCGTCGCGCTCGGGTATCCGCCGCCCTATGCCCGCTCGGGCAGGCTGTCCGTAATGGATCGGCGAAACATCCTCGCCGCCGGCGAACAGAAGTCCGTCCAGCTTGGATACCAGGCGAATCGATGATTCCCGGTCAAGGACGGGCGGCACCAGCACGGGTATGCCGCCGGCCGACGCGATGCCGCGCGCGTAATCGGCCGTGGACACGAGCAGGTCCTGCCCGTTCATGCCGCGAAGGCGTCCGCCCTGGCCAAGCTCGCGGTCGGGGACGAAGTACATGGAAATTCCTATCAGGGGCATCATGGTTTGTTATATTTCCTTTCAAAGCTCGCGTACGCGGTGGCACGCCACGAAATGTCCGGGAGCCGCCTCCGCCAGCGCCGGACTGCTCTCGGCGCAGAATGCCCGTGCAGCGGGGCAGCGGGTACGGAATGCGCATCCGGAAGGAGGATCGGCCGGATTGGGAACATCGCCCTGGAGGATTTGCCGGCTCGTTTTTCGCCCGGGATCGGGAACGGGGGCTGCCTGCAGGAGCGCATGGGTATACGGGTGCATCGGCGAAGCGAACAATTCCGGCTCGTCCGCCGTTTCCACGATCCTTCCCAGGTACATCACCGCGATCCTCTGCGATATGTGCCGCACCACGGAAAGGTCATGCGCGATGAACAGATACGATATTCCGAACTCCGCCTGTATGTCCTGGAACAGGTTGATTATCTGCGCCTGTATGGATACGTCGAGGGCGGATACCGCCTCGTCGGCGATGATGAAACCGGGGTCCAACGCAAGGGCGCGCGCGATGCCTATTCGCTGGCGCTGTCCACCGGAAAACTCGTGCGGGAAGCGCCGAATCTGGTACGGAGACAAGCCCACGCGGTTCATGAGAGTCTTTACGCGCTCGCGGCGATCCGCCCTGCTGCCGATTCCGTTGGCCAACAGAGGTTCCCCGAGGATGTCACCTACGGTCATGGTAGGGTTGAGCGACGAATATGGATCCTGGAATATATACTGTATTTCTCGCCGTTTCAGTCTGAGTTCCTTTCCGCGGAGGCCGAAGAAATCGGTGCCGCCCAAACGGAATTCCCCCGCGGTACGCGGATACAGCCTTGCCAGCACGCGGCCTGTAGTCGACTTGCCGCAACCGGATTCGCCCACGAGGCCGAGTGTTTTTCCCCGCTCGATGGAAAAACCCAATCCATCCACCGCCTTGAGGGTGCCTGTCGGCTGTCCCAGCAGTCCGCGGGAAACGTGGAAATGCTTGGAGAGGCCGGATACTTCTATATATGGATTCATGAATTTTTCCTCACTTCCGGTTTCGATCCCTGGAGGAAGCAGCGCACGGCATGTCCTTCCTCCCGGACATGGAGCGCTGGCATTCCCAAGCGGCATTCGGGTTTCGCCTTCGGGCATCGGGGCTCAAAAGCGCACCCCGGCGGCATGGCCAGCGGATTGGGAACCGTACCCTCTATCGAATCGAGCCGTGCGCGCTTCTTTGCCGCCGAAGGTATCGAACGCAGAAGCCCTTCTGTATACGGGTGAAGCGGCGTCCCGAAAATCCGCATCGCGCTTCCCTCCTCCACCGCCTTTCCCGCGTACATGACGATTATGCGGTCGCACATCTCCGCGATCACGCCCATGTTGTGCGAGATGAGCAGGATCGACGCATTGGTCTTTCGCTTGAGATCCTTCATAAGCTCCAGGATCTGGGCCTGGATGGTAACGTCCAGTGCGGTCGTCGGTTCGTCGGCTATGAGCAGTTCTGGGTCGCAGGCAAGCGCCATGGCTATCATGACGCGCTGTCGCATTCCGCCGGAAAGCGTATGCGGATAGGTACCCGCGATGCGCCGGGGACTGGGAATGCCCACAAGTTCGAGCAGTTCCAGCACCCGTGCATCCATGACCGCCCGCGAAAGATCGCGGTGCAGTTCCAGCGCCTCGCGTATCTGGTCGCCTATCTTGAATACGGGATTCAGAGAGGTCATGGGCTCCTGGAATATCATTGCCGCCCTATCGCCGTGAATTTTTCTTAACTCATCGCCGCCCGCCCGCAGTATGTCGACGCCGTCAAAGACTATCTCGCTGTCGGCATCCGCTTTCGCGCCGCCGGGGAGCAGCCCGAGCAGCGAAAAAGCGGTCATGCTCTTGCCGCATCCCGACTCCCCCACGATGCCCAGCGTCTCTCCCTTGAAAATTTTGAAATCCAGTCCGTCCACGGCCCGGACGAATCCTTCCTCCGCGGCAAAAACCACGCGCAGGTTCCTGACTTCGGCTATCGTTTCCATATATTGTTTCCTAATCCTTGAGTTTCGGGTCAAACGCGTCGCGAAGCCCGTCGCCCACGAAATTGAACGAGAGCACGGTAATTAAAATGAGTACGCCCGGATAAAAAGCCTTCCACGGGGCATTTATCATCGTACTGATATCCTGTGCACCCGAGAGCATGTTTCCCCAACTGGGCGTGGGCGGCTGAACCCCCAGGCCGAAAAAGGACAGCGTCGATTCATAGAGGATCATTCCGGCTATTCCCATGGTCGCGGACACTATGATGGGACCGGTCGCATTCGGCAGTATGTGCCTGAAGATTATGCGGAAATCGGAAACCCCCGAGCACTTCGCGGCCAGCACGAATTCGCGTTCTTTAAGGGAGAGGAACTCGGCGCGCACGAAACGCGAGGTTCCCATCCAGCTTACCAGCCCCAGCACCACCATCAGGGTAAAAATATTTCCGCCCAGGACCGTCATTACGGCGATAAGCAGGATAAGTATCGGTATCGCACGAAACGCGTCCACGATGCGCATGAGGATATCGTCAAGCAGGCCTCCGTAATATCCGGCGAGGCTGCCCAGTACGGTTCCTATCAGAACGGAGATTCCTATCGATATGAGGCCGATCGTCAGGGATATCCTGCCTGCGTACAGGCAGCGGGAGAATATGTCACGGCCCAGTTCGTCGCGGCCGAAATAATTCGGCGGATACGTCCGCACCACTCCGTCCATTCCTTCCGCTTTGCCGGGCTTGAAAGTCGGTGCCTGGTCCACCATCAGGATGTCGTTCGCGTCACCGGCGGGATCGTACGGAGCCAAAAGGGGAGCGAAGGCTGCGGACGCATAAAGCAGGAGGAGCAGAGCGAGGCCCGCTACGGCCAATTTGTTTTTGCGATATTTTTTCCAGAAATCGCCCGTGCGCTTTCGCAGCGTATCGCTGTATTCGAAGGACTGCGCACCGTCAAGGGGCTGTGCTGCAGGTTTAGTTTTATGTACCATAGCAACTCTCTTTTCGTTCATTCAGCCCAGCTTGATCCGCGGGTCTACGACGGCATAGAGGATATCGGAGGCGAGGCTGCCTGCGACGACCATAAGGGAATAGACGATAAGCTCTCCCATGATGATGGGATAGTCACGCGTGAAATTCGCTTCCACGAGCACCCTGCCCAGGCCGGGCCACGCGAAAACGGCTTCGATCACCGCCGCTCCCGCTACCAGGCCGGGTATCATGAAACCTATCAGCGTAGCGACGGGCAGAAGCGCGTTGCGCAGGGCGTGCTTGAAGATGACGCGCAGCTCGCTTGCACCTTTTGCGCGCGCGGTTCGTATGTAATCCTGGGTAAGCACGTCCAGCATGGCGCTTCTCATGTAGCGCATGTTGGATGCCATGCTCCCCGTTCCAAGAACGAACACAGGAAGGATCATGTGCTTCACGCGGTCCAGAAAGTCGTAATGATCGTAAATCTCGCGCATTCCCGAGGTTGGAAACCAGCCTAGCTTCAGGCTGAACACGAGTATGAGCATGAGGGCAAACCAGAAACCGGGTATGGAAACTCCCAGGAACGCAATGATGGAGAAGAAATAATCCAAGATGCCGTTGCGCTTGACGGCGCAAAAAATGCCTATGGGTATCGCAACCACGAGTGAAAATACCATTGACCACAAAGGCAGAACGATCGTATTCGGCAGTACGTCGGACAGGATATCGATGACCGGCTTGCCGTAAAAGTACGAGATCCCGAAATCACCCTTGATGATATTCCCCAGCCAGATGAAGTACCTCGCTATCAGGGGTTTGTCCAGACCCAGCTCATGACGAATCAATTCAAGGTCAACCTGCGTCTTGGCCTCCGGATTGAGGAACATTTTTACCGGGTCCCCGGGAGCCAGGTTTATTATGAAAAAAGTTACGACCGTGATGATCAGCAGCAGCGGAATGGTATTCAAGATCCGCCTGACGACATATCGAAACATGGAACAGCTCCTTGACCGGGCCGGCAGGCCGGGACGCGAATCCCGGCCGTCAGCACGTGATAAAAAATTCTATTTGCTTACGCTCCAGAAAGCCATGTCGTAGGGTCCGCCGTAAGGTATGAATCTGGCGTCCTTTACCTTCTTGCTTACGACATAGGAACCGGTCTTGAAGACCACATAGGTAAAGGGCTGCTCGTCGGAAAGTATCTTCTGAATCTCGAAGGCCGCTTTGCGCTGGTCGTCCTGGTTGAAGGTGCCGCGGATGTCCGACATGAAGGAGTCGAGCGACGGATTCGAATATTTGCCGGCGTTGAGGTATGCGCCCGTCTTGTAGTAGCTTTGGACGGGATAGCGGCTTCCGCCGTAACCGCCCACGTACACGTCGAACTTCCCCGCGTCGATGAACGAGTCGAACAAAGTATTCCATTCGAGTATCTTGGGATTGGCGACGATACCCGCTGCCTTCAGTGCGCTCTGCAGGTATATCACCAGCTTCTCGCGCTGGGCGTCGCCCTGGTTCGTGAGAATGTCTATCTCGAAGCGCTTGCCGTTTTTGGCGCGGACTCCGTCCGCCTCTTTTTTCCAGCCCGCTTCGTCGAGCAGCCTGTTGGCGCGGGCAAGGTCGTAGGCGATCGGTTTGACCGCAGGATTGGAGAACCAGAAACCCTGGGGATACGAGGTAGCCGCCTCTATCGACCCGTTCTTGTAGATTCCCTGGATTATGCCTTTTATGTTCATCGCGCTGCAGATCGCCTGGCGGACCCGTTTGTCCGA
>CAZAJF010000073.1:0-10940 GCA_964485395.1 uncultured Treponemataceae bacterium | reverse complement strand
GAGTACCATTGTCGTTCCAGAAATCGGTATGGGCCATATTGATGCCGGTATCGATAACCGCAACGTATACTTCGTTTGCGCCGTAACCGACCGCGGCATCCGCATAGGCATCGAGGGCGCCGGTAATGGCGAGCGAATAATCGCCGTAGTTCGAGCTCGGATCGTCAGCAAGATTGCCCTCGGTCAAGCCCTTGCTTGCCACGTTCGGCTTGGCGATAGGCATAACGCGATTTGAAAGCAGTTCAGGTTCCGCATAAAGTACGCCCTTGGTACCTTTAAGCGAATTGATGACCTTGGTATTATTGGAAGCCTTGTGCAGGCGATAATACTGGTTGCCGTTGATAGTCATCCAGGAGAGCACTTCGGCGCCGAGATTCGTAAAGGCGGCGCGGTCGAAACCGGGAACGACCTTGACGATCATATAGCCGTAGTTAACTCCAGGCAAAGCCCGCAGGGCCACATCGCTGGTGCTCGGAATTACCGACACTACCGGGAGACCGACCTGCTCCGCAGGACCGACCGCCGGTTGATTGATTAAAGGCGTACCGCAACTTGCAAGGAGCAGGGCGGCTGCCAAAAAGCCTAATATCTTTCGCATTGTATTTCTCCTTGTTCCTTATTCGATTACGCTGAATTCAAAGCGGCCATTAATGGCATTGGAACCTTCGCTGTAGCCGTTGCCAAACGACTTGGTAACTCCGCCGGTCGTGGCTTTCTCAAACCAGCACGGGCCATCGGAGCCATTGAGATCGTCAAGGTCGCCGACGATATCCCACTGGTACGTGTTTGCCGCGCTATAGGTCATGGCTTTACCAGTCCACACATTAGTGGGAGCAAAATCCGTAACATAGGAACTAATAGTGATGGTACCGGCCGCATAGCTAATATCATTCGCTAACAGAGCTCCACCGGAATCGGCCAAGTCGTAGTAGCCGTCACCGTAATACAGCCACTGGAAAGTCGAAGTTGTGAAATTATACCGGAACTGGCCGACATACTTATATGCCCCGGATTTCTCCCGGATTGTAAGTATAAAGTAGAAATAATCCGATTTTGCAGCATTCCACAGGTTCGTGTCGGAAATCTCGAAGGAATAGTCAATGGGGCTTGCGGCGCTCAAAATAGCCCGGTTTGCCGGTGTAGCGAGATTGGCACCGAACGGTGTGGATATGTAAGCCTGAACAACACCGGATTCCTTGCTGTTTACGGCATCGGTAAAGGCGACGACCTTGTAGTGGTACACGGTCGTTCCGTTATCCTGGACAAGCTTGCTGTCTGTATCGAAATAGCTATGATTGCCGCCGGTAAGGGCACCGTACAGCTGGCTTCCGACTTTTTCGAACGTCGTGCCGTCAGTTGAACGATAGACATCAAAACCGAGGATCGGAATATCCGCATCGGCTGCATCAAGGAAATTAAAGGAAAGATTCGTGCGGTAGGTTATGTCGTTGCCCTCGAACTGGGTAAGCGCCATAAGATCTGTGCGGCCTTTGCCGAAGTATCCGCGGGATACGGGGTAGGTTCGAATATCCATGAGCATGTCGCTGAAAACGCCTGCGGAGATATCGACGCCGGCAGGGTTGTTCACGAAGGAAGCCGGCAGGCTGGTCTCGACGCGGTTGTTGGCGACATCGTAACCGACGATGCACATGTTCTGCACGCCGGCAGGCATTTCCATTCCGGTCAGGTCGAACACGAAATCGGCTGTCCACATGTTTATTCCAAGAGCAGGTATCGGAACGCATTCCGGCTCGCCATTAGCCATTCCTTCAATGCCGTTGAATGTGGTGGGGGTGCGGTTAAAGTCCAGCTTTGCCCCGAAACCCGACCAGGCGGTCTTTGCGACGGCTTCGCGCCCAAGGAAGGTTACCAGAAGGTAGGTAGTGCCTGTTGTATCGATGGGGGTGGTGCCATCATAGGCAACTGCATCTTGGAGATTCCCTTGATGGCTCAAGCTAACGCCATAGATCGATGGAGAAACCGCAAGGTGATTAATCATGCCAAGTTTCTGGTTAACCAGCGTAACGCTGTTTCCCAGAGGATCGACATAGAAATCCTCATATGTATTCTCTGCATGGGTCGCCTTGCTGCTAATAAAATCATACTTGATCTCAGGAGTAAGATTAGCCGTAGCTACGCCACTGGCATTAGTCGTGATGGTACTTAAAAATACCGTCGAATCAGGGTTCACTTGATATATATCGATATCCACTCCGCCGACTACGGTGCCGTTGATTGATTCAACGACGAGGAAGTTGACGGGAACGGTGGCCGCGACGGCTCGTTTAATGGTGACGGTATAGGTCTTGGTAGCACCGGACTGCGCGGTTACCACGATGGAAATCGCCGTAGTGTCGGAATCGAGCGTACTCACATGACTGAGTGAATCGAAGCCGGCGATCGTTTGGGTGGCGAACTGGCTGGAAGGCTGCGCGTCGATAGTTACCGAGGCGGTTCCTTGAATTACGCCGAGCTGGTAATTGGTAATATTCGGGCTGAAGGCTGGGGTCAATTGACCGGCCGAAACCTCAAGGCTGCCGAGCGCTGCGTTCGCTGAGACCGCGGTGCGGGTAATCACGATGGCATAGGTTGTGATCGTGACGGTATCTTCAGCCGTTACGACGACGTTCAGGGTATTGGATCCGACCGTCAAGGTCTGAACACCGGTACCCGTAATCGTGGACGTGGCATTGGCCGCGACGGCAGCAATGGTTACGCTCGTGGTGGTATACGGAACCGTGGCTGTATAGGAAGTGGTTGCTTCCGCGAAAACCGGGCTGAGCGTCGCGCCGGTAACGATGAGCGAAGTCAAATTACTGACGGCTCCGACGGCAATGCGGGTAACCGTAAGCGTATACGTCTTCGTCGACGCATCTTCCGCGGTTACGAGCACCGTAATGGTGTTTGCACCGGCCGTGAGCGCAATGGTCTTACTGGCGCTTACTTCACCGTTGATCTTAACGGTAGCCGCACTCTGGGCGGCCGTTGCGGCAACGACGACGCTAGCCGTAGCATAGGGTACTTCGGACGCGTAGGTAATGACATCCGCGCTGAAAACCGGGGAAAGCGTGGCACCGGTCAGTGTCAGCGTCGCGAGATTTGCATCGGTACTGAGGACCACAGGGTCTACAGTAGGTTGGCAGCCTGAAAAAACGAGAATCGCACCGGCGAGTAACGCCAATACGATCTTGAGCTTGGAACTTTTCACAAAACTCCTCCATTCAATGTAAAATAAAACTGCTGAATTGTATGGGCTACCCTCTGTATTGTCAAACTTTTATTTTAAGGAGCGAGGCTTGATGTACGGCCAGAAAATTAATAGGTCTTTCGCGGCTACATGCGTTTCACTGAAATATCATGAAGACACCGCGGATAAATGAGGGTATTAACGATTACATTGGCATTTTTATTAAATTTTTACAAATAAAAAGTATATATTTTTGTAACCTTCTGATAAACATCTGAAATTTCAGTGCTACTTGCGATGTGATTCATCACTTGATCAACCGAAAGCCAGACTTCCCGAATCATCCCGCTACCGGCAATATTTTTTCCAAAAACTGCTGCGGTACGCGCGCTGGAAACCGAGCGCGGCATAGAACTCCTGGCCGGAGCCCACGTAGGCGGTTCGCGCTCCAAGGCGGTACAGGCAGTTGAGCCCTGCCTGCATGACCGCCCGGCCGAGGCCGAGCTTGCGATAGGCGGGCTGGGTGCAGACCGGCTCAAAGACACCAAAGCGGTTTATGTCGTCATACCAGACGATGCAAAGGCTGACGTAGTCTCCGTCAGGCGCTTCGACCACGAAATCGCGGGTGGGGCTGTAATCGGGGGCGAGCTGCACTTGGGCGAATTGCGCGGGAGTGGACCATTCGGATGGATCGGGGTGGTTGAAGCCAAGCCCCATGGCGCGACAGCGAAAATCAAGCCGGCTATCGGATTCATCCATGCTGCGAATCCGGAAACCCGGAGGCAGGGAAACAGGCTTCTCCGAATCCATGGATATTTGAGACCAGTAGTCCTCGTCGTTTTCGCGCACGTAGCCTCGCCGGAGGGCGGCGGCTTTGAGGGTTTCATCGTGATCGTAGACAGCCAACCGCAGCAGTCCGTCCGCTGGATTCGCCATGGCGGCTTCCGCTTGGTCCAGTATGCGGTCCAACAGGGAGTCCGCTTGGGGCAGGCGCTGGATCCACGCTTCGCCCGTGGGCGACGGCTGTTCGGTATTGAGAACGGCGACTATTCTGCCGGAGTCTTCCCAGAGCGTAACCTGGGATTCGAAGTAGGCAATGTTCGATGCCGCGTCGCCTGAGAACATGCTGGGGTGATACCGCGCCCAGTTCCAGCGTTCCATGCCCCAATTCGTCGGCTTGCCGAAAGAATAATATGCCGTCTTGAGAAAATCCCGTATTTTAATGAAATCCCCGGCACCCGCATAGGCTCGCTTGAGGGCTGTATCGATTCCGTTCATGACTGTAACCTTTCCGCTGAAGTTCCCGTTCGCGGAAAATAATAGCAGACGGCGAAATTTCCGGAAAGGGAAAAATCGATTTGAAAAAAATAATAACCTAGGCGAGCGTGTGGAAAAACACGGTGACGATGAAACCGAGCACGGTAAAGAGCCCCACCATCCTGGTGTTGCGCTCGAAAGCCTCGGGGAGCATGGTCTGGGCTATCATGGCCAGCATGGAACCGGCGGCTATGCCCTCGAACAGGGACTGCGCGACGGGAGGCAGAAGAGCCGCGACGAGGTTTCCGGCCAATGCGCCGATGGCCACGGCAAAGACGAGCGAAAACCACATCAGGAAAATGCGGCCGGGCTTGGTTCCCGCCTCCTTCATCATGGTGGAGCTGGAAAGCGACTCGGGCAGGTTGGCCATGAACAGGCCGGCTATGAGCGCGGGGCTGGCCGAAAAGCCGGTAATGCTGGCGCCGATCACCAACGACTCGGGGATGCCGTCCAGGAGAATGCCCAGCCAGATGGCGCTGGCCGCCGAGGAGTGGGATTTTCCCGCGGCTGTCTTAAGCTCGGCCTCGGACGGGCGGTAGGAGTTTTCGTCCAGGTGCCTGGCTGCCTCTCGCAACCAGACTTCGCCGCTCTGCGCCGCGGCGGGGATTTTTCCGGTGCGACCGCGCTCGGCAGCGAGTGCTCCCACGGCGGCCTTGAGCTCGGCGCTCGACTCGGCTAGTATATCGAAGTCCTCTTTGCGGATGACGAACGCCTTTGTGTCCGTGAGCGGGATGGCGTCCGCGTTTCGCGCAGCGTTCCAAACGAGGGCCATCTCGCCGAAAGTCTGCCCGGCGCCCAGTTCGGCAACCTGGATTTTTGCGCCCGAGGCGTCAGTATACTCGATGCGCACCGAGCCTGAATCGATGATGTACATGGCGTCGCCGATTCCCCCCTGCAGGAACACCGGCACGTCTTTCTTGAAGCTTTTGGAGGCGATGTAGGGCACGAGGGCCTGAACCTGCGAGGCCGGCAGCGAGCGCAGGATATCCACCGACGAAAGTCGCTCGAGTATCTCCCTGGCGGCTTTCTTCTTTCCGCTCTTGAGGCTGGATAGCAGGGTGGAGCGCGTTCGGGCAGCGGCGCCCTTTTCGTCCAAAGCGCGCGACAAGGCTATGAATACGAGGCAGCCCAGGAGCAGGCCTATGGCCAAGGGCAGGAAACCTGCGCCTTCGCGCTCCACGGCGGGGTTCACGAGCTCGAAGGAAATGGCGGCGATGAGCGACCCGGCCCCGAAGGACATGATCGCGGAGATTACCGTCCTGGATGGTTTTGTCCATAACCCGATGAGCGCGCCAATAGGCAGGGAAATGGAACTGAGCGCACCGAAGAAAAACGCGGCGAAGGCCGCTGAACCGAATATACTCAAAGGTACCTCCCGGTCTGCTCGACGGCTATGTTACTGATAATTGTCGTTTCGGTTCGCGGTTCTTGTCAAGAAGAATGTTAAAAAACCTTACAAGCCGATGGAGACTCCCGCCGATGCCTGAAAGTCCGTCTCGGCACCTTCGTACGCCCCGCTCGATTTTACGAAAATCCGGCGCCCTATCCAATCGGCACGCAACCACAGCGACGCTCCGCGCAGCCATGGCGTGGGGGAACGCCAAGCCAGAAGCCGAGTCAAGCTCCAATCAATTCTGAGCCCAAGCAAAAGGCTCTCTGACACCCTGTCGCCGGAGGGCGTCGAGCCTTCGTAATTAGCCAGCCCCGAATTATTGCCACCGAGGTTATGCGACGTGAAAAAGCCCATTTCGCCATGTCGCGCGGCCACCGATCGCAAGGCAAGGGAACCGAGACCGGGGAGTCGATATTCCGCATCGAGCTGAAGCAACTGAACATCGCCTCCCTGCGGATGGCCGATATAATCGAGCGCGGTTACGAAACCGGGTCCGCCGCCCGGACCCATCGTAAAATATTTCCTGAACATGAGGTAGTCGATGCCGTCCCTGCGATAGAGGAGCGGGTCGGTGGACGCGTACTCAAGGGAGCCGCCGGCGATGCCCGGGCCTGCCGCGAAAGCGGCCTCCACGCCGGCGAGCCATCCGGTGCTGTTGCTCTGCAGCTGGCTCTCGTTGGGGGCCCTCCCCTGGTCCAGAACGTACTGCCCGTAGATCTTTACGCCGGGTACGATGGCCCAATCAAGCTCGGCATGGGCTATCGAATTGAACATGGTTCGATTATTTATGTTATGAAAAATAAACGAAGGATTCAGGTAGCGCAGATTCGGCACGCCTCCCTGGTACATGACGTTCTCCGAAACGGCGAAGGTGAGCGAGCCGAAAATCCGGAACTCGAGCCTATGCGCCGCCAATATGCGGAACTTCTGTTCGGCCAGCTCGCCCGCGGAGGGATCCGTCTCGAAAAACACGGTGAGCCAATCGTATTTGAAAATATCCGAAAACGCGACGAGCCTGGCAAAGTCCTGGTAGTTTCCATGGTCGTCGATCACGAAATCGCCCGATTTTCCGTTTCCCCAATCGATCCTGTCCCGCGCCAGGCTCAGATTCCAATTCTTGCCGCCGATCGCGGCCACGGCCCTCTTGGGCCACTGAAAGTCGAAGTCGTAACTGTGCGCAAAAAGATTGGACTGAAATGACGGACCGTACAATACCGACGAATCGGAGAACAGGCCGGATTCTCCGGGAGCCACGACGGCGCCGACGCCGCCGGGATAGGCTACGGCGAAATCCGCAAATTCATCCAGGTAGCTGAATCGGTTTCTTCCATATTGCATGTCGCAGGAAACCGCGAATAGATTATCGAGCCCAAAACCGAGCGTTACCTTTGCCAAGGGATTTCGTTCTTCGAAACCGAATATCCAGTCACTCTCCTTGTCAAAGCCTGTATTGGAATGAGTGTATGCCTCGAGATTCAGGTCGAGGGCCGCATCCAAGCCGAAGCCGTCCGCGAAACGGAAGCGCAAACCCGGCTCGATCTCCGCCTCGATGGCTTGGTACACAAGGCTGGCGCCAGGCTTCAGCCTCGAGCGGTCGACTCGCCCCAAAATAATCGCGGCTTCGCTTTTACTCCAGGGCCGGTCATTGGACGGAGTCCCTGCGCCGGAGAGCAGATAAAGCAGATCCATGTTTTCGTATATGTTTGAGGAGAGCGGCAACAACTCCTGCGCAAAGACGGCGTATCCCAGCAAGACAAAGCAAAACAATACGGACGG
Source organism: uncultured Treponemataceae bacterium (assembly GCA_964485395.1). GTDB lineage: Bacteria > Spirochaetota > Spirochaetia > Treponematales > UBA12059 > JANNSO01. The sequence goes on along the minus strand of CAZAJF010000073.1, from coordinate 3,267 downwards.
TTTGGAGATTCTCATTCCCTGTACCTCCATGACGCTTTGTTCTACGATGGCTGTATTATTCTGTACTCTCTTCGTACGTTTGTCAAACGTGATTCCGGGACATCAGGCACAGCCGGATTACTTTCGGACTACCGATCTTTCAAAAACGTTCCACGCTCCAAATCAAGCAGGGCGGTTTCGATTTCAGCCTGGGTGTTCATGACGATGGGACCATGCCAGGCTACAGGCTCCCCGAGCGGTCGCCCCGACGCGAGTAAAAACCGCAGACCGACTGATCCTCCCGTTACCGCGATCTCGTCACCCTCGCCGAACAGTATCAGATTGCGATTTTCCACCGCATGCGGTGGAGCGCCTTTCTCGCCGTCCATACTGCCGGCTCCTTCAAACACGTACGCAAAGGCGTGATGCCCAGGTTCCACCGGAAATCGCGCGGAGCGATTCGCGGGGATGTAAATATCCAAATACAGCGGAGCCGCAGCGACGCCTTCCACCGGACCTTTCGTGCCGCGAAAGGTTCCGCAGAGAATCCGTACGCACATACCGCTGTCATCGATTACTTCGGGAATTTGCGCGGCTTTTATATCTTGGTAGCGAGGGTCGGTCATCTTGAGCCGGGACGGCAGGTTGGCCCACAGTTGAAACCCGTGCATCCTGCCGAGCTCGTCTCCCGCGGGCATCTCCTCGTGGATGATTCCCGAACCCGCCGTCATCCATTGCAGGTCGCCGGGACCCAGGAGCCCATGGTTACCCAAGCTGTCTTTGTGCTCAACGGTACCCGCCAGCACGTAGGTGATCGTCTCGATTCCCCGGTGCGGATGCCACGGAAAACCCGGCGAGTAATCGGCCGGAGAATCTCCCCTGAAATCGTCAAGCAGCAAGAACGGATCATAATCCTCGGTGTTTCCGAATCCGAAGGCTCTACGCAAACGTACGCCCGCGCCTTCCATAGTCGGTCGGGAGGACGTTATCGATCTGATGCTTTTTAAGGACATTGGGCATTCCTCGATTCAAAACTGAATACTTTGAATATACCGGTGCCCAAGCGCTTTAGGCAAATAATCCGCCAAGCGGATTCGCCGCTTCTTTACGCACAATAAAAAAACCGGTACAGCCGCTGTGGCCATACCGGTTTTTATTCAAGTCTTTGTTACAAGTCCCAAATTCAATTCGCTACGCGGATTGAATTTTCTTTATCACTTGCCGAGTGGCTTACTTGCCGCACCCTTCACAGCCGATGTTGCAGTCTTCGCAGGTATGAGGAACCGTCTCGGTGGGGATGTCCTTGGCTTGCAGGAACGCGTCCACGCCCTGACCGGCGCCGGCGGCGTCGATGAGGCTGGACATATCCTTGCCGCCGCGGAAGCGGAGCACGTTGACCATGAAGATATTCAGCTTGTTCACGAGGTTCGGCGGGAGCATGTTGCCGTCCACCTCCACCGAGATGGTGGGATAGTTCCGGTCGCGCGCCCATGGCGTGAATATGCCCTCGATTACGCGGCCGATGAGGCACGCGAACGGGGAGATGTTCACGATGCCCGAGTAGCCGTCTTCCATCGCGGTGGCGGCGACGCCCGTGGATACGGCGATCTCCGACTGCAGGTGGTGGCTGACGAAATGCTTCTCGGTGTTGGCCATGATGCGGCGCATGTCGTGCGGCGTCTCGGGGATGAGGTTGGTGGGCCCCAAAATGGACTTGACCTGTTTTTCCACCGAGTGCTTCCACCATTCCTCGAGGCGAAGCTTGCTGAGGTCGCGGGCATGCTTGCTGAACCAGCGGGCCACGGGCGCGACCAGCTTGTAGCGCTTGGTTAAGTTATATTCGCGCACGAAATCGAGGTAGTGGATCCACTCGCAGATGCCGGATACCTTTACCACGATGCCGCGCGCGCTCATCAAATCGGTAAGCTCGCCGACGGCGAAATCGTCGCGGCGAACGTAGATCTCGCCGACCACCAAAACGCGAGGGCAATCCGCTACGGCGCGCTTGAGCGGTATCTGCTTGACTTCCTTGGCTACGCGCCTGAGCTCGGGCATCAGCGCGTCGGGATCCTTCTCCACGGCGGCCGTCATGCCGTACCAGGAGCGGTCGAAGGCGTCCAGCGCCTTGATGGGATCCTCGGCGGTGGCCTTGAGGGCCGTCTGGATATCCTTCATATAGTCGGATACCACGAGGCCGCGCCACATGTCGCGGGCAAAGCGCGGGCCGAGCTCGGTGTACGAATTATCCGCGCTGAGCGTGAACACGACCACGTTTTCGAGGCGAAGGTCGCGGAAGAGGTTTTCGTAGTACACGAAATACTGGCCGGTTCGGCAGGGTCCCGTGGTAATCGGCACGAACAGGAGATACAGCTCGTCCTTGCGGTATTTCTCGGAGGAGAAATACTGGAGCGCGCTGCCGAGCACGAGATGGCTGGGTACGCATTCCTTGCCCGACGCGTGGGACCGCGCGACCTGCAGGGTCTTGCTGGTGGCCATGGGCAGACCGATGGCGTTCATGCCGATGCCGCGCAGGGTGGCCGCCATGAATTCCGTAGAGATGTTGCCCATGTTGGACAAAAGCACTTTGACGCGCGGGTTGTTGCGCACGGCCAGCGTCTCGCCGGTCTTCGCGTTCTTCACGCAAATGCCGTCGGGGCCGGACTGCTGGAACTTCCAGCCGTTGTCGTAGCGCTCCTCGGCCAGCTCTTCCTTCTTGGCTCGGAAGCCGTCGATGATGTCCAGGAACGCTTCCACGCGGGTGTCGATGCCGGCGTCCGCGGAGTGCGAATCCAGCTCGAGCACCAGGAACGGCTTCATGCCCATCATCCACTTGATGTAGTGGAGCATGAAGGAGTCCGGCGCGCAGGAGAAGTTCGTGATGAACGTTACGTAAATATTCGGCTCGTCCTTGAGCAGTTCGGCGGCCTTCATGTCCTGCTGGCCGTAGTACCAGTACATGTTCGGGAAGATGGCTTCCGTCTCGTAGGGCAGGATGTCGAACGGGATTACCGAGTAGCCGCGCGTGGTGAACTTGCGCGGGATTCCCATGTTGGCTTCAGCCGTAAACGCGTTGTACGGGCGGCCCAGCACGGCAATTACCGGCCTGTCGGCGGCGCGGGCGTCGGCCAATGCCTGGATACCCATCTTCTGCGCTTTGGCGAAAAAGTCCTGCTGCTTGGCGAGCGCCATGGTAAACGCCGCCGTTACTTCGCCTTCGTCGATGCCGAGAAGCTGGCCGAACTCGACGAAGTGCTCGAGGGCTTTCTTGTCGCCGAACTTGAAGCTGAC
>CAZAJF010000072.1:0-11638 GCA_964485395.1 uncultured Treponemataceae bacterium | reverse complement strand
CCGCACCGTATGGGCGGATCACAGACCACAGGGAGGAATCATGAGATCCTACGAATTAGTAACAATTTTCCCCACGGAAGAAGAACTCTACCGTGCCGGAAAGGAAGCTGTCGCCGCAGAGCTTAAAAAGCAGGGCGGAGAGCTTCTTAAAGAAGACGAAATGGGCGATCGCCAGCTTGCGTACCCCGTAAAGGGCCGCCTGCGCGGACGCTATGTCCTGTACACCGTCAAAATGTCCCCGGACAAACTCATCCATGCCGAAAAAGTATTCAAGCTCAACACCAGCGTGCTTAAATATCTTTTCGTTCGCATGGAAGAATAGCAAACCAAGGACTTTGGAGGCGGTATGGCCGACTTGAGCATAGCGGTATTGGTAGGCAGACTGACGCGAGACGCGGAACTCAAATATACAAATGGCGGACAGCCCGTCTGTCATTTTTCCGTAGCTACCAGTTCTCGCAAGAAAAAAGGCGATCAATGGGTGGACGAACCGAGTTTCTGGGACGTCGATCTTTGGGGCAAGCAGGGTGAAAGCCTCAACCAGTACCTTACAAAAGGAAAACTGGTTGCGGTAGAAGGCTCCATGCGCCAGGACCGCTGGGAACAAGATGGTCAATCACGCATGAAAGTCCAGATCAGCGCAAATACGGTACAGCTTCTCGGAGGAGGGCAGGGCGGTGGCTCAGGCGCTTCCGGCGGCTCGTATAATGAGAATCAGGGAAGCTCGGGCGGCAGCCAGGGAAATGCCGGCAACGGCAATCAAGGCGGCGCCCGCGAATGGCAAGGTCGCGACGGTAGTCGCGGAGGTGAACAGTCGCAGCCGCAACCTAGGCAGCAAGCCCAGAAAGCTCCCCAGTCCGATGATTTTTCGGACGATATTCCGTTTTAACAGAACTTAACGAAGGAGACATTATGTCAGACAATAGAGACGACCGCGGTTCACGCGGACAGAACGACGATTCTCACAGGGACGGCGACGATCGCGGCGGACGCGGTGGCCGCAAGGGATTTTTTCGCAAGAAAGTATGCAAATTCTGCGCGCAGAAAGTAAAGATCGACTATAAGGAATCGGATGTCCTCCGTCGCTTCATCACCGAGCGCGGTAAGATTCTTCCTCGCCGCATCACCGGCTCCTGCGCCAAGCACCAGCGCTCCCTTGCCCTCGCCATCAAGCGTTCCCGCTCGCTGGCCCTGCTTCCGTTCGTAGCGAACTGAGCCATCCATGATAGAGCGCGAAGAGGAGATCAAGCCGTTATTCGTCATAGGTTTCGGTCTTCTCTCCGCGTTTTTTTATTGCACGATTTTACTCGCGCTCGCTTTCCTGATTCCGCTTCTCGTGGCAGGGGCAAAAAAAGGCTTGAAAGCGCTTCTTCTCTCCTCGGCGGTCTCAGGCCTGCTCATCAGCGGGTTCCAGATATTGCTTAATTACCTGCTCGGAGAGCGGAGCCCCGCAACCCTGGCGATCGCGCTCTTGCCTCCGCTCGGCATGATTGCCGGCCTTCTTTTTGTGGCCCTTACGTTCGACAAACCCCTTTCTTTCGTAACCCGTGCCCTGATTGGCGGCCTTATTTCCTCGCTGTGCGCGTTGCCGTCCGTCTTATATCTCCGCGCCAGTCCAGATCTCATTCCTTTTTTAAACCAGCTCAACTCGCAAATGTCCACGCTATTGCCCTCTTCCATGGTAGATGCCGAAAATTTCAGGCTGATCATGCTTCAAATCGTGGAATGCGCTTTCGGCGCGATGTTTTTTCTGTTTGTTTTCATTAACTCCTGGATCGGATCCCGGATTTCCGCCGGATCTGTTGGATCCGCCGGATCCATCGTAACCGCCGGACCTGCTGGATCCGACGGATCTACTGGATTCGACGGATCTACTGGATCCGAGACTTCTCCCGCGACTATTTCGCCCGGACGCCTGTCCTTATCGCCCCTCCTGCAGGACTACAAGGTTCCTCTCTGGATGGTGTGGTTCCTCTTGGCATCCTGGGCTGTTATTTTATTATCCCGGTATGTTCCCTCCGCGGCGCTCAATGCCGTCGCCTGGAACGTGGCTCTCTCGTTTTCCGTCTGTTACGCTGTCCAGGGACTCGCCGTGCTGCTTGTGCGTCTCGCGCATTCCCGCTTGGCTCCTGCCGCGAGGTTTATGGTCACCCTGTTGCTTGTGCTGGTCGCCGTTGGCGGTCCGGTCGGTTACGCGGTGGCGGGCTTGTTAAGCCTCGTCGGTACCCTCGAGACCTGGATACCGTTAAGAAATATTCCTAAAGGAGAACAACCATGAAGGTTATTCTGAACCAAGACGTTCCCAACCTGGGCGAACTCGGAGACGTGAAGGACGTCGCCGCCGGTTATGCCCGCAACTTCCTCCTGCCGCGAGGCCTCGTTCTGGCGTATACGCCGGCTGCGATCGCCATGTTCGCCAAGCGTAACGCCGAGATCGAGGCGCGCAAGGCCGAGAAACGAAACCTCAGCAACAGCCTTAAAACCAGGCTCGAGGCGGAGGAACTCCTCTTCGACATGCCCGCCGGCCAGAACGGCAAGCTGTATGGCGCCATCACCAACGCGTCGGTCGCCGACGAGTTGCTCAAGAGAGGCCTCGAGATCGACCGCAAGAAGATCGAAGTTCCCGGCCGCGTCTTGAAGAGCGTCGGTAACTACAAGGTGCTTATCCGCCTGTACGAGAAGGAAGACGCCACCGTACGCATCGTCATCAAAGGTCATATCGAAAAGGCCAAGGAATCCCCCACGGCGCACCAGCAGGCTCCCAAGCGCAAGCGACACGAAGAGCAGCATGACGCTCCGGCCGCTCCGGCCGCAGAGACCGCCGCTCCCGAAAGCCAGGCTTAACACCCAATGATTCCCAGCGAGCTTAAAGACAAGGTTCCGCCGCATAACGCGGAAGCCGAGCAAGCATCGCTGGGAGCTTTGCTTCTTGATCCGGAGGCGGTACCGCATATACTGCGCTACCTGCGTCCGGACGATTATTACGTAAACGCCAACAAGCATGTTTTCGCCGCTATAGTCTCCTTGTTCGAGAAAGGCCAAAAAGCCGACCTCATAACGCTGGCGGATGAGATGCGGCTTCTTTCCACGCTGGACAATTCCGGTGGGCCGGCATATATCGCCCGTCTCACCGATGCGGTTCCTTCCAGCGCCAATATCGAATATTACGCCAAGATCGTTTCTGAATGCTCCGTAAGGCGCGCCCTGATACGTCTTGCCGCAGACATAAAGCAGAAATCCCACGATGATTCCATAGATACTTCCCTGCTTTTGGACGAGCTTCAGGAAAAAATATTCGAAGTAAGCCAGGACAAGCAGGCGGTGAACTATAAGTCGGTCAAGGAAGTAATTCCCGAGACCATGCGGCTCATTGAAAAATTTTCCAAGAACAAGTCGCAGTATACCGGCGTTCCTACGGGTTATTCAGACCTCGACGCGATGACCAGCGGATTCCAAGATTCGGAACTTATCATCATCGGCGCACGCCCCAGCGTCGGAAAAACGGCTTTTGGCCTGAATATGGCGGCGAATATGGCGTTACGCGAAAACGTGCCCATAGGTTTTTTCTCATTGGAAATGTCGGATGTTTCGCTCATGTACCGCCTGTTGTCCAGCGAAGCCCGCATCAACTCCGAGAAGGTACGCTCAGGCCTCATAAAACCCAGCGATATACAAAGCCTAATGGAAGCGGCCAGTCGTATTTATGAATCGCCGCTGTACCTTGTCGATGTGCCCAACCTGAAATTACTCGATCTGCGCGCATTGGCACGGCGCATGAAAAGCGAACAGGATGTAAAGATAATCTTCATCGATTATCTAGGGCTTATTACACACGAAAACAGCGACCTGCCCCGATGGGAACAGATTTCCAGTATTTCCCGTTCTTTAAAAGCCCTATCGCGGGAACTTCGTATACCGATCGTGGCTTTGGCGCAGCTGAAGCGCGAGGCCGAAGGCAAGCAGCCTTCTCTTGCGGATTTACGGGATTCGGGCTCGATAGAGCAGGACGCGGACGTGATCTTGTTCCTGCACCGCGAACGCGAGATTGACAAGCGCCAGGATGAGCGCTCTCTTTATGTGCCTACGGACGTCCTCGTCGCAAAAAACCGTAACGGTCCGGTAGGAAAGCTCGCATTGCTGTTTTTCCCGAGCATTACCCGTTTTGAACCGCTTGAAAAGGAACATGGGGGGCATTAGAATTAGAGGAGACCCGGGGCGCCGACGAGGTTTCACGGGTCGTCTGACAGTTAAACGCGCGTGTTAGAATTCTGCGAGGCTCCTGTGCCGACGCTACAGGAGCGGAAGGAAGAATCATGGATCTCGAAAAAAATTACGATCTTACATTTTTGGTAAACGACACCGAGCGCATGGTACTCGAGGAACTGGGAAGGCGCATGGAAAATGCCGAAGAAGATAATATATGCGATTGCCAGGAATGCACCTTGGATACCGCCGCGCTTGCGCTGAACCTCTTGAAGCCGCGCTACCATTCATCGCTCCTGGGTACCATGTATGCCCATGCCGCGGAAATGGGCGAGTATGCCAACCAAGTGCGCGCCGCCGTTGACGAGGCTATCGGCAAAGTCAGGGACAATCCTTCCCACGCATAGCTTGACGCCGAGTTCTATTCCTCGTCGTCCATGAAGGCCAGTTTTTTGATAGAATGGTAGTTACCGCCGAATAAGCCGGCGAACGGTTTTTTCTTGAGCATTTCCGGCAGGTCCGCACGCGTGCTTTCGTATGTTTCCCGGGGAATGGCCAGGATTCCCGCATCGCCCGTGGAAAAACCGAGGATATGGAACACAAGCTTGCCGTCCTTGACCGAGTTGAAGGAAACGTTTATGTCGGCGCCCGGCTCGCTTTCCTCAGCCTTTCCCTGGAGATAATATTTTATTACTTCTATCGCCTGGGCGTCCAATCCCGCATCGATTATCTTGAGGCGCTCCACGAGCTCGGCGAAGCCCAGAAGCAGTTCGCAGCCGCGCGGCGCATCCGCCTTGTCGCGGTAAACCGACAGGCGGTCCAGCTCCGTAAGCACGAATGCGTCCAGCTTGTTCTTGGCCGATTGAACCCGCATCGAGAATTCCGGCCTCAATTTCGTGCCGCATTTCGGGCATTGAGTCGTCAGGTACGATCCGTCGACGATCTCCTTCATGATGTCCGGGCTCGCATCCAAATCCAGAAGATCGGGAATGTCCAGATCGATCTCCTGCTCGCAATGGCAAACGAATTTTTTCAACGCGGTCTCCTTTTTCCAAAAATCGGGTTCGTTACTTGCCGGAGAAAAATTTTATGTCGCTTATCGTGGTAAGCAGGAAAAGGGAAGCCACGGCGATGGTGCCGATCAGTTGGTAACGAAAAACGGCTTTTACGTTCGCCGGTTTCCTTCGAAGCAGTTCGATGAAGAACAGTACTATCCAACCGCCGTCCAGAACCGGAATCGGCAGCAGGTTCATTATGAACAAGCCGATGGACAGCATGGCGAGGAAACTGAACAGATATGAAAGACCATTCTGTATTCCCGTCTCGAAACCGGTGGAAGTAACCTGTCCGACCGTCCAGGTTATCCTTGCGGGACCCGATACCGCGGACAGCACGTTAACGCCCTTGAACAGCGAGACCATTCCCTGGAAAGTGCCGCGTATCGTCGATAGCGTTTCGTCCGCGCCATCCTTGAAGGCCACAAGAACGTTATCTGATTTTATTTTGTACATGGTATATTGCCATGAAATACCCAAATCCTGGGTATCCGGGTTTGAAAAGCTGGGTATCACGCTCGTCGTATGGACGGCGCCGTTTCTCTCGTACTCAAGTTCGATTTTTTTCGGTTTATTGGTTGAAAGATAAAAAACGATATCCATGGAATGGTTTACGCTTACGCCGTTGAGAGAGAGTATTTTATCTGCCGGTTTAAGTCCGCCGAGGAATGCGGGGCCGGATTTGTCCACCTTGCCGATTATCGGCGGAAGCCACGGGTAAATGCCTATTTTCCCGCCGGTCGTGTCTTTATCCATATAGGGTTTTATGGAAATATCCAGCGTGGCGGAATCGCGTCGAATCACCAGGAGTAATTGTTTTTCGGGGGAGCGGGAAATAGCATCCTGAATCTGATAGAAGCTGCTTATCTCTTTTCCGTTGATGGCTATGATTTCGTCGCCGGTCTTCAGGCCGGCCGCCTTTGCGGGAGAGTTTACGGCGGTTTTTTCAAAATCCGAAGCCAAGATTATTTTGTTGCCTGCGGTTTCCACGGAGTAACCTACTGCGGTTATGACGAAAAAAACGAGGAAAGCGAATATCAGATTAAAGAGAGGGCCACCCAGGGAGATCATGATTCTCTTCAAGGGTGATGCGGCGAAGTAGTCGCCCGGTTCCCGCGGAAATTCGGTAAGATTTTCTTCGATGGCCTTGCGATATGAATCTTCGCCCTTCATCTTGCAATAGCCGCCGATAGGCAAAGCAGAGAGGCGATAGGAAGTATTGCCGCGCTTGAAGGCGAAAATTTTCGGTCCCCATCCCAGCGATAAGGCTTCTACCTGGACTCCGGCGAGCCTGGCAAAGAAAAAGTGGCCGAGTTCATGGACGAAAATAACGATTGACAGACCTATCAAGCCAAAGATTATGGTAAAAAGAATCATCTTGTGTCCTCCACATTGCTTATTGGGCTTCTCGAAAAACGCGCGGAAGAGTACCCGTGACCGAATTACATGATCCGGTTGGTGGGCTCAGTAGCCCCAACAGGCATTTACGAAGCGAGAATTCCGAGTACGACCATGAAAACGAAAAATATAGGCGCCGTAAATAATATACTGTCGAAGGAATCCAGAAATCCACCGCGTCCGGGAATCAGGGAACCCGAATCTTTAACCTCGGCGGATCGTTTCAGGGAGGATTCGAATAAATCGCCGGCGACGCTTGCAATGCCGCAGAAGAGTCCCATTATGAAAAGAATCAGCCATTTTTGGGGAATAAAGGGAAAAAGCACCGGACCAAGCAGAGCCGATCCTACGCTTCCCGTCATACCGGCAATCAGGCCTTCGAGGCTTTTTTTGGGAGACACCTTGAAAAGCCCCCGATGTTTACCGACGCTTATCCCCACAAGCCAAGCGAGGCTGTCGTTGGCAAAAACAATCATGCTGAACCAGATCATCAATAAGCCGGCATGCTGCGGAATATTCAACAGAACGATCAAGATTCCGCTGGATAATCCAATGTACATAACGATCAAGGATATCGTGCCGGAAGCGCGTATCGATTCCGGTATCATCTGGGGATTATTAGAAAAGGAAAGGGGCAGGGAACTGAGAAGGAAAAGCAGCATCGACGTTATGGTAGCGATGAAAAATAGCTGCAGTACGCCAGCCCCGGAAACGATACCGAAGATATAGGTAACCAAGCCGGGAAGAACTCCCAGGAGAATATGCAGCGCTCGCTGGCGTTTTTGCGCCGTCTTGACGCAGAGCCGGGAAAGCTCAAGGGCTGAAAATGCGGAGAACAGCAGCACGACCAGGGCAAGCACGATAAAATCGAGTTGCGGAATATAGAGAGCCGAGAGGTAAAGCAGGGGAACGGAAACCACGACAAGCAGGATTCGCGTCAGTATGTTGTTCATGCGATACCGCCATATCGTCTGTCACGGAGGTTGAAGTTCTGTATGGCCTTGGCGAAATGCTCATCGTTCCAATCCGGCCATAGAGTATCTGAAAAGTACAGTTCCGAATAAGCCGATTGCCAGAGGAGGAAATTGGAAAGCCGGAACTCGCCGCCCGTACGTATTATCAAGTCGGCTTCGGGCAGCTCCGGGACGTCAAGGAAAGCGTTGAGGTCGAGCTCTGTGGATATTTTTGCGTTGCATGCGGCAGCTTTTTGAAAAGCCCGGATCAATTCGTCCCGTCCCCCATAGTTTATGGCGAGGTTTACGGTCAAGGCCGAGAAGCCTGCCGTTTCCGCAAGCACCGTATCCATGGCAGATAGAACCTCGGAGGGTAATTTATCCCTGCTACCGGAGTGCACGATGCGTATGTTGTGTTCTTTGTAAAAGGGAAGTTCCAGCAGCAGATATTTTGATACGAGCTTCATGAGAAAGCCGACTTCTTCCGCCGCCCGTTTCCAGTTTTCGGTACTGAAGGTAAAAAGGGATAAATATTTTATATTTTGTTTTTTTGCGGCCAAGACGATTTGCTTCGCCGTCTTGAGACCTTCCCGATGCCCTTCGGTTCGGGGTATGCCTCGGGCTTTTGCCCATCGGCCATTCCCGTCCATTATAATGGCGACATGCTGTGGTGGAAGGCTGTTATCCGCTGTCATCCCTAGACTTCCAGTATTTCCTTCTCTTTTGCCTCGAACACTTTATTTATTTGGATAATATATGAGTCCGTAAGGGTCTGAAGCTCTATTTCGGCTTTTTTAAGTTCGTCTTCGGGAAGATCTTTTTTCTTCTTCACGTCTTCGAGCCCTTCTCGGCGAATATTGCGGATGGTAACGCGGTACTGTTCGGCGCTTGCCTTCGCGGTCTTGACCAATTCCTTGCGTCGTTGCTCGGTAAGCGGGGGAATCGCGATGCGGATGACTTTGCCGTCATTGGAAGGATTCAGCCCGAGATCGGATTTCTGCAAGGCTTTCTCAATCTCGACGATCAGGGCTTTGTCCCACGGCTGCACGACTATCAGCCGGGCTTCCGGAACCGATACAGTCGCAACCTGACTCAAGGGAGATTTCTGTCCGTAATAATCCACGCGGATTTTATCCAAGAGGGCGGGTGAAGCGCGACCTGTTCGAATCCCGGCAAAATCATCTTTGAGTGAGGCTACGCTTTTTTTCATGCGTTCTTCGCATGCGTTTTTTACGTCATCCATGATTCATGATCCTTTCTTCAAGGAATCGCGCAGGCATTCGTTATGGAGAACGCCTGCGCGATATATAGAGCGATGGCCGTAGGTCCGTTAATTCTCGCCTACGCGAACGTATACATAATCGGTGATGGCAAGGCTTACGCCCGCAGCTTTGCCGGTAGCGGCCAAAACAGCGGATACTTTTTGCTTTTCATCTTTGACGAAGCCCTGGTCAACAAGGCAGATGTCGCTCATGAGCTTGTTTACCTTGCCCTTGAGGATTCCCGCGACGACATTGGCGGGTTTTCCCTTCATCTTCTCGTCGCCTTCGATCTGTTTCTGGAAAATTTCCTCTTGTTCCTTGATCCATTCGGGACTGATCTTGCTCTGATCCAGGAACGAAGGATGGAATGCCGCGATATGAAGCGCGACGTCATGGAAAAATCCGCTGATTTCGGCGTTCTTGAACGCTTCGGCTTTATCGGACTTTGCTTTTACGACGACGCCGATCTTGCCTTCGCCGTGCATATAGCTGTGGAGGAATTCGTTGGCACCGGCCTTGACGAGCACGACGCGCTTCACGGAAATGTTTTCCTTGATGATGCTGGCCATGTCCTTGACGCGGTTTTCGAGTTCCGGCGTAGGTTTATCCCAGGAATTCTTGAGGCAGAGATCCGCCATTTCCTGGCCGCTTTTAATGAAGTCCTCGTTTCGGGCAACGAAGTCCGTTTCGCAGCTGATCTCAAGTATGGAAATATTCTGCGCGTTTTCGGAAATAAAGATTCGGCCCTCGTTCGTGGCTCGACCAGCGCGTTTTTCGACGCCCGCAAGGCCCCACTCTTTGAGGATTTTCTCTGCCTTTGTTGCGTCGCCTTCGGCTTCAACGAGGGCTTTTTTGCAATCCATCATGCCTGCGCCGGTTTTTTCGCGCAGCAGTTTTATGTCTGATGCCTTGATATCCATGTCCGTATCTCCCTATTTGTCGTAGTATTTGTCTTCTTCGGCGACAGGCTCTTCGGTAGCGGGCGCGTCTTCCTTGTGTACTTCGGCTGCGACGTACGTGCTGGGATCGACTTCCACTTCCTCTTCCTCGGTAGCTCCGGAGGCGGGAACGCCTTCTGCGCCGTCCTCGTCCTGAAGCGTCTCGATGATCTTGAGGCCGGTTTCGCTTTCTGCGTCCACGACGGCATTTGCGATGATCTGGGTAAACAGGGAGATGGAGCGGATCGCGTCGTCGTTACCGGGGATGGGGTAATCGATGCCTTCGGGATTGCAGTTCGTGTCGACTACGGCGACGATCGGGATACCGAGGCGCCTGGCTTCGGCGACGGCGATGGCTTCCTTGCGGGTATCGATGATGAATATGATGCCGGGGAGCTTGTTCATGCCTTTGATTCCGGCAAGGTTTTTGTCAAGCTTGGCTTTTTCTTTCTGGAGCTGAGCCTGTTCTTTTTTCGTCAGGCTGGTAAAGTCTTCTTTTTCGAGCTTGATGAGGCGCTCGATGGATTTTCGCACCGTGGAAAAATTGGTGAGCATTCCGCCAAGCCAGCGATTGTTCACATAGAACATTTCGCAGCGGTCGGCTTCCTTCTGGATAGCCTGCTGGGCTTGTTTCTTGGTTCCTACGAAGAGCACCGGCTTGCCGGCGGCGACGGACTTGCGGACAGCCTCATACGCTTCTTTGATGGACTGGATGGTTTTCTGCAGATCAATGATATGGATACCATTGCGTTCGGCAAAAATGAATTTCTTCATGCGCGGATCCCAGCGTTTTACCTGGTGCCCGAAATGTACGCCCGACTCTAACAGGCTCTTCATGGTGACTACAGCCACGTGTTCCTCCCGTGATCCCGTAACTTTACGGGATCTCCTTCGCTTGTTCTCGTTGATTTTGCCACCTGCGTGGCATTGCAACGGAAGATTGATCAAAACGAAAACTTTGTCAGTTTTTATCTTGATCTTTTAGATTCCTAAAGGAATCTGTAACTATAAGGAAGAAAACCTAAAACCAAGGTTTTCGGTTTTCTTAGTGGCCCATACCCGGTATGGGAAAGCCGCTGTGCCTGAGGATGACATAGAATTCATGAATTGGCAAGCCCATGACGCTGGAGTACGAACCGTCGATTCTGTCTATGAAAAATGCGCCGTGTTCCTGGATGCGGTAAGATCCGGCGACGCCCTGCCATTGATCCATCGCCAGATATGCGATTATTTCAGCGTCGCTCATCGGCGAAAAAGATACGCGCGTGGTATTGAGCCTGGAAACATGGACATTTGTCCGCCGGTCAAGAAGGGACACCCCGCTATGGACGAGATGTTCGCGGCCGGACAGGCGATGCAGCATGGAAACGGCATCGTCGTAGGATTCAGGCTTTCCCAGCGTTTCCGTCGTGGTGCAGGATTCACCGAGAGCCGGCAACTCCACCAAGGTGTCCGCGCCGAGAATCCAGCGGAAGGAATCGGCAAGCCGATCGCCTACGGTGGATGCCTTGCGCTCGGCCAGTTTCAGCACGCGCTCGTGAACTTCCAGGTGGTCAAAAACGCTTTCATCGATATCCGCGGGTTGAACGTGTACGGAGAAGCCGAGATTTCGTATCAGCCCGATACGCCGTTCCGAGGCCGTAGCCAACACCAGTGTTTCTGCAATCATGGGAGGATTGTATACGGCTGGATTCCGGGAAGCAAGCGGAATCGCTTGACAGGATAATCATGGAACACTACTATCCAGAACGAGCGAGCGATTAGCTCATATGGATAGAGCGGCAGCCTCCGGAGCTGCAGGTGGCCGGTTCGAGCCCGGCATCGCTCAT
>CAZAJF010000071.1:0-12191 GCA_964485395.1 uncultured Treponemataceae bacterium | reverse complement strand
AGGAATGAGGTTATAGTATGGCAGTACCCAGAAGTAATACGTCCAAAGCAAGGACACGAAGGCGCCGCTCAATCAACATGAAGCTCACCGCCCCCAACGTAGTATCCTGCGGAAATTGCGGCAACGCCGTAATGCTCCACAGAATATGTTCCAAATGTGGTTTCTATCGTGGCCGTCAGGTCATTATTCCCCAGAGTAAGGGTTAAAGGAGACAATCGTGGACGAACTTTTTGAACGAGTAAAGAAAATAATCGCAGATAAGCTTGAGGTCGAAGAAAGCAAGATTACCCTCGACGCAAGCTTCCGCCAAGATCTCGGTGCCGACAGCCTCGACACCTACGAACTCGTCTACGCTATCGAAGAAGAGTTCAAGATCAAGATCGAAGACGAAAAAGCAAACGAATTTGAGACTGTGCGCGACGCGTACGATTTCATCAAGTCTGCCCAGTAATTCGGAGATTCTCCCTTAGAAAGGCCAAAAGTATGCAAATCCGCAGCGATTCACTGGATCGTGACCGGTATGCCACGCTTTTGGCCTTTCAAAAAATTTTAGGACTTCGCTTTAAAAACATAGAACTGCTTAACCGTGCCCTTACCCACCGTTCATTCGTAAACGAAGCTCCCGGTTCCAGAGGCAATAACGAGCGACTCGAATTCCTAGGCGACGCAGTCCTTGGCATGGTAGCGGCCTCGGAGTTGTTCAGCAAACTCGGCGACAAGGCGGAAGGCGACCTGGCCCGTATCAAAAGCATCGTCGTATCGGAAGAAACGCTGGCGGCCGTAGCCCTCGGCATCAACTTGGATAAACTGCTCCTCGTGGGCAAAGGCGAAGAGCGATCCGGCGGACGGAATAAAAAAGCCATTCTCGCGGATGCCCTCGAAGCCCTGTTCGGGGCTTGTTTCGTCGATCTGGGATTTGAGAAAGCCCGCACCCTCGTCCTGCAATTCATAGTTCCCGAAATTGACAAAGTTCTCAGCGACAGGCATAAAAAAGACTATAAGACCCTTCTTCAGGAATATGCGCAAAAATGGCATAAAAGCTGCCCGGTGTATTCGATTTTCGAGAAAACGGGCCCCGACCATGACCGAACCTATTCCATGACCTGTACTTTATTGGATAAGTCCTACGGTCCCGCGAGCGGAAAAACAAAAAAAGAGGCCGAACAGGCTGCAGCGGCACTTGGCTACGACGCCATACTGCAAGCCGGCGGCGGCGAAGCCCAAAAGCTTCTGTCCGTAAAAAAGCTTTGACGAATACGGCCAATCGACCCAATCCATAGTTTTTATCCTCTTGCCTCCAGGCTTCACGCTTTTCTACTTGACAGGAATAGGGCATAAAACGATGCTCTACGCATGAGAAAGTCAATATTCGCAACAATCGCTTTTTTCATCGGCATGGCGTGTTTCGCCCAAGATATGGAAATGCGCATACGCCTTGTGGAAACCGCAAAAAAATACCTGGGCACGCCCTATGTGTACGGGGCGCAATCGCCGAAAGCCTTCGACTGTTCGGGATTCGTCAGCTACGTATACCGAGAAGTATTGGGCATAGAACTGGAGCGAAGCTCGCGGGGCATGTTTGCGACCGGCACAACCATTTCGGCCAAGGACGCAAAACCCGGCGATGTCTTTATCTATGACACGGTTGGGGGTAGGCCAAGCCACGTCGCCATGTTCATCGGCGAGGGGAAAATAATCCATGCGATTTCGGAAGGCCCCAAAACTGGCGTAGTTATTTCAGCTGTCGACGATAAATATTTCGGTCCCAGGCAAATTGGCTCGCGCCTATACCTGGCTATCGGGAAAAATGGCGCGCAAGTCGCGGCGGCCACTCCCGCTCAGCCACCGGTTACGCCCCCCGCCGCCCAGCCTACACCCGCGACCGCATCGACAGCTCAGCCCACAGCGGCACCGCTTGCGGCGGTGACTCCCGCGGTGCCTCCCGTGCCGACGCCTGCGGTGCCGACTCCCGCGGTGCCGCCCGTACCGACTCCCGCGATAACGGCGACGCAGCCGGCGCTCGCAGCGCCGGTCCAGCCTGCGGCGACACCGTCAAAGCAAGCCGAAGAACCGGTGGTCGTAGACATTGGGTTCGTCATTCCAAAGGAAAAAATAACTTTCACCGACAAGATACCGGCTCAGGTAGGCACGAGCATATCGTTTACCGCACGTAACGAAACAGGGGCGGACGGCACGTTCATCGTTATATTTTATAAAACGGAAAAAAACTTCAGCGCCTCAAAAGAACTCAGGCAAGAACGGATACAGTTGAAAAAGGGCGGCACTTTCGAAATTCCCGCCTACCGTTTCGTAGAGCCGGGCATTTACAAGCTGATCGTTAAACAGGGCGGAATCCAGCTGGTGGAACGAATCTTTACGGTACAGGAAAAGTAATCGGGACAGTCCCACCCGTCGGTATAATATTTATTCAGGGTAAAAACCCCGAAGAGCCAGACCGCGTCAGGGAGCAACTGCCCATACTTTAAGGGGCTGGCTTGCGTTCGTCTGCGCCCATAGAACACCCTTATCCCAAAGCAAGCCGCGTACATCGGTCTCCAGATTCCTGCTGGCCACCAAAATCCCCTTATTATCCCACACATACACGTAACCATCCGAATCGGATCCGGCCACCCGATTGTCAACACTGGCCGAGAGATACCATAAAGGACGTTTCCCAGGCAGCGGCAACTGTTTTGTCAGGATACCTTTCTGGTCGAAAATCAACAGAGTTCTGTTTTCGGTGGCAGCCACGACTTGCTGACCGGTAGCGGTAAGGGCGAGTATAAGCATGCCGCTACTTTTAGCAAAAACCTCGGGAGGACCTCCGCTGAGGGATATTTTATAGATTGCTCCATCCTCCCCGGCAGCTAAAAGCGAGGTGGGCAACCACGGCGCCGCGGCCAGGGAAGTGGGAAAAACACCTGAAGGCGCGCTACCTACCCGTTTCCATGCATTATTTTCCCAGAAACCGTAGGTGCCATCCACCTTGATTGACCAGAGCGTATTGCCTCTAACGGCCCAGGCCATATCCTCGGTATTCAACTGAGGAAAAAAACTAGCTATAGTTTGTATACCACCTACACGATAAAGCCTCAGCCAGCCGTCGGTGTAAAACGCAGCCAGGGTTTTGCCATCGGTTGAGAAACTGAGGGCGCTTACCCTAAGATACGCGCTGTTTCCGGCGGCAGTCGCCTTTTCGCGCATGGCAGCTTCCTTTTCATCACTGAAAGTTACAAGAACTTCCAATACCTGGCCATGGTTGTCCGTCATGATAATCAGATCGTCCTGGCCTTCGAAGTAATGCCCTACCGCAATGCGTTTGCCATCAGGGGTAAAGGCGGCCGAGGCCGCATCCCTTGATCCCATGGAATATTTTTCGCCCGTAGCAATATCGAATACGGCTTTTTCATCGGCGGTAATTGCGAGACTCCCGTCCGGACTCACCGCCAGCACGAAGGCTTGCGAATCATTGATGCGCTTCTGCATTTTACCGTTCAAGTCAACCACGCCTAAAGCGGTTCCCTGGTTTACGACCAAACTTCTCCCGTCCGGCCTGAAAACCCCGAACGAAAAATTACGGTAGGCCTGCGAACCTTGCGAGAATTTTCCGCTTGCAAGATCGATTAGGGAAAAACGCGCCCCTGCCGCCGCAAGCATTTTACCATCGGGGGAAAAAGCGAGCATCTGGAGGGCATCCTCACCGGCAAGGCTGATGGTCCGAAGATCTTTTAAACTGTAATCGAGCAGCTTGATGGTGCCATGGCCACCCACGGCAATGGTCGAATTGTCGGGACTGAACGCAAAAGCCTGCATATCCCGTAAATCGGCTCGCTTGCTCATCACTTTGCCATTGAGGCCGAGCTTATACCAGCCTTCTTCAAATACAAAAGAAATGAAACCCGAGCCGTCTTGTAAATAGGCGCCGCGCAAGATATTGGACTTGGTAAATTGGGTTTCCATGATAGGTTCTTCGGCAAGGAGAAAAACCCGTACTACCCAAAAAAGCGCGCTAATAAAGAAACGGACGGCCGGGTTCTTTGCGATCATATACGGTTTTTCCTTCCAGATTCAAATAGCCATAGTGATAACTCTCGCCCGGATTCCGTTTCCAGGAGAACAGTACCAAAACCAGACCGGCTTTCGGTTCCATCATATCCTCAGCATCGGCAACCGTAAAAAGCATCGTACGGGTTTCCATATCGAACAGGCCGTGAATCCTGTGATTTTCATCCCGCACAAGCACCCAATAGCGCTGCCCTGTATATTTTGGATACCAGCCGGCGGGTAAAAATTCTTTTCCGTTCAGGTCCAACGGCACGTAATCGCCGGAGGAAACGCTGTTTTGAATTACGGTATGGTTGAAACGGAACGGTGTCAGGAAATTATAGCGGGTGGGGATGACGAGTTTCCCCTTCAGGTCGATAGCGCCCCAACGGTACGAATTATTGTTGTCCACGGCTCCGACCTTAACGGCCACCGGCGCTCTGTCCATGCTAAAATTCTGCGCTTGCATCCATTGCGGCTTGATGATCCAAGAGCCGGTCGTGTCGATATAGCCCCATAAGCCGCCGTCCTTTGCCGGTGCCAGCCCTTGAGAAAAGCACTCAAGGCTAACTGCTTCAAATCGGGGTGATACCGCCCAGGAACCATCGGGGGCCAGGAAACCCCATTTCCCTTTATAGCGGGCGGCAGCGTAGCCTCCCCTGAAAAAACCTGCTTCCTGGAAAAGCGGGGGAATGGCGAAAGTCCCGTTTCTTTTCCGGTATCCCCAGTGCCCCTTTATTGAGACCGGGATTAAATCTTGGGTAATGATAAAAGGTATATCAAACGTATTTTCCGAATCCCGGGCGCTTTCCCTGAGGGGATTCCCTTCCAGGCTGAGGAAACCGTCGTTTCCATACGTGAGGAATCCATCCTTCAGATACAAGCTGGAAGGAAAATTTAACGTAAGGATTTGTTTACCTTTGCCGTCGAACAGCTTGTATAGACCTTCCGAGGCCATGGCAAGAAAGGCTTTCCCCTGCCAACTGCCTCGTTCTTCCTGCATTGTCGGTTTTAAAAGCCATGTCCCCGCGGGATCATAGAGCCCCCATGCACCGGCGCTTTTTGCCCAAAAAGCTTGATCGAGCCGAATATCCGCGTTCTCAGGCACCGTGACGGCTTCAAAACGCGGGGAGACCACCACCCGGCCGGTAGAATCGATCAAGCCCCATTGCTTAGCCTCGAAAACAGGACAGAGGCTTGCACTCTGTGCCGCAATCGGCAGGGCGCCAAAGACAGCTACCAGCAAGGCAGAGAAAAACAAACCCGGTTTCATGCCAGCCTCCTTTAGAAATCATAGGCTCATTCGGAAGGGCTTAGCGCAAACCGAGACTATTCGCGCAGTTTGAATTTTCCCGTCTTCGCGTTTACCGATTCTATATGGCTGGCATTCTGGGCGAAATGCACCCGCGCGTTCTCTATGGACGACAGGATTCCGGACGACTCGTTCGCTATTTCCGCGGCCGCATCGTTTACCTGATGCGTCGTGGCCATGAGGCGCTTCATCTCGTCAAGTACCACCGATCCGTTCTCGCGCATCTCGATGGAGAATGTCCGCACGTTCGAGGTAATGCTGTTCAGTTCCTGCGTTGCCTTCAAGACTTCTTCAGAGCCCACGGATTGCTCGTTCATGGCGTTCTTTATCTCGTGCTCCAGTTTTTCCACGCGCTGCACGAGATTGTCCATGTTGCCGAAGGAATTGCGCACGAGCTCCGAGGCATTGACTACCTTGACGATGGCTTCTCGGACGAACTTGAGTTCCTTGGCGATATCCTTGCTGCGCGTTGCCGCGGTTTCGGCCAGTTTCCTGATCTCGTCGGCCACGACGGAGAATCCCCTGCCGGACTCGCCCGCGTGCGCGGCCTCGATGGCGGCGTTCATGGCGAGCAGATTGGTTTGGGAGGCGATGCTCGAGATTATTTTATTGGTGTCGGCGAGGGCTTCGGATCGCGTGATCACTTCCTGAGCTTCCTTGGCCACGAGCTCGACCTTTTTCTTGCCGTCGCCCGAGACATTCACGAGTTCTTCTATAAGCGACGAAACGGAATCGATATTACGGGTCGACGAATTGACGTTCGCGATCATTTCTTCCACGGAGGCGGAGGTTTGTGCAAGATTCGCCGCCTGATCCTCGATCATCGCGGTCAGCTTGGCGACGTTTTCGAGGAAGCGCTTGATTACCGCGGAGCTTTCCGTAACGCCGGAAGACTGCTCCTGCATGCTGGAACGGAGCGAAGTGACCGATCCGGAGATCCTGTCCCCGGCGCCGGCCACCGTTTCAAGGCTGGTAAAAAGCTGGGCGCCCGATTCGGAGAGCAGAAGGGCATCGTGTTTTATGTCGTTGATGAGCTTCGAGAGCGTATACGTAAATTCGTTGAACGTTTCCGCAAGCAATCCAACCTCATCTTTGGTCGTTATATTAACCGTCGCGGAAAGATCGCCCGAGCCGGTTGCTATTCCCTTTAGGGTGGAAACCATCGTAATAACCGGTTTCCGTATATTCCTTACGAAAATAAACACTAACACGAGAATCAGTATCATGGATCCGATGAATCCCGCGGTAGATAACAGCAGGGACATATTCGCCCTCGTAAGCGATTGCTGGTTCCTCTTATTCAAGCCGGCCAGCTCCAGCGTGGCGATGGTGTTCATTCCTTCTATGCAGAAGGTGGCATTTTTCCAGAACACATCATAGTCCGTGGTAAAATTGCCGGTGTCCTTGTTCATTGACAGATCGAACAGGACAGTTTGGACCGCCCTCCATTCCAAGCCGCGCTGCAAGGAATCCAATGCGTCCTTGTTGGCAGGCTCGAGGACCAATCCTGGACTTTTAAGGAGAATCCCCACCCCTTCGAATTTTCGTATCGCCGTGATGAACGTGGTGCTGTCCAGGCCTTCCCGCAACGCTAAGATACCGGAAATGCTGCCTCTGAACTGCGCCATGCTCTCCTGGCCCTTTTGCAGGATGGCCAAGCTCGTAATAAGCCTGTTCATGCCCTCGGTAGAAGGTTGGTCCGCGACGATCGACGTGATGGAAAGAACTCCCGAGATGATTTCGCTGCCCCGCGAAAAAAAGAAGTCGGGGGTTCCGTCTTTCGCATCGATATCGGTTCTGAGCTTGGGTACCCGTTCCGAGGCCAATGACCCCGAGCTCTTGGCCAGTTCAGGCAACTCGGAGGAAGCCAGGGCGTCAAGATAGGTTTTCAGCGCTTCGTCGACGAGGGCCCGCTGTTTCTTTATTTCCTCGGTGCCGCTGCCGTTCTGCAGGAAAATAAAGGTTAAACCGCGCTCTTTCTGCAAATTCGAGACAAGATTTATATTTTGGACGAGATAATTAATATTCTTCGCCTGCCTGCGACCGAGATTCCACTCAACCAAATCTTGCTTTACGCTCATTGCCGCAAAGACGGAAAAAGCAAGAAAAGGAACCGCGGCCAGACCGAGCAACTTGAACCTGAGACCAAATTGAATCTTCATGCCGAATGCTCCTCTATATACAAAATCTTTAAAACCGTTACTCTTCAAAAAAGCTCTAATCATTTATCGTCTAAAAAGCCCTGTAAGTTGAGGGCTTTAACCATCCGCGCGCAAGGTCAATCACCGAAAAACGAGGATAATTTCCTGTACAGGCCACCCGCTTTTTCCTTCTGCTCATGGGTTGCGTTTTCAGCCAGTTCGTCCACCAGCGTTTCCAGGCTCGCCAGGCTTTCATTGAGGGCCGTATGGAATCCACGGGACACGCGGAATTGATACAAACCCTCGCCGTCGTTGAACAGCGCGATGAATCCGAGCTCGGGATGCTTGGGTTTCCAGTACGCCACTTGAAGCACGTGATCCAGGACTTGCACCAGCGAGTCCAGTTCCTCGTGCACGCTGAACTGCCGTTTTTTAGGCCAGTCGCGCTTAAGGTCGTTTTCGGGGTCCAGCCAGGAGGCCACCTTGATGATGGTCTCGAGCTTTTCGCCGTCCAGGAGCAGCTTGTGGTCAATCTTGATGACGCCCAGCATACCCTTAAACGAACCGGCGGTTTCGGAAGTAAACGAGTCGCGCGCCTTCCGGAACAGATCCCACGGCATTACGGCTTTCTTGCGTTTCTTCTCGGGAACAAGCTCGAAGATCTCGGAGCCTATCTTGATGCGGTTGGTAAAGTCGCGCGGAGGCGTCGCCGCGGCTCCGGCCTTGTGCCTTCCTTGCGCCTGCTCGGCGCCGCGCTTACCGTGGGCGCCCTGGGCCTCGCGCCTGTCGCTTTCCCGCCGCTGCGGAATATACTGGGAGGTACCGGCCGCGAATTCAGCCTGCCCCAAGCGCTCGGTGACGATCGGTGATATTTTATTCAACATCTTGTGGAGCAGGGGCGAGACGCTCATCGCGTACATGCGCGTGGTGCGCACGATCTCGCCGGCCACGATAAAGTCGGGGTTCTCCTTGAACATGACCGAGCCGGGATGGATCTGCACGCGCTCGCCCATGAGGGTGCGGAATATGCCGCGCTCCTGCTTGGCGCACACGAACTGGATGAGCCCGCGGCTTACCGCGCACAGGTAATCCTCCACGGAGCCGCCGTTCAGGATCGGCGCGCCGAGCTCGTGCACGATCAGCTCGATCTGCTCCTTGATGCGCGCGATTTCCAGCATCGTGCGCTCGTCCAGGAAGTTTTTCTCGCAATATTTAGCCTTGGTCTTGCTCTCTCCGAATGCGCGGAACATCTTGAGGTATGAAACGAAATCCCCTGAAACGTCGCGGAACGCGTGATGCGCCAGCCTGGCTTCCATTTCCTGGCCTTGCGGCAACACGTACGGACTTTGAGTGGACAGGAACGACGAGGCGATGATTATTTCTTCCATTACGTTGGGGTATTTAAGCACGGCCTCCACGATCATGCGCGACAGACGCGGCAGGAGCGGGAATGCGCACATCATCTGGCCGATCTTGGACAGGGTACGGTCCGGGTTCAGCGCCTCAAGCAGGTTGAGGATGTCGATGCCGCCCAGGATTCCCGTGCGGTTGGGCTTTGAAATAAAATCGAAGCGCTCGAAGTCGGTAATGCCCAGTTCGGCCATGCGAAGCACCACTTCGGACAAGTCGGTTCGATAGATTTCTTCCATCGTAAAAAGCGGGCGTGTCTCGAAATCCTCGCGGGTATACAGGCGGTAGCAATAGCCGGGGGCAGTACGCCCCGCCCTGCCCTTCCGCTGATTGCAGGAGGCTTTGCTGATGGGTACCTCTACGAGGCTGGCCGTGTAGGTCTTGGGATTGTAGAAATTCAGTTTTGCCTGGCCGGAATCGATGACGCTCGTGACGCCGTCGATGGTTACGCTGGTTTCGGCGATGTTGGTGGACACCACGACCTTGGTCATGCCTTCGGGCGCTTTCTCGAAAACCCGCTGCTGCTCGTCCTTGCCCAAGCGCGAATACAGTGGGATGAGGTGCAATTTTTCCCGTACTTCGCAGAAAGCAAGCCGCTGCATGCAGTCTTTTATAGTCTTTTCTCCGGGCAGGAATATAAGGATATCGCCCTTGCGGCCGTCGCCTACCACACGGTTGACGATCTGCTCAATCTTGTCCGTAAGCGCTTCGGAATTACCTTCCAGCGCCGGGGCCTCGGTGACGATGGTGACCGGGAATACTTGGGTGTCGATCTTGACTATGGGGCAGTCGCCGAAATAGGCGCTGAATATTTCGGCGTTGATGGTTGCGCTGGACACGATGACCTTGAACTCGGGTCTGGCCTCCAGAACGCGCTTCAAGAGCCCCAGGATGAAGTCTATGTTAAGGCTGCGCTCGTGCGCCTCGTCCACCATTATTACCGAATATTTGGACATCGCGGGGTCCAGCTTCATTTCCTGGAGCAGTATGCCGTCGGTCATAATCTTGATGAGCGTGGACTTGTTGGTCTTGTCCTCGAAGCGCATCTTGTAACCGACGAGACCGGGCATGGGTGTCTGCAGCTGGCGCGAGATAAATTCGCTGACCGATATGGCGGCGATTCGGCGCGGTTGCGTGACGCCGATGACGCCGCGAGCGGCATAGCCGGCCTCGTGAAGGATTACGGGCAGCTGCGTGGTCTTGCCCGAGCCGGTGGGGCTCTCCACGACGATGACCTGATGCTGGGCAAGCGCTTCCAGGATGCGTTCCCTTTGCTGATAGACCGGTAGGTTTTTTGGTTCCATTCCTCAATTATAACCGAAATCCGGGGATTATCAAACTACCGTAAAAAAATCTATACTCGCGCCCATGAACAGCGTCCTGAAAGAAGTTTTAAGCCTTGCGATTATTTTAACGGCCATGGGCGGAATCGCCGTGGGTCGATTGCCGCTCCTGACCATGAATCGCGCCACCATGGCTACCGTCGCCGCCGTACTGCTCGTAGCCCTCGGAGCGATTCCCGTAAAAGAAGCCTTGGACGCCATAGACCTTGGAACCATCGTGCTACTGTTCGCGATGATGATTATCGTGGCGTCGTTGCGGCTTTCCGGCTTTTTTTCCCTGGTATCAAGCCGACTCGCGCGGCTCGTGGACAATCCGTCGCTGTTCCTCGTGGCGGTGGTGACAGTTTCGGGGCTTTTATCCGCGCTGTTCCTGAACGACACAATATGCCTGGTGCTTACGCCGATCGTTACGGCTGCCTGTCTCTACGCCCGGAGAAATCCAATACCTTTTCTGATAGCCACGGCGTGCGCGGCTAATATCGGGTCCGCGGCAACCATCATAGGAAATCCGCAAAACATGCTCATCGGCGCGCGGAGCGGTATCGGCTTTTTGCATTTTGTCGTAAAACTTGCCCCTCCATCGCTTATCGGGTTGGGTGTCTGCGTCATTGTCATACGGCTCGCATTCGCCAAAGATTTTTATAAAATCCCGCTTTCAGAAAAACTGTCGATACCCTTGCCCAGGCTCGCGCGAACCGAGGCAAGACCAATCGCACCGGCAGCGGAACGAAGGCACGGGCACCGGATATTCAAGCCGCTCCTCATAAAAAGCCTCGTGGCCAGCGCTATCATGCTTGTCGGCTTTCTTTCAGGAATTCCGGTGGTACTCGCCGCAGCCCTCCCTTCTGCGATGCTCCTTATTACGAGAAGGATCAAACCGTCGCGAATTCTGCGCGAGGTGGACTATAGCCTGCTGGTCTTTTTTGCCGGCCTGTTCATCATAACCGAGGCCGCTTCACGAACTTTAAGCTTTGGCTGGCTGGAACAAAACCTCCTCGCGCACGCAGCCGGCTCGCCCTGGCTCTGGAGCGGCGCCACCGCCCTCGTTTCCAACATAATCAGCAACGTGCCCGCGGTTATGGTATTGTCACCCCTGACCGCTGCCTCGCCCGATCCTACGGCCCTGTGGCTTATGCTGGCCATGGCGAGCACTTACGCCGGGAACCTGACCCTGGTGGGATCGGTGGCCAACCTGATCGTCGCGGAAGGCGCACAGGCGCAAGGCGTCAAACTGTCGTTCGGGGCTTATCTTAAGGCGGGCGTGCCGATCACTTTAATTACGCTGGCGATTGGCACGTGGTGGCTTGGCTAGGGACAGGTACCAAGCACGTGAGGCGGGGGACTGTCCCCAGGTCGGCCGATAGGAGGGTCAGCCCCCAGGCAAGCAACATGCAGACGCTGCAAGAAGCCGCTTTGGGTGCGTTTTCACTTCCGAAGGAATGCCCTCAGAGAGCCATACTTAACTTACTCGGAAGAATCTACGAGATACAGCTGCTGGTAAAATTCCCCGTTGGGATCCGTCTCGACAAAGAGAAGCATCGAGGAATCCGCGGAGCGGGTGAAATTCGAGTAATTGAGCTGAACGGTCATCTCGAGCGAGGCAATATCTTCCGCCATAGCCTTATTTGCCACGTCCCAGAAATTCAGGGGGCTGTTGCTATCGGTATAGATGAGGTATTCAGGCGATTCGCAGAACTGGGCCCATATATTTCTTAGGCCGGTATCGCTTGCCCTGCCGGTCGCCGCATCGACAACATACAAGGCAAAAGTCGCGGAATTAGTTTTACCGGAGACGATATTCGCGGAGCCCAAAGTCAGGATTTTCCCGTCTATCCAATCGATTGGGAAACCCAAACCCTCATTCCTCCCGGGAAGAGCTCGGGCGAAGACCCTGGCGCCCGAACCGTCTGCCCTGGAAAACCATATCCCCCCCTCCTTCCC
>CAZAJF010000070.1:0-12707 GCA_964485395.1 uncultured Treponemataceae bacterium | reverse complement strand
CTTCGTTGGGCGAGGAGCTTTGGATTCCCGTCTCCGGATTGGGCTTGCCGGTCTTGAGCGCGTAGGGAAAGTTTTCGCCGTCCGACAATACGATGAGGACGCGTCGCCCGCTTTCCTCGGCAAAGGCGGCCAAAGTCCGCTCCATGGAAAGGTACAGTTCCGTATAGGCTTCCTGGCCGACGGGCTTGCTGATTTCCGCGAGCGCACGCACGGCGTCCGAGGCTTTTCCGCCAGGGAGGACGGCGTTCCAGCAGCGCGTATTGAACACCGCGAGCCCGACGCGGTCTTTGGGGGACAGGGCCGCGAGGAACGAGCGGGCCGCACCTTTTGCGCTCTCGACGCGCAACGCCGCGGGATTCTTGGTTTCGTTCCCTTCCATGTCCGTCCACATGCTGCCCGAGTTGTCGAGGAGAAGAAAGAAGGAGACGCCTTCGTCGGCGTTGGGATTGAGTGATACTTTTATTACCTTGCCCGGCAGCCAATCCTTGCCGTCCCCCGATTCCCAAACCTGAAACTCAGGCGGTTCCGAGCCTATCGCCGTCCTCAAGACAGGCGCGGAAATATACAGGCGGGTTTCCTGCGCGGCAAGGAGCCGCTCGGTACCGATCTGCGTTATGGACATCCCCTGCGCCACAGTGCCTGCAGCAACCGTCGCGAACAGTACCGCCAAGAGTAAATATTTAATTGCCTTTTCCTTAATATTCATCTTACATTCCCTCCGTGTCTCCGTGTCTCCGTGCCAAAATTTCCGGATAGTTTTCATCCAAAATACCCGTATATGAACTTGGCCTTGCCCACGGCCAGCACGTCTTCGGGCTTCAAGGCGCGGCCTGCGGGAGGCTCGTCGTTGAGCAGAAGCCTGGCTCCCGCCTTTTCCTGCTCCACGATTATCTTGCCGCCGGATACGCGAAGCGTCGCGTGGAATTCCTCGACCTCCGGGTAGCCTTTGAGCACGATATCGCAGGAACTGCCCGAGCCTATCTTCATTTTCCTCGACAGCACGTAATACTCTTTTCCCTTAAGCGCCCCGTTCAGCAGCATGAGCGCCCCGGACGAAAAGCGATTCTCGAACAGCGAGTAAAACAGGCTCAGGGAGAGACCGAACAGCGCAAGGCCGGCAAGCAGCGACAATGGTTCATTGGGGAAAAAATATGAGATTCCGGAAAGGGCCGCGCCTCCGGCCAGCCCGCCGAGCGCACCGCCCGCGAGCCCGACGAGGAGCTTGCGAGCGGACCGGGAGCGGAGGCCTTCGGTGAGGGCCAGGAACAATCCCACGATCGTCCAGGCGAGTCCGCTGGCAACGGCCATACCCGCTCCGTTACGGGCGCTGGCCGTACGCCACAGCGTGGAACCGGCGGCGAAAAGAAACAGCTGGCCGGCCATCACGCCTACGGCTCCCGCCAGGGCCCCGAAGGCGGCGCCGAATAAAAGTCCCTTGAAAGCCTTGGGCCTGGACGATACGACGATACCCTCGAACGAGCCGAACAATGCCCCGAAAAAGATTCCCAGAACCACGCCCTGCGCGAGGGAGAACAGCAGGTAGCTCGGAAAATACTGCTGGATATACTGAAGCGCCAAGAGGCAGGGCCACAGGGCCACAGCCCCGACGAGACCGAACGCGGCCATGAATAATCGCTTTAAGGCTAGTGACATGATCTTCTCCTATTTATTGCCTGACTGTCGGAACGAGCGATGCCGAAAGGAACAGTTTATCCTGGTCGGGGGCTATCTTGAGCGAAAACACCTGGGCTTCGTATCCTTCGGATTCCACGCGGAACTTACGCACGGCCCCCGTACTCAGCGAAGGCTCGGGCAATTCCTGGATGGGTATCCATGAGCCGCCCGACAGTATCGTGAGCTGGAACGGGAGTTCCCTGCCGCTTGCGGCATCCCGCGCGCTTGCGGAAACGCTTAAGGGCCGGGGGCTTTCTTCCGTGCTCCGAAGGTGCAAGATGAGGCCTTCCCTGCCGTCCGGGGAAGAGAATGCCGGGAGGATGAAGCTCTCCCAGCGCACGGCTCCGCCCACGACGAACTTGAGCCGATAGGCGCCGGGAGCGAGAAAAAGCGGTCTGGACTCGAAAGAGTGGTACGGGTCCGCCTCGGTGCCCGCAAGGGCTTCAAGATAAACGGGCGA
Source organism: uncultured Treponemataceae bacterium (assembly GCA_964485395.1). Taxonomy (GTDB): domain Bacteria; phylum Spirochaetota; class Spirochaetia; order Treponematales; family UBA12059; genus JANNSO01. The sequence continues at coordinate 10,573 of CAZAJF010000070.1, read as the reverse complement.
GAGAATCGATTCGGGCATGGCCTTGCCGTCATCCAGGTAGATCCTGGCTTTTATGAGTATTTCCTCGGTTTGCCTGCCGGCCTTGGGCACGCGGACTTCCAACTTGAGCTGGCCGTAGGAGTCCGGCATGAAGGCGCGGTATAAGTAGCCTTCGCGCCAGGCGTACCAGGTTCCCGCCGATAATCCGGCTACCAGTATAAGAAGGAACGGAAGGACCGAGCGCTTGCGCCTGGCCCGGGGATAGTGCGGCTCGTCCGGACACGAACCCTGCATCAAGCCTACGAGCGCGGCCATTATCGCATCCGCTTTGAATCTGCGTAAATATCTTTCTATTGCCTTGATGAGTCTCTCCGCGTCCTGGAAGCGCTTGGCGGGATTCGGCTGCATGAGCTTCTTTATGAGCTTGTCCACGAAGGGGTGAATCCTGCCGTTTATCTTGCTTGCGCGCCTGTAGCGTCCCTTGCGGATCATGACGACGGTCTCCGCCGAGAAATTGCCGGGGTACGGCTTCTTGCCGGTGACCATTTCGTAGAGCATGACGCCCATCGAGTAGATGTCCGCGCGCTTGTCCACGTTCTTGGAATTCTCTATCTGCTCGGGCGGCATATAGCACGGCGTGCCCAAAGTCATGCCTTCGCGGGTAAGGCCCGAATCCCCCTCCTCCTCGGAGGAGGCGATGCCGAAATCGGCCAGCTTTATCTCGCCTTTCTTGGAAATGAGAATGTTACCGGGCTTTATGTCTCGGTGGATCACTCCCATCGAGTGCGCGTAGGCCAGGGCCTTGCATGCCTCGAGCAGGATAGTCAAGGAAAGTTCACTGGAAAGAAATCGCTGCTTCCTTATTAGCTGGTCGAGGGACATGCCGTCCACGTACTCGAGCACCATGTAGTGCGAATTGCCTTCCTTGAAATGGTCGAACACCCGCACGATGTTGTCGTTCTTGAAATCCATGAGGATGCGGGCCTCGCGCTTGAAGCGCTCGACGATGGCGGCGCTGCCGCGAAGGGTAAGCTTCTTGAGTACCACGAAGCGGTGCAGCGTGGGATGCACGGCCTTGAGCACGGCGCCCATGCCGCCCCGCGCGACCAGCGATTCAACCTTGTATTTTCCTATGTACTCGGGCAGTTCAGCCATGTTCGTTCTCCTCGATTCAGCCGCCGGCGATCAGGCGGCTGATGTCCCGCAACTCGCCTATGTCGAAGGACGGTTCAACGTCGCGGTCGGGCATGGCCCACGCAACGATGAACTTGTCCGGATTGTGTATCTGCAAATGCGCGCCGCCCGACCGTTCCCGATAGAAACCGGGTATGGTGCGGTGGCCGGTAAAGAAGCGCGGCTTCGAGACCGCCGGTAAAAAGCGCGACAGCATGTCCATCACCGAATCGGCGGCCGCCGCTCCGTTGTCCGTCCAGGTAAGACCGAGTATCACCTCGGGCAGTACGCGCGCGTTTACGATTTCCGGTTCCGCGTAGGCCCGCAGAGGTTCCGCATGCGAGGCGAGAAACCTGCTGCCTTGGGCAAAGACCGGGAGGCAGCGCTCGAAGGCCGCATATTTAGCCATGAAGGACGTGCCGTAAAATTTTTCCAGCCACGCATACACCATCTCTCCTTCCAATACGAATTTACGGAACGGATGGTTGCCATTGCCCTCTTCGTTAAGGACATTCTCGTGGTTGCCCTTTAAAAAATGGAAGTACTTGGGGTAGGTAATCTTTGCGAGCATGACCATTTCCATGAGCGCCATGCTCTCGCCCATCTCCCTGTCCATGGCTTCGTGGCTCCGATAGCCGTCCAGAAATTCGGCATAGGCGGCTTTCCAGCGTTCCAGCGCGCGCGATTCGGAATGAAAACCGTCACCGAGGCACACTATCTGCAGGGTTCCCTCGGCGAGCGCGTCACGCACGGTACCACCTCCGGGCAAAGCGCTGCCCAGGAGGCTCAGTAAAAAGGCGGTCCTTGCGTGAAGGTCAGGCACCACGATCGTAGGCACGTCCGGGAAAAGCCGCACGAGACCGCCGGGCAGACCGCGCGAGTCCGCAGGCCGGATGGATTCAAGCTCGGTGGACATCACTGTCCTGGCCGCATCGACAAGGGCCGCGTAGCCATCCGCCGGCGGCGGCTCCTGCCTGAGAAAAGCCCGTGCCATAGGGTCGCGCGTTTTCATGATGCTCCAACAATCATTGCGTCAGCCAATCATCCGATGATCGTCTTGTTGACTTCCGCGAATTCCTCGGCAAGATCCTGGCTAACCTGGGTCAGCAGCGCTTCTTCCTCTTCGGGTTCCATGATCTCGTTCGCCACGGCGATTTTATAGACGGGAGAGCTGGTTTTTATAGGTCCCTTGCTGAATTGAACCGGCTCGTCAAGCTCTATGTCCGCGGAAAGTCGGGACGAATCCTCGGTGGCGGCCGGGGGGACGTCCGAGCGCAGCCCGATGGAAGTATACTCGCATCGGCGAAGCCCGTCCACGAGCGGCCCCACGTTGATTATGGAACCCGACCAGGTAAGGACGACGGTTCCCCGCTCCTCGGACTGGCCGAAGAAGCTGACTTCCGCGAGGTGATTGTCCGCCAATGACTTCTCGAAGATTTCCTTCTTCTCCAGCCATGCGGCGGCCATTTGTTCATAGCTTTCCTCGTTTAAAGGGAGTCCCGAGGTCTTGGCTATCTGCTTGAGGTGACCCTGAATTTCTTGGCTCAGTGAATTAAAAGCGTTCATAACGCCTCCTGTTAGCTTATAGTATACTGCACGTTTTGAATTATCAATGGTAAAATACGGAAAATAATTTAAAAGATTATGTTTTTTCCTGTTTCTTCGATATACTATAATGCGGAGGCACTAATGAAAAAGAATACATTCGGGGAGCTCCCCAAACAGATACAAGTTCAACTGGATGCTTTGTTGGCAGACTCGGGTCAGGCGGGGGATATCGAGGCCCAGGAAAAACTAGCCGGTATCTGGGCGGAAAAGTTCCGCTTGTTTACTGGTCAAACCTCCTCCTTGGGCATGGAAGAAGTTCCGGAATTCGTCGCAGACGACGAGCGTGCGGCAATCTTCCTTACCTATTCAGGCTCGCTGATCAGCCTGGGCCCCAGGCGCGGCAAGGACCGCTGGCTGGAATACGCGTCCATCAAGCTGAGAATGGACGTACCCGAGCTGGTTCGCGGCGATAAAGCCAATCTGAGCGCGCCTGCAAAGCTGGACCACGCAGCCGCCTTTACGGGCACAAGCCTCAAGCGCTCGTCGGCACTGTATCGCATTGCGGTATGTCCCGCCGGCACCAGCCCCGACGAGCAGGAACGCCGCGTACGCGAGGCCACCGTCTACCTGACCAACGGGTTCATAAAGCTGAACCGGACTTTATTGCTTGAAGGCGCGGACGAAGTGGATCAATTTACCGCCAAGGCGATCGTCAACTACGTGGCCAAGAAAAACGGCGTAACGCAGATCGCGGCGCGCGCCATAATAGATGATTACGTATCGATGATAGAAACCGGCATGCTGCTTGGCGAACGGGTATCGGTCGGAAAGCTGGGCAGCGCCAGCCTGCGCTACCAGGCTTCCCGGAAGGCGCGCATCGTCAAAAACCTCAAAACCGGTGAAGACCTGCTCGTACCCGCAAAACCCGCCTCCATGGCTCCCAAGTTCAATTTTTCGCAGTCGGTCAAGGACAAGTGCGCAAGCGTCGACCCTACGTTCGTAGGCCTTGAGGAAGAGGGAGACGAGGATGATTGACGAAGCCTCAGCGCATCGTCCGAATCTCAGGAACCTTGGCTAAAATGAGGCTGGAGAAACCTAACGCGCATACGGCGAAGATAGTCATGCCGGCCCCCAAGCCCAGCTTCTCGCCGAGAAAACCGATGAGCAGGTTTCCGAAAGGAGCGAAGCCGAAAAACGTGAGGGCATACAGCCCCATCACCCTGCCGCGATAGGCGTCTTCAACCCGCGTCTGAAGCAGCGTGTTGAGGCAGGTAAACTGAACCATGAAGCCGAGGCCCAGGCCGAAGGCGAGCAGCATGGAGAGCGGAAAATACGGCGTAAAGGAAAATACGGCAAGGTTGAGCGGAAAAAGGAAAATGGTGAGGACCAGCAGCTTGCCGCGCCTGCCGTCGCTGGAACTGTGCGCCAGCAGGAACGCGCCGCACACGGCGCCGAGCCCCGTCGCGGTGGTGATCCACCCGAAACCGCCGGCGCCTTGATGCAGGATTTTTTGCACGAACGCCGGCATGACGGTGGCATAGGAGATTCCGAAGATGCTGAACACGAGCGAGAGCAGGATCAGCGCGGAAAGCTCGCGGCTGCGCGCGGTATACGAAAGTCCGCCCATCATCTGGGCCCACGGGGACTCGGGATTCCGGACGCTCGCGTGCGGGGGCAGCTTCATCATCCATAAACTTCCTATAACCGCCAGGAACGAGACGCCGTTCAGCGTGAAGCACCAGGCCGGACCGATCGCCGCCACGAGGATTCCCGCGAGGGCCGGCCCGATGACGCGAGCGCTGTTGAACATCACCGAGTTCATGGCGATGGCGTTGGGCATGTCTTCCTTGCCCACCATCTTGGGCACGAAAGCCTGGCGGGCCGGGGCGTCGAACGCATTGACGATACCCAGCAGGGCCGCCAGCAGGATGACGTGCCATTCCTTGACCGCGCCGGCGAAACTCAGCGCCCCGAGCGCGAGGGCCAGCAGCATCGATCCTGAGTTGGTGACCATGAGCAGTCCCCTGAGGGAGACGCGGTCCACGACCACGCCCGCGAACGGCGAAACCAGGAGTACCGGAATGGCGGAGGCGAAAGCCACGAGCCCCAGGGTAAGCTCCGAGTGGCCGAGTTGGTATACGACCCAGCCCTGCGCGATGATCTGCATCCAGGTACCTATGTTGGAAACCAGCATTCCGGCGAAATAAAGCCGGAAGTTGGCGTGGCGCAGCGCGGAAAAAGTCCGGCCTGGAAGCGTTTTTCGGGGATCTTCGATATGATTCTCCGTTAAATAATAAATTATAACGAATCTATAGTCGCCGATACCCGGGAATTTGTCCAGCGGCGGTTTGCAGGAAAACAAAAGTTGCCGAATTCGTTTTTCTTGTGGTATTATGGCTTAAGGAGCAACGAAATGAAAAATTCGAGTACCCGAGCCCCAGTGCTTTTCATGATGGCGTTACTGCTTGCCCCGGTCCTTTCCTTTGCCCAGGGCAAGTCCGGATTCAACGTCGACACAGCGTATTCCGCGATCGCCGAGCTGATAAAACCCGAATACGCGGGCAGGCTTACCGGCAGCGAAGGCAACAGGAAGGCGATGGAGTACGTAGCCGAAAGATTCCGGCAAATGGGCCTCCTTCCCTTCCAGAATACGGGCGGATACCTGCAGCCCTTTACCGCCACGGTACCGGAACTGCGCTCCGAGCCTCTGCTGGAAGTCTATTTCGGCGAAAAACTCGTAAAGCGCTACGCCTATCTGACCGATTTCCGCGAGACATACGGTGTCTTTTCAAGGCCCGGCGAGGTAAGGGGAAAGGCCATGAGCTCGGACAGCCTGTACGCAAGCCATGATATGGGTTTCCCGGTTTTTATCTACGACAACCCGGATCCCGAAAAGGTATCAAGGAAGGTCCCGGAAAAAGTACTCGTGGACAATGGGGTCAAAGCCCTTATCTTCAGCACCGATGACAATGCGGTAACATTCAAGCCGGTAGCCAGCCCCTTGGTTTCCTCCATGGCCGACGTCGGTCTCGTACGTCTGGTGACGACCAAATCCGTCGCCAAGGAACTTTCCCGCTACGCTTCGGATGGATGCACGATACGCCTAAAAACCGATTTTACGATTCGCACGGTTTCCACCGCAAACGTCGCGGGTTTCATTCCCGCCGCCGACGGGTCGATGGATAATCCGGAAATAATCTCCTGCCACCTGGATCATTTGGGGACCAAGCTGAACGGGGTGCCGTTTCAAGGCGCTTTGGACAACGCATCGGGAGTCGGCGTAATGCTGGCGCTCGCGGAAGCCATCGCGAAAAACCGAGATGCCCTCTATAAGCCCTTCGTCTTCGTAGCCTTCAACGCCGAGGAGCAGGGCTTGGAAGGGTCCCAATATTTCATGGAAAATCTTCCCTTGAATCCTTCCCGGACTGAAGTCCTGAATTTTGACATGGTTGGCTGGAAAGGCGCGCAAGAGCTTCATTTGCTGTCTGCGTCGCTCTCCGAGTTTGAAAACCCCGCCAAGCCCTACGTGGGGCCGCCGCAAAAATCCATCATGGAACTGGCCGCCTCGCGAAAAATGACGATTCGGCTGGACAGGGACTCCTTCGATTCCGATCATGTGCTTTTCAACGCCTATTCCATCCCCGCGTTCACGTTTATCGATTATCCTATGGGACCCTATCATGTATTCGAGGACCAGCTTGGAGAGATCGACAAGAACAGGCTGCGCGATATCGGGCAACTTGCCTTGGATTACCTGGCTCAAACCGCGTATGCCAAGCCGGCGCCGCGGTGGACCGACATCGTATTCATTCTTGTTGGGATCGCCTGCATCGCGGTCTTGGTTTTCCTACTGGTCCGGAGGAAAAAACTGAAGCGCCTCGCGGAACAGGACCTTACGCCGCTCGTGCTGCCGGAAGGTCCGTACCGCAAGGCCATGCACGTGCTCGATACCGGCATAGTCCAAACGGCGATCGTTGCCCTCGTATTTATCGCCGTGCTTGCCGCAAATTCCGGCATACTGAGGCGTCAGGCGGATTTAAGCTCCCTGGACAAGAAAAACTTCAGCGCGACCTTGACGGATTTCAAGGCAAAACTCTCCGACGGAACCGTATTCCCGAGACCGTTTCCATCGGAACAAGAAATCGCGGCAGCGGACTATGTTGCCGGCGAGTTCCTGAAACTCGGGTTGAGTCCTTACTACCAGCACACGCCGGAAATAACCGTCGACGATTTTTTCCTGTCGAGCAGCGCGCAGATTCCAATTTCTAAAAAAGTGCCTTCGCTTAGGCTGATTGCCAAAAACGGCGCGCTTATCAAAGAATTCACGCATGGAAAGGATTTTTCCGAAACTACGGCGGGGTTTGGGGGAGGCGGTTCCCTGGAAGGACCTATACGGTTTACTCGATCCGCCTTCGAAACCGAAAACGACGATATGTCGGTTTGGTGCATAAAAAAGGAAGATTACCGATCGGAAGATGAAATTTTATTCTCAAGAAGAGGAATACAGGCAATCTTGATAGAAGGAGATCCGACAGCTTTGGGAAGCGCTCAATACGATTATTCCGAGGAAAAAACCGACCAAATCCTGGAAAATAAAACCTACCTGCGCTTCATAGTATCGCCGGAAGTAATCAAGGCCCTGGAATCCGCCGGTTCAAGCGCAAAAATCAAGGCTGAATGGCTTGTAGATTTTGAATGGCAGCACCCCAAAACCGTACTGGCATGCATCAAAGGCCGAAGCAGCGACTATTCCGACGCTTTGGTTTTTTCAGCCCCCCTGGACGCACCCGGCGACAGATCCCTTCCGATGCTTCTGGCGTTGGCGAAAACGCTCGCGGGCAAGGGGCTAAAACCGCAACGCCCGATTATTTTCATAGCGTTCGCGGGGACGTATGCCGGCGGATTCGGATCGCGCACCTACCTTGAATCGTACGTGGAGCGCGACGCTCGGATCAAGCGGGGCTTGCTCAAGACTTTCGGAGAAGAGCCGTTCGGAACGAGGAACCTTCGCTCCTCCATAATGCCGGACTTGGATCGCCTGCGCCTGAATGATCTTCATATGATAAATCTCGTTGACGGAAAAGACGGGACCCCTTCGATCTATACGTCGCCGGGAATTCCGGCATTCGAAGAGCCGGCCGCGGACATGGCGCGAAAATTGACCGCCCTGGCAGCCAAGACCGGTACTCCCGTAGCGCTCAGCCTGGAAAACAATGGATATGAGCACCAATCCTTTGCCGCCAAAAACCGCAGCCCGGCTTTGACGCTGGCATTGCCCATCCAGTCCGAATCGACGGACGGCAGCCGGAATACCTATGAAAACCTGGCAAGCACCTTGGCCGCCATGACCAAGCCGTATGCCGTTTCCCCCTCGCTACCGGCGCGCCGATGGCTTGAAATCTGCCTGACGGCCGTGTTTTTCGCGCTCGCCGCAGCCGTCATTACCGGAATCGCGGCTAAGATCGCCCGCGCTAAAATTAGCGAAAAAGGCAAGCGGGCCCCCGATCAGTACTACGACGCCCTGCTGGGACCGGAAAAATGACGGCTATGGAAATATTAAAAGCCCCCAAGAAGGAATCCGGCGGCCATCGAAGCAGTGAAGAACGTAAAACATAACAGAATCTTTCCCATGCTGCCACCCTTGGCGGCATGGGAATAACCGATGCGGTGCATGGAAATCCAGGTAAGCACGATAGGCAGGCTGCCGGCGGCGACGGTAAGCGCCAGAATCCTGGGAAGGTATCCCGACAGGGCTGCGAACACGGCAAAACCTTGCCCCAGCAGCCCGAGCAGCCAAACCGTCATCTCGCCTCCTCTGACGCCCACCAAAATGGAAAGCGTCTTCCTGCCCGCTTCGGCGTCCCCTTTGATGTCGCAGGTATTGTTAACGGTCAGGATGGAGGCTATCCAGAACGTGGATGGCAACGCCGCCAGAACGACGCCCGCATCCAAAGGAATCGACCAGACCCCGCAGGCCGTGGAGAAAAGAACCAGGCCCAGGCAGGTTCCGGCGAACAGCTCCCCGAGCGGGGTACGTGAAATGGGGAAAGGCCCGCCGGTGTAGAGAAACCCAATGGCCATGCAGGACAAACCTACGGGGATTACCCACAGGCGTCCCGAAAAGGCGATGATGAGCCCGAGGACGGCGGCGACGGAAAAGCAGCAGAAGGCGACAACGAAAGCGAAGCCTGGCTGCACGCCGGAGCTGCCCAGAATCTTGTCTTTTTCGTTTACTTCGCGATAGCGGTCCGTGCCGCGCCAATAGTCGTAATAGTTATTGAACGCGGTGGTGCCCATGTCCACCGCGAGCGCCGCCGCCCACATGAGCAGCAGCGGCCACAGGCCCGGGAAACTGGAGCGCCAACCCGCGTACAGGCTTGCCAGGAGGAGCGTGGAAACGGAAACCAGCTTCGTGCGGATCTCCACGACAGCCAAAAAATTCCGTAAGGCCACGGGGGTCATCCGGCCGCCTTATTTACTGCGATTGATGAACGAGGAAAATATTTGCGCAAGCTTGTCTCGGGCGAAGGATGGGGGAAGCCTGCCCATGTCGCGAAGCGATCGGTCGCAATATTTCTTGGCCAAGGCGGAGGCCTTGTCGATCGATCCGGAGGATTTGACTATGGAAGCCACATCCGCCGCGGCGCCTTCCCTGATTGCCTCGGGATTCAGGAGCGGGGAAAGTCGATCTTTCTCCGAGACGAGGGCGAAAGCCAAAGGCAGCGTGCAAAGCCCTTCGGATACGTCGTTCATCACGGATTTTCCGAGATTTTTTTCGTCGCCCGACCAATCCAGAATGTCGTCCTGAATCTGGAAGGCGATGCCTGCGGCCCACGATGCGCGAGAAAGCGCGGATATGACCTGCCTGGGGGCTTTGCCTTCGGTGGCGCCGGCTCGGGCGGCCAGCGCAAAAAGAACCGCCGTTTTTCCGGATATCTTTCGGATGCAGGCCCGGATGCTGGGACTGAAGGTCCAGCGAGCCGATGCCTGGGCTATCTCGGAGGAAACCATGATGTCTATCGCTTTGGCGAGCCCGCGGGCATTGTCGGTGCTCGTACTGTTCGCCGCCAGCAAGAAGCAGCGTGAAAATAAAAAATCACCGGCCAGCACGGCGTCCTTCCGGCCGATCCGCACGTGGGCCGAAGGCAAGCCTCGGCGCAAGGGAGAATCGTCGATGACGTCGTCGTGAAGCAGCGTGGCCGTGTGGAGCAATTCCACGGCGGCCGCGAGCGGGCGGATCCGCTCTTCGCTGTATTTGCCGGTCATGGCGGAGAGCAGCAATATTTGGGGCCGGAGCAATTTGCCTCCGGCCCCGATCAAGGCGCTTAATGAAGCCTGGGCTCGGGGATCGGTCATCATCGCCGTAGTGGTGATGACCGATTTTACCGCTTCGAGCTCGGCCTCGAAAAAAGATTGGCTCACTTAGTCGGGTCGTCCAGATAAATGAAGCGGCGCCTTACCCAGCGGAAGCCGTTCCAGATTTTCTTGGCGAAGCGCACGATCCAGTAGTCCAGCCCGAATGCCCTGCCCGCGCCGCCCATGCATAAAATCGCGGCGAACACGAACCAGAGCTGGTCCCAGCGGAACATGCCCGAAAGCGTGAAGATGAAGCACATGACGATGCTGACGACCGCGGCCCACCAGGTAAAGACGCCGCCGAACAGCGCCAGACCTATGCCGATCTCCGACAGGACGATCATGGGCTGGAAGATTTGATACGGAACCAAGGCAAAAATGCCGTCCATGAAGGTGGTCCTGAACCAGGTGGCCACAGGACCGGTTACGTCGAAAATAGGTTTGGTCATGTCCAGGATAGGCTTAAGGGCACTCGCTGCCGCGTCGCCGGTAGCTACGGCCACTTGAGCCGCGACCT
>CAZAJF010000069.1:0-13569 GCA_964485395.1 uncultured Treponemataceae bacterium | reverse complement strand
TTTGCCGTGGTCGATGTGGCCGATCGTTCCCACGTTCATGTGAGGCTTATTACGATTGAACTTCTCTTTAGCCATTTGTATCCTCCTAGACTAATGTACGGAAAATGGAGACCGGCTTTCCGCCAATCCCCGCATTATATGGACAAGGAACGGTCTTTTCAAGTACCGCGCCTCCGACCCGCCGGAGCGGGCCGTTGTACGGAAAATCCCGTACGGAATATTACCAGCGGTAGTGCGCGAAAGCCTTGTTGGCTTCTGCCATGCGGTGCGTATCTTCTCTCTTCTTTACTGCGGTTCCGGTGTTGTTGAAAGCATCGGAAAGCTCGGAAGCAAGACGATCAGCCATGGATTTTCCGGAGCGGTTGCGCGCGGCCGTAATAAGCCAGCGCATCGCAAGGGCTTCGCGTCGAATCTCGCGGATTTCGATGGGAACCTGATAGGTTGCACCACCGACGCGGCGAGACTTGACTTCTACCATCGGTTTTACGTTATCGATAGCTTTTGAAAAAGCCTCAAGAGCAGGAACGTTGGCCTTTTCCTGCAACTGCGCAAAAGCGTCGTAAACGATTGTTGTACAAATTGATTTCTTACCCTGCCAAAGCATCCTGCAGATGAATTTGGTTACGACAAGACTGTTATACCGTGCGTCGGGCGCGTGGCCACGATCTATGGTCTTCTTTTTTCGTCCCATAGTGAGCCTCCCTTATGCCTTTGGCCGTTTTGCGCCGTACTTGGAGCGAGACCGCTTGCGGTCCGCCACGCCAAGAGTATCTTTGGCACCGCGAATTATGTGGTAACGAACACCTGGCAAGTCCTTAACGCGTCCACCGCGAATAAGAACAACAGAGTGCTCCTGGAGGTTGTGTCCAACACCCGGGATATAAGCCGTAACTTCGATACCGTGGGAAAGGCGCACGCGGGCTACCTTTCGGAGGGCCGAGTTAGGCTTCTTGGGTGTTACAGTCATAACGCGGGTACATACGCCGCGTTTCTGCGGGCACTCATCGAGAGCCGGACTTTTTGTCTTCCAAATGGACTGTTTACGTCCCATCCGAATTAACTGGTTGATCGTAGGCATGAAACCTTCGTCTCCTAAATTGTTGCCAAACCTCAGCATGATTTGACGTTGACTTGGTACACGATAACTATTTTCAGCCCACCCGAAGGGCAGACCGATGCGATAGAATAGAGAAAAACACACGCTGTGTCAATGGAGGGAAACCGTTGATAAAAGGTTTACCTTGACAGTATTTCCGCTCCCATAGGATACTCTCAAGCAACAATATCGTTCCTTCGAGTTTGCGAACCTAAAATCCTCCATCAGCTGGAGATCATGGATCGCAAGCCATCGGGCCATGGCAGAAATGCCCTGACCTTCCGCGTTTGAAAAGGAGGAAACGACGTGCGCAGTCTCAAACTCGGGCTCACGTTGGCATTACTGGCGTTTGCAACGGCTATTGCCGTTGCTAGTCCGCCCGAAATTCGCCTGAACGGCACACTTCTCAAACTACCGGCTTTGGCAGAGCTTTATCCGGTACCCGGAGCGCTTCCCGGAGAACGAGGCATCAGTCTCGCCGAAATATACCCTCCTCAGCTGGAAGCCTGGGCGCTAGAAACCGGCGCGCGCTCAATCCTCTCGGATGATCTTGGAGAGCGTCTGGCGGTAATCTTCCTGATTCAGACTGCATCAGGATGGGATCTGCTTTTGGACAAAGTCAAATCCGGTCCGCAGGAACGCGTGCGCGACATTTCCAGGCTTTTTCTAAACGGAGAGTCGTGTCCAGAAAAGAGCCTTGAGGTTTGGGTCAGCTGGGAAGGTATCTCCGAATTAAAGGCCGAACTGGCACGATGGGCCTCGAAATCCGGTATAGCGATCAAGACCGTCGATGTTCCTTCCATTAAAAGCAAACTCATAACCGTAGCCCGGGGCGGCGGCAAATCCCCCGATCTCGTCATGATACAATCCGATTACCTGCCGGACCTAAGCGCTGCCGGCGTGTTGCAGGAGCTTGGCGGACTTGTGCTGCCGCGGAATACGGGAAAGGGAAGCGCTTCCTTTACGCTGAACGGCCGACTTTGGGCGGCGCCTTTTTACTGCGACACCCAACTCGTATTCTACTCCACAGAACTTATTAAATCCCTTCCGCCAGCAAACTGGACGCTTGCCGACATGGAACGATTGGCCAAAGCCTCGGGGGCAAAAGTCCCCGCTGCCTGGAACGCCTATTCAGCCTACTGGTTCCTGCCTTTCGTCATCGGGTTCGGCAAAGATTCCATAACCGACGCTGAGAACCGCATGAACCTGCGGGATCCCGCGTATGAAAAAGCCTTCAGTTGGATAAAGGCGGCGATAGACCGGGGATTCCTAGAACCCATGGAACGTGACGCGATGATGGCTTACTTCACGTCCGGGCGCGCGGCCTTCATCCTGTCGGGCTCATACAGCATTCCCGAGTTCAAGGCTCTTGGCATACGGTTCGGCGTAGCCCCGTTCCCGAGAATCCTAGCCGGCGGCAAAGCGCTTGCACCGCTGCTGGACTTCAAGGGATTCGCGATATCCCGCACCACGAAAAACCCCGTATTGGCCAGGCGCTTGATTCAATATCTTTCCAGCCCGGCAATCCAAGCCCGCTTTTGCCTTTCGCAAGGGAAATTACCCGCCAATACCGACGCTTGGCTTTCGCTGCCAGCCAATGACGCGTTCCAGGAGATATTGAGGGCCAGCTACGAAGCAGGACTCGCGGTACCTCCCGATCCCGTATACGGAGATTTCAAGAACGCCTTGTGGAAGCTCCTGAGACTATACTTCGGGGGCTCGATGACGCTATCGGAAACATTGGAAGCGGCCAGGAAGATAATCGGAGAATAGGGAATTTACCGCAGAAACCGAACAATATTAAATCACAAGGAAATTGGAGTAAAGAAAGGGGATTTTATGGAACCGAGGTCAATGAAAAAAAAGTCGCGGATGGCGGGCATTCTCGTCGCGACGGCGCTTATCGTCGCCACAGCCGCATGCGTCAGCCAAAAAACCGGCACGGGAGCGCCGGTCGCCGCGCAGCAAGTCGCGCCTGCGGCCGTCGCGGCTCCACCTGCGAATACCGGTTGGTCGATCCAACTCAAGGGCATCAGAGATCAGCTGCTTTGGGAATCTTTTTATAACGAAGCAAAGACGCATGCGAGCCATTACGTCAAGAAGACAGTGGATAAAAAGGGAGTAGCCACCGTTTACGAGGGAATGCCGCTGCGCCTGATCATCGCGATGATAGACGGGAAAGACGCCGAGCACGCATGGAACTTCGACAAGGAACTCTGGGCCGCAGGCTATGACGTTACGCTGACGGCATCGGACGGCTATTCGGCGACCTTCAACACGAAGGACTTGGCAGCCGACGCGCTCATACTCGCGGACAGGGAAAACGGGACGCCGATCAAGGCGATGATCGTCGGAGACTCGCCGAAGAACCTCTGGGTCAAAGACCTCGCCGCGATTACGACTTCCCTGTCGCCGAACCTGCTTTCAAAAGCGGCCGCGGATTTTTCACTCGAATTGAGCATTAATGGGGCGCAGGCGGTATTCAGCCTCAAGGAACTCGAAAAGTTGCCTATATATATGGAAAGCCGCGGCGCCTACACCACGAGCGCCGGAACTCGCTACGAAGGCGTTTATGGCGGAGTACGACTCCACGATCTCGTAAAAACCTACGCCGAAATCTCGCCGACCGACTCGATTACGTTCGTGGCGATGGATGGATACGAGATGACGTACCCAGGCTCCCGCATACTGGACAAGAGCGAAGGCGACTGGCTTCTGGCGTTCAAGCTTGACGGCGACTACCTGCCCAAGGATCCCGGATACTTGCGAACCATCCTCGTAGGCCCGAAGACACCGAACATCGATGGACACCTATCGGTGCGCATGGTCAAGAAAATCGTCGTCAAGCAAAAGGACTTCGCGGACTTTACGCTGTCGATGATGGGCAAGATGAACGCCAGCCTCGACCGTTCCACGATTCAGAGCTGCGTCAGCTGCCACAGGAAAAGCGTGACCTTCGAGCGCAAGGGGATAAGCGCGGAATACACCGGCGTTCCGCTCTGGCTTCTGATGGGATACGTGGACGACCTAAAATACGCGCCGCACAAGCAGGACACCGCTATAAAGACCTACGACGACGCCGCGGCCGCCGCAGGCTATACGATCGCTATTAAGGCCGCTGACGGCTACACCGTATCGCTCGACTCTAAATTCGTGAACAGGAACAGCAATCTCATCGTGGCCATGTACAAAAACGGCGAGAAACTGCCCCCCGAAGAAGCACCGCTCGTGCTCGTATGGGACAAGTCCATGGCCGGCGTTCCTGAAACCCTTAAAAACGTAAAGATGATAAGTTCCGTGGCGGCGAGTTTCTGAGAATATTATTTAACATGCGGAAGGCGGCGGGCCTAAGCCGCCTTCTTCCGTTCGCACTCGTCGCCGGGCTGGTCGGAATAGCGCCGTTCCTGAACGCCTTGATAACCAGCTTTACCGCGCTCAGCCCAGCCTCGGTTGATAATGCGTCCGGAGCGTTGACGCGAACCTTCGGGGGAATCGCGAACTATAAGTCGCTCCTCGCCGATAAAGGGCTTCCGCTTTCCGCGGGGATCACCCTCCTCTGGGCTTTTTTGTCGGCCTCGCTGACGGTTTGCGCCGCCTACCCGCTCGTCGCGCTTGCGCATGGATCCAGAAAATTCTATAACACCCTCTTCCCCCTCCTCGTTCTGGCATGGGCAACCCCCGTATATATCGGCGCGCCGTTATGGCGGTTCATCCTGCATGGCGCGGCAGGGAATTCCTTATTCCGGACGCTGACGGGAATAGAGCTGAACTTCATGGATTCACCCGTCGCGGCTTTCGCTTCCACAATCGTTGTCTCAGCTTGGTTCCGTCTACCCCAAGCCGTTTTCATTCTGCTCGCCGCCATGGGAAGATCCCGGAAGGAACTCGACGACGCCGCCGCCATGGATGGCGCGGGACTTGCCGCCATAGCGTTTTCGATAAGGCTGCCGTCCATGGCCGGCACCCTTATCGCCATAGGCGCCCTTGAATTCGTGGCGGCATGCAAGGAGTTTACCGTTCCGTTCTTGCTTACCGCCGGGGGGCCGCCCCTCAGGATGGGCGTGACCGACAGAACGGTCGTCGGAGCCACGACCACAATCGAGATATACCTCTATGACCTATTTTCGTCCTATGCGGATTCGGGAGTGGTATCCGCCTACTCCGTCGTATTCGCCCTCTCCATTGCGGGAGTAGTCTTGCTCGCCTTTTTCATCCGCTCAAGATTCACCGGCGTCAACGCCGCTTTCCCGGACCGGCCGAGTGTACGGAACTGGATACCGGGGAAAATTTCCGATGCCGCCTTTATCTCCGGCTCCTGGGCAGGTGTTATTTTATTGTTACTGGCTGCCGTCGCCCTGGTCTGGTGCATATTCTGGATGGCCTTCTCGGGGCTATCCGTCGCCTTCGTGGACTCTTTCCTCCCGCGGTTCCCAACCTTGAAAAATTTCCCCGACGCGTTTCTCGGGGACAGGATGGATATCGCCCTCCTTAACACGATATTCGTGTCCTCGATTACGGCTCTCTTCGTTTGCCTAACGGCATTCCCCGCCGCGGCATGGTTGGCGGAAAAATCCCCGGCCAAAGCCGCAGCTTTCTTTATCGCGATCCAAGTCCTTTCGAGCACCGGAGGCATCCATTCCCTCATCCCGCTCTACGACCTTTGGCGCCGCATAGGAATCCTGGGAGGGTATATTCCCGTTATACTCGTCTACGTCTACCATTGTGCGCCGGTCGCCATTTTCGCCCTCGCGGAATTCATGCGGGACCAGCCTAAAAGCTTTCGAGAAGCGGCCAAACTCGAAGGCATGGACGGCTTCCCGTATTTAAGGAAAATACAATTGCCTTTAGCGGCTCCCGCTATCGGCGCGGTTGCCATGATTGCGTTCCTGTCGGCGTGGAACGGTTTTTTAGCGCCGCTTATATTCCTCGACGACGACTCGCGCTATACGGTTGCGGTCAAGCTTCATTCCTACGTCGGATCCATCGCATCGGGCTCTCCCAAATGGAATCGATTCGCAGCAGCTTCCATCGTGAATATTTTGATAATCGGCCTGCTGTTTTGGCGCTTCAAGAAACCATTGACGCATACGGCGCTGGCGGATCACGGGGGGGACTGAAGAAGATTCTGGGAATCTGAACCACAGAGGCGCAGAGACACAGAGAATACAAAAGAAGTAAGATTCGGAATTTTTGCACGGAGACGCGGAGGACACGGAGAAAGAGAAGATTCAAGCAAGAGAAGCGAAGAAAAAATAATCGTCAGGCAGCATAATAAATTTAATCGCTTCATTTATGCGTTCGCAGGCGAAAACCAGTCATACTGGTTAACTAGCCGAGCAGCCTATTGGTTATATTGAATTCCAATATTTGGCGCAACAATCATGTTCGTCGTTGCATGAAGGGAGATGGATTATTCAAGCTGGAGGAATCTTGTAACCCAATAAGATTATTAATGCTAAAACCCTGGCTAAAAATCCAATTCCTGCTTTATAATCAATGCCCCAACGTAAAAATAGATTATAGAAATCCAGGTTTTTTTTATTGGAATGCCAGTGCCGATGCCCACAAAAGGATAAAAGAATCCTGTCCTGAATGTCGTGATGACAGCCACTGGAACCGAAAAAGCCATTACAGGTATTTCACTCGGGTATAGTACGTTCAGCGAAGAAATCAGGCCTGTAGACAAGCCTAAATAAAAACTATCTGAAAAGTTATAGTTAATTTCAAAGAAGAACCAAAAGAGCCGCCGGTTACGAAATGAAATGGAAACAGCGCTTTTCCAGGAACGCCAAAAATATCTATTGGAAAAACCCATCCGATTTTAGTATCGACTAAAAACTTTGAGCCTGCGTACTTTTGGAAATCTTCGGCATTTATCGCAAAAGAGATTGCAATTAGAAATGCCAGGGCAGAAATTGTTTTATTAAAATGCCTCATTATTTTCTCCTGAAAGACACTTTAAACTTAAATATGCCAAGCGGATTATCTGGACTGCTGTTCGGAAGGATTATCACTTGGCCAACTCTGCTCGTCAATGATATTACGAATATTAACTATACTAAAATTCATCACAAATCCAAAGCTATTTTCTTCAACAAACAGCGGCAGCACGTAAAAGACGAAAATCAAACTACCAAAACCGCAAAGGCGGCGCACAACGATATAACCAGGCCACGAGTTTTTTACTTTGCAAGCTGCCGTCGAGGTGGCACAAAAAAAGCATGCCCGGCGAAGCCGAACATGCTTTTTTAGTAACAGGACCCGGTCAGTTATGTACAAAAAAAAGCCCTCCGCCGCATTTTTCGCAGCGAAGGGCTTTTGCTCAAGTTTTTATTTACTCTTCGTCGTCTTCTACCGTGCTGAAGCCTTCGTCGTTTGCGAAGGTGGTTTCTTCCTCGAACTCCACGTCGTCGCGGTACGCGTTGTGGCCGTTGCCGTCGGGCAAGGCGGCCATTTCGCGCTCTTTTTTACGCTGCTCCACGATCTCGGCGACATACGCGTCCAGATCCTCGTTCTCGGAATCCGAGAGCTTGAGGCTCTTGTACTGGCGCATTCCGGTACCCGCGGGTATCAGGTGTCCGATCGCGACGTTTTCCTTGAGACCGTGCAGCGTGGCCACCGCGCCGGCGATCGCCGCATCGGTAAGCACCTTGGTGGTCTCCTGGAACGAGGCGGCCGAGATGAACGAGTCGATCTTGAGCGAGGCCCGGGTAATGCCGATGAGCAGGGGCCTGGCGATGGACGGCTGTCCGCCTTCGGCGAGCACCCTGCGGTTCTCTTCATGGAAGCGATACTTGTCTATCTGCTGGCCATAAATGAAGCGCGTGTCGCCGGGAGCCACGATCTCGATTTTCTTCATCATCTGGCGCACGATAACGCCAATATGCTTGTCGTTGATCGTAACGCCCTGGAGGCGGTACACCTGTTGGATTTCGTCCATGATGAATCGCTGGCAAGCGTGCTCGCCGGCGATCGCCAAGATTTCGTGCGGGTTCGGATTTCCGTCACAGAGCTTGTCGCCGGCTTCCACGACGTCGCCGTCGCGTACGAGCAGCCTTCGGCCCATGGGCACCAGGTGCTTGAATTCCTTGCCGAACAGATCCTGCACGATAACGACGCGCTTGCCTTTTACGATACCGCGGAAGAAAGCCTTGCCGGATACCATTGCCAGGACCGTCGGGGTCTTGGGCTTGCGAGCTTCGAAAAGCTCGCCTACGCGCGGCAGACCGCCTACGATATCCATGGCGCGCGCGCCTTCTTTCAGCGTCTTGGCTAAAGTCTTTCCGGCCTTGACCTGCTCGCCGTCTTCGACGTTCAGGTAAGCTCCACCGGGAAGCAAGTAAAGGAATATTTCGTTTCCGGCCTCGTCGGTAATTACCAGGCGCGGCTGTTTCGTGTCGCGATCCGTGGTGAACTCGGCGATTTTCTTCTCGACGTTGCCCGTATCCTCGTTGATTTCTTCCTTCAGTGTGGAACCGGCGATAATATCTTCATAACGCACGTAACCGTCGTATTCGGAAATGATCGGGTCGGAGAACGGATCGAACATGGTAAGCGCGGTGTTTTCCGGAAACACGTCGCCGACGTTCGCGAAAACCTCGGAGCCGTTTCGCACTTCCACGCGGGATTCCTGCGCGATCGACAGGATTTTCGTGGGAAGCACGCGGGCATAAGAAATATCGGTGGCATGAAGAATCTCGCCGCCCTTGCGCTTGAGGATCTCGGAGCCCTTCAGGATGCGCTGTCCGTCCTCGACGAGGACTTTGTCGCCCTTTTGGATATCCCACTGGCTGAAAACCTTGCAGCACAGGATATAGCCCTTGCGGGTGAATAATTTATGACCGTTGGCGAGCTTTACGCTGAGGCCTTCCACGGTGGTGATATACACGGGATACTTGAGCGCCACGCGGTTTTCCTCGGACGCCTTGGTTGCCGCGCCTCCGATATGGAACGTACGCATCGTAAGCTGGGTACCCGGCTGACCGATGGACTGCGCCGCGATGATGCCCACCGCCTCGCCGATCTCGACGGTGCGGCCGGTGGCAAGGTTTCGGCCATAGCATTTGCGGCAAACGCCGTGTTTGGCCTCGCAGGTGAGCACGGTGCGGATGGTAACCGCCTCGATGCCCGCCTCTTCGATGCGCTCGGCTATCTCTTCGGTAATCTCTTCGTTCACCTCGATGATAAGCTCGTCCGTAATCGGGTGCTTGATGCGCTCAAGGGTATAGCGACCCACGATGCGGTCGTGGAGGTGCTCGAGAATTTCCTCGCCGTCTTTTATCGCGAGCTGCATGACGCCGTTGATGGTTCCGCAATCGTCGTCGTTGGTCACCACGTCCTGTGCGATATCCACGAGACGCCTGGTCAGATAACCGGCATCCGCCGTCTTGAGCGCCGTATCGGCCAAACCTTTTCGGGCGCCGTTCGTCGAGATGAAGAACTCGATGACCGAAAGGCCTTCCTTGAAGTTCGAGCGGATCGGGAGCTCGATGATGTCTCCGCCCGGCTTGGCCATAAGGCCGCGCATTCCCGCGAGCTGCCTGATCTGGTTCTTGGAACCGCGCGCGCCGGAGTGGGCCATCATGTGTATATTGTTGAATCCGCCCTTGTCTTTCTCAAGGGTCTTCATCATCACGTTGGTTACGTCCTCGTTGGTCTTGGACCATACCTCGACGACCTGGTTGTAGCGCTCTTCCTGGGTGATGTGTCCTGCCAGGTACTGCTTCTGGATGCCTTCGACCTTACCGTTGGCTTCCTCGATAAGCTGGTATTTTTCCTGCGGAATAATGATGTCGTCCATGCCGATGGTGGCGCCGAAGAACGTGGCGTATTTAAAGCCCATGTCCTTGATGGCGTCCAGCATTACCACGGTAACGTAGGGGCCTTCGTTCTTGTAGATCCACTCGATGAGGAGCCTGATGTCTTTTTCGCCCATGGAATAGTTGATGTACGGTACTTGCGGAGGCATGGCTTCGTTGAACAGGAGCCTGGCGGGAGTCGTCTCGATCGGCCGGCCTTCTTCGCCGTTCATGTCGATCTTATTGAGCGAGCTCCATACCGGGCGCTTAGGCGCGGGGACGCGTACGACAGCTTCCCAATCGCAGGCCTTGGCGTCGCACGCCATGAAAGCTTCTTCGGGATTCGAATAGCGTTTACCGGTGCCTTTGGCGTCGGGCTTGTCGCGCATGAGGTAGTAGATGCCTAAAACCATATCCTGGGAAGGATATACGATAGTCTTGCCGTTGGCGGGGTCGAGCAGGTTTCGGCTGGAGAGCATGAGCGTCCAGCATTCGGACTGAGCGGCGCTGGTAAGCGGTACGTGTACGGCCATCTGATCGCCGTCGAAGTCCGCGTTGAACGCCTTACAGACCAGCGGGTGCAGCTTGATGGCCTTGCCTTCCACGAGCACCGGCTCGAACGCCTGAATGCCGAGACGGTGCAAGGTCGGCGCGCGGTTCAGCATGATGGGGTGCTCGCGCACGACTTCGTCCAGAACGGCGAATACCTCGGGCGTCTCCTGCTCCACGAGCATCTTGGCCTTCTTGATATTATAGACGACGTCCTTCTCGACGAGTTTCTTCATGATAAACGGCTTGAACAGTTCGAGGGCCATTTTGGTAGGAAGACCACACTGGTGAATCTTGAGTTCCGGGCCCACCACGATTACGGAACGACCCGAGTAATCCACGCGCTTACCTAAAAGGTTCTGGCGGAAACGGCCCTGCTTGCCTTTGAGCATATCCGACAGCGACTTGAGAGGGCGGTTGGAAGCGCCTTTTACCACGCGTTTTTTCTTGGAATTGTCGAACAGCGCGTCGACGGCTTCCTGAAGCATGCGTTTCTCGTTGCGTATGATGATGTCCGGAGCATTCAAGCCCTGAAGCCGTTTAAGACGGTTGTTACGATTGATAACGCGGCGATAGAGATCGTTCAAGTCGCTGGTTGCAAAGCGCCCGCCGTCCAGCTGCACCATCGGGCGCAGTTCCGGGGGAATCACGGGAATCACGTCCAGGATCATCCACTCGGGGCGATTGGTAGAGGCGCGGAAGCTTTCCACGATCTCGATTCGCTTAAGCAGGCGCTTATCGCTCTTGGCGCCTTTTTCGATCATCCTGGCGCGAAGTTCGCCGGCAAGGTCGTCGAGGTCGATGTTCTCAAGAAGCGAGCGGATGGACTCGGCGCCCATGCCGGCGGTAAAAGCTCCGCCGAAACGATCCTGTGCTTCGTAGTATTCTTCTTCGGTGAGCAACTGCATCTTCTTGAGGTCGGTATCGCCGGCCTCGATCACGATGAACTTCTCGTAGTACAGCACCGAACGAAGCGCCGCTACCGGCAAGTCGAGGAGGAGGCCCATGCGGCTCGGTACCGAGCGGTAGAACCAGATATGGGAAACGGGGCTGGCCAGTTCGATATGGCCCATGCGCTCGCGGCGTACTTTAAAGTGCGTTACTTCGACGCCGCAGCGGTCGCAGATCACGCCCTTGTAGCGGATCGACTTGAACTTGCCGCAGAAACATTCCCACTCCTTGGTGGTACCGAAAATACGCTCGCAGAACAAGCCATCTTTTTCCGGCCGCAGCGTGCGATAATTGATGGTTTCCGGTTTCTTCACCTCGCCGTAGCTCCAGCTGCGTACCAGGTCCGGGCTGGCAAGGTGTATATTTATGCTGTCAAAGTCCTGTATGTCTCTCATCAAATCTCCCCCTCAGGTTAGATATTACTTACAAAATCATAGCACGGAGACACGGAGAACACGGAGAAAGAGGAGAAAAAGTGAAAAATTAATAACCCTTCTTTCTCTCATCTTTCTTCTCCGTGCCCTCCGTGCCTCCGTGGCGGAAACTTATTGTGCCGACTTAAAAGTTCGTGCCTTGCTTATTGATCAGGTCCTCATCGCGTTCGGTCAAGGGAATCTGCTTGTTTTTCACGTCGAAGATTCGCATATCCAAAGCCAGTCCGCGAAGTTCCTGCACCATTACGTTGAAAGCCTCGGGTACGCCGGCCGCCGTATGAGGTTCACCCTTCACGATGGCTTCGTATACCTTGGCTCGTCCGGTCATGTCGTCGCTCTTGATCGTAAGCAATTCCTGCAGTACGTTCGCCGCGCCGTAAGCCTCGAGAGCCCACACTTCCATTTCGCCGAAACGCTGGCCGCCGAACTGGGCCTTTCCTCCCCGCGGCTGCTGGGTAACGAGCGAGTACGGGCCCGTGGAGCGAGCGTGCATCTTGTCGTCCACAAGGTGGGACAGTTTCATGAAGTATATGATGCCCACGGTTACCGGGTTCTGGAAGAACTCGCCGGTCTTGCCGTCGCGGAGCGGAGTCTTGCAGGCTGCCGGGAGTCCGGCTTCCTTGAGCTTCTCCTCGATCTGCTCCTGGTCGGGCGACTGGAACACGGGAGAGCTGAACCACTCGCCGAGGGTCGACGCGGCCCAACCGAGCTCTGTTTCCATGAGCTGGCCGATGTTCATTCGGGACGGTACGCCCAGCGGATTCAAGCAGATATCCAGCGGGGTGCCGTCTTCGAGGTACGGCATTTCTTCTACTGGAAGAACGCGCGCCACAATACCCTTGTTTCCGTGGCGTCCGGCCATCTTGTCGCCTTCTTTAAGCTTGCGCTTGGCGGCGATAAGAACCTTGACCACTTCTTCAACGCCAGGGGACAAATCGTCGTTGGCGCTGCGCTTGAGGCGCTGCACGTCGATGATTGTGCCTTCGATACCGTGGGGAACGCGAAGACTGGTGTCGCGGACATCCTTGGCCTTTTCGCCGAAGATGGAGTTGAGCAGCTTGAACTCGGGGGTCGTCTCGGTTTCGCTTTTCGGCGTTACCTTACCCACGAGAATGTCGCCTGATTTTACCTTGGCGCCTTCTCGGATGATTCCCTCGATGTCCAGGTTATCCAGGCTCTTTTCGCTGGTATTGGGGATGTCGCGCGTAATGCGTTCCGGCCCCAGCTTGGTCTCGCGAACCTCGATCTGGTATTCCTTGATGTGGATGGAAGTAAACATGTCTTCCTTGACCACGCGCTCGGAAATAAGGATGGCGTCCTCATAGTTGTAGCCGTTCCAGGGAACGAAGCCCGCAAGGATATTGCGGCCGAGAGCAAGCTCGCCGTCCTTGGTGGCCGGACCGTCCGCGACGACCTGTCCCTTCAGGACCTTTTCGCCGTATTTAACGATGGGGCGCTGATTGTAACAGGTATCCTGGTTGGTTCGCTGATACTTGATGAGCAGGTATTCATCCGTGGCGCTCGGGTCGTCATCCGGTTTTACGAGCACGCGGAACGCGTCCACCCAGGTAACGGTACCGGAACGACGCGCTTTGATAAGCACGCCGGAGTCGTAGGCTATCTTGCGCTCCATGCCCGTACCCACGCGCGGCGGGTCGGTAAAGATGAGCGGGACGGCCTGACGCTGCATGTTCGAGCCCATGAGCGCGCGGTTTGCGTCGTCGTGCTCCAGGAACGGGAT
>CAZAJF010000068.1:0-15120 GCA_964485395.1 uncultured Treponemataceae bacterium | reverse complement strand
CGCGTTCGAGGCAAGCGAATGGCCCGAGATAGAGGTGCGATCCGAGGACGAGACGGGAACCATGGCCCGAGCCTTCGAGCGCATGGTAGCCAGCCTAAAGCTGTCCGAGGACGCGTTCCTCACGCTGATCCGCTACATCGACATGACCGCTACCATCGCGCACAGCGTAGCCGACGGGAATCTTGACATGGAGATAATCCCGAAGTCGCGGGACGACGCGCTGGGCAACGCCCTCCTGTCCATGCTCAACAGCCTACGTGAAGCTAAAATAACCATCACGCGCCAAATTTCCAGGCTGGATTCCCTGCATCACGCGGATAGCCTCATAACGTCCAGCTTCGACCTCGAATCCGCGCTGTCGTACATCGTGCAATGCGCGGCCTGCCAACCGGGAATCCTGGGGGCGGAAATAATCGAATATAATGCAGACGGCTACACGCGCACCATCGGCTACGGAAAGCTGCCCTCCATCGAGAATTCCTGCAGGGCGGCGGGCAGCTACACCGAAGCCAACACGCCGAGCATACTGATAGGTCTGGACGCAGGCCCTTTTTTCCTGGCGGACGACGTAAGCCTCTTCGACCCCGCCGATACGGAATACATCGCGCACGTATTAAAGGACGATTACCGCTACCTCGGCGCGTTCCAGGTGTATGCCGAAAAGGGCAGCGATACGGATACGCTCGCCTTCATGAGGACCCTCGCCAGCCAGTCGGCGATCGCCATCGTTCACGTGAACTTCATGCGCAAACTCGAAAAACGGGTATCGGAGCGCACCGCGGAACTGGAAAACCAGAAGGTGATAGCCGAAGAGGCCACCCGCGCCAAAAGCGCGTTCCTGGCGGCGATGAGCCACGAAATTCGAACGCCGCTCAACGCGGTAATCGGCATGACCGGCCTTCTTATGGATACGAACCTGAGCGGCAGGCAGGCCGAGTTTGCCGCCACGATTCGCAACGGCGGCGAGGACCTGCTCGTGCTTATCAACGACATCCTCGATTTTTCCAAGATCGAGGCGGGCAAGCTGGATCTGGAAGAGCGCCCGTTCTCCATCCGGGAATGCATCGCCGCATCGGCGGAACTGCTCGCGGAAAAAGCCGCTCACAAGGGAATAGAAATAACGTATTGGATCGACAAGTCGGTTCCCATTTTCGCCGCGGGCGACGAAATGCGCATGCGTCAGGTGCTGAACAACCTCGTGGGCAACGCGGTAAAATTCACCGAGCGCGGCGAGGTTTCCATCAAGGCCGGATCGCAGAAACTGCCCGACGGCACCTTCAGGCTGACCATTGACGTACAGGATACGGGCATCGGCATCCCACCGCAAAAAATGGACAAGCTGTTTAAATCCTTCAGCCAGGTGGACAGCACCACCACCAGAAAATACGGCGGTACGGGATTGGGTCTCGTCATTGGCTTACGCATCGCGCAGATCATGGGCGGGGACATCAAAGCCTCAAGCAGCGGAGTGCCCGGCGAAGGCTGTACGTTTACATTTACCCTCGTCGTTCGTCCCGCTACGGGCGCAAATCCCGAGTATCTGAATGCCGACCAACCCAACCTGCGGGGCAAGCATGTCCTTATCGTAGACGACAATTCCTCCAATCGCCGAATCCTCACCCTGCAGACCGAATCCTGGGGCATGATTCCCATGGATTTCGAGAATCCGCACGACGCACTCGAAGCATTGTCCCACGCCGACCTGAAATTCGACCTGGCCATCCTAGACATGCACATGCCGCAGATGGACGGAGTCGACCTCGCCGTCTCCATCAAGGCACAGCCCGCGCACGCGCGCATGCCGCTGATCCTGCTCAGCTCGCTCGCCTACCCTCCCGAGGAAAAAAGCCTGAAACTTTTCGCGGACGTACTTTCCAAACCGGCGCGGCCATCGGCATTATTCTCCTCATTGCAGCTGGCGATGGGTCATGCGCCCGTATCGGTACACCAGAACAGGCACGCCAAGCGAATACCCGATATCGCCGAGGGCAATCCGCTTTCCATACTCATCGTGGACGACAACGCCATCAACCTCAAGGTAGCCGATCACATGCTCCAGAAATTCGGCTACCAGGCGGACAAGGCGACCGACGGGCAAGAGGCCTTGGAGCAGGTCAAAAAGAAGCATTACGATCTCGTGCTCATGGATATCCAGATGCCGCGCATGGACGGTTACGAAGCGACCCGCGCGATACGGATGGTTCCCGAGGCGGCGCATACCATGATAGTCGCCATGACGGCCGACGCGATGCGCGGCGACCGGGAAAAATGCATCCAGGCGGGCATGAACGAGTACCTGTCCAAGCCGCTGCGCCAGGACGAGTTGCAGTCCGTGCTCATGTCCATACACGACAATCCCACGAAAATAAAAAATTCGGCCGCACACGAAGAATCCAGGACGTCCATCGACGAAAAAGTGCTGCATGATTATTTCGCGGATATGGGCGACATGGCCAATGAGCTGCTCCGCGATTTTATTACGGAAGCGCCCGCGAGGATTGCCGCGCTGCGCGAGGTGCAGGCCGAAAAAAACGGCTCCGAACTGAAAAAGCAGGTTCATTCGCTGAAAGGCACGTCGGCTATTTTCGGGGCTATTGCCACGGCAGCCCTGTGCGACGGAATCCAGGCCCTCGTAACGGCGAATACCGGCGATGAGCGGCTCTGGAAGGAACAGGACGGCATGATACAGGATTTAATAACGGAACTGGAACGGGCCTGTGCGGTTTTAACCAAGAGCCTCAATTAACGGGGATTCCCCGGGCTAGGCGCCCAACTCCTCCTGGTTAACGCGATTTTTTCCCGCTTTCTTGGCCTTGTACATGCATTCGTCGGCCAGCGTGATGGCTTGCGCCAAGGTTCCAGAATCGGGTCTCCTGTATGCGGACCCCACGCTGGCGGTTACTCTGAAATCACCCTGCGGAGAGGCGAACGGTCCGGCTTCGCCGATGGATTTCCGGATTCTGTCCGCCAGCAGGAAAAGCCCTCCGGAGTCGCAATCCGCGATCAATACCACGAACTCCTCGCCGCCCCACCGGCATACGGTATCGTAGGGTCTGCAGGAAATTCGGATGGCCTGAGCCACCTGCCGCAGCGTTTCGTCGCCCGCGCCGTGGCCGTAGGTATCGTTTATGCCCTTGAAGTTGTCGATATCGATCATGAGAACGCCCATGCCTATCCGGGCACGGTCTGCGCGGATGAATTCCGCCTCTACGTCGGGCACGAACGCATGCCGGTTGAAGACGCCGGTAAGGGCGTCGCGCAGGGCCATATCCTTGAGCCGCTGCTCCAAATCGAGGATGCGGCCGGCGATCTTGAGGCGCGCCATGAGCTCGGCCTTGTCCAGCGGTTTGGCGATATAGTCGTCCGCGCCGGACTCCAGCCCCTCTATCATATTTTTACGCGTATCCTTGGCGGAGAGAATCATGATGTACATATAATCCGTGGAAACGCGTTCCCGAATTTTCTTGACGAGCTCGGTACCGCTCAGGCCAGGCATCATCCAGTCGCTGATGACGATCTTGAAATCTCCCGCCTCTATCATGGGCCATGCGGAATCCCCGCTTTTCGCGTCGGACACTTCGTGCCCGGCGTTCGTTAAAAGAGCCAGAAGGTATTTTCTCTGGATAGGGTCGTCTTCTACAATCAAGATTTTCACGGATTCCCCCGCATACTTTTTTCGCTTCCGAAGCGCCCGGTAAGCATACGCGCAAAAGGCGTCGTTTTCAAGATGCCGTCATTGAGATGGACGGCAAAATGGATTATAGTTGACCGAAAGCCAGGAGTCACCATGCCAGTACCGTTAAGCCCCGATAAATACAGCCAACCTTCCATCTTCGCGCCGTCGGATTTCCTCGGCTACATGAAGCGCTCCAATCTCCTGCGCGACGGCGAGACGGCGCCTGAGGCCGTTATCCTGTGCTACCAAAAATCGCTGTTCGATTACGTGATAAAAAACCATCCCGTGCGATTCCACGACGGTTATTTCCGCAACCACCTCGCGTTTCTCGAGGAAACCGGCGGCAGGGTCGCGATAGCCGGGCGTTTCGGAATAGGCGCGCCGGCGGCGGCAGTCATGCTCGAAGAGCTCATAGCCTTCGGTTCAAGGCGCTTCGTTTCGGCGGGCACGGCAGGCGGCCTCGTTCCGGGGCTGTATCCGGGAAGCCTCGTCGTGTGCTCAGGCGCACTGCGCGACGACGGCGTCTCCTATCATTACATTCCGGGTGGAAGTCCCGCGCTTCCCGACGAGAGCCTGTGCCTCGCGCTTCAGCGCGCGCTGACCGAAGACGGCATAACCTTTACGACGGGGCTCACCTGGACGACCGACGCCATTTACCGGGAAACCCAATTGGAGCTGGAGGAACGCGTCGCCAAAGGCGCGGTCGTCGTGGAGATGGAGGCCAGCGCGCTGTTTACGGTGGCCCGTTACCGGGAGGCACGCCTGGCGGCCTGCTTTACCATCAGCGACTCGCTCGCCGAGCCCGAGTGGAAACCCGAATTCCTGTCGCTGGAGACCGGCGCAGGCTTGGAAACTTTATATCACGCAGCTCTGGCCGCGCTGGAATCCACCCGCTGACGGTCAGCGCTTTTCCGTGTCGCCGCCCGCTTCCCTGGCGTGTAGGTGCCGGTGATGGATATCCGAGACATGCGCGTGCTCGTGCTCCGTACTCGCGTGCTCGTGCGCGTGGCTGTGCCCCGCGAGGCGTATCAAAAGCCCATTGCCCATCGCCGCGTGTTCGTGGTGGCCGTCGCCGTGATGGTGCCAGTGCGTGTGCGCCGCCGCCTCGTGCGCGTGGCCGTGCGCGTGGCGTTCGCTGAACAAAAACACGTAGGAGAACACCATCAAGCCAAGCGCGAGCAGCTGCGGCACCGTAAAGCGCTCGCCCAGCAGAACCAAGGCAACGGCCATGCCGAACAGCGGCGACGAGGAAAAAAACAACTGCGCGCGCGTTGCGCCTAATCCTTGCGCGGCCGAGATATAGAGGACGATGCTGATACCGTAGCAACAGGCGCCTATCAGGCCGATGGACAGCATGAACAGCGGCGGGGGCAAGACCCAAGCCGAGACTACGAGGCCGGCGACAAGATTCGTGCTGCCCGCCGCGATGCCCTTCAGGAAGGTACTTTCCGCAGGCTGCAGTTGATCGATAAGCGCGGTGCAGTGATTGTCGAAGCCCCAAAACAGGCACGCGGCCGCCACCAGCAGGCCCGCCTTTACGTCCGCTATGCCGCCGCCCAGGGAGAGCAGGATGGAAGCTCCCAGGATTCCGCTCATGGCTACGAAACTGTGCCTCGTCATCTTGTCCTTGAAAAACAGCGTTCCCAGTGTCGCCGTCGCCACAAGCTCAAGGTTCAGCCACAGCGATACCGAAGCGGACCGCGCCTCGGCCAATCCGAAGAGCAGCAAGACCGGCGCGATGATTCCGCCGCCGATAATCGAGCCGAGGACATAGAGCCTGTTCCTCTTGTCGAGCATTCGCAGCTTGCGGAAAATTCCGCTTCGCGCAGCCCCGGGAAACAGGGCCAGCCCTGCGCCGAAATAGAGGAGGCCGGCGAACAAGAAAGGGTTCGCGGAACCCAACAGCAACTTGGAAAGCGGAGTTGCGGAACCGAAAAGCGCGGCGGCCAGCAGGGCCATCAATACGGAAATTATCATGGCAGGAGTCTACATAAAAACACCGGGGTTGTCAGCCTGGTCAGCGAGGCAAATCCGGTTTCTGCCAGCTTTTTTTGCCCGGTATAATAATTCATCGGCCCGCGCTATCAGTGTTTCAGGTTTATCCTTCGCTTCCAGCTGCGCCAGTCCGCCGGAGATCGTGACTCGCAGGCCCGGATAGTTCCACTGCAGCGCCTCCACAGAGAGCCGTACTTTTTCCGCTGCCTGGAAGGCGCTTCCCGACTCTGTATACGGGAAGCACACGAGGAATTCTTCTCCGCCGTAGCGTCCCAGCCAGTCGGTCTCGCGAATGGATTCTCGGATCGCGGCCGCGATTTTTACCAAGACCTCGTCGCCGGCCTGATGCCCGTAGGCGTCGTTTACGTCCTTGAAAAAATCGATATCCAGCATCAGCGCGCCGACGGGAAACTTATGGCGTAAAGAAATTTTTACTATTTCATCCAATCGCGCCATGATAAAGCGCCGATTGGAGATTCCCGTCAGCGCATCCGTTTCGGTCAGGCGTTGCAGTTCTGCGTTTTTCGCCTCCAGCTCGCGCATCAGGCGCTGGATTCGCAGGTGCACGGAGACGCGCGCCATGAGCTCTTCGCGGATAAAAGGCTTGGTCAGGTAATCCACCCCGCCGGACTTGAAGCCTTCTATTACGTCGTCGGCTTCGGTCTTCGCGGTCAGGAAAATCACGGGAATGGATGCCGTGGCATCATTGGCTTTAAGCCGCCTGCACACCTCGAAACCGTCGAGGTCCGGCATCATGACGTCAAGGAGGATCAAGTCCGGGGGCGTATCCAGAGCCATATCAAGGGCTTGGCTTCCGTCCGTCGCTATGGCCAGCCTGAAATTGCCCTCTAATATTCCCGCCAGCAGCTTGATATTGCCCGGAGTATCGTCGACAAGCAAAAGAAGCGGCTGTTCTTCGTTAATCATCGTCCGATCCTCGCCTATCCCCGTCCGAACCCGCAGGCATCATAGCCCGCAATTCAGCAAGCACCCGCTTCATCCCGGCGGTATCATAATTAACGACTCTGTCTTTCAGCGAGCCGGCCCAATTTTTCAATGCGTCGTCCTTGAAACGAAGGGCCAATGCCTCCGCAGAAATCGCCAGGTTGCGTATTTCTTCGACGAATAGTTTTGACTGCAGCCTGTCGCACGCCGGCAATATCTCTGCTTCCATGATGCCCAGCATTTCAGGATCTGTACAATAAATCAAATTCCGGGGCAGAAGGCGGGTATCGGAACAGGAGCCAGTATTTTTCACGGCTTTTTCCCCGAGGAGCGTACCCATCAGGTGCAGCAGTTCCCTCCGGTCTATGGGCTTGCGCAGATACGCGTCGAACCCGGCCAGCCTCGCTTCTCTTTCCGCCTCGCCCAAAACGGAAGCCGTAATCGCGATAACCGGAATCATCGAAGTCGCGCGGTCGCCTTTTATTCGCCTGACGGTTTCAAAACCGTCCAACAGAGGCATGCGAATATCCATGAGCACGATGTCGGGATGTTCGCGCCCGATGGCTTCGAGAGCCTCCGTTCCGTTTTTCACGGCCAAGACGCTGAGGCCGGGGAGGTTCAGCATGGCGACGAGCAGCTCACGATTGTAGGCAACGTCATCGGCTACCAGCACGTTGCAAGCGGTAAATAAAAACTCCTCTTCCTTGTTTCGATCCGCGCCTGAATCCGCCAAAGCAAGGGCAGGTTCCGCATCTTCGAAATGGAGCGTAAAAACCGATCCCTCTCCTCGCACGCTCGATACCGTCAAAGAGGCGTTCATCACATCCGCCAGCCGTCGGCTTATCGATAGACCCAGCCCGGTTCCTCCATAAACGGCATGCACCTGTCCCGAATGCTGGGTAAAAGGTTCGAATATCCGCTCCTGCTGATCCGCCGATATCCCTATGCCCGTATCCCGCACGAAAAAATCGAGGCACAAGCGGCAACTCGGCTTCTCGGTGATTGCTCGATCGCACGTCACGCCAAGAACGATACCGCCGCGGTCGGTGAATTTCACCGCGTTTCCCACCAAATTGAACAATATCTGGCGCAGCCGTATTCCGTCCAGCAGGAATCCTTCGGGAAAATCGGCGGGGATATCAAGCCTGAACGTTATATTTTTTTCACCGCATTTCTGACTGAAGATGGACTCGACCTCTCCGAGCAGGCTTCTGACGTTCACCGCGCTTACGGCAAGCTCGATTCCGCCGGCCTCTATCTTGGAAAGATCCAGGATATCGTTTATCAAGGTCAGCAAAGTTTTTCCGCTGGCGCGTATCGCCTGAAGGTATTCCTGCTGCTTTGAGTCCTCAACGAGCCTGCCAAGGATTTCCGAAAAACCGAGGATGGCGTTCATCGGAGTTCGGATTTCGTGGCTCATGTTGGCAAGGAAATTGCTTTTTGCCGCGTTTGCGGATTCCGCGGCTTCCTTGGCCTGGCGAAGCGCTTCCTCTGCTAGTTTCCGCTGTGTGATGTCCTCTCCGGCGCTGATGGTGCCTTCGATGCGCCCGTTCTCGTCTATAAAATAATTATTATGCCAGGCTATAAGCATCCTGTCGCCGGATTTCGTTTGTATTTCGTTCTCGAAATATTCATACGCTTCGAGGTTACCGGCCATGATCCTTTCGAACACTTCCTTTACGGCAGCTTCGTTTTCCGGAGGCAGGCTGGTTTCGAACCAGTTCTTGCCTATCAACTCTTCTTCGGTAAAGCCCAGCAGTTCCGCACCTTTGCGGTTTATCATGGAGATTGACCCGGATGCATCGAAGGTAACGATTACCATATCCACGAGATTCAGGTAGCGGTGCAGGCGGTCGCGCTCATAGGCGAGGCTGGTGTTTATCTTTTCTATGGCCAGGCTTTGGGTCTTCAATTCTACATTGAGTTTCTCAAGCTGCACTTGGGCGGATTTGATTTCCGTAATGTCGGTTACCAGAACGAAAAAACCGCGCACCCTGCCCTTATCGATATCGGGAAGGTATTGTGCCCAGGTATACGCGACGCTTCCATCCACCTTTACGAGCGTACGCTCGAAGAATTCTTTTTTACCGGCAAGCGCCGCCCTGATGTAAGGTTCGTTCTTGGCGAACACTTCCGGTCCAAGCACATCCTGCATGCGCATCCCCGTCATTTGCTCCGGAGTCTTTCCGAAAAACTCCCTATATGCTGAATTGGCGAATTCGTTGCGCAGGTCGCTGTTCCAATACCCCAGCAAGCCGGGAATATTATCGGTAATCGTGCGCATGAAGCGCTCGCTGGTTCGAAGCGCCTCTTCCATGGCTTTGCTGTCGGTAATGTCGCGGGCAATCGCGAACGCCAAACCCTGCTCAAGCGAGACCGATGTTCTCCAGGACAGCCATCGCCAGCTCCCGTCCTTGCAGCGATAGCGGTTGTCGAACCCCACCACGCCGACTCCTTCGGCTAATTTACCCGCGGCCTCGTTGGTGGATGCAAGGTCGTCGGGATGCACCAGCTCGATATACGGGCGGCTTAAGAGTTCTTGGGCGGACCAGCCCAGTGTTTCCGTCCATGACGGGGATACCTGCACGAAGTATCCCTTCAGATTGGCGATTGCCACCATGTCTATCGCGGTCTCGAAGAAAAACTCACGGTCGCGCGTCAGGTTTTTTTGTTCGGTTATGTCATCGTAAACGCAGAGCAGTCCCAACCCTTCGTTATTCGAATCAAAAAGCGGTATCTTGCTCGTGCGTACGATGCGCGGGCTATGGGCAATCGGGTGCAGGATTTCCTCGAACCCGATAAGCGGCCAGCCGTCTTTCATGATGGATCGATCGCTCCCTTGGTGGGGCAATTGATCCCCTGCCAGCTGCAATTCCTCATCGGTTTTACCGATAATGGCCTGAGGGGTCTCAAGGCCCGCATCGAGGGCAAAAATACGGTTACAGCCAAGGTAGCGTCCTTCCATGTCTTTCCAGTATACCCTGCTGGGTATGGAATCCAGGACGAGCTCCAGCATTTTACGGGCTTCGCGCAGCTTCAGATTGGCACTCTCGAAACTTGCGGTCCGATCCGCCACCGTTGACTCCAGGTTCCGGTTCAGGTCGAATATCTGCCGCTCGATTTTTTTCCGCTCGCTTATGTCGACGATTACCCCTACCAGACCATCGACGTTGCCATCAGCATCGGTATACGTCGCCTTGCTGAAGATAACGGACATGAGCCTGCCGTCCGCGGCCTTGAGTTCGGTTTCGAAGGTTTGAGTCCCCGGGTGCGAGAAGAGTTCCGCATCCTTGGCTTTATGAAACGCGGCCGTCTCCGTATCGGCCAAATCAGGCACGGTTTTGCCGAGAACTTCCGACACGGGCTTGCCCCAGAACTCTGCCAACGCCTTATTGCATGCCAGATAGACGCCCTGCCGGTTTTTACGGTATACGAGACTGGGCATCGTATCGATCCATACTTGCGTCAACTCGAAATTACCGCGCAGGGACTCAGCCATGGAATTAAATGAATCTGCCAGCAGGGACAGCTCGCGGGTTCCCTCGGTCAAGGCCGCATGAGCGGCAAAATCCCCTTTCCCTATCCGCTCCGCGGCATGGCTTAAGGCGATTATCGGGCGAATCAACACCTTGCTCCCCAGGAATCCTGCCAGAGCCAGTACCACAGCTAAAATTCCAAGCAGGCTCAATAATCCGCTTGTCAACTCGCGGGTTGTCTGACGCTCGATCTGTCCTTTGGAAAACCCGATTATGATGGACAGCTGTCCGTTGCTATCCGGTACGACGGCGGTATGGTACAGGCGCGTCTTGCCGTCGATCCCCGGTCCTTCCATGAAACGCGAATCGATGCCCGAGGCCGTTCCGCCGATAGCGGGTTGCGTCTTGCCGCGCCATAAGGACGGATCGGGGATTCGGCTTAGAATATTTTGTCCAACGTCCACTATCGCAATGGCGGCGTCCGACGGCAGTTCAGCCTGTGTTAATATTTCATCAAGAACCGAAAGGTTGAGCGCAAGATAAACCGATCCCATCAAGCCATGAGCGTCGACGGAATCGGGAATAGGCATTGCAAAATTGAGCCCGGGCTTTTTCGTAAGCTTGCCGATCTGATAATCGCCTACTACGAAATCTCTTTGCTTTTGCAGGCGCGCATACCAAGGCTGGCTGGAAGAGTCGTTGACGCCGACAAGAGGAATCACGCTGGCGATATTGATTCCATCGGGCAGGGCCACCCCGATATTGGCGTACTCGGGATAATGCTCCGCCAGATCCTTCAGAAGCGCTCCTGTTTTGACCGGGTCAAGAGCCTGAATTTCCTTTAAATGGGCCAGTGCTGTGAGAAATTGCCTGGCGGAATTTATGGTTGCTCCGACGCGGCTGGCGCTGAGCCGCCCCAACTGATCCGCTTCTCCGTACAGTAATGCCAAACGCTCGTTTCTATCGCTTAGGATGTGAAACACGAGCATTCCAGACAACGGTAGTATGGCCAACGACAGGAGCAGGGACAGGATGGATCGTATACCAAAGCGATTATTCCTTAACACGCTTACGCTCCAAATTCAAGATTGCACCGTGTGCCGCGACCGTTTTCAAAAACAACGGTACCGTCCAACCTATTCAGCGGATTGTTCCATTATTTCGAGGGCTCCCTTGCCGCAACATGCGATTTTCACGGAATAGCCGTATCCTTCCATAGAAGTCTCCTTCTGTCGAAATTGCAGATTATCTGTGAAGTAGCGCTAACGCGTCTTGAAGTATAAATGTTTACAGTATTTTTACAAGGAAAACCCCGATACCGCGTCGAAGTATAGCAGCCCCGCCTTCAACTCGGGGTATACAGCAGCCAGTATTCGGTCCAGTACGCCCCTGGCTTTCGCCGCGGCCATAGACTCCACCAGTTTGTGGTAATAGTAAGGCGAGGAGTCGAAGCGTTTTTCCTTTATCGCCGATTCCACGACTTCGTCGAACAGCCTGCGGCCATGTTTTTCAGCGGATTCCATGAATCCGGCGATGCGAGCGTCCTCATCGGTCTTTTTTGCCGCGATGCCTTGCGCCAAGCTCGAATAGGAATGCTCGGCGATGCGGGGAACCGCCAAGGCGGCGGCGGCGCAATCCATCAGTCGAAGCAGATACCTTCTATCATAACGCATCTTCTCGGGAACCGATGCGTTCCACGCGGCCAACATCGGCTCGGGGGACGCTTTTTTCGCGATGAAGCCGGCAAACCGTTTTTCGGCCGCGGGATCGGGTTTCAAGAAATACGCCCAGCCGTCCAGCGTCCCGAACGCCTTTTTCGTATCCAGGTAGCCAAGCAGGCGATACTCGTCCAGGAACTTCCTGCTAAAGTCGAACTCGCTGCCCATCTTTATTGAATTCTTGACATAGACGGTCCTGGACCCGGTAATATCAACGTGCTTGACCACCCCTGCGCCGGATATATCCAAGACTATTATATTCTTATAACCGCGCTTCCTGGCCATGTCGTACGGGACGTTATCGTAGAGGCCGCCGTCCAGGTATTTCCTGCCTTCGATTTGCGACATGGCAAAACCGGGAAACGCGGAACTCGCCATCAAGTAATCGACCAGCGATCCTTCCGCCATGGATTCCAGGAACACTTCGCTCGGCGCGAGATTTGCCGCGCTTACCGTCACCACGCCCAGGTCGTTGCCGGTCTTCCGCAAGACGGTCTCGTCGATAATCCCTTCCAGGGTTGTACGCATCGGGGAGGTATCCAGCCCTTTGCCTTGCGTGATTATCTTAAAGATGCTCCCCAGCGCGTCGTTACCCAGCCTGAGTTCGCCGTTTTTCACGAGGCTGGCGGGCAGCTTGAGTATCGTGTCCACGGTAATCGTGTCTCCGATCTTTTCAAGCGCTTCATACGCCCCTTGCGCCAAAAAAGCTGCGATGATGGCGCCTATGGAATTCCCGACGAATGCGTTGACAGGAATTCCCATCTCGCGGAGCGCTTTCCACGCGCCGATATGATAGACGCCTTTAGCTCCGCCGCCGCCGAGCACCAGGCAATACGACTCGTTTTTTACAGCCATGATTCCTCCCACCGCTAGTAATTGTATGCTATAATCATGCGGTTTGCCACGCGTATTCATGAATTCACGCAAGCTGGCATAGCAAACAAGACTTTACGAAAGGCGGGAATCGACAGCCATGGAAAAAAAATCGAGCGGCTTCAACAAGTACCTGGGCCTTACCTTCCTAATAGGTTTCGGCTTCTTCACCATGGGACTCATGGATCCTCTATACGACACCTACGTGCCGGATTTTCTGCGTAAATATATCAATTCTAAAACTCTCATCATGCTTATAATGACCCTGGACAACATGCTGCAAATTCTTCTCATTCCAATTTTAGCCGCATGGAGCGATAAAACACGGACGCGAATCGGCAGGCGCATGCCCTTCATCATCGTAATGCTTCCCATGGCCGCCTTCTTCTTCGGATTCGTTCCATGGGCGGCGAGCATCTCGCTTGCGCTTTTTATCACCGTTCTGTTCATGCTTAATATCTTCAAGACCGGCGTTC
Source organism: uncultured Treponemataceae bacterium (assembly GCA_964485395.1). Classification (GTDB taxonomy): domain Bacteria; phylum Spirochaetota; class Spirochaetia; order Treponematales; family UBA12059; genus JANNSO01. Next base: position 1,961 of record CAZAJF010000068.1, on the reverse strand, counting down.
GGGGTCCCATCGTCGCCCTCATGCCGGATACGATTCCCGGAGAATTCCGCTCGGAAGCCAACGGAGTCATCAATACTATGGGAGGCATCGGAACCATCCTGGGAACCCTCGTGCTTGCCCAGCTCATGAACGTGGACAAAATACTGCCGATTATCGGCGCCACAAAAAATCGCCTGCCCTTCCCCGTCGCCAGTGGATTCGTGATCCTTGCGGTCATTGTCCTGATTCTTTTCGTTCGCGAAAGGAAAAGCGAAGCGCTTTCGGCAGAAGACCGGATTCCCGTCCTCAAATCCCTCAAGTCGATCATCGCAAGCGAAGACAAAAGCGCAATCCTCATACTTCTGTCCATCTTTCTGTGGTTCATGGCCCACGAAGGCGTAAAACCGTTCCTGGGTCTCTACTCATTCGACGTGCTGCATGTATCCAAAGGAAGCATGGCGCTTCCCCAGGGTATCGCAGGTATCTCCTACGCATTAGGCGCAATCCCCATGGGTATGCTCGCGCATAAAATCGGCAGGCGCAAACTCATACGACTGTCGCTTTTAGGCCTCGCCTGCATCACCGGCTTCTTCACGCTCTTCAGCCTCATCGGCCCCAGTCTCAACCTTACCGGAGCCGGCGCTTTCTACGTGTTCCTCGGCCTCATGTTCCTGTACGGCATCTTCTGGGGCGCGGTCATCACCAACTCCTTCCCCATGCTGTGGCAGATGTCCACCTTCGGCAATATAGGTATCTTCACCGGCGTCTACTACCTGTTCTCGCAGAGCGCAAGCATCCTGGCTCCCCCGATTACCGGATTCATCGTAGACCTCACCAACCTGTTCAAAGTAAAGGCCGTATACGAATATACCGGCATCTTCGTATTCGCCTGCGTATGCATGCTAGCGGCGTTCTTCGTCATGGCAAAGGTTACGCGCGGCGAACCCGCGGACGATCCGCAAAAGACCGCCGCTTGATGGAGCTGTTCACTCGTGCCATCGCCGCCCTTATGGATTCCTATGAAACCACGGGCGGCATCAACAGGCGGTCGGGAAAAAACCTGCCGTCAAAAGAAGCCGTGCACGCCATCGTGGTGGACCTGGAAACGCTCGCGTTTCCGGGGTACCGCCGCGAAGACGGCATCGACGACACCAACGCGCCTTTCGTGATCGGCGAGCTCGCCAACCGCACGGCGCGCGCGATGGTCGCCGAAACGGCGAAAAGCCTCGACTACGCGTATCGGCTCAAGAATCAAAAAGGCTGCCCCGCCGCCTGCCACCTCGAGGCCAACGAGATCGTCCAGAATTTCTTCGAGGCGATACCCGGCATCCGCGCGCGCCTCATGCTGGACGTCCAGGCGGCGTGGGAAGGCGATCCCGCCGCCAAGTCGGTCGAGGAAGTAATACTTTCTTACCCAGGGCTCGAGGCCATCACCGTGCACCGCTTCGCCAACAGCCTGTGGAAGGCCGGCGTTCCGCTCATCCCGCGCATGATGAGCGAGTACGTGCACGCGCGTACCGGAATCGACATACACCCCGGAGCCGCCATCGGCGACCGGTTCTTCATCGACCACGGCACCGGTGTGGTCATCGGCGAAACAACGGTCATCGGCGCAAACGTTAAAGTATACCAGGGAGTCACGCTCGGCGCTCTCAGCGTGCGCAAGAACGAGAGCGACGCCAAGCGCCACCCCACTATCCAAGACGGCGTGACCATATATTCCGGCGCCACGATCCTGGGCGGCGACACCGTCATAGGCCACGGCTCCGTCATCGGGGGCAACGTCTGGCTTACATCCTCGCTGCCGCCTGAGTCTCGCGTATACATGCCCCAAGGGGAGTTTGTAATCTCGAGGAAAGAAGAAAAACATCACCATCATCATAAAGAGAAATAAACTGCGGCGGATGAATGTTCTGTGATGGTAGCTGACGGGGTCCTGTCGTAACAAAAACGCATCGCCATGGGCGATGTGTTTTTTTACG
>CAZAJF010000067.1:0-15628 GCA_964485395.1 uncultured Treponemataceae bacterium | reverse complement strand
GTGCTCATCGAGGGCGAGACAGGCACGGGCAAGGAACTGTTCGCCCAGAGCATCCACAACGAGAGCGCCCGAAAGGACACGCCCTTCATAGCCATCAACTGCGCCGCGATTCCCGACACCCTGCTGGAAGGCATCCTGTTCGGCACGGCCAAAGGCAGCTACACGGGCGCAGAGGACAGGCCCGGGCTCTTTGAGCAGGCCAACGGCGGCAGCCTCTTCCTGGACGAGATCAATTCCATGAGCCTGCCCCTTCAAGCAAAGATACTGCGCGCGCTGCAGGAAAATTATGTACGGCGCCTGGGCGGCATGAAAGACCTTTTGGTGGACGTGCGCATAATCGCCGCCAGCAACGAACCCTTGGGTCCCATGATGAAGGCAGGCACTTTCCGCAAAGACCTGTACTACCGGCTCAACGTAATCAACATCAAGATTCCTTCGCTTCGCGAACGCTCCGAGGACATTCCGCTCCTTACCGAGTTCTTCATCGGTCACTTCAACCGCAAGATGTCAAAGGATGTCTGGATGCTCTCCATGGATCTCCAGGAGGCGTTTCGGCACTACTCCTGGATAGGCAATATCCGCGAACTGCAAAACGTCATAGAAAGCGCCATGGCGATGGTAAGCGACGAACACGTACTCGGGCGCGAGCATCTGCCTCCCCATGTGGACATCCTGCATCAGCGGCCCGTCCACGACGACGCAACGGCCAACGGCAGCCCAAGCCCGCAGCGGCCGAGCTTCGACGGAAACCTGGTCCAGTATATGGAAGAGATAGAAAAAGCGGTTATCAAGGAATGTCTTGCCCGCACGAGGGGCAATATCTCGGCCACCGCGCGCGCCGCCGGCATTTCACGGCAAAGCCTGCAGTACAAACTCAAGCAGTACGGGTTTGCGGACGGGTTGGGCAAGCCGTAAGATACGGCGTTCCGAGCCATTAAACCTTGCGGGAAGCTTGGACCTGCATTATGCTTCCTCCAAAGGGACACAATGATAAAACCAGCATCGGGAGCGTTCGAGATCCCAAAAGAACGCCAGGTATGAGCGCAGCTGCCAAAAGCGCGCAGAATAAAAAAATCCCCCTGCGGCTCATACTAGGAATTATCGGATTATTCCTAGCCTTTTGCGGCGCAACCGCCTTTTTGTGCCTTCAGTTGCATAAGAACAGGATGGAACGTCAAGCTGTCGCCGACAAAGCCGCGGTAACCTTGCTGGCTTCGCTCCTGGATGAGCACGAGAAGTCGACTTTGGCGCTGCTGTCCTCCTACGCATCCAGAATTCTTTTGATAAACGCCGTACAGGCGCGCGATACCGGATCGCTGAAAAGACATCTCATGGACCTGGCAAAAAACGGCGAGGACATGGATCTTTTATTCGTAACGGACGTGCAGGGAGTCATTTGGGACAACTACCCGGAATTTCCCGAGGCTATCGGCAAAAATGTTTCAGATCGAGATTGGTTTCAGGGCATACGCTCAAATTTAAAACCGTATATCTCCACAGTATTTCGGCTCATCGTCGCGGATACGCCCCTGGCCGTCGCCGCCTGCGTACCCGTGCGAGATTCTGCGGGTCGCCCTATCGGCTTCCTCGCCAACTCTCAGCGCCTTGAATTCATAAAAACGATCATCAAGCAGATACGCAAAAACATGAGCGGGTCGGTAAGCATAATCGACCGGGCGGGAAACCTTCTGTACGACGACAAGCCGCTGGACTCAAGGGTTATCAGCCGGCATGCGGATTACCCTCTCATCGAGCAAGCGCTGAAACGGGAAGTCGGCCGATTCGACTTGCGGGGCGATGCCTTGCTGCGACGGAGAACCTTAACCCTGGGTTTTATTAAAAACCTGGGCTGGACAGTAATACTGGAACGGAGACTCGGCGATTCCCTGCGTTCCGAATATAAAGACTACGCGACAATCGCGGCCATCGCATTCCTGCTCTTTTTGATACTGGGCTTGCTTGCATCGCTGCAGACCTTCCTCAATGGCAAGACGCTTGCGATGCGGCAAAAGGAGCTCATACTCAAGGAAACGCACCACCGCGTAAAAAACAACATGAACACGGTCAGCAGCCTTCTCTCGCTTCAAGCCAACAGAGCGGAAAACCTGGGATGCAAGGGCATCCTCGTGGACGCCGCAAATCGCATGCAGAGCATGCAGGCGCTTTACGACACGCTCTACCGCTCCGAAAACTACGGAAGACTCAGCGTCAAGGATTTTATGGAGCGCCTTGTCGCGCAAGTCGTCAAGGTATTCTACATGACGCCTCCTGTCCGGGTGCGCTGCGACCTGCAGGAGATCGCGCTCGACGTTAAAATATTATCACCGCTTGGCATCATGATAAACGAACTCGTGACCAACTCGATGACGTACGCTTTCGAACGCAGCGCGAATCCGGAAATATTCATATCGGCGGGCAGGGAAGGCGACGCGGTCACGATTCTGTACGGGGATAACGGCATAGGATTGCTCGATTCGCTCACCCTGGAAAATTCAAGCGGTTTTGGAATGCAGCTCGTGGCATCCCTTGCCGGGCAGATAGGCGCGGAGGTTCGCATCGAACGGGGACAAGGCACCCGGTATATCATCCGGTTTAAAGCGGCAGCCTCTTAAGTATCCGGGCTCATTCGGCTTTTAGCGGAACAAATACGCGGTGAGCATTTCTTCAAGCTCTTTGAGGCATGCCTGCTGCCTCGATTCATCGCTTTCCCGCAGCAATTCGTGTACAACTCCCTCCGCGGCGCGATAGCCGACGAAAGCCTTGGCTCGCAAAGATTCCGCAGGCATTTTACCCGACAACGCGCTTAAAAAACCGGCCAGCGCGTTAATAAGCGCATCGTCCAATTCTGCCGCCAATGCTTGAGCTTCATTATCTCTCGCCATTACGGAAGCACTTTCGCGATGGAAGTCACCGTTCTCCCGATGCCCGGACCAAATCTCCATGATTAAAGCATGAATCAATTCCCCAGGAGGCATCATTGCCAGTCCCGGTAGGGATGCTGAGTGTGCGATGCGATCGACCAGGCTTTGATGGTATTCGCGATACAATTCCAGGAATAATGGCTTTTTATCCGAAAAATAACTGTAAAATGTCCCAAGGCCTAAACCCGCCTCCAGCGCGATGTCCCTGATCGATGTTCCATCGTAGCCTTGCCGAGAGAAAAGTGATTTGGCGGCGACTAGGAGTTTTAGCCGAGTTGACTTTCCACGTTCCTGCGTTGGTTTTCGTTGCATTATACCTCTATATTTCGAACATTCGTTCACATAATAATTGACAATACGAACATATGTTCGTATACTACTATCAATAATTCAGTTTTACAAGAGGTTGCTTATGGTGAATCTTGCGATTCTAGCACTCAATTTATCCATGGGATCGACTTTTCTTATACCTGCGCAAAACGGATATGTCATGGTCGATTCGGGTTACGAGCGCGATTACCCTCTTTTCGTAAAACGCCTTGCGCAAAACAACATAGCACTGGGGGATATCAAGGCTATATTCCTCACGCACCATCATGATGACCACGCAGGGTTCCTGAATCTCCTCAAGCGAGACTCGGGTTGCGTCGTGATACTATCGGAAAAAAGCGTGGATCTGCTTAAAACCGGGCGTAACGATACCAGCCGCGGCGGGTACTGGATAAATAAGGCGATCGAGTCTCTGGCCAAACTCAAGGCCTTCCTGGATCCCGGCTGGACCTTGAGCTTTCCACCCTACAAGGCCGCCGACGATGATATAATATTTACAGACGGAAAAAACATATTGGCTCGCTGGGGCATTCAAGCGGATGCCGTTGCGACGCCCGGCCATTGCGTCGACCACCACGTGCTGATCCTGCCCGACGGCCGCTGTTTCGCGGGAGACGCCGCGGCATCTACTTTGCTCATCGCGGGAGCCAGGCATTTCCCCGTTTTCATGACCGACATAGAGCAGGGATACCGTGACTGGCGGACGATGCTCGCCTTGGGCGTTACCCGGATTTTGCCATGCCACGGCAAGGAGTTTTCCGCGGAAGACTTGATGCAAGACATGGACAAAGTGGCGAAAAAAAACATGGTGCCTTTTAACGATTTAAAATAGCAAGCGAAAGCGGTGGAATCATGAAACCGGGAAACCGCGGGCCAATAAGGTTCAACGGACCGACTCGCGCAAGGCGAAATTACCAGGCTGCATGTACCGGAATGCGCGCTTCAGAAAATCGGGATGCTGAAGAAATCTATATCGTCGAGAGTGATATAGGAAAGCTGGCTCATGGAATTGGAAAGAACCGTGGCGATTTCTTCGGAATCATCGGGCTCAAAAGCCCCGGGGTTCGTGAAAGCCAACATTTCCGCATCCGAGGCCGCCGGAACGTTGTTTCCTATGGAGTATCGGGTAGGCAGCCCTAAACCGGCCCCCATGACGGCGACTTTATAGGCAAGCCCTGAGGGAATCGTTACCGAGGTTTCGTTGCTTGCGCCAAAATAGCTCATTTGCCCTTGCGAGGAATAGATGGAGCCGGAAACGCCGGCGTCCAACGATCGTATATTAATTATCCGCCCCTCACGGTACAGTCGAACCTGGAAACTATCCCGCCAATCGGTATTCCCTATATCGATAATCGAAACCGCGAAACCCATATCCTTGAAATCCGCCGTTATGGCATCGCCCCGAATCGTGAGGCTGACCGTCTTTTCCCCTCCGGCGGGAACTTCGCCCAGCATATTCTTGAGCAATCCCGCCTTTAATTCTACTCCCGGCGGCATGGTAATCGTATATGAAGCCGCGCTGCAGGTCGTTTTTCCGTAATTCGCGAAGTGCACCGTAATGGCCTGGTCAGTCTCGTCGTAAAGATAGGTTTCTGCGTGGCTGATCCATACCTTGAAATTATAAGGTTTTGGCTGTACGCAAATTACGCCCATATCTTGGTCGTCATATCGAGGAATTATCTGGATTGGAGGATTGGTACCCACGGCAAGGGAATAGGCTATTCCGGCATGCAGGTTGGTGATGAAAAAAGATCCATCCGCATCGACCGTAACGGTGGGACGATCTTCCGCGTTCAGGCTGTTTGAAACTACTATAGCCGAACTTGTAATGGGCAGAGTGACGCCTGCGGTTCCCTGGCCGAGCATAACCAAGGAACCGCGAACTTTTATTATCGAATTTTTTCGCATGTAGTATATCTGATGCAGGTATGAGGACAAGGCTTCTTCCACTTTAAGGAGATTCTGATTCAGGGTCCTGAACACCCGCAGTTCACTGTAGAACGTATATCCGTCCCAACCGTTGCTCGAGCCGTCTATATTCTTTGCGTCCAAAGTAGCGCACAGCTGCAGGTAAGGATCGCCGCTTATCAAAAAAGGAAAGTACGCAGCTACCCATTTATCTTGCGTCGGGGGAGTATAGGCTCGCCGAATCCGGGAGTACGCCCAATTCTGGCTAAAAAAGATATCGCCCGATCCTACGAAAAGACCCTTGGTGTTCATATCGTCCCACCAGTCGTATATATACGAGTCCGGACTCATTTTCGTCCACGAGCCATACAAGGCCGAGTCGGTCGTCTTGATGCCCTGAACGACCGGATCCGTTTCTTTGTCCGGTGGCGTTTCCGGATAAAAGGAGCAGGATGACAGAAGAGCGAGAAAAATGACGGTTAGGCAGGCACGGATTTTTCTTTTCATGGTTGAGCGACAATTCTGTCATCCGTTTATCCGCCTGTCAAGCTAAATTGGCAAATGTGCCCCGGTGTTAATTTTACTTGACAAATCGGGCAACAGTGGACAGAATCTTTCGATCGACGCTACCAGGGAGGATTTCATGGCAAACGCAGAAGATTCAAGAGGCCCCGCCAAGGTGTTTCAAGATAAAAGCACAAAATCGCGCCGCGGGATCCTGTCACGCCTTGCCTGTGCCGTCTTGATGGCCACCTTCCTTGGCGGATGCGCCGTCGCCGGACTTTTTACGCCCAAAGCGGAAGAGGCCGACATCCGAGCAGGCTTTGCCGTCCTGGCCAAAGCCTATGCCTGGGCACAGCAAGGGCAAACCATAGTCACTACGGTACCAAGCGTCACAACCTACACATCGTCGGATGAAACGGTAACGCTCAAAGTCGAGCTCATCGATGGAGCGCCCTCTCCTTTTCCCACGGAGATAAACACCTACACGCTGAATAATTTCAAGTCCCCGGATTACGATATCGTGGTGGTTAAAGCTCAAATTAGAGTTGAGAATACTAGGGACGGCTTTAGCGAGACGACAAAGGTCGAAAAAGGATCCGCTGATTTCAGCGGTGCCGGAACCCTTGAGCGCTTGGATTTCTCGCTGTACGGAAAGCAGATTGCGTGGGGAGAAGGTGTCAATTATGATTTTTTCGACGGCGCAAAACTCGACGCAAACTATAAAGCTGTCGGTTATCTGCGCGTTCCGATGATTTACTGAGCCTGGGAACCCCGGGAGTTCCCGGGTTCCCTAGACTTAGATTCGCCAGCGCTTCATCAAAAATAATTATTTTACGGGTGTCAGATTCTCGACGATTCCCGAAGCCGTCCCGTAGGCTGCTTCGTCTTCCAGGCTTGGGACGAGAATCGCGAAGAAGAAACTCTTTTTCTTAACGGAAGCATTCACAGCCATTCCAAAGAATCCTTCCATATAGTTATCGTCCGCATCCGTCATTGAGCCTTTTCCGTAAATGTACGTCAGTCCGTCGAAATCCATGGAGCTGAGCTGCTCAAAATCGTCGACGCCATATTCCACGCACATGGCCGCGAGATTCGCTTCAGTCATATCTTTGGCGGCAAGAACCTTTTCCGTAGCCTCGATCATGAAGAGCACGCCGCTCCCCTCGGAAAAAGCCATCCAGGTTCCGTCGTCTTCGGAGACTTCGGTATCGTCGGCCATGAAAAGCCCGATTTTACCTTCTTCATACACGAAATTCGGATCGCCGCCGGCGAAAACGAAGCTGAGAATGGACGTGGCAAAAGCCAGAGCCAGTACGGTTCTTTTCATGATTCCTCCCTAGGGATCCTTGAAGCAGCAGATTTCGGATACTGTCAGTATACCAGCAGATGTTATTTTCATCAATTTTACGGAAGCTTTTTATTTCTTGAACTCGAGGATTATTTTCGTGCCTCCCTCGCGTTCTATACGGATACGCCCCTCCAGCTGCTTAGCCAGCCTGCTCATGAGCGTGAGGCCGAAACCGTCGGTGTTCTTGAAATCCACGGATTCAAGCATGCCAATTCCGTTGTCCTGGAGAATTACCGTTACGTTACCCTCGGATAGCGATGCGCTTACAGAAATCGTCCCGCTGTCGATACCCGTAAAAGCGTACTTCATGCTATTGGCTAGAACTTCGTTCATCAGAATTCCAAGAGCAGATACTTTACTCGAATCCAAGACTATTTCACCGATATCCATCGTCAGTTTCACCGAATCGCTCCCCGGAAAATTTCCTATGATGGCGCGTACGAGCTTGGGCAAATATCGATCAAGCCGCACTTCGCTGAAATCGGGGGATTTGTAGAGCGTGTCATAGAGAACCATCATGCTGAGCACACGGCTGCCGGCGTCCGCAAGTGCGGCCTTTACGGAGGAATTGCCTGAAATTGCCGCCTGCAGACTGAGCAAGTTGTTTACCGTAGACATGTTGTTTTTGACACGATGATGAACTTCCTTGAGTATCAGCTCCTTTTCGCTTAAAAGCGCCAGCACTTTTTCCTCGGCATGGATTCTTTGGGTTGTCCTCCAAACTGCTTCCATCAACAGCGACACTTGCAGGACATCTGATTCCGTATAATCCCGTTCCTTATCCGCCAAGCCCACCATGCCTACGAGGATGCCGTCCTTGAATACGGGAACGGTCATGAATCTGCTCGCCTGCGCGTGACCTCCGGGAAAACCATTCATCGGTCGCCGAGGCATTTTTACATCATTGAATATCACGGGCTTTCGCCGACGTACCGTCTCACACCAAAAGCAGTTGTTTTCCGGCGCGGAACAGCTGAAAGGATCGTTTTCGGAGTGCTCGTGCGCGGCCTCCCCGGAACGGGAATTCAAGACGAATTCCCCTCTGTCCTCGTGATAGCGGTAAATATACCCGAACTTGCTTCCGGTAAGGGCGATGGCCTGTTCAAGGGAATAATCAAGAAACTGCGGAACGGTATCGGAAGGGTGCTGCAAGATGGTCAACAGCGTCTTGATCCGCGATTCATCACCGCGACGCCGTTCCTCGGATGCCCTTGTTTCGGAAATATCCGTAAGCGTTATAAAATATTCAGATCCGCCTCCATGCCTCGCGGCCGACGACAGCTCCAGACAGGCCCAGAACGGAGCGGCTCCATTTTTAAGCATCCTATATTCGCCGGATCGCCTTTTTACACCCGCAAGCCCGTGCTTTTGCGCGAGGAAGCAGCTCTCGAGGTCCTCTTCATGCATAAATCGCGAGAAATCCCGGCCTATAAGCTCGTCGCGCTCGACCCCGAGCAGGACGGACGCGGTGAGATTGCATTCCGTAATCATGTTGGCGTCGTTCAAGGTAAGATACGCTATCGGCGACAAGTCGTAGATATAAGAATACTTTGCCTTCAAAGTTTCAAACTCGCGGGTTTCATGCAAAAATTCCGCGCGCTGCGCCGCAAGTTCCAAACGATCGGCGCAAAGCTCCTCCTCAAAACGACGATGAATGCTGATGTCGCGGAATAGGATCATGAAACGGGCGTCGGCGCCGACGTCGGATTTACGGGTTGCGGAAACCTCGAACCACCGGGCTCCCGCCGCCCCCGGCAGCGCGTATTGCCGACCTGAGGAGAAACCTTTTTTTCCCGCCTCGGTTATAGCGGCCATGATGACGTCTGCGGCGGCGGTTGGGTATGCCTCGGGAATTTTTTTTCCGATCAAATCATCCACCGGCCAAAAATGCACATAAGCCGGCGGCGAATGAAAATCGAAACAGCGTCCGTCTTCGCCGACTTCCAATATTAAATCAGGCACGGCGTCAAGCGTCGCTTGGAGCTTATCCTTGCCCGACTTCAGCTGCATGGTCGCCTCGAAGAGCTTGAACGCCATTTTTATGGAGGCATCGAGAATCGTTATGCCCGAATTTTTAACCACGTAACCGTAGGATGTAATCGATTCGGTTTTTTCAACGACCAACGGCTCGGTATGGCTTGATAAAAAAACTATCGGCATATTTCGGAACTTCAGTATTTGTGCCGCGGTTTCTATACCGTCAAGCCCCGATCCCAAGTCTATGTCCATGAGAATTAAATGGATACCCGTTATTTCCTGAACCGCGGAAATCGCTTTTTCACCGCTGTCCGCGATAAGTACGCTATAACCAAAATCCTCAAGCTCCATTTTTTGATTCATTGCGATGATCATATCGTCTTCGACGAGAAGTATAGTTTTCTTTCCGCCGAAATCCATTCGCAACCCTCACCAATCTTAATTCTAACCTTAAATTTTTCAATGCGCAACAAAAATATGAACTGTGTGCTTATGCCGCATTTGCCTTTCTTTATAAGTGCGCGTATTATATAAAACTAAGGTGAAAGAATGAAAAAGGCGATTTTTATACTGTCGTATCTACTGATTCCAGCAATTCCGGTGTTCATATATCTGAACAACTTGAAACCTGCGCTGAATTCGTACGCCATCTCGGTTTCGTTAGGAATTGCCGCGTTTATATTTATCTGTAACCAGTTCATTCTGGCAAGTCGGCCCGGCTTCCTGGTAAAATCATTCACACTCAAAGGCATACTTGCATTTCACCAAACCATGCCCATAGTGATTCTCGCCATGGCGGCGGTCCACAAAGCACTCAAGGAAAGCAACGGGTTTTCAGACGACTCATTTCAGGCTGCCCTCGGCGCCGTTGCCTGGTGGGCCTTTGCCGCGGCGGTTATTTTTACCGTAATGCTCATGGCAAATACCTTCTGGCTCAAGCTGGATATTCTTAAGAGACTAAAAACCTGGGTTTATAAAACTTTTAGCCTGACGTACAAAAAGACGAGAATAGCCCACAACGCAACGGTTGCCGCGGGCATCCTGCTGCTTTTCCATGTCCTGCTCGCGTCCAGTTCCAGTTTTAAATCCAATCCGGCCGGAATCTCTTTCATGGTTTTCTGGCTGCTTTTTTCGCTTTTTTTATACGGTAGGTACAAAATCAAAGGCATTGCATCGGCACGAAAGGAAACAAAATGAAAAAGCAAGCAGGGGCAATCATCGCGCTATGTGGACTCATTTCGGCGGCGACATTCGCCCAAGGGCTCTCGCCCAGTACGCAAAAACCTGTCGCGGATGGAATAATAAACAGCGGCGAGTATTCTCGGGTGAGCTCCGGCGCCGGCATGAAACTCAGTCTTTCACTGTCGGCGGACGGCAAGACGCTTTACGCGGCGCTCGAAGCTCCGACGAGCGGCTGGGTCGCGATCGGCATTGGGTCCACCAGGATGGACGGAGCGTTCATGGTGCTCGCGTTCGACGCAAGCGGCAGCATGACCATAAGCGAACAAACCGGAAGCGGGCACTCGCACAAACCAAACTCGGCCAAGAAACTGTCCGCAGGGTTCGTAAAAGAATCCGCGGGAATCACGGTGCTGGAATTCGCCTTACCAGCGGTGGAATTCGTAAAAGGCACGAGTTTAAAAATGCTGATGGCCTATGGCCAGAAGGACAATTTGAACTCGTTTCATTCCGCATACTTTCCGGTGGAAGTACCTGTAAAGTAGCGGGCTCCGGCTGAAACATCCGGAATCCGGAATCGAGAAAAACCGGGCGGATTCACGTTTTGTGAGCGGGATTATTTTTCTCGAAACTGACTTTCCACTCCATCAATGACGTTGTCAGGCGCGCAGAAAGGGAGGCGTAGGTACCCAGCGATTCCATCGCCGAGCGAGCCTCGGCTTGATCTCGGCCAAGAGCAAGCTGCAAAATCCTGGCTGCCTCAATATGAAAATCGGCATGCAACCGAGCAATTTTTTCGAAACCAGGCGAGGCACGAAATTCCGGGGACAGTTCCGAGTGCAGCCACTTTCCAAAATCGCATTTATCGTCTTGCTTGACGATTTCCGGTTTAAAACCACTTTTACCTATCTCGATGGCGGTTCTTAATCGACGTTTCCACATTGAATGACCCGCTATCGCCAAATTTATCTGTTCACTGATTTCCATTTTCCCCTCACCGACTTCAGATAGTGGATCAACCAACATGCCAAATTAGAGCAAAATATTTTGCATGATAGCAAAATATTTTGCATTATTTTTAAAATAGTAAATAAAAACCTTTCTTTTCCTAAAAACCAAGGACAATATTTCTTGCAAAGCTTGCGGTTTCTAAGCGAAGCATTACAATTATAGACGCTTGACTTGGCTAATAGCAATAAAAATATATATGATAATCTGGCATGCTTCTTGCATTATATAGCAATGCTTGTATCGATCATTAAAGCGCTTATCCGGCGCTCAATCACTTTTGGAGGTTTTTATGAACAATGTACGCGTGGTAATCTGGGGCTTCGGGGCAATGGGCAGCGGCATGGCCCGCATGATCCTCAATAAAAAAGGCATCGAGATCGTGGGCGTGTGCGACATGCATCCGGACCGCGTAGGCAAAGACATGTTCGACGTGCTCAAGGTTGACCGCGCCGGACGCAAAAGCGTAATCATCAACGGCAAGATCGAAGAAGTGCTTACCGAGAAGTGCTGCGACATCGCCTTGTGCGCCACCGACTCCTTTACCAAGGACGCCTTCCCCCGCCTCAAGTTCTGCCTCGAGAAAAAAGTAAACGTAATCTCCACCGCCGAGGAAATGTCGTTCCCCGCCGCCAAGAATCCCGAGCTGGCCGCGGAGCTGGACAAGATCGCCAAAGCCAATGGCGTGAGCATCCTGGGCACGGGCATCAACCCGGGGCTCATCATGGACCTCCTCGTCATCGTGATGACCGGTTGCATGGTGGACGTCGAGCACATCGAAGCCAAGCGCGTCAACAGCCTGTCACCCTTTGGACCTACCGTCATGCACGAGCAGGGCGTGGGCTTTACCAAAGACGCTTTTGAAAAGGCAGTAAAGGACGGCACCATGGCCGGCCACGTGGGATTCCACGAATCGGTAGCCATGATCGGCGCCGCGCTGGGCTGGAAGGTGGACAAATTCGAGCAGCAGATGAAGCCGATCATCACTACGGTTGACCGCAAGAGCCCGCACGGATTCGCAAAGGCAGGCGACGTCGCCGGCGTGAACATGACAGGACAAGGCTACGTGAACGGCCAGCTCAAGATTGACATGATACACCCCCAGCAGATAGAGCCCGAGATGGAAGGCACCCACACCGGCGACTATGTGACCATCAAAGGCACGCCGCCCATCAACATGGCCAACAAGCCCGAGGTGGAAGGCGGACTGGGAACCATCGCTATGTGCGTAAACATGATCCCCAACGTGATCAACGCCACGCCCGGCCTCAAGACCATGATAGACCTCCCGGTGCCGCGCGCCATAATGGGCGACTTCCGCGACCAGATAATTAAATAACATGGATGCCGTAAAAAAGGGCTCCTGGGTGGAGATACAGCAGCTGATCCTCAAGCCAGAGGACCGCGCTCCCACCCTGCCCGAGGACACCAAGCTGACGCCTCTCGTGATGCGCGTAAACGGATTCCTCCAGGCCGACGCCAAGATCGGCGACGAGGTTACCGTGAGCACCATGATCGGGCGCCTGCTTGTCGGCACGCTCAGGATCGAAAACCCCAGCTACAGCCACAGCTTCGGCACCACGGTGCCCGAGCTGCTTTCCATAGGTATGGGGGACAATCGATGAGCCTTAAAGACATGTCCTATGCCGCCGTAACGGCGCGCAAGAACGAGATCATGAAAGCCAGCATGGGGATGGACTACGAGGATTTCGTACAGAGCCCCATCGCCTTCGACTACGAGCGCATGATGCGCGAGACCGGCTACGGCCACGAGGACATCGTACGCATCCAGGGCGAGACCAAGGTGGGCAACACGCCCCTGTACGAGCTTCGGAACATCACCGAGGCCGTGCGCAGGATCGCGGGTCCGGGCAAAGGCGCCCGCATATTCGTCAAGGACGAGGCGGCCAACGCCTCGGGAAGCTTCAAGGCGCGCCGTGCGGCGATAAGCGCGTTCGAGGCGGCAAAAAAAGGTTATAAGGGTATAATCGCAGCTACCAGCGGAAACTATGGCGCGGCCGTGGCGTCCCAGGCGGCCCAGCGCGGACTCAAGTGCATCATCGTGCAGGAAGTGTTCGACAGCCGCGGCGTAGGCCAGCCGGAGATCGTGGAGAAAAGCCGCGCGTGCGAGGCGTACGGCGCCGAAGTACTCAGGCTCTCCGTGGGGCCCGAGCTTTTCTACGTGCTCCTGCGCACGCTCGAGGAAACCGGGTTCTTCAACGCCAGCCTGTATACCCCGTTCGGCATACGCGGCGTGGAGACGCTGGGCCCCGAAGTGGCCGCTCAGGTTCGCGCTCAGTGCGGCAAGGATCCCGACGCGGTCGTCATTACGCACGCGGGCGGCGGAAACCTTACCGGCCCGGCCCGCGGGCTCCAGATAGCCGGATGCGGGGACACGCGCATCGTCGCCTGCTCGGTGGACCTCGGTGGCCTTCACATGGCCAGCGACAGGGACTTCAACCGCAAGTCGTTTACCACGGGCCATACCGGCTTCGGAGTACCCTTCGCCACGTGGCCCGACCGCGTGGACGTTCCCCGGAACGCGGCGCGCTCCTTGCGCTACATGGACGAATACCAGCTCGTCACGCAGGGAGAGGTGTTCTACGTTACCGAGCTTCTCACCAAGATGGAAGGCCTCGAGCGCGGACCGGCAGGTAATACAAGCTTAACAGCCGCTGTTACCCTCGCCCGCCAGATGGACCGCGACCAGATCGTCGTGGTGCAGGAGACCGAGTACACGGGCGCGGGCAAGCACCACAACAGCCAGCTTTCCTTCGCGCGCCAGAACGGCGTGGAAGTACGGCGGGGAGACCCAAAGGACAACGTACCCGGCAAGGCCATCGTGATTCCGGAGAACCTTGGGCAGGTGCGCGGCATGGTTCAGGACATGGACAAGCTCAGGCTTTCCTACCTGAAAAACGCCGTGAAGGCGCATCCCGCCGCCGCATGGACCGCGAACGACTACGCCTTCGTAGCGGCCGACCTCAAGAAGACCGAGGCGTGGATCAAGGACGCCGTTTCAAAGATTTGTTAATAGATCGTAACCAACATATGGAGGACAAGATGGCAGAAGACAGAGTAGCCCGTTTCGAGAAGAGACAGGTAGAGCTTAAGAAGATGAGCAGCACCGAACTGAAAGAACGCTTCTGGAAACTGTGCAACCAGACGGTAGCCCCGATCGTGGAGCTGTCCAAGACGCACACTTCGCCTTCCATCGAGCGCGCCGTGCTCCTGCGCATGGGCATCGACAGCGTTTCCACCCACGCGGTGGTCACGCGGGTCCTGGAAGCCGGGCTCCTGGGCAAAGGCGCCGGTCACGTGGTATTGAAAATATCACAGAAGACGGGCAAGGACATACGCGGCGCCGCACAGGCGATCATCGACAACAAAGACGTGCTCAACGGTCTTTTTCAGTAATCGGAGCGACACATGGCATACAGAGAACTTGACCCGTCCAAGAAGCTGGACATTGAAGAAATCATGAAGGACCTCGCCACCTACCATCCGCCGCGCAAGGGATGGACGTGGCGCGAAGTACCCAAGGAAGGCGTGGACATGGGACCGTTCCACTTCCGGAACATGTCCAAGCCGCTCAAGAGGAGCATCGGGCTCCCCGCCTCCAAATATTTCGATCACATCGATCCTCAGCCGTCCTGCGTGGTAACCACCGAGATAGCCTCGGGCCGCTTCGAGGACGACATCCGCCGCATGCGCATGGCGGCCTGGCACGGAGCCGACCACCTCATGGTGATCCGCACCACGGGCCAGAGCCACATCGACGGACTCATGGAAGGCACTCCCGAAGGAACGGGCGGCGTACCCATCACCCGCAAGCAGATCCGCGCCAGCCGCAAGGCCTGCGACGCGATCGAGGAAGAAGTGGGCAGGCCGATAAATTTCCACAGCTACGTCTCCGGCGTAGCGGGCCCGGAAGTTGCCGTGCTGTTCGCCGAGGAAGGCATCAACGGCGCGCACCAGGACCCCCAGTACAACGTACTGTACAGAAATGTCAACATGTACCGCTCCTTCGTGGACGCAGCCGAAGCCAAGCGCGTCATGGCGGGCGCCCGCATATTCCAGATCGACGGCGCGCACAACGCCAACGCCACCGCGAAAGCCGGCTGGCTCGTCATGCCCGAGCTGATGGTGCAGTACGGCATCAACTGCGCGTTCTCCGTCGCGGCGGGAATGGACAAGACACTCATCGGCCTTTCCACCGTGCCGCCTGACGCGCCGCCCGCGCCCAAGCTCTGGTACGACCTGCCTTACGCCATCGCGCTCCGCGAATTCTTTTCCGAGTTCAAGATGCGCGCGCAGCAGAACACCCGATATATAGAAGCCGACATCGAGGAAGCGGTACGCACGCACACGATCGACACGCTCATTTCGATGCTCACGAGCGCGGACATCCAGTCCACGATCACGCCCGACGAGGGCCGCAACGTGCCGTGGC
>CAZAJF010000066.1:0-15674 GCA_964485395.1 uncultured Treponemataceae bacterium | reverse complement strand
GCGGATATGAGCCGCTTGCTCTACCATCTGAGCTACGTCGCCACGCTGATGCCCGGTTTTTATACAAGAAAACACCTGTCTTTGTCAACCGCTCTCCGCCGTTTTTCGCTCGACGGCGCCTTCGTTATTCTTCAATATCATGATGAGCCCTTCAAGCACCAGCTCGGGAACGTACTCGTCGTGCCCCAGCGAGGCTAAAACCGCCCGGCCGTATGCCTCTCCGCATACGATGATACGGGCAGGCTCGCCAAGCTCGGCCTGCATCCTTTCCAGCAATTCGGAGACGAGTCCCCTGAATCCCCCCACGATGCCTGCCTGCATGGAATGCGCGGTGTTTTTTCCTATGACCGTCTTTGGGGCGAGCAGGCGCACTTCGGGAAGTTGCGCGGTTGCCGAACGCAGCGCCTTGGACCCAGTTTCGAGTCCCGGGGCTATGGCTACGCCCAGAAACTCGCCGGCCCCGTTTATGGCGCTGAAGGTAATCGCGGCGCCGCAATCGACGACGATGCAGGCCCCGCTCGCCCTTTTCCGGGCGGCGAGCGCGCCGCAAACTAGATCCGCGCCCAGTTCCGAGGGATTATCTGTGCGAATCTTGAGCCCGGTCTTTATGCCCGGCCCCACGACCAAGGCTTCCACCCCGAAAGCCTCGCCGATCGCCTGGACAAGCGTGGAAGTAAGCACCGGGACGACGCTGGCGATGCAGGCGCCGGTAATCGCCGCCAAGGACGGCCTGGACACGATGGATTGGAACAGCAGGGAATATTCATCCGCCGTTCTGTCGGGGCTTAGGTGTACCACCTGATGCCAGGCGTCGTTATCCCAAAGACCCAAGGTAACCCTGTTGTTGCGGACGTCCACGGCGATATACATGCTATTTATCTTCGCCCGCGAGCTTGGCCTTTCCGCCGATCTTCGCGATGCCGAGCCAGGCGCTTACAATGGCGCTTGTCAGTATCGCGGCAGCAGCGGCTTCAAGGAGCCCGTTGGATGTAGCTATGCCGAAAAGAACACCGGGAATCGCGCCTGCGTCGGTTTTCATAAGCTCGACGAGGTCGGGCATCGCGGTGACCGCCAGCATGAGCAGGACGAATACGGTATTGGTAAACCCGCCGACCGCCCCGGCTATGGCCGAGGAAAGCGGGGTGTATTTTCCTTTGAACAAGCGGTAGACGGCCCAGGCCGCGATACCGATAAACAGTCGCGGAAGCACGGAAACGAGAGGGTTCGTAAACAGTACGTCAAAAGGTCCCAAGGGCGCCGTCGCGGCCTTGATGAGGCTCGTAACGCCGAATATAAGACCCACGATGGTACCTGCGACCGGTCCTTCAAGCACGGCGGCTATGATGACCGGAACGTGCATGATGGTAAGCGAAGTGCCGCTGATCCAGGGAATGTATCCCAGAAGCGGCACGAGGGCCATGACGACGGACAGGGCACCCAAGGCGCCTGTCGTGACGATTTTCCTCACTGGTGAATTCTGCATAAAACCTCCTGCCTGGTACACGCCTTTTTGGTCGCGTCCAGGAAAAAAAATTCAGGCCGACGCCGACGCGCCCGGCCATATAGCCTAAAAAACAAAGCCCAGTATCGTCGCGGCGACGCCGAAAATAAAAGCTGCCACGGAAAGGAAGGCATCGATGCCGCGCGTCTGGGAAATAACGTAGCGGGTTCGGCCGCTTGAGGAATAACAGCGCGCTTCCATCGCGTCGGCGAGCGAATTGGCGCGCTCGAGGGCACGTATCGTAACGGGTACGATAAGCGGAATATAGGCGATAACCTTGGATATGGGATTGAAGCCGCGACCTCCGAAGCGCGCGCCCCTGCTCGCCTGAGCCTTGACGATGGACTCAAGCTCGCCCGCTATGATGGGTATGAAGCGAAAGGCCACGGCAATGGTAAGCGCCAATTCATGGGCGGGAAAACCGATTCGGGACAACGGCGAAAAAAGGCTCTCGATTCCTCGGGCGGTATCGCTCTCGGTAGTAACGGAGGTAAAGAGACCGAACGCTATCATCATCGCGAAAAAACGCGTGGCCATGCCTACGGCCATGGAGATTTCCCTGACGGTAACGGAAAACCTGCCTAATCCTATTAGAACCGGACTCGTATCCGAAGGCCATGTGAAAAGCACCTGCAAAAAGGCCGCAAAAACGATGAGCCAGGCCACGGGCAGGATGCCCCGCAGCAGAAAAGCGATTTTTACGCCGGCGCACAGCGTTACCGCAAGCAAGATAAGCCCGAGGAGCGCCACGAGCGGCACGGACCTAGCCAAGTTTACGGGAACCACAAACGCGAAAAGCCAGAGGAATTTGGTAACGGGCGAAAGCCGGTGCACGAACGTGTCTTTATCGATATATTGCCCTATGGAGACATTGCGGAAAAATTCAAGGTTTTTCATTGAAGCCCTCGTTCGCGAGCACGGCGTAGGAAAAAGGCCGCTCAATGCCCCAATCGCCGCGATAGGATTCGCCGAAAATATTGGCCGGAGTATCGAATGCCAGAAGCTTGCCTGAACCCATTACCGCGACGAAATCCGCCTTGGCTGCGTACTCCATGTCGTGCGTCGCGAAAAATAAGGTGTTTCCCGCCTTTGAATATTCGAACAATGCCGACATGATCTCCCGGGCTGAACAGGGATCCAGAGCGGAACTGGGCTCATCCAGCAGCAGCGCGGGGGAATTCATGGCAAGTACCGATGCCAGCGCCAGCCGTCGTTTTTGACCGCCGGACAGCGAACGGGAGTTACGGTCGCGGTACTCCTCGTAGGGCAAACCCATGAGGTCGAGCGCGCTTTTTACCGTAGCAACCAATTCGCGCCCCGTATAGCCCTTGTTGCGGGGACCAAAGGCAGCCTCGTCGCCGGCGTAGGTCTCGAACAGCGCGCTCTCCGGTCTTTGTATGCAGAGCGGCGCCGCGATGCGCACGACGCGCGGATCAAGCTTTTTATCTGTTCCGGCGTGTCCGAACGCGGTGACGCAGCCGGCCGATGGAAAGGCGAGCATGTCGGCCAGCTGCAGGACGGTGGACTTACCGGAACCCGTAGCGCCGACGATAGCCGTGATTTTTCCCGCAAAAACGGAAAGCTCCAGACCGTCTACCGCTTTTCGCTCGTGCTCGGTTCCCTTGAGGTACACCATATCCACGGAATTAAAGGTGATAAGCGCTTCGCCGGCCGAATCCAAAGTCTCTTTTTGTACCGTATCGGAGCAGAGCTTCCGTAAGTTCGCCTCGGGATGTATGCTTTTGTACCGCTGCGCGAAAGCTTGCGGAGTCTCGAGCGGCACGGGATCCATGCCCGCCAGGCGCGCGCACGAAAAAGACGGCGGAACGGCTAGCCGCCAGGCGCTTACGTCGCGCTTGAACAGATCAGCGGGGCTGCCGTCAAAGACGAGCGAGCCCTGGGAAAGCACTAAAACGCGACGGGCTCTGGCAGCCTCGTCCATGTCATGGGTGATGTGAAGGACGCAGATACCGGAAGCCACCAGGGCGTCCAGGCGCGCCAATACGTCCTTCCGTCCGGCGGGGTCGATCATCGAGGTGGCTTCGTCGAAAATAATGCAGGAAGGGCTCATGGCCAATACGCCCGCTATGGCAAGGCGCTGTTGCTGCCCGGCGGACAGGAATCGCGTAGGCCTGGCCCGCTCGTTCCATAAACCCGTGGCCCTCAGTGCTTTTTCTACGCGTTCGTGCATCTCGTCATGGGCAATACCGAGATTCTCAAGCCCGAAGGCGGCGTCTTCCTCCACGACGGAGGACACGATCTGATCCTGGGGGGATTGGAAAACGACGGCGACGCGACTGCGAATTTCCGTGCGGCTTTCGGATACCGAAGGGTCCATGCCGAAAACGGATATTGACTCTGCTGGAGGTATGACGAGACCGTTGATGCACCGCGACAGGGTGCTCTTCCCCGAGCCGTTGGCGCCGACCACCGCGATATACTCGCCTTGGCTTACGGAAAACGACAAAGAATTAAGCGCTGGCCGATCGGAACCGGGCCATGTATAGGAAAGGTCCTTGACCGTCAGGAAATTCTCGAGCATGTAACCTCCAGTCCCGGTCCGCTTTCGCTGAATCCAGGCTGTTACCATAACATACGGATATCCTTAGGAGCTGTCAAGCTGTATAGTAGTTGCATGACGTGCCGATTATGCGGAGGATCGACAATACCCGTCCCCGTAACAAAAAGACCGCTTCGATCCTATGCACGATGCTCCCGCTGCGGCTATGTACAGACGGAAGCTCCTGATTTGCCTTCGCCCGAGGCCGAAAAAAAACGCTATCTGCTCCATAAAAACGATGCGACCGACTCAGGCTATTCCGCATGGCTGGAACAATTCATAACGGAAGCGGTTGCGCCGTTCGTGAAGCCGGGTTCGAGCATCCTCGATTTCGGCTCGGGCCCCATGCCTTCCCTCGGCGAAAAACTACGCACGCTCGGCTACCGCGTCAGCCTATACGATCCTTTTTTTGCCCCGTCGCCCGAGTGGGAAACGCAAAAATTCGACGCGATTCTGCTTCATGAGGTATTCGAGCATCTGCTGTATCCCGGATTGACGCTCGAACGCCTGCTGAGCGGAATCAAGCCCGGCGGCTATCTCTGCATACGCTCCGGATTCCACGCCGATTCCACCGACTCCTTCGATTGCTGGTGGTACCGGAGCGACGTAACACACATCGGCTTCATGGGGCGGCAGACACCCGGATTCCTGGAAGAATATTATAGAATTAAATTGGAATATATGAACGGGACGGATATTGCGGTTTTCAGGAATCTTCTAGCCGAAGCCGCAGACGGAGCCTAGGGGCGAATAGGAATGATGCAGCGGGCTGAAAAACCGCATTCGCTGGTAAAGCGAAGCTCGGCCTTCAATTGAGTGGCCAGGAGTCGCACAAGGGAGAACCCAAGGTTCTGGCTTGAATACGGGTCGAATCCCGGCGGCAGGCCGACGCCGTCGTCGCATATCAGAAGTTCTATCCGCTCGCCGTCGAGCAGCTTCGCTGAAATTGCAAGCTGTCCCTTGGAACCGTCGGGATGCGCATGCCGCAACGCATTGACGGTAAGCTCGCCCGTAAGGAGCGCCAAAGGCGCGGCGGCCTCGATGGGAATCTGGTAATCGTCCACGTCGATGAGGAGGCTGATGACCGCCGGCGATTTATTCTCGCAATGAAAGGCGTAATACGCGACGGATTCGACGCAGTCCCGAAGCTCGGCAAGCGACAAGTCGCCGCTTCGGTACAACGAATCATGGACAAGGCCAAGCGTCTCAACCCGTCGCGCGGCAGACGCAAGGGGCAAGGCAGCTTCCGCATTTACCTTGGTCTGCATCTCCAGAAGGGAATTGATGAGGGTGAGCGTGTTTCGCACCCTATGCTCGATTTCGCGGAGCATGAAGTCTTTAGCCGAAATGGTGACACGCAATTGCGATTCAACGGTGACGAGCTCGGTAATGTTGGTGGCGGATACATACACGAGCGACAAGTCGTCCTCGTGGCCGGTGGCGGCATTCCACGACATGCGAAGGTATCGCCGCTCGCCCTTGAAGGTCTTGGAAACGACGTCTACGGAAAAACGGCGCTCGCCATTGAATATGCGGACAAGTTCGTTCGCGAACGGCAGGTACGACGAGTCATCGAAAGCACCGTGCAGGTTGCCGAGAAGCATTTGCGGAGACGCAGCCTGCAGCAACTCCGCCGCTGCCTGGTTGGCGTCGAAAACGCGTACCAAACCCGCGAAAACCTTGATTTCCTCGGGATTCTTTTCCAGCCAGGCAGCGAAATCCGTAATCCCCGAATTTTTCAAGGCGGTGATATGGGCTCCGACTGCGCTGAAATCCTCTAGCCACATGGGCGTGGGCGTTATCTTGAACCAGATGTCCCAGTCGGGTCCCATGTTGCGCTCCTGAAGTGTGATAGGTAAGACATTGCGGAGCGTATGCGCCTCGTATTCATGATACACTATATTCGGCCATCTGGAATAAAAAAAAGAGACTTTTGTACCTTTGCGCTGGCAATGCAGACACAACGCCCCGTTCGGTGCATTATATGTATTAAGGAGCAAGCATGCTTACAAACGACATTCTGCGCAGGGTTCGCTACGCGCTCAACATAAGCGACAAACAAGTACGGGAAATATTCGCCCTGACGGGCACGACCATCGGCGACGAACTCCTCAAGACCATGTTCCTTAAGGAAGACGAGGCTGGATTCGTACGCTGTCCCGATGCGCAAGCCCATATTTTCTTCCAAGGGCTGGTTATAAGTAAGCGCGGCAAAAAAGAAGGCGGGGAAGACTCAAAAAAAACCAGTCCCGGCGAATTGTCTAACAACGACGTGCTCTGGTACCTGCGCATCGCGCTTCAGATGAAGGACGACGACGTGGTCGCCACTCTGAAAAAAGCCTCCGTAGACGTTACGAGCTCGGAGATAAACGCGCTGTTTAGAAAAAAAAGCCACAAGAATTACATGCCGTGCGGCGACCAGTTTTTACGCAATTTTTTGGCCGGCATCACGGCCACTTATAGACCTTAGCGGGATTATTTCCAAGCGGCTAAAAAACAGGCGGCTTAAGGTCTACGGCTGTGCTTGCCCCTCCTCGAGGCTTCGTATCCGTGCCTCGACGGAAGGGTCAAATTGCAAGCGCAAATACAGTTCCAGGAAACCGCGCGCAAGGGGCAGGTCGCCTTTGTCGTATTCGGCGATATCCGCGAGAAGCAGATAGACGGCAGGCTCGCGGTATCCATCGTTTATCAACGCAAGCAGACCAGCGTCCGCCTTTTGCCAATCTCGGCCCAGCCAGTCCGGTGCGTACGACAGCGAGGCGGAGGCGTAGCGCAGCAAGGGGTCTGCAGGCGAAATTGCGATAGCCCTGAAAAGAAAGCGATCCGCCTCCGTCCAGTTTTTCGATTGCAGCGCATCAAAGAAAGATGAGTAGAGGCCGTCCACGGAAGCCATGCGAACGTACAGCACGTCTCCTGAACCGCTGAATCTTATCTGCTGGCTGAAATCCTCCAAATTTTTTTGGGACGCCTTCAGCCCATATGTACCGGGCAGGACTCCCGAAAAAACGAATCGCCCGTTGAAATCCGAGACGGAATACGCCGCGTCGTCCAGGCAGATGGAGACCCCGGCGGCCGCCTTCCCCGAATCGTCGTAGACCATGCCGTACAGAGGCAGGTAATTCGATGATTTTGCCTTGATGCTCGCGCACGAGACAAGCAGGGCCGCTGCAAAGAGGCAAAGACAAATTTTCTTGCAACTATTTAGTAACATACAGTTCCTTTCCGTTTATCGTGAGGACCATCTTGTCTGCCTGCGCGGAGACGAATCGAATTTCACCGCTCGGCTTACCTGGCCCTATCTTGACGAGCCTCCCCTGTTTATCGTCCATCAAGTAGTACATCGCTTGGCCATCGGCACCCGAAACGGCTCCTAGATACCGAAGGATGGGCATAGGAGATTCCGCCGCAGCGGCAGAAGGCGGTTCCGCGTTGCGGGCGCCGTTTTTTTTTGGAGCGAGCGAAGGTCGCGGGTTTGGGAAAATCGCGGATATCGCCGTAAAATCAACGACCGCCGCTTGCTCGCCAAGGTTCTGTACGTTGATGGAATCGGCTTGGGCGGTGCTCGGAGCCGGCTCTGGAAACCCTCGCAATGCCCAAAAACCCAGTAAGGATAAAAGCCCGGGGGCCATGAGCGAGGCGAGTACGAAAGCCTTAGTTGCCTGACGCATAGCCCATCCGTACTACCATCGCAAAATCGAGGGATCTTGTTTCCGCAAGCGAAAAAAACGAAACCGTCAAAGCAGGATCCGATTTCTCGAGGAGGTCGAAAAACACCGGCAGAAATCCGGGATTCGAGCTTATGGAAGATTCGATGAATGGCCGCCCGTTTTTCTCCGACATCGTAAACGATCGTATGGCTGCCCCCGATTTGCTCAATAGGTCCCGGGATATGGCTCCCAGCATATACGGGTCGGTTTTTACTTCCGAGCCGGCATGGTTCGCTTTTTGCAGCAAGGCAAGTGCAACGCGCCTTTCCGCCAATTGGCCGCGCATCCGCAACGCCAGAGGATGCAGCATGTCGTATTCCTTGATAAGGCGCAAAGCATCCGCGCGCGAACTGAAGGCTGTATAGAAATTCAAGAATAAAACACTGCCTGCAAGCATGAGCAAAAATGCGAAGCCCAGTTTTTTTTCCCTAGCGGTCATGAAACTCTCCCGACAGTGAAAATTCCTCGCGTCCGGAATCAAGGATCTGTACGCCGGACAGCTTGATGTCCGTGAATCCAGGAATGGATCTAAGCGCTTCAGCGAAGGCCAAGGCGCCGGAGGCGGAGCCTCGCAGGGAAAAACGGCCATAGTCGTAGCCGAAGACGGAAAGCCGAAAAGCCTGTCCCGCGCGGGCAAGACTTACAAAAACCATGCCGGGGTTTCCTTCCCACTCATTTTCCGAACCATTTTGAGCTTGAAGTTTTTTAGTTTCCGCGTCCAGCTTTTCAACCTCGCTGGACACGAGCTTGATTTCCTTCAGCGATTCGGAATAGATCGCCCTTGCTTCATCGGCCGATTCCCTGAGGGCGAATGCCGATGCATTCAACATTACGAACGAAAACACGCAGGCGACGACGAGCAGAGGCCGAAACCCGAACTTCGGGGCGGATGAAAATAAATAATTACTTTTTTTCTTGGGCAGGGTTGCATCCTCGAAGGATGAGACGATGCCATGCCTGGGCAGCGCCTGCTCTGCATTTACCATGTCTTCCCGGTTGCAAATGAGCTGCAGGGGCAGTTTCCGGAATTCCTCCGAATCAAGGAAGGAAAATCCGGTTCTTAAAAACTTTCCGGATATAAACCATGCGGATCCGCGCCTCTCGGCAAGCTCATACCATCCGGGCCCCGCCACCACGCGGATAAAATCTCCTGGGAGGCTCCTGAAACCCTTTACGAGCGAGCAGATAGGCAACGCCCCGTGTTTTTTCCGAAGCGCTTCTAGCTGGCTTTTTTTGAGCATGAGAAGCTCCACCTCAGGCCCCTTGCCGATAAGCTCGAAGGCTATATCCTCGGGGTTCCCCGGATGCAGCCTTGCCAGCCTATGGCGGATAAAGTCGTCGCAGTGCGATGGATCCATCGGAGGGACCTCCATCTGACGCAGGACATAATCCTCCACCGACAGGTAGACGCTGCAGCCGCGATTGCGCGCATCGGTGACGCTCTGTCCAGGAAATAAAACTGTCATAATTTATTATAACTCCATGACACCAGCGTTACCTTGCCTTTTTCCATGCTGCCGCCGACGGAAGAAAAGACGGAACCCAGGATATCTGGAAGGGAACGCGACAGGATCGCCGTAAAAACATGGTTTCCTCGCTGGGTTGAGAGTTTCCAAAACCAGGTCGTATCCCCCAGATACGTAAATATCCTGTTTAGGGGATCCAACCCGGAGAGCTCACGTACCCTCTCTATCGTCAACTCCCTTTGCTCCCGTTCCTCCAGCAATACGTCGGCGATGGCGTCGTGGTTGGCTATCTTGAAACCGGGATATGCCAGCAAACCCCGTAAAACATAGGGTTCAACGAAATTTACGTTACACTGGGGCTCGACTCCCATGAACGACTGGAGGGTGTCGGCCTCACCGCAAAATAGCGACAGGAGCTCCTGGCGCCTTACGAGGCTGCCCGCGATGCGAAGCTCCCGGATTTTAAGCCGAATCCGCGAGGCAATGCCGGGATCCCCCGTACAGTCCAGGAGCAAGCGCTCCAGGGCAAATTCGTCTATGTTATCGAGATTCACGAACGAGTAAGGCGAAAGGTATTCCTTTATCGCCTTTGGCGTAAAGAAAAGTTCATACCGTTTATCGATATCCGCTGAAAAACCCTCGTCGAACCTGGATTGCTGCAAAAGCAAGGCTTGAGTATCCTCCCTGAGGAGCGAAGTAAACATGCCTTCCTCAAGCAGCTGCACCCCTATCCAGTTGGGGTTGATCCTGCTGGATTCATCCGTTACGGCAAAGGTAGCCGAAGGATCGCCCGCCCCTACTATGCCGTCGAACCGGGAATCCGCTCCGGGGCTCGCATCCTGGAGTATTTTTCCGGACAGCTCACATACGGCCGCAAACAAGGAGTGCTCCGGATAATCCGTACCGCGTTTTGCCGAGACTGTTCTTGCGCCCATAATGCCGATTACGGCAGCGGCGCAAAGCCCGGCCGCAAGCGTCAATACCGCGAGGACTTGCAGGGTTGCCGAGCCGCGATCAGAGACCATGCGCGCCACCCTTGAAAAAGGCGGAAAACAGAGCTTTTGATATAAAATGCTTGCCGCCGATATCAAACTCCGCGCTTATTCCGGCCTTTGCCCCGCCGGCTTCCAAAATGCCTGCCTTTCGGAGAACAATATCCTTGAACAGCTCGTTTCTGCCGCCCGCCGTCATGGAACAACCGGTTTCCCCGGCCGCCAGCCCAAGGATCGAATCCTTGCCGCCGTTATAATAATTTACCGTAAGGAAAGTATCGCCCGATTTCTCGTCGACTCCGCCGCTCCAGAAAGGCGGCGCTATCATGGACGTTTCCCGCCGCAGCGCTCGGTCGAACAATTCGGCCCGGGTCGCGTTTTCCGCGTCGCGACGGGAGTGCGCCGAGCTTGAGGCAAGCGATGTGAAAAAAAGAACCATTGCGATTCCAAGGGCCGCGAAAACAAGGGCGCCGACGGCACTTTCAAGGAAAGTAAAACCGTCGCTTCCGCGATCCCTACTCCAAAAGCAGCAAAATTTCATCGCACACCTTATTCCTTGCATCCATGGCCTCTTGGGTTTTTCGAACGTGCGACGCAGAGGCCGCACGCATGGTCAGGGTTGTCCTTCCGATGGCGAAAGCGCACAGAACCAGCAAAGCGAGGGCCACGAGCGAATCCATCGTCGACCACCCTGCGCTATGGGACGGTTTACCAGGAGACGATATCCGCATTTTCCTTGTCTCCGCCTTCAAGCCCGTCCGCACCGTAGGTGGCTACGCCGTAAGGAAAATTTTCCGGTCCTGGAAACTTATACACGAAGTCGCGGTTCCACGAATCCTTGGGAACGCGCTTGGCCATGTACGGCCCGTTCCAATTTACCGAAACCGGTTCCATGGAAGGCTTTTCCCACAAAGCCGCGAGTCCCTGCTCTTCCGTGGGATAATTCCCGCAATCCAGGTAATACGCCTGCAGCGCCAGGTCGAACGAATCGATCTGGCTTCTCGAGGCCACCACTTTCGCCTTCTGCAAATACCGAACAGCCATAAAGCTCACCGTAGCCGTTAATATGAGGATTATGCCCAGCACGATGAGCGTCTCTATGAAGGTCCAGCCATCGTCGTTCCCCTTGGCCGGTTTTCTATTTGCGGCTAATAAGCTGAGTCTCGGCATGAAGGCCTCCTTGTAAAAATATATAACATAGTGCCGCGGCATCTAAAGGAGCGACCCATACGCGTTGAAAAAAGGGATGACGAAAGTAAAAACCGCGAACAGGATGAAAGCGCCCACAAATACCGTTATGCCCGGCTCGACAAGCGCAATGAACCTGGAAGTCCAACGGGCCACCGCGTCCTGATAATACGCCCGAAGCTGGCAGAACACCTGACCCACCTTTCCGCTGCGTTCCCCGACGGCAAGCCATTGGGCAAGCTGCCCGGGGAAAACCCCGTGCGCCGCGAAAGCCTTGGAGAGAGGGATGCCTTTGCGGATTGCAACCTGGACTTCCGCAACGGCAGAAGCGAACCGGGCGTTGGAAACCGAGGATTTGGCTTCGTCCAAGGCGTTGTCGATGCTTACCCCAGCCATTACCAAAGCCTCCATGGCAAACACGAAATCGAGGGTATTCGAATCCACGAGAAAAGCGCCCAGCACGGGAATCCTTATAAGAAACGTATCTACGCGCTTTTTGCCATCCATTCCCGAGCTTCGATGGATGACGCCAAAGGCGATTATGGCCGTAAAGAAAAAAAAGAATAGCATCGAAATAAAAAATGAAGTTTTCGCGTGCGCCATGGCGTTCGTAAGCTCTACCGAAGCCGGGCCTCCTATGCCGGAAAAGAGGATGGAAAGCTTTGGAACCGCATAGATGCTGACTGCCAACGAGCCTGCGAGCATTACAAAAAGCACGAGGGCGGGATAGGTTAAAGCCCCAGCGAGGGAGGATCGCACTTTCCTGCGATTCTCCGCCCACAAGGTTATCCGCGCAAAGGAAGCGGCCAAGTTGCCGGTCTGCTCGCCTATTTTTACCAAGCCCAGCACGATGGACGGAAACGTCTTGCCTTCCTGCCCGATAGCGCCGGCGAACGAGTTGCCTTTGTCTATGCGTTCAAGGAGCCTGCCGGAAAGTTCCCGCACGGTTTTTTTGCGGGCTATGCCCCGGCACATCTCCAGCGAATCCCGTATGCCAAGCGACGAGGCAAGCAGCGAGGAGACGATGGACGAGAACTCGGACATATCCGCGGACGACAAGGCGGGGCTTTTGGTAAAAGACGATCGCCGATCGAGGAGGCTTGCGGAAACAAGCGTTTTGCCCTCGGCGGCAAGCACTCGGGCGCATCCATGGACGCTTTCGGCATCGAGTATTTTAACGCTTACCCGGCCGTCTCCGCTCAAGGCCTTTACCCGGTATCGGTTCATAATTCCACTTCCCGCTCAAGCTCCCCTATCGTGGTCTCGCCTGCGGCCACCCGCTCCAAGCCCGACATAGCCAAGGTCTTCATGCCCATATCCCGCAGGTAAGAGAGCAGCACCGAGGTTTTCTGGGCGCGCACTATTATTTCCTCTATGGATTCATCGCTTATGAAATTTTCATACAGCGCGAATCTACCGCTAAAGCCGGTCTGCGAGCATCGCGGGCACCCGACCGGCCTTTTTACGGACTCGAGAGTTATGCCGTGTCTATCGGCGACGATAAATTCCGCAGGCCGTGGAGTATCCATTACCGAACACGAAGGACACAGCCTCCGCACGAGCCTTTGGGCGATCACGCCCCGCAGAACAGCCGAAATAAGGAACGGCTCCACGCCTATGTTGCGCAGGCGGGAAACCGCCGAGACGCTGTCGTTGGTATGCAGCGTGGTAAGCACCAAGTGGCCTGTAAGCGCGGCCCGGACAACGAGCTCGGCGGTTGCGGCGTCACGCACCTCGCCGACCATGATGACGTTGGGATCCTGCCTGAGGACGCGCCGCAACATGGTATCGAAGGACAGCCCGATCTGCTCGTTTACCTGGATCTGGTCGATGCCGTCCATCACGTACTCGATAGGGTCCTCTATGGTAATTATTTTCAACGCATCGGTCTTGATGCGCCGGAGCATGGCGTTGAGCGTCGTGGTCTTGCCCGAACCGGTGGGTCCCGTAAGGAGCACAAGCCCGTGCGGATAGGCGAGCATCCTGTGCGCCGCCGTTTCCATGGCGCCGTCCATCCCCAACTCCTCGAGCGACAGCGGCGCGCTGGAACGCCCCAGAAGACGCAGTACCACCGACTCTCCGCGGGCTATCGGGACGATGGATATGCGGAGGTCCACCCGGTCGCCGCCTATGTCCACCGATACGCGCCCATCCTGGGGAAGACGGCGCTCCATGATGTTCAGGTTGGCCATAATCTTTATCCTGGCGGAAATAGCCTGGAAGCGCTCGGAAGGAAACCGCGAGACCGAGGACAGGCTGCCGTCAACGCGGAATCGAACCTGCCCGTAACCCGAGAAGCACTCAAAGTGGACGTCTGAGGCGCGAACGCGAATGGCGTCTATGAGCATTCCGTTGATAAAATTTATAACAGGCGCGTCGCCCTCCAGCGAATCGAGCTGGAAGCCGTCATCGCCCTGGACACCGTCCTGGGCTTCCATGCCGCCTTGGGCGTATACCTTGCCGATAACCGACGCGAAGGCAGACGGGTCAACCGCTATGAAGCGCACGGGTTTGGCGTGGTGATGGCGCAAGGTTCCGGCCAGGGAAGCACCGGGTTCGCCGACAGAGGCTACGATTACTTCTTCGGCCGTCTCGCGAAGCTTGAGTACCTTGTTTTCTTCGCTGAAGTCCAGCGAATACTGGTCCTTACCTGACGGTAGCGGTTCATAGGGCTCAAAACCGGTAGCGGCACCCGTAAGATCGGTCATGGCCTGCTTGCCACCATTTTGTACAAGTCGCGCATGCGGCTTCCCGCATCGCCTGAATCCGCCACCTCGACGACGACCCTGGGTACGATATAAATAGTAAACTCGGACTCGTCGTCGGATTCGTAGGTCTTCGTAAAAAGCAGCCCCAGCAAGGGAATGCTGCCGAGAAATGGAATTTTCTTGACCGATTTTTCTTTTTTTCTCTGAATAAGACCGCCGAGAGAAATGGGAACGCCGGACGGAGTGCGCAGCTGCGAGGATATGATTCTCTCAAAAGTCTGAGGGGGTTCCTTGGATTCTTTAGTGTCGGAGGCTCGCTCCGATACAATGGCGGAAATATTCATGGTTACCATGCCGTCGCCCGAAACCCAGCCATTGATGTTTACGATAAGGCCGGAAGTAACCTCGCGCGTAATTCCCGTGGACCGCGGCTTTTGGGTTTCCGGGTCGATGTCAGGGTCCCGGTAGCGAAACGTATTCGTGTTCTGAAATTTAATATCTTGACCTGCGATGCTGGTAAGAGTTGTATCCGTGAAGATTCTTGTGGATTTTTTGATAAGGTCGGCTGTAATCTTGTAGGCAAGAAAAATTCCGAATTTTCCTATGATATCGAAATTCACCGAAAGCAGCTTTTCAAAGCCTCCGGTTATGGCAAAGATATCCGTGTCCTTTTGTTTTGCCAATGAAGGGGTGCCCTGAAAATCAAAAGAATCGCCAAGCTGCTTATGGAGCACGAGCACGTCGTAGCGAATCTGGGGTTTAGGCCTGTCGATGGCCGCAAGTTCCATGAGAAAGCGGTTGCGCCGCTCCTCGGGCCCGATGAAAAAAACGAGCCCGGGATAGCCTGAGTCGACGAGGTCGTCCTTGCTTATGGAAGGCGGCAAGGTCTTGAAGAAATCCTCGTTGCGAAGGTACTTGAGGCGGATGGGAACCGAAGACGACTTGCGGTCCAAAATACCCGCGAGGCGATCGATCTCGGCCTTGGTCTCGGGAAGCACGGCGGCCACGAACAGGTACTCGTCCTGGGAAACGATAGGAGGCACGGGAAACAGGCGCGGGGGCACGAGCGCGATGAATTCCTTGGCTTTTATGAGCTTAAGCCTGAAGGCTTCCAGCTTCTTGCCTTCAAGTGGTACGTCCACCAGCTTTATGAAGTCCAGGATCGGCGTTATTTCCTGGCTGCTTCCCGTAAGTATCATGCTGTTGCAAGAGCGGTCCAGCTTGAACAGCGCGCTGTTGGATAGTTCGGCCGGCAAAAGCGCCACGAGGTCCTGCAAGGGAAGGTAACGGATCTCCACGATGACGGTATCCTTGAGCTTCTTGGTGATGTTATTTTTTGTTACCTCAAAGACGTACACGATGCCGTTGCGCGTCTGCGGGTCGACGGTCGGCGCCACCATCCGGACCGTGCCCTTGAGCGCCGGCCCGCTGCCGGCGGTGACCAGCGCCGGCATGCCGGGCTTGAGCTCGGCGATGTCGGCGGCGGTGACTTCGGCGCGCCATTCCAGCCGGCCCTGGCGGATCATGCGGAAGAGTTCCTGCCCGGCCGGCC
>CAZAJF010000065.1:0-16223 GCA_964485395.1 uncultured Treponemataceae bacterium | reverse complement strand
CATGAACGAGATGGCGGCGGGCGTCGAGCAGATAACCATCGCAGTAAACGCCGTAAACGACATGAGCGGACACAACAAGGAAAGCATACGCACCCTTCTGGCGGAAGTAAGCAAATTCAAGGTGGATTAAGGCAGCTCGAAAAACTCGGTTAGTTTTTCGAGCTGCCTAGCCAATTCGTTCTACGAATTGCGTTTAAATTTGGAAGACATCGCAAAACTGAAGTTTTTCGATGTCTCCTTAAGGTGGCATGGCATGAGTGACAGCGAAAGCGACAATAGTTTATTGGTAACCGGTTTCACCCTGGGTTCCACCACGTTCGGCGTGGATGCGAGACTGGTCCAGGAAGTCGCCAAAGTGGGGGACCTCACCCGCGTGCATGACGCTCCCGCCGGCGTCGTGGGAATCCGCAACCTGCGCGGCCGCATCGTTACCGTCATCGACATGGCAACGCATCTGGATTTAGGCTGCGTCGAGACCGGCGACGAATCACGTCTTCTCATCATGGAAAACCAGGGTGAGTCGTATGGCTTCCTCGTCGATACCGTAACCGATGCCGTGAACCTGGACGAGGAGCTTATCGGTACCCCTCCGGCAAGTCTGGACCCGGCCTTGCGCGCCCGATTGTCCGGAGTGTGGCGCGACGGCGACAAACTGACGGCCATCCTGAATCCCGAAACTCTGTTTACGTGGAACGATGTTCGATAATGACTGAAAACCCATGCGC
Source organism: uncultured Treponemataceae bacterium (assembly GCA_964485395.1). Classification (GTDB taxonomy): domain Bacteria; phylum Spirochaetota; class Spirochaetia; order Treponematales; family UBA12059; genus JANNSO01. Next base: position 15,498 of record CAZAJF010000065.1, on the reverse strand, counting down.
GTAGTCATCGCGGATGATTCCATCCTGTTCAGGAAAATCATGGCCGACGCCCTTGGAACGCTGCCCGACGTCGAGATAGTCGGTCTGGCATCCAACGGAAAACTCGCTATCCAGAAAGTGCGGGAACTGAATCCCGACCTGCTCACGCTGGACATGGAGATGCCCGAGATGGACGGGCTCGCCGTGCTTGACATGCTCAAGGCGCAGGGAAACGCCCCCATGGTAATCGTAGTAAGCGCGCAAACCCTTCAGGGCGGGCGCCTGACCATGCAGGCTTTGCAAAAAGGCGCGTTCGACTTCATAACCAAGCCCGACACCTCAAGCAGCGTAAAAAGCCGTGAACTTCTTATTACCGAACTGGCGCCCAGGCTCAAGGCCCTGTCGCTTCGGATAGGCATACGCAATATTCTCCGCAGCGGCGCCCAAAACGCCGCAGGTCGCGGTCCGGCATCCATTCCCGCCGCGGACGCATCGAAGGCACCGACGCCCACCCCATCCTCAAAATCCGCGATGGACGACATAGGACAGCGCATGGCACGCCTGACGGGAACCGCAAGGCCTGAGTTCATCGTCATCGGAGTATCCACCGGCGGCCCGAATGCCCTGGCCGCGCTTGTCCCTGCCCTGCCCTCCGGTCTCGGCGTACCCATTTTCATAGTACAGCACATGCCCCCCCTCTTTACCCAGACCCTCGCCGAGAATCTCGACGGAAAAAGCGTGCTTCGGGTACGGGAAGCCGTCCATGAAGAAATAGCAAAACCCGAGACGATCTATCTTGCCCCCGGCGGCAAGCAGATGCGACTTGCGCCTGGACCGGACGCGCAGATTATCGTGCAGATCACCGAAGATCCGCCTGAAAATAACTGCCGCCCTTCCGTCGACTATCTTTTCCGCTCCGCAGCCCATCAATTCCCCGGAAAGGCCATGGCTGTAATCCTTACCGGCATGGGTTCCGACGGTACCCTGGGACTGAGACTGCTCAAGCGGCATGGTTGCGCGGTAATCGCGCAAGACGAGGCCAGCTGTGTCGTATACGGCATGCCCAAGGCCGCCGTGGATGCCGGAGTCGTGGATTTTGTGCTTCCGTTGGAGAGCATCGCGTCTCAAATTGCCGTGCTGGTACGGGGATTCGCCTGATGGCTGCGATAGGTCGCGACGAACAGTTGGCATGGAGCCGCTACATACACGATATCTGCGGAGTTTTCCTCGATGAATCCAAAGGTTATCTTATAGAAACCCGCCTTGCCGGCCTCTTCAGGGAAAATGCCGCCGAAAGCTGGGCGGCGCTTTTAGGCAAGGTAAAATCCGATCCGGGCACCGCGATGCGGACAAAAGTCATCAATGCGATAACTACCAACGAAACCTCGTTTTTCCGCGACACTGCCCCGTTCGAACTTTTACAGCACAAGCTCTTCCCCGAACTCATCGACCGTCGGACGAAAGCAGGCCTCAAACCAGTTCCCATCCGCATTCTCAGCGCCGCCTGTTCCACCGGGCAGGAAGCGTACAGCACGATTATCGTACTCAAGGAGCTGCTTGGCGATTTCGGCAAATACGACATCCGCATCCTGGGCGTGGACATTTCGGATCAGGCGATAGCCCAGGCAAGCTATGCCCACTTCAGCCGCATGGACCTGGACCGCGGCATGTCGCCGGACAAGCTCAACCGGCATTTTGAGCTGGTAGGCGATCGCTGGAAAGTCCGCGATGAACTGCGCGCCATGGCTACGTTCAGGAAAGCCAATCTTCTGGAGCCCATCGTAAGCCCCGCGCCTTTCGATATAATATTTTGCCGCAACGTGGCAATCTACTTTACGGAAGCCGACAAGATCAGCCTGTTCAAGAACCTTGGGCGGACTCTGGCCAAAGACGGGGCGCTCATTATCGGGTCTACGGAATCCATCACAGGATTATGCCCCGAGTTCGAGCCCCAACGTTATCTAAGATCTGTTTTTTACCAGAAGAAAAACTAACAAGAACAGCTATAAATATGAAATATTAACCACAGAGACACAGAGAGGAAAAGGAAAATAGAAAAATTTAACACGGAGAAAAGAAACCGAGAGAAATTGAAGTGATTTTCCGTTTTTTTCTTTGCCTCCTTCTTCCTTTGCGTCCTTTGCGCCTTTGCGCGAAAAATTCTTAATTCAATTCAATTCAATTCAATTTGGGAAGTGTCGCGTAAAGGCGCAAAGTTCGCAAAGTAAGAGAAAATAATAAAATGGAAGTTTCGATTCCTTCTTTATTTCTTCTTTTTCTCCCTCTGTGCCTCTGTGCCTCTGTGCCTCTGTGGTCAACCTTCCCAATCCTCTCCTTCTTCCTCCGTGTTCTCCATGCCTTCTTGCGCGAACCACCTTAATTGTATTAGGAATTAGGATTTTTTTTCGCGCGAAGGCACCAAGGGAAACGTCTTCGGTATCTATTTAATATAGGAAGAAATAATCAAATCATATTTTCCTGAGCTCTTGAGTTTCTTGAGGCCCGCATTGAACAGGTCGCAGACGGCCTTATCCTTGAAACCGATATTGTAGTTGGTAGGCGCGAATATCTCATGGATCGTCACAGCTTGGGACACATCGATATCTTTAATCATTTTCTTGAAGTACTTGTAGATATTGATATCCATGATGATCGCGTCGGTACGACCCGCAAACAGCATTTTCACCTGGCTTTGCTGATCCGCGATCTCCGCATATTTCGCGTTTCCCTTGGCCATCGCCGCAAAATCTGAACCTAGGTACAGCAGCGCGTCCTGGAATGCGAAGATACCGAGCTTGGACAGGTCGGCGATGCCGGAAATCTTCAAAGCTCTGGACTTGAGGGTAATGACCACGTTCTTGTAAGTTACGTGCGAATCCGAGTATATGGCGGAAGTAATTCCGGATGCTTCGGTAATGGTCAAAGCCGCGTCCGCTGTGCCATCGGAAAGAGCCACTTTGATACGGGCGAAGGGAACGAAGATCAACTTCACCGTATAACCCGCGTCCGCAAGCGCCTGCTTAAGAATATCCACTTCGATACCAACACCGGTATCTTGTATGATATAGGGCGGCAAGGCGAGTCCCACAGCCACTTTGAGTTCCTTGCCTGCGCCAAATACGGAACTGGCGAGCAATACCGCTACAGCCAAAAGCATCATGTTTTTTTTCATCGTAAACCTCCAAGAATAAAAGCTTTCTTAACCCTCGTTTTTTTTTCTAGAATTGTCAATAAAAAAGTGTTCTCTTTGACAATTTTCCAAATATCTCTATTTTTCAAAAAATAAAAGCCCCTTATTTAAATATCGTCTTAAATACCCTTGCACTCCCAATTCATAGTTTTATACTTAAAGATACAGTTGTTTTAAGTTGAAGTTATGAAAGAGCGAATTCAGGAGGTTCTATGAAAATCGGCGGAAAATTGGTACTCGGGTTCGTCGTGGTGGCACTGCTTGGCGCCCTTGTGGGCGGTATCGGCATACTTAGCATGCGCAAGATAGACGCTGCGGATACTTTCTTGTACGAGAAGATGACCGTACCGCTTGGCGCAGTGGCGGTTTTCGGCGGCTCGGTAAACCGCATGCGTTCAAACGCTCTCATGGCAATATTGAACAATGACCCTGCGTATATTCTCGAACAGGAAAAAAAGATTCTAAGCCGCAGGGTTGCGATGGACAAGGCCCAGGAAATATATAAAGACACACTGATTAATGACGCGGATCGTGAATTGTTCGCAAAGCTGACCGATTTGGAAAAAACATTCGATACCGAGGTTGACAAAGTAATGGTCTTGGCTAAGGCAGGCCAGAAAGAGGAAGCGGAGCACCTTGCGGAAGGGTTGTTCACCACGAGCGTAAACGAGCTCAATGTTATTCTGGAAGAAATGACCAAGCTAAACGTCGATGCCGCAAAAGAACAGTCCGATGCCAATACAGTCACCGCCAATTCTTCTACGCTAATAATGATAATCGTGATTATCTTCGTTACCGTTATTTCCATCATACTCGGCCTGGTTCTTTCCAACTCCATTTCCAAGCCCCTGGGCGTTGCGGTAGCCCATCTTGGAGAAATGTCCCAAGGCGACCTGCGCAACGATATACCCGCCGTTTATATGAAGCGTTCCGACGAAATAGGCAACCTGGCAAAAGCCCTGGACACCATGTCGCGCGACCTGCGCCGTATTGTGGAAAGCATCCTTTCCGCCACTGACCAGGTATCCTCCGGCTCAGAGCAGATTTCCTCCACGGCCCAGCAGCTCTCGCAGGGAGCCGCGGAACAAGCCGCCAGCGCCGAGGAAGTATCCGCCTCGGTGGAGGAAATGACCGCCACCGTCAAGCAGAACGCGGATAATTCCATCGCCACCGAGAGCATCGCCAAGAAATCGGCGACCGACGCAGATCAGGGCGGCAAAGCCGTCATGGATTCGGTTGGAGCGATGAACGAAATCGCGGCAAAGATATCCATAATCGACGAGATTGCGCGCCAGACAAACCTTCTTGCGCTGAACGCGGCCATCGAAGCGGCGCGCGCAGGCGAAGCAGGCAAGGGCTTCGCAGTAGTGGCCAGCGAGGTTCGCAAGCTCGCGGAACGCAGCCAAAACGCCGCTGGCGAGATCGGCAAACTGTCCAAGGATACCGTGGGGAGCGCCACGAAAGCCGGGGACATCATACAGAAAATCGTGCCGGATATCAGAAAGACAGCGGAGCTCGTGCAAGAAATCGCGAGCGCATCGCGCGAGCAAAGCACCGGCGTAGACCAGATTGCCAAGGCCGTAACCCAGTTGGATAGCGTAATCCAGCAAAACGCCAGCGCCAGCGAAGAAATGGCCAGCATGGCGGAAGAGCTTTCCAGCCAGGCCGAACAGTTGGCGCAGACCATGTCCTTCTTCAAAGTTCAGGGGTCGCAGGCGGATTCGGCCGGAAGATCGGAACATCACGTCAATGTGGCCCACACAAAGGCAAAACAGGCCGTGCTCAGCAAACCCGCTACCCGGCCACAACTCGTCGCAGGCGGGGTAACCGTCAAGGAAAATCCCGTACGCGAGAAAAACAACCAGACTGCCGCCACCGGCATCACCGTGGCAAAACCGAAGCAGTCCGCTACCGACGACGACTTCGAGGAGTTCTAATCATGGCAGACACGGTAGAAAACCAATATTTGACTTTCGGCATAGACGGAGAGACATACGCCGTGCCGGTAAGCAAAGTGAGGGAGGTGCTTGAGCATATCAAGCCTACGAAACTTCCCAGAACCGCGGATTTCCTCAAGGGAATAATCAATGTCAGAGGCACGGGAATTCCGGTAATAGACCTTCGCATAAAATTCGGCCTGCCGGAAATTCCCGTTACGCGCGATACAGCCATCCTGGTAATGGAAATTACCAACGAGGACGGCACTTCCACGACCGTGGGGGCGCTCACTGACCAGGTTAATGAAGTTATAGAACTGGACGCGGCACACCTGGAGCCGGCTCCGCGCTTCGGAACCAAAATCGATACGAGCTTCATTCGCAGCGTCGGAAAGCGCGACGATAAGTTCATCATAATACTGGACATAGACCGCGCATTTACCGATGAAGAAGCAGAAGTGCTCGCGGCTACAGCGAAGGAAACCGGTAAAACCTGAGCCTCCGACCGCAGGGCAAGCCGACTGTCAAACGCGGCTTGCCCTTGAATCTTGCTTTCAGCAAGAAAACCCTTTACAAAAAAAGACGGTGAGCATATAATTCGAACTCCGAATGATTCGGAGAAGGAATTATATGCTCCACGATTCGTTGCATCGGCTAATAAATCTTTTTGAGCATAAACGCCGCTATCAGCATGAAACCTCCGGCCTTAAACCGGGAGCTATGCACGCCCTGGAATGGATCGTAAAAAACGGCTCCATAAAGACGCTGGACCTCGGAAAACACTGCGGTATCGCCCCGGCATCCCTTATCGACCTGCTGGACAAGCTTGAAAAAAACAACCTCATCATACGCACGCGCTCGAAGGAAGACAAGCGCGTCGTCATGGTCAGCGCTACGGAAAAAGCCGCAGGGCTCGTAGAGCTGCATAAAAAGGAAGACAGGCTTTTTCGCCTCAACATCATGAAAAACCTGAGCGTCGCCGAGCAAAAAACCTTCGCGGCGATCTTGGATAAAATGCTCTGCGCAATCGACATGAACGGACTTTTCAAGGAGTAGCACATGGAACAAAAAATTAATATAAGGGATTTCGCCAGCCGCAACAGCAGCATGGTTACGATGCTGCTGCTCGTAATATTCGTGGGCCTGGGAGAAAAAATGGCGGAACGTTTCCTGCCGCTCTATCTCATAGCGCTGGGCGGAAGCACATGGGCCGTCGGATTTCTCAATTCCATGGACAATCTTTTATCCGCGCTCTATTCGTTTCCCGGCGGTTACCTCTCCGACAGGCTGGGATATAAAAAGTCGCTGCAGATATTCACCGCTGTGGCCATGTTCGGGTATCTCCTGGTAATCCTCATACCTGCATGGCAGGCAGTGCTCGTCGGGTCCGTCTTCTTCATTTCATGGACGGCAGTATCGCTTCCCGCGATCATGAGCCTCGTATCCAAGGCGGTTCCCAAGGATAAAAGAAGTTTCGGCGTATCACTGCACTCTTTTTTCCGCCGGATTCCCATGGCGCTGGGCCCGGTCATCGGCGGAGTCTTGATCGGCGTTTACGGCAAGGTCATCGGCGTAAGGATCGCGTTCGGCGTCGCCATGGCAATGGGCTTCATCGCCCTTATCCTCGTGCAAAAATATATGAAGGACGAAAAAGCGGAAAAGGAATGCCCGGAGACCGCCAAGCTTACAACAAGGCAACTGTTCAGTCCGGCACTCCGCAGCCTGCTTCTTTCTGACATCCTGATCCGCTTCGCCGAACAGATCCCGTACGCCTTCGTGGTAATCTGGGTGGTGACCACGAATAAAATATCACCGCTCCAGTTCGGGCTTCTTACCACCGTGGAGATGGCGACGGCCATGCTCGTCTATATACCCGTCTCCAGGATGGCCGATAGATACGGCAAGAAAAGTTTCGTTCTCATAACCTTCGGTTTCTTTACCGTGTTTCCGCTCATCCTGCTCGCCTCGCACAGCTTCTGGATGTTCGTCGTGGCCTTCGTGATACGCGGGCTCAAGGAATTCGGGGAACCCACACGCAAGGCCCTGATCATGGATCTGGCGCCCGAGCACGCCAAGGCTAGGACCTTCGGCGCCTATTATCTGTTCCGAGACGTAATCGTGGCGGCCGCGGCCCTTTCCAGCGCATGGCTGTGGAATATTTCCCCCGCGACGAACTTCATCGTCGCAAGCTCTTTCGGCCTCGCGGGAACCATTCTGTTCGCCATTTTCGGAAAGGATATCCACGCAAAGGCGAAACCGACTCTCTAAAATCCCGTCGGCTTCTCAAGCCCGTCGAAACACGCGTTTCGGTCCAGGTCCGGCCTTATGCCGGGACGCGTGAGGCAAAAGTCGTATTTAACCGGATCGGCCGGCTGAATCTCCCTGAAACGCCGCGTTACCTCCAGGGCCGTCCTCAGGTTCGGGGCTCCGGGTTTTGCGGCGCAGGCGATAAAACCAAAACGCGCGGAGACCCAGGTCATGTGCGTATCCATGGGTTGCACCAGAAGCGGCGTGAGCCGGCTATCCCATCCGCCCGGATCCACGGAATCCTCGCGGATCATCCAGCGCAGATAAAGAAGAGGCCTCTTGCACGCCGACCCGCCTTCCGGGGAGGGTAATAAATTTTTTACAAACGTAGCGGCGGAGGCGGCGGTCAATTCAGCCACGAATCCCGACAGACCCGGCAGGACGGTTTCGTCTCCGCGCTTCACGAAAGACGAGAAAACCGCTCCAAGGCCCGAGGCTCCTGAAAGCAGGCGCTTTACGCCGCAGAGCAACGCCGCAATGTCGTCGCCGGAAAAAAAACGGTACCGAAAGCCCGAAAACGCGCGGTAAATCTCCGGACACCCGCTAGCCTCGATAAATTCCCGGGGTTGCCCGCCCATCCGGGCGATAAGCTCGCGCACGGCGGAAACGATCTGGGGAGCTCGCCCCACCGCAAGTGCGGAGGCAAGAAGACCTGCTATCTCGCGGTCCCTGACTTCCGAAAACTCCCTCACCGTTAGCAGCGGATCGGGATCTATGAATTCCGCCAGATTAAAGCGCGCATAAGCCGATTCCAGGAATAACGCAAGCGCCTTCGTCGTCATGGCGTCATTCTAGCATCCGCGAGCCGACTTTGTAAGGCGCTTCCATTCACCCAAATTCCCGTGTATATTTACAGTATGCGTGAATACATTCGGCAGCGATTAAGCAGCTGCACTGTCGGTATCGCCGGAGCCGGAGGCTTGGGCTCAAACTGCGCCGTAGCCCTCGCCCGCTGCGGCATCGGCAGGCTCATAATCGCCGACTTCGACGTCGTATCAATACCCAACCTCGATAGGCAAGCCTATTTCCTCGATCAAACCGGCCTTCCTAAAGTGGCGGCACTCAAAGCCAATATTGCCCGTATCGATCCTTTGGTACGGATAGAGTCGCACGAAGTGCGGCTGGATAGTAAATCAGTACTGAAAATATTCTCCGGCTGCGACGTAATCGTCGAGGCTTTCGACGATGCCAATGCAAAAGCCATGATCATCGAGACGGTGTTGACGCAATTAAGCGAAACCTGGCTCGTGGCGGCATCGGGTATCGCGGGCTTCGGCAAATTAGACGCGATGGACGTAGTACGCTCGGGCAAATTGCTCCTTGCCGGAGACCGATGTACCGAGGTAAGCCCGGACTGCCCTCCCCTCGCCCCGCGCGTAACAATCGCCGCAGGCATGGAAGCGGATCTGGTGCTGCAGATCCTGCTCGGAAAGATCGATGAAACGCGCCACGAGGAATCTCACAGCGCAGGAGGATTGGCTTGAAAATCGAATTAAACGGAACTCCGGAAACCTTTCCGGAAACAGCCCTCACCGTGCGCGAGGTACTCAAGAAAAAAGGCTGGTCCTTTCCCTTGATAATCGTGCGGATCAACAGCGCCCTCGTGGAGAGGAATGCCTGGGACGCAACGTACATAGAAGATGGCGACAAAGCCGAAATGCTCCACCTGGTCTCCGGCGGATAAAACTTGCTCTTGCAGGATATTTTCACTAATTTAAAGTAGTACTTATTTATCGCACCAGGAGGAATACATGGCAGTAGTCACGCTCAAGGGAAATAAAATCAGCACCTGCGGGTCCTTACCGGAAAAAGGTCAAAAGGCTCCCGCGTTCAAGTTAACCAAGGGAGATCTATCCGATGTCGGTCTCAAGGATTTTTCGGGCAAGGTACTCATCCTCAATATCGTGCCGAGCCTGGACACGGGTACCTGCGCGGCGAGCGCCCGAACCTTCAACAAGCGCGCGGCGGAATTGGGAAACGCGCTCGTCCTTACCATCAGCCGCGACTTGCCGTTCGCCCAAAAACGATTCTGCGAGGCTGAAGGAATAGCCGCCGTCGTGCCGCTCTCCGAACTCCGCAACCGGGACTTCGGCAAGGACTATGGCGTGGAGCTCATCGACGGGCCGCTGGCAGGCCTGCTTGCGCGCTCTATCGTCGTACTTGACTCGAAAGGATCGGTAACCTATACCGAGCTCGTTCCCGAAATCGCGCAGGAACCCAATTACGACGCGGCGATCGCAGCCGCTAAAAAAGCTTCATAAAAGGATTTTCAATAAAAAAAGACCGCCCCGAAAGGCGGTCTTTTTTATTGAACTTAATGTTTTGTAACGGTTGTTACTTGATCAGCGTGCCCTGAGCGTCGGCTACGACGATCTTGTCAGCTTTGATCAGCTCAACGATTTCCTTGACCTTGGCCGAAACGTCATCGGAAAGGTTGGGGTTGGTCGCGGGAATACCGACGCCGTTGTTCTTGGTGTTCAAGACGAGAGTCTGTCCGCCGGGGAACTTGCCGTCGAGGTTAAGCTTGATCATGTCGAAAGCCGCAACGTCGATACCCTTCATTGCGCTGGTCAGGATGATGGATTTTCCGGGAGCGTATTCGCCGTCAGCGTACTGATTGACGTCAACACCGACGATCCACGCGGGTTTTCCGGCAACGGCACGGGCTTTTGCTTCGGTTATAGCACCGAAACCAACGCCGCCGGCTGCGCAGAATATTGCGTTTACGCCTTTATCGAACATGCTGGCAGCAATCTGCTGGCCGGCTGCTACGTCACTGAAGGTACCCTGGTAGATTACGTTGGCGGCCTTGATCTTGATCGTGGTGCCGAGGTTGGCGTTAGCATAGGCAATACCCTGCTGGAAGCCCCAGTTGAACTTCTGTACCGGGGGGATTTCCATACCGCCGATAAAACCGAACTCGCCGGTTTTGATCTGGAGGGCGGCAGCTACACCGGCGATGAAGCCGGCTTCGTGCTCAGCGAAGAAAATGGACACGGTGTTGGGGCTGACAAGCACCTGGCGAGTAGCGTCAAAAGCGCCGTTGTTCGGGCTTCCGTCGATAAGCACGAACTTGGCATCCGTATATTTGGTCTGAGCCTGGAAAATCGTGGTCTCGAACTTGAAACCGGGGGTTACGATAAATTTGTAACCGGCATCGTAAAGGTTACCGATTTCCTTGATGTAATCGGCTTCGGTGGTTCCCGAGGGTTTCAGGTACTTGGGCTCGATTTTAAGGTCTGTTCCCGCACGGAGAATGCCTTCCCAGGTTCCCTGGTTAAAGGACTTATCATCGATGGTACCTGCGTCGGTAACCATACCAACTTTAAGCATCTCGACTTTGGGGGGCTCTTTTACTGCCTTGGTGCAGCCAACGAAGGCGATCGCGGCGATGAGCAACGCGATTAGTGCTGTTCTAAATTTCATGTCTATACTCCTTAACCTGCCTGTTTTTACAGGCGGCAATTAAAAATACTAAACCTTTTTGATCTTTTGTGCAAGTAAAATCAGCGCGGACACTAACATTATTCTGCTTTATCAAGAAAACCCTACGGTTTCATACTGCATTTTCCCGTGAAAATGTTCTCATCATTCCGGAAGTTCGCTGATTATCACGATGCCGCTCGATGCGCCGATTCTATCCGCGCCGGCTTCCAACATCTGAATAGCGTCATGATAGGTTCGAATCCCGCCCGAAGCCTTCACCTTCATTTTGTCGCCTACGACTTTTCGCATAAGCCGAACATCTTCAACGGTAGCTCCGCCGGTTCCAAAGCCGGTACTTGTTTTTACGAAATGGGCTCCCGCTTTCATGGCCAGCTCGCACACCCTTGTTTTTTCCTGGTCGGTCAAGTAGCAAGTCTCGATGATAACCTTGACAGTCGCGGTTCCCGCGGCCTTTACCACTTCGTGGATGTCCGATTCCACGACCTTCCATTCCGCGGACTTTACGGCGCCGATATTAATGACCATGTCCACTTCTTGCGCGCCCTGCTTGATAGCCAGCTTCGTTTCTTCCACTTTCATGGCCGTGGTGTTGGCTCCCAACGGAAAGCCGATTACCGTGCAGACCATTACCTTGGAAGACGCCAATTCCTTCGCGCACAGCGATACCCAGCAAGGGTTCACGCAGACACTCGCGAAATTATTCGCCTTCGCTTCCGCGCACAGCTCGCGAATCTGCTGGTCCGTGGCGATCGCCTTCAGTACCGTATGATCAATCGTCTTCGCCAAACTTGCCTTCGTCCAATCTCTCGTCATAGTTCCTCCTTCTCATATTTCGAAACAGCGATTCAGATAATCGCGGCGCGTCTTTACAAGTTCTACCAGTTCATCGTGCATTCCCATATTTGCGCGCGCGGCGATCGGGTAAAGAAATTTTTCGGTTTCGTCGGTATAACGGCGGATAAAGGCGACGTCCGTCACGTAGCCAAGCGAAATTACGTTGCTGATGCGGTCCGCCGATTTCAGGATCAAGGCCCGCGTAGAGCCGTAATCGAGGATGCGCATCAGGAATTCCGGTTTCGTCTCCACGGGCCGCTTCGTTACCTCGAGCACCAATTTGTAAACCTCGTCGCTCTCGGAGTCTATGTCAAGGAGTAAATCGCGGTTGAAATCCGGAATGTCCTCCAGGATGTCGTGCACGAGCGAAGCCTTGAGAAGCACCGAATCCAGATATCCGTAGTCGATCAATATTCCCAGCGTATCTATTTGGTGGCGAAACATGTTTCCGCCTGAATGCCTTCTCTTGCCTATCAGGATCGTAGCCAATTGTATGAAGGGCGCGAGATGCATCTCCTTGAGACGCATCATGCCCTCCTGATTCATGGTCGATCCATCGCCGTCGGATGTCGCGGATGCGGTCTCCTCCGGTTTTTTACGGGGCGATCCTGGTTTGTTCGGCATCATGCATCTCCCAGATCCACCAAGTATGAGTCCAGCTTGGATACGCGGGTGCGCGCTTCCTCAAGTTTCGCGCGTTCATGGGCCACGATTTCCGCGGGCGCGCTGTTAATAAAACTTTCATTCGAAAGCTTGACTCCCATGCGCTCCACGAACTGGCGTTCCTTGTCGGCTTCCTTCTTGAACCGAGCCGCAAGCGCGGCGGTATCCACGGCTTCCTTGGCGAATACGTAAACCTCGAAACCTTTGCCCGCCAACGCAAGCGCGCCCTGGGGTTTCGTATCGATGAACTCGATGGACTCGGCGTTCACCAGCAGCACGGCCAGGGATATGTTGGCCTCTATGAATTTCGCCTGGACGAAACCGGAATCGAAGCGTACCGACAAACGCAACTTTCGCTCGGGCGCTATGCCGAACTCGCTTCGCAGCGCGCGCACGAGGGACACCAGTTCCTTGAGGCTCGCGAAACTGTCGTCGAGGGCCTCGTTCCTGCGAGACGGTTCGTCCTTGGGGTACGACTGCGCTATGAGCATGCCGCGAGCGCCCGGAAGCTTGCCGGATATCTCCTCTGTGACGAAAGGCAGGAACGGATGAAGCAGGCGCAAAGATTCCTCAAGCACCGAGATGAGCACGCTGATGGCCCGATTCTTCTCGGCGTCGTCGCCTCCCCTCGTGGAAAGCTTCGTCGCCTCCACGTACCAATCGCAGAAGTCGTTCCAGAAATATTCATAGACCGCGCCGGCGGCGTCGTTGAAGCGATAGGAGGCAAGCGATTCGGCCACCGTCACGACGGTCGCGTTGAGCCGCTGCAATATCCAGCGGTCTACGTCGATATACGACGGGGCTTCGACAATCTCGCGCCCCTCTAGGTTCATGAGTATGAAACGGCTGGCGTTCCAGACCTTGTTGCTGAACTTGGAGCCCAGCTTGAAGTCGTCGTTGTTTATGAGAATGTCCTGGCTGGAGGTAAACATGAAAGCCAACGTAAAGCGAAGCGCATCAGCGCCGAACTCCTCCACGATGACCAGCGGGTCGATTCCGTTGCCCAGGCTCTTGGACATCTTGCGCCCTTGCTTGTCGCGCACCATGGTCGTCATGCAGACGTCCTTGAACGGAACCTGGCCGGTAAACTCCAGGCCTGCCATGATCATGCGCGCAACCCAGAAGAATATTATGTCATAGCCGGTTATCAGCGTGGAGGTAGGATAATATTTTTTAAGGTCGGCTGTTTCCTTGGGCCAGCCCATGACGCTGAACGGCCATATCCAGGAGCTGAACCAGGTATCCAGGACGTCTTCTTCCTGACGGAGCACCGTGGATTTGCACTTGGGGCAAATGGTCGGCTCTTCGCGTTCCACGAGCACGGCGCCGCAGTGGTCGCAATACCAGACGGGAATCCTGTGCCCCCACCAAAGCTGGCGGCTGATGCACCAGTCCCGGATATTCGTGAGCCAATGCTCGTACGTGTGGTCCCAGCGCTGCGGATAGAATTTCACCTCGCCGTCGCGCCATGCCTTGAGGGCTTTTTCAGCGAGCGGTTTCATCTTCACGAACCACTGCTCGGACAGATAGGGCTCGACCACGGTATTGCAGCGGTAGCAATGACCTACCGAGTGCACGATCGGCTTCTCCTCCACGAACAGACCGAGGGCCTGTAAATCTTCTATAACAAGCTTGCGCGCGTCCTTGGCCTTGAGGCCGCGATACTTTGCGGGAACGTTCTCGTTGAGCGTACCGTCGGGATTGAGGATGTTTATCTTCTCGAGGCCGTGGCGGTTGCCCACCTCAAAGTCGTTGGGATCGTGCGCCGGGGTAATCTTCACGAGGCCGGTTCCGAATTCCTTGTCCGCATACGCGTCGGCGACAAGCGGTATCAGGCGGTCGGTCAGCGGAAGCTTCAGCATCTTGCCCACGCGGTGCGCGTAGCGCGCATCCTCCGGATGGCATGCCACCGCGGTATCGCCGAGCATGGTCTCCGGGCGGGTCGTCGCCACCTGAACGGTTCCGGAGCCGTCCGCCCACTCGTAGTTGATGTGGTACATGGCGCCCTTGGCGTCTTCGTGCTCCACTTCGTCGTCGGCGAGGGCCGTGCCGCAGGAACAGCACCAGTTAACGAGGTACTTGCCGCGATAAACAAGCCCACGCTCATGCAGCGTTACGAAAACTTCACGCACAGCCTTGGACAGGCCCTCGTCCAGGGTAAAACGCTCACGGGTCCAGTCGCACGAAGAGCCGATCTTCTGCAGCTGCTTTTTTATTATCGCGTGGTGTTCTTCCTTTACCTTCCAGGTCTCTTCCACGAATTTCTCACGCCCCAGCTCTCGGCGCTTTATTCCTTTTTCCTTCAGCTTCTTTTCCACCACGTGCTGCGTCGCGATTCCCGCGTGGTCGGTACCCGGAACCCAGAGCGTCGGCCTGCCGTTCATGCGGTGGTATCGTATCACGATATCCTGCAGGGAATTATTGAGAGCATGCCCCACGTGAAGCACTCCGGTTACGTTGGGAGGGGGAATGACGACGACGAAAGGTTTCTTTGATGCGGCGCTCGCGGACACGCCTTTGGGACCGGTCGCGGCAGCGGGAGTCGCCGAAGGCGAAAAGTGGCCGCTTGCCAACCATGCAGCGTAGATTCGATCCTCGAAATCCTTAGGATTGTATGCTTTTTCCAGTTCAATGGCTTTCATGAAACCCTCCGTCGAAATAATCAACCCCGTCGTCTTGAGTCGAAGCGTCATTTTAGCAAAAAGAAGCTCCCATGAAAAGGTCTGAGGGGAAACTCACTACCGTAATACGGGGACATCTTCCAATATTCCAAAGAAATCAGTTCTAATTGAATAATTACAGGATGAATTCACGGTATTATTCACCTAGCTCCGATTTATATACCGCTGCATTTGGGCAAACCGTTCAGAAAACAGCTTATTCTTGATAAAGCCCAAAATAATACGGATAAAAAAAAGCCGCCCCCGTAAAGGAGCGGCTTTCGCAAATCAAAGAGTTGCTTAAGCCTGGATATCTACTACCTGGCCGGAAGCTACGGTGCGACCACCCTCACGGATGGCGAACTTGAGTCCTTTTTCCATGGCGATCGGGTAGATGAGTTCCGCGTCGATCTCGGTATTGTCGCCGGGCATAACCATTTCCTTGCCTGCGGGCAGGGTAACGGCGCCGGTGATGTCCGTG
>CAZAJF010000064.1:0-16442 GCA_964485395.1 uncultured Treponemataceae bacterium | reverse complement strand
CCCAGCTTTTCATGCGCCGCACGCCCGACGGAGGCCTCACCTGGACGGCTCCCGCAAGGATAACCTCCTTTCAGGATCCCGTCCAGAAAACCCGCCCCAACCCGGACGACTTCGACAATCAGCGGGCGCACGTCCAGGTGATCTGCGACAATCTCTGGCTTACCTGGGAACGGCGGCTGATATCCGCGTCCAACACGCAAATCTATTCCGCCAGGCTCGACGCAAGCGGCGGCATCATCAATAATCCACCGGAGAACCTGCCCGAAAGAATTACGCTGGGACAGGGCAATTGCTCCGAGCCCAGAATGTTCGACGCCGGGGGAAACCCGGGTATCAGCTGGTTCGACGACCGGCGCGGCGGAAACCGCGTATTCATGGCAATCCGCGAAGGCGCCCTCTGGACCGAGACGGATCTCTCCGGCCGCTCGAGAAGCGACGGCACCTTTGGCCGCACCGTTTACGCCAGGAACGGCCTCTATGCGTTCTGGCAAACGGGCAAGGGCAACGGCGCGGCGGTTCTCGCCCTCCTGCCCGATTCCACGGTCAAAGCGCCCGCTCTTACGCCGGTGGACTTCACGGCGGGAACCAGGATACGCAGGGACAAGGCGCAGGTTCGCTGGGAAGTCCCGAACGACTCGTCCGGCATCCTGGGCTTTTCATGGATATGGAGTCGCAGCGAGACCGAGGATCCGCCGGAGACCGTGGGCGTCCTTGAGAACGTGACCCGCGCCGCCAACGAGGCCACCGAGGACGGCTCCTGGTATTTCGCCATCAAGGCGCAGGATTACGCGGGCAACTGGTCCAAGGCTTCGCGCGTGGAATTCGTGCGGGATACCACGCCTCCGGGCGTTCCCGTTCCATCCGAGCCCAAGGCGGGACCCGACGGATTCCTGCTTTCCAATACCTTCTCGCTTTCCTGGACGCCTCCGCAAGACCCGGATGTCGCCGGGTATTCATGGAGCTTCGAGTACCTCGGACGCCTGGACAAGCTGCCTCCCCGGAAGCTCATCCAGACTGCCGCCGCGAAGGGCGGCATCGCGCCTGAGGCAAGCGCCTCAACGCCCGTCGTCGGCCTCGCCGAGCCGTACAGATTCCAGCCGAGCACCGATTACGAGCAGGCTGTCTGGCTTCCGAGGGAAAACAGGGAATTACCTCCGCTGCTGCGCACGCGCGATCCCCAGGCGTCATTCCAGAACGTGGAAGACGGTTATTATTTATTCAGGGTAGCCGCGATAGACAGCGTGGGCAACATGGGCAAGCAGGCGCAATTCATTGTGCGCGCGGATAAATTCCGGCCGTTTACCGCCGTCTACGACGTAACCAGCACCCGCGACGATTTCGGAACCCTGAAGTTCAAGGTGATCGGGCGGGGATTCGCCGACGACGGTACCATTACCAGGATCGTAATCGACGCCGACGGCAAGGAACCGTACGACCGGGACTACAACCTCGCCGACCGGGACTTTACCGTAGGCAACGACCGGCTGGCCGAAGGGCTCGTAGCGGCGGACCTGCCGCAGGGGTCCTACCGGATAGGTATCTTCCACCCGGTGCGCGGCTGGTTCTTTACGCAGCCACTGGTCAAGGCCGACGTCGCGGGTACCGTAAAGTTCGGCAGCCGCGGCGAGACCTGGAAGCCGAGCTGGATATTCAGCCCTCCCCCGACGGCACTCATCTCAGTTAGCACGCTCTTCATGATATTCGCCCTGCTCTTCCCGCTTGCGGGCTTTTCCCTGTCCATCAGGGGACTCGCGGTCGTTGCCAGGGAAAGCAGGATGCTGCGCCTCGACGCGCAGGCCATTCTGGAAGGAAAGCCCATGTCCCAAACCGAAAAAGATCAGCTGTCAAAATCCATAGTGCGCAGAGGCGCAGGGCTCTCCGCGAAATTCGCGGTTACCATCTCGCTCCTAGTGCTCTTCGTGGTTGCGCTCGTATCCATTCCGCTGGCGATGCAGATGGTGCAGTCCCAGAGCTACGCGCTGGCCAACGGTCTCGAACAGCGCGCGAGGGTCTTGCTGGAGAGCGTCGCGCAGGGCGGCAGGTCCTACCTTCCCTCGCGCAACGTGCTGGAGCTTTCGCTGCTGCCCAACCAGGCCGCCGCCATGTCGGACGCGCGTTATGTAACGATAACCGGATTCCCCGTGTCGGGGAACGTAAACCCCGATTCGGTATGGGCCACCAACGACCCCGAAATACTTAAAAAGGCCGATACGGCGTCTTTGGTCCCGGGGACTTCGATGCTGAGCGACGAACTGTCCCCGCGCATCGGCGACATCGCAAAGGAAACCAACGACAAGGCAAACGCCGAGGTCGCAGAACTTGCCGCGACGATACAGCAGCTCACCGACGAGGGAAAGATCCTGGCCACGAAACTCGACCCCGCAAGCCAGGAACGGCTTACCCAGATATCCGCCAGCGCCCGGGACCTCGAGCGCACGCTCAGCCAGAGGCTCATCGCCATAGCCGAGGCCGCTGTGTCGTCCGAGCCGGCCTTCGACCCGCACAAGCTCGGGCTGCAAGCCAAAAGTTATATTTTTTATAAACCGATCCTCTACCGCCAAGGCCTGGATCCGGTATACTTCCGCGGAATGGTAAGGCTGGCGGTATCCACCGAAAAAATCGTGGCGGAAGTGCAAAACGCCAGGGAAACGCTATTCCGGAGCATCGCGATAATCGTAGCCATCGCCCTGGGAATCGGAGTGCTCAGTTCTTTCGTCCTGTCTTCGATCATCATCAACCCGATCCGAAGGCTCGTAAAGGGCATCGAGACCATCAGGGACACGGAAGACAAGAAAAAGCTCGCCGAATTCACCATCGACGTAAAGACCAAGGACGAGCTTTCAGTTTTGGCCAAGACCATCAACCAGATGACGGCCAGCCTCGTGCATGCCGCCCAGGAAGCCGAGATGCTTACCGTAGGCAAGGAAGTGCAAAAAATGTTCATCCCGCTCATCACCAACGCGACGGGAGAGAAGCTTACCACCGGTTACCAGAAAAACCCCACGCACTCGTTCTACGGCTATTATGAAGGCGCAAAAGGCGTATCGGGCGACTATTTCGATTTCCTGAAGCTCGACGAGCGCTTCTGGGCTTTCATAAAATGCGACGTCTCGGGAAAAGGAATACCGGCGGCGCTCATCATGGTAGGCGTCGCGACCATTTTTGCCACCGAATTCCAGGATTGGTCCTACGCGAAAGACGGCATCAAGCTGGACAAGATAACCTATAAGATCAACGATTTCATCGACAAGCGCGGATTCAAGGGAAGGTTCGCCGCCTTCATCATGGGGGTATACGACAGCAAGACGGGCAACGCGTACCTGTGCCACGCAGGCGACAACCTGGTAAGGATATATTCGAGCACGAAAAAAGAATTGATAACATTGGAGCTGCCGAGCTCGCCCACGGCGGGAACATTCTCGAACGACCTCGTGGAAATGAAAGCCCCGTTCAGGCAGATAATACAGAAGCTGGAGGTCGGGGACACGCTGCTTCTGTATACGGACGGTTTCGAGGAATCGACCCGAGTCCAGCGCGGACAGGATTTCAAGCAGCTCATCGAGACGAAGACGCTGACCGACCGCGAAGGCAAGGAATCGAAGCACCTGGAACCGATGGTGGAGCACATGGATCCCGAACGCATCAAGGACATCACGGACGCGATAATGACGAAAGGATCGTATACCTTGAAAAAGGAAATGGATCCTCTCGGCGCGGACATGTCGTACCAATTCGATTTCTCAAGCTGCGAAGGCGGGGTAGACGACCTCGTCCTCGGCCTCGCGTCGGTAGAAAAAGTATTCCGCATGGTGCCGGACCCCAGGGCAGGAGCAAACGATCAGATCATCGTGGACGCCAAGATCGACGCGTTCCTGGAAAAACACTTCATCCAATACCGCGAGTTCTGCGGGCACAAAAAACCGCATCCGGATCCGCACAGGCAGGAATATCTTTATTACACGCACATGAAGGAAGACGACCAGTACGACGACCTGACCATGATGGTGATCAGAAGAGATAAATAAACCTGACTCAGAAAATTTTGCACAGAGACACGGAGGACACGGAGTCAGGAAAAAGCGAAAAAAAGAAAAAAACAAAAAGAAGATGATCGTAAAAGCGGACTCCCCTTCTTTGCCTTTTTCTCCCTCCCTCTCCTCTCCGTGTTCTCCGTGTCTCCGTGCCAAAAACTAAATTACTTCCTTATTACATTTCCTTCGGCCATGACTAGTTTGGGGAAGGCCGCCAGGGACAGGGGTTCTTTATTCCAGACGAGGAGACTCGCGGTTTTTCCGGCCTCGACGCTGCCAAGCGTTTCCGAAAGCCCCAGGATGGCAGCGTTCCTGCTCGTTATGATATTTATGGCATCCGCGTCGCTCATGCCGTTTATGAGGAAATACTTGAGGCTGTCCCGCAGGTTTCCCGAGAGGATTACCGGGTGGTCCGTCATCAAGCCGAAGCTGGCCTTGCTCTTCATCAGGATCCCGGCATTCTGGTAGCGTTCGTTCTTGAGCTCCACCTTATAGGCCAGGGAACCTAAAGGCCCGTACACGACGGGAATGCCGGCTTTCGCGAGTTCGTCGAAAACGTCCTTGTGGTGCACGTCTCCTAAATGATCGGCGGTGGCCTTGAACCTGTAGCGCTTGACGAGCTCGATGAGGTAGAAAACATCGTCTTCCTTGTGCACATGCACTTTGACGGTTTTCTTGCCCGAGAGCAGGTCGAGGAGCGCGAAATCCTCGGCGCCCAGTTCCAAGGCGCATTCCCGGTCTACTATACTTTTATCACGTGCGGTCTCCGCGGCGGTCAACTTCTTCTCCGCCTTGTTTTTTTCCATCTCGAAAAGCTTCTTCTCCCTGCCCAGGTCGGCCTTGGCTTTTTTCGCCAAGACGTCGTCGAAGCGCTTTTCCAGCATCTGGTAGATTCCCATCCGCGTGTCGGGGCGCTCGCCCTTCCATTCGGTGGTTGAGCGCGGATTGTAGCCCAGCGCCATCTTATAGCCGTAATCCAGCAGCAGGGCGTCGTTCCTGCCGCGGGCAAAATTCCGGATGACCCGGGCCCTGCCGCCGATGAGGTTCCCCGAGCCTGGCACGATGCAGCTGTACAGGACGCCGAAGTCCACGGCGTCGGTAAACGCGCGGTCGTCGAAGTAAACCGAGTTGAGCGGGTCCGACAGCGGCATTATCTGACAGCTCGAGTCGTTTCCCTCCGCCTCGGCCTGAGGCTCGCCCTCGCGGAACATGCCGATATGCGAGTGCGCGTCGATAAACGCGGGAGTTACGAATCCTTCACAATCGGCCTTGACGCTGCCGGCGGCCGAAACCTCGACGATCTTGGAGTCTTCTACCACTATTTTCCTGTCTTCGGCGCGGCCCTTCCCGTCATAGAGTACCGTTGCCTTGATGATAATCCGTTTTGCCATGAAAGCCCCCTTCAATCCAACTGTTATCGCAGCATGCGAACCTTCGCGAATACATATTCAAGAGAATCCGAATCCAGGGTGTAGCGGCACCAGGGCGTTCCCGCAAGCAGGTATCTTGACGCCATCTGCCGCTCCAGATACGGCTTTGAATTACCGTCCTTGCTCCAGTGCACGAGCGATATATTCCCTTTCTCTATCTCGATGGCGGTGAAGCCGCCGCGCCCGGTGGCGCAACCGGAGTTGAAAATGCACGGAAGCACCATCTCTTCCTTTTCGTAGAGGCTCTGGGATATTTTCTGTTTTTTCTCGCTTCGCGTCAGCCGCTTGAATTCCGCCGAATATATTCCGATACGGGTTACTATGTCCTTTTTTTCAGCCTCCGGCGCCATCGCATACTGGCGCAGCAGGGTTTCCATCGTCCATCTCAGCGTATCGTATTTTGAATACGACTCGAAAAGCGGACGGTGGGTGTGCCCCGTGACGCTCACGATTCCGGCGTCTTTGGACGCGCCGTAGATCCTTCGCTCCGCCCTGAACCTGCGTTTCGAGTCTACGGATTTATCCCGATTGCGGATTTTAAGCGGCGCGACGAAAAAGCGCACGAGAAAATCGGATATGGAAAGATATTTTACGTAGAGGTTGTTGGATTGGTGACCATGAAAAACAAGCAGGGTATCCTGGCCTCGCTCGAAGCGGATCGCGTCGTACAGCTCGAACTCCCCGTGCTGGAGGGTATGCAGCGCATGATCGTGATTGCCCACTAGCTTGCGCAATCGCCCCTGGGACTGAAACTCGCCGAAAATCCCGTAGAGCTCGGGATAGGCTTTTCTTATGGCCCCGAGTGAATATTTATGAAGCTCCTCGATATCGCCGTTGAGCACAAGCTTCCATCCGCCTGGATAGTAAAACCGCCGGAGCGCATCCTGGACAAGCTGCTTATTCGGTAAAAAATCGTCATAGCTCGAGCCGTCGCCCATATGGAAATCGCTCATGAAAACGATCTTGGAATCGTCCTCGAGGATTTCTTTCCGGGCGCTTTCGTTGAGCAGCTTCAGGCTTTCCTTGAACTCCTCGGTTTTCATTCTCCGCTTGACTCCCCATTGTAGACGGTGCCGTAATCCTTCGGCTGCTTGACCTCCTGCCAGGTCCTGTTCAAGCCGTAGCGGAACAAGACCTCCAGGTGGCTGATAATCGCCTTGGTAGGGAAGACGATCGAAAAGGCGCCGTTCTTGCGGAAATCCGAACTCGACGGCGCTTCCAGCTTCCTCGTGTCCAGGTTCACCGACAGACCGAGCTTCCGGAGCTCGGCGATGTACGGTTCCGGATCCGGCGCCGAGTCCCTGTTTACCACGAACGAGTCGTAGGTAAAGACGACGTTTTTCGACCTTGCCTCGGCCTTCCAGATTTCGAGGTCCAAGGGCAGGAGACTTGCGGCTATGGGCAGGGCGTCGGAACCTATCAAGTGCGTTATCGAAACTTTACCACAGGGAAAAAGCGCTATGAAGCGCCTGAAGATCTCTATGGTATCGGCGTTCCTCCCCATGTCCAGGGGCACTACAAGCGGGTAGAACGCCTCGGCAACCTGCATGCGAAGGAGATCCAGGCGATACTGATAGTCGCTTTTCAGAGGTTTATTCGGGTTTTCATGACCTTCGGGAACGATAAAAGCAACGGATGCCTTGGCTTCGGGGTGCGATAAATATTGCAGGGCAAGGGCTAAATGGGTCATTTGAAACGGATCGAAGGAACCGGCGTAGATAGCCGCATTGATGGAGTAATCGGGAAAGTGAAACGAACCGGGGAAATCCTGCAGATCGAGGGGGACTATTTCCTTTTTTTCTATACGCTCGTCGATCGCGAAAATCGCCTTCGTATATAGATCGCGATACCACAGAAAATCGTTGCGGTCGCAGGCGCTCAGATAAGCCACGGAATCCAGGTTATCGAATACTTTCCTGATTTTCTCCAAGGCGCGCTTGGCTACCGGGGATTTGGCACTGCGTCGTGGTTCAGCTTTTCCTTCAGGGCTGGGTTCGTTCATTATGCTCAGTGTAGTGCGGTTTTTGAATTGAGGCAACAAATAAAAGTTCCGAAGTCACGGTTGGCGCTACCCGCCGGGACTGTCAGACACAGACAAAATGCCGAATATTGTCATATACGCCGATATCATATATCCGTCTGATCAGGGCCATATTCCCTCGAAGATTCCTTGAGGCAGCGAGGATCGAAACCCTGGAACGGGCCGCGGTACGGAATCCCGCGGCTCGCACGATGAGGCTTGCCGAAAAAAGTAACCGCTGCCTGGGGGCAGAAATCATAGCAGCGCATGCACAGGGCGCAGCGGCCGGCGCCCAGGGGAAACCCGTCAGAGATAGAAAGATTACCTGACGGACACAGATCCGCGCATAGTCCGCAGCCCGTGCACTCCTCACGGAATACCCCGAAACCGTTTCGCAGCGCAGGTTCGACCTTGCGAAATGGCGCTCGCTGGATAAGACCGAGCAGAAAGGAAAAAGCGCCTTTCCCCTGTCCGTAGGGGCGGCCGGAGGCGATTGCCGCGGCCAGGGCGCCTAGTTTTTTACCAGCCCGCCGCAACGTACGCTCAAGTCGGGCCGGGTCGTTGGTATACGGAATCCGAATGGCGCTGATGCAGATATTATTGGGCATGAAAACGTGCGCCGTCCACCGCAACTGCCAACCCTTGGGTAAAAGCTCCTCGCGGCAAATGGCGGCGCCGTCGCCTGAAAAGGCAAGTTGCGTACAGAAGGCCGCGGCGACGCGTACCGTATCGGACGAGGGGAACACCTCGCGCAAAAAATCTTTCATGGAGCCGGGTATATCGGAGCCGTAGACGGGATACGCGAAAACAGGCAGTGAGTGGACATGGGTTCCTTCCGGGGAAAAGCTGGCGGCCAAGGCGCGAGCATCGGTATTTTCGATGGAGCATACGATTGTCCGGATTCCCCTCGCCGCCATGGCGATGCCCAGAAGATGCGCGCACGAGCGCGTATTGCCCGTACCCGAAAAATAGAAAATAACCGCGCTGTCCATGCATGCCTCCAAGGACTCAACTCTAATCCGAGCTTTACCGGGGCGCAAGCCTCCCTTGACGGCAAGCTGTCCGCAAGCTTTTGTCGCTTGCGCCTTGGGGCGGTTTTTGTGTACAGTATCTTCTATAAACGGAGCACACTCATGAGCCTTGAACGCATGCGAAACATAGGAATAATGGCCCACATCGACGCCGGTAAGACCACCACTACCGAGCGCATTCTTTATTACTCGGGAAAGACCTACAAGATAGGCGAAGTCGACGACGGCAACACCGTCATGGACTGGATGGAGCAGGAGCAGGAGCGCGGCATCACCATACAGAGCGCGGCCACCACGACCTACTGGCGCGACCATCAGATCAACGTGATCGATACGCCCGGGCACGTTGACTTTACAGCCGAGGTTGAACGATCCCTGCGTGTGCTGGACGGAGCCATCGCGGTATTCTGCGCGGTAGGCGGCGTAGAGCCCCAGAGCGAAACGGTATGGCACCAGGCCGACCGCTACCACGTGCCGCGTATCGCCTATATAAATAAAATGGATAGGCTGGGTGCGAATTTCTATGGCGTGGTGGAGGAACTGCGCACCAAACTGGCGGCCAATCCCGTACCGGTGCAGCTCCCCGTGGGCAAGGAAGATACCTTCAACGCGGTAATCGACCTCGTAACAATGGAAGAAATTTCCTGGAACGACGACGACGGCGGCATGAAACCAGGCCGGTCGCCTATCGCGGCGGATCGCATGGAACAGGCATTGCTCTGGCGGGACAAATTAGTCGATTCCCTGGCGTCGCACTCGGACGAGATTACCGAGCTGTACCTGGCAGGAGAGGATATTCCCGTCGCGCTCCTCAATAAGGCGTTGCGCGAACAGACTATCGGCCAAAAAATCATACCCGTATTCTGCGGGGCATCGCGACGCAACATGGGCGTGCAGCCCATCATCGACGCCATCGTGGATTTCCTGCCCGCCCCGGACGACGTTCCGCCCTCGCACGCCTACGACCCTAAAAAAGAAGAGAAAATCGATATACCCTGCGACCCTTCAGGCTATCCGCTTGGGCTCGTTTTCAAAGTTCAATACGACCGCGAGATGGGCCACCTGTGCTATGTGCGCATGTACTCGGGCGTGTTCAAGACCGCCGGCACAATCTTCAACGTGGGCAAGAAGAAGCGGGAGCGCGTCACGCGAATACTGCGCATGCATGCCAACAAAAGCGAGGCCATCGACGAATTGTCGGCGGGCGACATAGCCGTATTCGTGGGCATGAAACTGGCGCAGACCGGCGACACCGTGGGCACCGAAGGCAAGCCTCTCCTCCTCGAGCATATGCACTTTCCCGAGCCCGTCATCTCCGTGGCCATCGAGCCCAAGACCATGTCGGACCGCGACAAGCTCAAGGAAACCCTGGACATCCTGTCCAAGGAAGATCCCACGTTCCAGACCGGCGAAGACACGGAAACCGGCCAGCTCATCATCCGGGGCATGGGGGAACTGCACCTCGACGTACTCGTGACGCGCATCCTGCGTGAATTTAAAGTAAGCGCAAAGGTGGGTAATCCGCAGGTTTCCTACCGCGAGTCCGTTACGCTGTGCGTGGAGCATACCGAGAATTACGCGCGCAACATGGCGGGCAAGGACATCGCGGCTTCCGTTACGCTGCGGGTGGAATCCTTGGAGCGCGGCTCGGGCAACCTCTACGAAAAAACCGTGCGCGACCACAAAGTACCCGACGAAATCTACGAGGCCATCGAGCGCGCCGTCAACAATGCGTTCGCAGGCGGCATCGTGCTGGGCTACCCCTGCGTGGATATCGGCGTAAAACTGATCGGCATAAAATACGACGAACTCTCTGCTACGCCGTTCGCCTTCGAGGCCTGCGCGTCCATGGCTTTCGACGAAGCCTGCCGAAAAGCCGGGCCCGTGCAGCTTGAACCGGTCATGAAAGTGGACATCATGACCCCGCAGGATTACATCGGCGAAGTAATGAGCCTCCTGTCCCAGCGCGGCGGAATGATACACGGCTCGGAATCCCGGCCCGCCATCGACGTGGTGCACGCCCAGGCCCCGCTCGCCGTCATGTTCGGCTTCTCCACCAGTCTCCGCTCCGTAAGCCAAGGCCGCGCAAGCTTCTCCATGGAATTCAGCCATTTTGAGCAGAAGAGCAGCCGGTCGTAAATCATGAAATACCTGATCGACCTCGATGGCACCCTGATGGATGGAAAAGTCGCCTATGCCGGGGCCGTCGATTTTATAGGCGCATTGCGGGAAGCCGCAATCGAATTTTTCATAATGACCAATTCCATCAAATCGCCTGGCGCGGTCAAAGACCGGCTCGCGGCCGTTGGCATGGCGGTCTCGGAAGATCAGGTCCTGAACCCGATCAGGGCCGTCAACATGCATATGCGCAAAAACGGCGTAACGCGCGTCTATGTCGCCGGAGGCGCTCCGGAAATCGCCCAGGTCCAGGCGCGTCACGACGAAGCCGACCCGGAGCTAATCGCGCTTTTGGATTTCGAGAAGAACGACGCCCGATACGGGGATCTGCAGCGGATATTCACCCTGCTTCAGCGCGGCGTGCCCGTCGTCGCGGCATCGGGATCAATTTTTTATAACAAAGAGGGCATCCGATTCCTCGATACCGGCGCCTTCGTAAAACTCCTCGAGGCCGCCACCGGTAAAGCCATTCCCATCCTGGGCAAGCCTTCCGCGGAATACTTCTCCCTGGCCATCGACGCCCTCGGCGTAAAACCTTCCGAGGTTACCGTAATCGGCGACGACTGGAGCACCGACATCGCCGGAGCAGCCTCCGCCGGCTGCAAAAGCCTCCTCGTTACGACAGGTAAATACCAGGCGGGCGACGAAACGAAATGCAAGCCCGCCCACGTAATCACCAACCTGATGCAAGCCCTCCCCTAACCCCCTCCAACCCCCCATCACCACCACCATCGCGCGCACGGATGCGCGCCGATCACAAGCCCGTCCACCAGGACGGCAACGGCACGGATGCCGAGCTCGCGCGCACGGATGCGCGCCAAAAACAAGCCCGTCCGCCAGGACGGCAACGGCACGGATGCCGAGGACGCCGAAGGATGTTGAAAATTTCCCGGAGTCGGGATATCATCCGAGTATGGCTAAAATTCAGAGGCTTAATCCAGCGATAAAAAGCGACGACGATTCGGATCCACAGGACGCGCTGCTTCTTACAGAAGCACTGCTTCCTCCGATCGCTCCGCTCCCCCAAAGCGACGACGAACTGGATTTGCCGGAATATCACCCAAGCGACGCCCATTCTATCAACGCCGATGCCAATACCGATTCACTGAAAATCTCGGACACATTGCGCGCCCGAATCAGGGTCTTGGAAAAAGCGGGAACCCGCGCGCAATTCCGGCACCGCCTGTCCCTGATCGGCGCGGCCGAGCTGGACGAGAGCCGCGTGCACAAGCAAAAGTCCGGAGCCATTCCATTACTGGAAGCCGTATACGCCCACGGCGCGCCGCACTGGCTCGACCCGGTAAAGGCGATCATGCCGCTGCGCGAGATCATGTTCAAGATGAAGGCCCCGCCGGTCGCGGATCGCGGCGTCTTCTACGTGCTCACGCGCGTAGCGAGGGCCGGCATCTCGCCGGCAGCCTTTACCACGCATATCGTCTTGCCGCGCATGGGCAACGATTTTGAATATCGAGCCTGGAAATCGCGCCATATCTGGATACTCGACGCGATCGCGGACATTCTCATCGACCTGCGGGGCCAAGCCCCGTGGAACGCGGACCAGCTTGGCGAAACAGCGATACTCTCGGATATAGCCCTGTGCAAATACGTCGGGCGCCCATTGGCTCGGCTCGTGGGCGAGCGATTCTCGGGCCAGGAGGAACACCTTAACGCGTGGCGCGACGCCTGGCGAACCTTTACGTTCAAGAGCCCCACGTTCCTATCCTTCATGCGGCGAATAGTGCTGCCATGCCTGTACCGGCTCTCAGGCCGCATCGATCCGGAGCAATTGGCGCCGATAGCGCGCGCGCTCGCCGGGCTTGAGCGAAGCCTCGGCCGCCGCCTCAACGCGATGAGCCCCGCGAGCGCAGAACGCTTCATGCAATCCGCCGGCCTTGCGGACACCTTCGAGGAGCGTATCCAAAAAAGGCTGTCGGACGGTCTCGCATCTCTCACGATAGCCAAGGAACTACGCGCATACATCGAACTGGCCGCCGAGCTCTCTACTTTGGACGCGGGTTTGGCGGTGCTCGGCCGCGTCGCTTCCATAAGCATGCAGACGGACTCGGGGTTCATGGCCGACGCCGTAACGCTGGCCAAAATAGTCGTCCGAACGGAAGGCGTCGCCGTAATCCGCTGGCACCTGGACGCGCTCGCCCGACTGCCAGCCGCGCAGCGCTCGGGCTTCATCCAGGAAACGCGCGCATCCAACGGCATCAATCCCGGCTGCATGTATCTTCGCAACGTGGACATGGGCCTCGCTCCGCCGGACTCCCGGACGCTCGGAATCAAGCTGGGCCTTACCCCCGAAATGGTGGAAGGCATAGCCTTGAGAAACGGCGGCACCGTTGGAATCAACGAAGTACGGTCGCTGTACTTCAAGGAGAACATCGACGCGGCGGGCTTGTACCAGCAGATCGCCAGCGACATAAGCCGGGGAATGGACCGCAAATGGACCAAGGAGCAGCTTACCCGTTTTGACCGTAAGGGACCGGCCTTCCACGAGATGGCGATTCGCTCGCTGATACCGGGGATAGGCACGGGCTACTCGAGCCAAACGCTCAAGGCGACCTGCTTCGAGGAATTGGCGGATAAATATATCGAGGCGAGCAAGGGCAATACGGTTGAGCTTTTCACCTCCATTAACTTACCGGCGGAAAAACCGGGCGGCGGGGACGTGGAACCGGCCGGGCGCGACGCCGCGCGCGCCAGGGTCGCGGTAGATTTCCTGGAAGCCGCGTTGAAGGCCCTTACGCAAAAAGACGGCGACGCCGAGTGCGGCTTCAGTTTTTCCGAGCTCGGCAAAGAGGCGGCGGTGATACGCCGCAAGCTGGAAATCGAGACGGCCAGGGCGTTGCAGGAAGAGGCGGACGCGCGCGCCAAGGCCGAAAAATCAGGCATGGACGCGAATGCGGTACCCCTTCCCCGCGACGATAAAGTAGTTCGCGCCTTGACCGAGCGCCTCGCGATCTTCGACTCCCTGTTCGATTCCATGAAGGAAGTTCCGCCGGACAAGCGCGATCCGAGACGCTTCGTCGCCATAGTCCACGCCTGCTCATATTTCGCGAAGCAGGGCGACGAAGCCTGCCTGGCCGTCGTGACCGGGGCGGCGACGCGATATTCCGATAACGAGACCGTAGGCCGCATCGTAAAACGGCTGCGGGCCGACGCGGCCCCAGGGTTCCTGGGCGTGGAGCAGTGCGCCTTGCTGGCGGATGCCATGGACGCCATTCTGGCAGCCATGGCCCAAGACGGGCCGCTCTTGGCGAGCCTCGGAACGGAAGAGAGGAATTTCGCGTTCCTGGTCAAGAAAACGGGAAAACTGCGTTCATCCAAACTCACCTTCGACTCGCTGGACACCGCCTTCCGGAAGGTAGCGGGTTATTCGAAAATAACAGGCGAAACCGCTAAATGGAGGGATCTGCTCTCCAAGCTCGATCACGCGAAAATGATAAAAAGAAAATTCACCATTTATGGTTCCCGCAGCTCCGTGGACGCCTATTACGGCGACATGGGCGGCATCTGCCTGTCAGCCCACCCCGAACTGGTAAATCGCCCCGGCGTCATAGTCGGCCGCCTGTGGGATGAGCAGGAGCAGCGGATTCGCGGCATGTGCCTGTTCGTATATTCGCAGAAAGGCGCAGCAAGCGCCGGAATCGGAAAATTCTGGTATGCCTTCGCCTTCAACCCGCTGCGCTCCCTCATGCGAGGCATGGGCACGCGCGAGCTTCTCGCGCTTTATATGGGCTACAGGACATTGGCCGAGACGCTCGCCCGCAAGACCAAGATGCCCATCCTGCTCGCGGGCCCAGGCACCTACGGTCTCATTTCCAACGACGGGGCCTTTGCCACCCTCATCAAAAATTATGAGACGGCGGCCGGCGCGAAACCCGTGCACGACGCCGATGGGTTCAATATTTATTATCCGCCGTCGGCATTCGCGGAATCGCTCCTTATCATCGACCCCGCCGTTCCTGAAACCTTCCATGCGGAGAAACAGCTTAAGACGATGGAACTCGACTGAATACCTGTTCGTCCAAGGCTCCACCTGGCGGCACCATGGGGAGGACTTCCTCATCCTCATGGATTACGCAGTCTATCAAGGCCGGTCCTTCCGCGCCCATGGCGGATTCCAACGCCTTGCGCAGAGAGGCGTCGTCGTCGGCTCTCCAGGCAGGCACCCCGAAGGCCTCGGAAATCTTCACGAAATCGAGAGCTTGACCAGGAGAGGAATCGAGCGTGGTGGCGGAATACCGCGAACCGTAGAACCGGCCCTGCCACTGCCGTACCATGCCGAGGACTCCATTGTTCATCACCAGAATTACGATGGGCAGGCGATACGCGGCGATGGTGGCAAGTTCGGTAAGATTCATGCGAAACGATCCGTCCCCGGCGATATGCACGACCCGCCTGTCCAGGTTTCCCAATTGCGCTCCAATGGCCGCGCCGGTACCGAACCCCATAGTACCAAGACCTCCAGAAGTTAAAAACTGGCGAGGCCGAGAAAAAGGATAAAACTGCGCAGTCCACATCTGGTGCTGGCCCACCTCGGTAGTGATGATCGCATCTTCGCCTGCGTACTGCCGAAGGGTTTTCATGATGGATCGCGGCCGGAAAACCGTCCCAGTAGGAGTCTCCCGCCTTTCCTGCTCACGCCATGATTGCAGATTTTTTGTCCATGGCGAATCTTTACGCAACGGGAGCATATCAGCCAAGAGCTCCAAGTTTGTTTTCATGTCGCCAAGAAGAAATAAATCGCAGCGCACATTCTTCCCGATTTCCGTATGATCGATATCGAGGTGAATAATTTTTGCGCCTTTGGCGAAACGGGAAGGATCGGACACGACGCGATCGGAGAACCTGGCTCCCGCCGCGATGACAAGATCGGCAGCGCATGCCGCCTGGTTTGAAGTTCGGCTTCCGTGCATGCCTATCATGCCGGTAAATAGCGGATGCCAGGCAGGCACAAGCCCCAAACCCATCAAGCTTGACGCTATGGGCGCCTGTACTTTCTCCGCGAGCGCGAGAACGGCCTCTCCGGCTCCGGCAGCCGCCGCGCCGCCCCCGGCCAAGATAAACGGGCGCTTGGCTTCCGCGATGACTTTGGCTGCCCGAAGGATTTCCCGCGCCGAGGCGGGCGGCTGAGCCGCGATCTGTTCTGGCTTGGAAGGTTCATAGTCAACGATGGCCGCGCTCATATCCTTGGGAATATCCACGAGAACCGGACCTTTCCTTCCCGAATTGGCAATGTTGAACGCCTCGCGGATCATCGGAACAAGCTGCGAAGCCTCGCGTACAATAAAGTTATGTTTTGTTATAGGCATGGTGATGCCTGAAATATCTATTTCCTGGAAGGAATCCCTGCCGATGAGCGCCAGGGGAACATTGCCGGTAATCAACACCAGGGGAACCGAGTCCATCCAGGCAGTGGCGATTCCCGTTACCAGATTCGCGGCGCCGGGGCCGCTCGTGGCTATCACGACGCCGGTTCGGCCTGTAGACCTGGCGTAGCCGTCGGCCGCATGAACCGCGCCTTGCTCATGGGCGGTACGGATATGACGGAGTTTCCCGGCGTTATCGTAAGCGCCTCGTAGATATAAATGACCGAAACGGCCGGAATGCCGAAAACCCTTACGACCCCTTGCCCCCGGGAGCCTTCTACCAACGCGTGGGCTCCATTAAGTTTCAATGGGCACCCTCGGCGATCGGCCCGAAAGTCCATGGACAAGTCGCGGCCTTTCGGGAAACGCCCGGG
>CAZAJF010000063.1:0-16989 GCA_964485395.1 uncultured Treponemataceae bacterium | reverse complement strand
TACCGCTCTCGCCGGTGATGAGGACGGTGGAATTGCTGCGCGCCGCGCGGGCGGCCATGGACAGCACCTTTTCCATTTCCGGGCTGTGCGAGATTATGGTCTGCGAACGCGCCTCGCCCAGGGCTTCCACCAAGGCGCGGTTTTCGCGGTCTATCTCGTTTTTTTCCATGAGACCGTTGATGAGCTTGTGCAGGTCCTCAAGCGAGGGAGGATTGGGAAGCGAGCCGTACGCCCCGATCTTCATGAGCTCGACATCCATCGTGATGTCCTGATCCTTGAGGAGGAGCACGATTTCGCAATTGGAACAGGTGGCCTTGACCAGGGCGATGCTGTCCGCGGCGTTGACCGGAACCATTTCGGGGTCCAGGAGGACGAGGTCCACGCGTTCCGACAGGGCAATGGCGGACAGGGCGTTATTGCCCGTTCCGAACCGCAGGCTGCAGTCTTCAAGGCTGGCAACGGTCGCGCGGATGGAAGATTCCAGTTTGGGGGAGACCAAGGCAAGTATGGCAAACATCGATGTTTCACTCATTCGGTATCAATCGCCTCTCGTTCGAATTGCAGTCTGTACAGATTATAATAGATCCCGCGCTTTTCGATAAGTGCGTCATGCGTTCCCTGCTCGGCTATGCGGCCCTCCGAAAGCACCAGAATCAGGTTGGCATGCTTGATGGTGGACAGCCGGTGCGCTATCGCGATGGTCGTCCGGCCCTTCATGAGCTCGTCCAAGCCGGCCTGCACCAGGCGTTCAGTCTCGGTATCCACCGAGCTGGTGGCCTCGTCGAGGACGATGATGTGCGGGTCGTGGGCCACGACGCGGGCAAAGGATAAAAGCTGCCGCTGCCCGGAACTGAGCGTGGAGGCGCCCTCGCCCAGCTTGGCATCGTAGCCGCCGGGCAGGTTTTTTATGAAGCCGTCGGCATGGACGGCCTCGGCGGCCCGCTCAACCGAGGGCCGGTCGAGCTTCAGCCCGAGTTCGATGTTATCCGCCACCGTCCCTGAAAACAGGAACACGTCCTGCATGACCGGACGGATGGACCGCCGCAATTCAGAAAGCGGCAGGTTTTTTATGGGGACGCCGTCCAGCCTTATCTCGCCTTTCTGGATATCCCAAAGCCGCGGCATCAAAAGCGCAATGGTGCTTTTCCCGGCGCCCGTATAGCCGACGATGGCGACGGTCTGCCCGCTTTCCACCGTAAAGCTCACGTCCTTGAGCACCCATTCGCCTTCTTTGTACGCGAACCATACATGGTCGAATTCCAGCTTGCCCAGTAACGGCTTGGGTAAGGTTTCCGTCGGAGCATCGGGGATCCGCTCGTCGGCCTCCAGAAGCTTGAATACGCGCTCGCCCCCGGCCATGGCGCTCTGCAGTATCGTGAATTTCTCGGAAATATCCTGCACGGGCGAATAGAACATGCGTATCAGGTTTACGAAAGCTATCAGGGTTCCCAGGGAGAGCAGCCCTTTGTCGTGCAGCCCCGCGCCGTACCATAAGATGACGGCGGTGGACGTAGCCGAAAAAAATTCGATAAGCGGCCTGAACGTAGCCATTACGTACATCTCGCCTAGATTGGCCTTCATGAGCTCGGTGTTGCGGCCGTCGAAGCTGGAGGATACGAAGCGCTCCCTGCCGAACAGTTTGACGACGGCGACTCCGGCGATATGCTCGGAGATAAAGGAATTTACCTTGGAAAGCCAGGTGCGCTGCTTGCGGAAAGCGTCGCGCGCCATGCGCCTGGAAATGCTTGTGGCAACCAGCACGGGCGGCAGCGATAAAAGAGTAACGAGCGCGAGCTTCGGGCTCATGCCGAACAGCACCGCGATGACGCCCACCATGATGCTCACGTCCTTGATGAACGAAACGAGCACGTTCGTAAAAAATTCGTTGATGGTCTCCACGTCGCTCGTCAGGCGCGTCACGAGCCTGCCCACCGGTTGCTTGGAAAGAAACGCCAGGCTCTGCCCCGCCGTGCGCGCGAACAAGTCCATGCGCAGCGCCTTCATCACTTTCTGGCCTATGAGGCTCGTGCTCCAGGTCTGCGCGAAGGTCGCCGCGAGCACCAGCACCAGGCTTACCATGAACAGCAGGCTGTTTACCCGGACCAACGCGGCGTCCTTGACCCGGAGCGCCTTGGCGTCCTTGGGAGGAAGCGCTCGCACGAGGGATTCAGGCGCTATGAAGAATCCGTCAGCCACGACCGCCTTGGGCATCCCCTGGATTATCCGGGGATCCTGCCGCTCCAGCGATTGACGCAACGACGCGGACAAAGTTTCTGCATCGGAGACCGGCGTAAGGTAAAAGGGGCCGGGAAGGAGGAGTCCATCGGCTTCCAGCGCGGCCCGGAGCTTGGCAGGAATCGCCGTAAGGCTTTTCTTTCGCATGAACACGAAACCCAGCGCCCGCGGAGCGTCCTGTGGAATTTCCACGCCGTTCAGGCGTAGGTCGGCCAGGCCCCGCTCCTGCAGCGCGCTGTAGGAAAGCATCAGCGCGTCGTCTACCGTCCGCTGCGCGATTATCGGCAATAAAAGTTCACCAAGCGTAGAAAGCACGAGCGCGAGCGCCGTCATGACCAGCAGCGCGCGGTACGGCTTCACGTAGCGGAAAATCTTGCCGACGAGCACCGAATCGTAGCTTTTTACGATATCGTCCGAATCAAAAAAATCGGCCATCCTAGACTCCGTTTCCTGCCGGAACCCGGCTCAATTCCTGCATCGCGGCGATCTCGGCGAAGAATCCGTCCACCTTGGCTAAATTCTCGGGAGTGTCGCACTGGATCATGACCCCTCCGTCGAATACCGCCACGAGATCCGCGCGCTTGAGCGTGGACACGCGGTTGGATATGATGATGTTGGTCTTGCCTGCGCGGTCTTCCAGGATGCCCGCCAGGATTTTCTCCTCCGTTTCCGCGTCCACTGCGGACAAGGCGTCGTCGAAGACCAGTATCTCCGGTTCAGCCGCAAGCGCGCGGGCAATGGCCACCCGCTGCTTCTGCCCGCCCGAAAGCGTCAGCCCGCGCTCGCCGACCACCGTATCCCATCCTGCGGGGAACAGTTCGAGGTCGCGCTCCAGCGCGCTGATGGCGAGCACGCGCAGGAATCGAGCTTCGTCCAGATCGGGTTTTGCGAAGACGATGTTATTGCGGATGCTGTCGGAAAAAAGGAAGCTGTCCTGCGGGACGAAGCCGAGCATCGCCCGGACTTTTTCTATATCATAGGCGCCGACATCCACGCCCCCGATGAATACCGTGTTCAAGGGAGGCTCGACGATGCGGGGAATAAGCTTGATGAGCGTGCTTTTGCCCGACCCGATGCGTCCCAGGATACCGGTCGTACGCCCTTGCCTCACGACGAGGCTTACGTCGGAGAGCGCCGGGGCTTTGGCATCGGGGAACGTCAGCGACAGATTCCGGAATTCTATGTCGCCGCGGGGATCGGCGGCGCACGGAACGGTTCCGGGAGCGCGGGCAGGCTCGACCGGGTTGTTCAGCACCTCGTTGATGCGCTTCAGGCTGGCCGCGCCGCGCTGCAGTATGTTTACGGTAAAACCCGCGCCGAGCATGGGCCACAGCAGCATTTCCAGATACGCCAGCATCGCGGCGAGGTCGCCGGGAGTCATCCTGTTCTCAAGGACCGCGTCGCCGCCCACCAGCAGCAGTATGACGCTGGTGATTCCCGCGATGAAGGAAATCATCGGAAAGAAAAAGCCGAAAATCTTTACCAGCCCCATCGAGGCGTCCCGGTATCTGTCGTTTGACTCCGCGAAGCGCGAGGCGAATACGTCTTCCTTTACGAAAGACTTGACGACCCGGATTCCCTGCATGGTTTCCTGCACGACCGTGCTCATGTCCGAATAAATTTCCTGGACTTTCTTGAAACGCTTGCCCATGGCCTTGCCGAAGAAAATGATCAGCAGGGTGACGATGGGCAGCGGGGCGACGGTCCACATCGTCGTACCCGGATTCTGGCTGAACATCACGAGCAGGATGGCGATGGACATGAAGATTCCGTCTATGAAGGAGACGAAGGCCATTCCGCAGGCCATGCGCACCGCCTGCATGTCGTTGGTCGCCCTGGCCATGAGGTCGCCCACCGCGTTTTGCTGGAAATACGATGTCGGCAAGAGCATGAGTTGCGAAAAAAGCCTGTCGCGCAGCGCTTTTTCTATGCGCCTGGACGCTCCATGGATGAAATAGCGCCACGCGAATCGCCCCGCGGCCACGAAAGCCGCCACGCCGACTATCCACAGCACGAAGACCAGTACCGAATTCCGGGAGTTGCCCAAGGATACCGCGTCGATTGACTTCCTTATATATTGCGGAATCAAGAGCTGAGCGGAATCGACCGCGAGAAGGCAGAGAATGCCTAAAATATAGCGATGCCAATGTTGCTTGATATAC
The DNA here is from genome assembly GCA_964485395.1 of uncultured Treponemataceae bacterium. Classification (GTDB taxonomy): domain Bacteria; phylum Spirochaetota; class Spirochaetia; order Treponematales; family UBA12059; genus JANNSO01. The sequence continues at coordinate 12,592 of CAZAJF010000063.1, read as the reverse complement.
GGGCCGAGAGTCTTGAATTCTTTAAACATAGTGGGGCAATGGTATACTGGGTCGTGCCGTTTTGCAACACATAGTGCAAAGATGAATATTCGGGCGGCCCTCTTTTATTGACAAAACAACACACAACAAGGATACTCGGACTATGAAACTACGACAAATACGTTTTCTGGCGCCTCTGATCATCGTCATGCTCACGAACTCCTGCGTACTTTTCAAGGTGGGAACCTATGCCACCAACGCGCTGCTGGGGGAAAGCGACCCTTTGCTGGCCAAGGAAGCTCTCCCGATGCTCATCAAGACCGCCGAGATACTGGTCGCATCGGACGCGAACAGCGTGGGAAACGCCAGTACGGCGGCGTCGCTGTATGTCCTGTACGCCAACGCCTTCCTGGACGGCGAGGCTTTCTTCGTGCCGGACGAAGAATACGAACGTGCCGGCGAGCTTCGCGCCCGCGCACGCGCGCTCTACCTCCGCGCCACCGCTACGCTGGTTCCTTTTATTGATAAAAAAAGCCCCGGGTTTTTCGCTCGGCAGTTTGAAATCGCGGCCCCGAGCAAAAACGCCGTCGAAGAACGGGTCAAAGCCCTGAAGCCGTTCGCAAAAAAAGACGTCGGAATCATGTATTTCACCGCGGCGTCGATATTTGCGGCCTTCAGCTCCAATCCTCTCAATTTCGACGAAGTAAGCCTGGGCCCCTCCCTGCCGCGGGCCAATCTTTCTTCGCTCCTCTCCGCGGCATTCATGCTCATGGAAGGAGCCCTGGCGCTTGATCCGGAATACGGCGGCGGCATGCTTCACGATTTTGCCTTCTCCGTTTACGGGTCCCTGCCCATGGAACTCGGCGGCGACAGGGAAAAGGCCTTGAAGGAATATGACTCCGCGGTCAAGGCTTCCAACGGCCTGTCCGCCGGAACGTTCGTCGCCTATGCGCAGCTCGTTTGCCTGCCGGACAACGACGCGGAAGGCTTTCTCGCGGCGCTCGAAAAAGCGCTCGCCATCGGTACGGAAGCCGCCCCGTCCAACGCCCTCATGAACGCGCTCGCCCGCCGCAAGGCACAGAAACTGAAGGCCGATGCCGCACTTTATTTCGATCTGTCTACGACACAAGAAAGGTAACTTGAATGAAACTCAACCAAAGAGCGCTGCGCACCATACTTTCCCTCTGCCTTTTTATCGGCGTCGCCGCGGCGGCTTCGGCGCAGTCCGTCGTGCTTCAAATGGGCGCATCCGTACCGGTCAACAGCCCCTGGGACCTTGGCATGAAAAAACTCGCGGCCGAATGGTCGCGCGTCTCCAATGGGCGCGTCAAGCTCGTATTCCAGAAAAGCGTTGCCAATGCCAGCCAGGACGAGATTATCCAAAAGCTGAATTTCGCCCTCGACGGCGCCCTGCTGGAAACCTCCGGATTATTCTACCTGGAAAAAGACCTGTTCATGCTGGCCATGCCTTCCGTCATCCGGAACGACGCCGAATTCGCGGCGGCCATCAAATCCATCAAGCCGCTCATGGAGCAAAAAATAGGCAACAAGTACGAGATCATCAACATCGGCCAAGGCGGCTGGATCTACCTGTTTTCAAACAAGGCGCTGGTCAAGCCCGAAGACCTCGTGGACATGAGGATAGGCGTCAACCGCGACCAGGACATCCTCATAAAGCAGCTGCAGAGCATCGGGACCCGCACGGTCAAATCCGACTCCGCGTCCTTCCTGCTGCAGTTCAACTCCAACGCGATCGACGTGGCCTACACCAGCCCGCTTCTCGTGGCCACCCTGTGGAGCCAGCTCAAGCGCTCCGTTACCCATATCTCGGCATTCCGCCTCTCGCCGTTCTTCGGCGCCATCGTCTTCAACAAGCGGGCCTGGGACAGGATTCCCGCCGACCTCAAGCCGGCTCTCCAGGCCGCGGCGGACAAGATAACACTCGAGATAGCCGCCGATTCGCTCAAGCTGGAAACGGACGCGATAGCCACGATGAAAAAACAGGGCCTTCTGGTGCCAAGCCTGACAGAGGCTGATTTCAAAGCCTGGAACGAGCTTTTCACGGGTCCAAAAATGAAGACGCTCATGGGCGAATGGTTTACCCCCGATTTCGTGCGCACCGTCTACCAGGCTGTAGAAAGCGAGCGTAAGTAAGCATGTTCAGAAAAACTATAAGAGGCATTTCCAAGTGGGCGGCCATCGGATCCATCGGGATAATCGTGGTCGTGGCGCTTTCGGATTTCATCCTTGCGCGCATATTCAAGACGATGGGCCTCCCCGAGTCAATCCGCCTCATCGAGCACGCCATGCTCGCCCTTTCCTTCTTCTCCGCGGCCTACGCCTCGTGTGAGGAAAAACATCTCACCCTGAACGGCGAGGTCAAGGGAAAGCTCGGCTTGATAGCTAGACCGGCCAAATCGTTCATGGCCATCATGATTCACGTCACTCTCTTCTTCACCTCGATCAGCTGCATCGCGCTTAATTTCGGCGAGTCCATCCCGCTGTTCCGCATTCCCATACAGGTCTTCGTGGTGCCCATGGCCCTCGGTTTCCTGCTCATGGCGATTTTCGAGGCGTACAACGCCAAGTCCCGCGCCGAAAAAATCTGCGTCGGTCTCGGCGCCGTGTTCGGCGTGATCCTCGGCCTGCCCTCTATCGCGTCGCTGTTCGGATACTTCAGCATAGACGTTCCACTGCTTTTTACGCTGTCAAACGCAATCATGCAGACGATCTCCGTAATCTCGGCGCCCTTGATCATCGCCATCATAGCCCTCGCGTTCATGGGACTTCCTTTGTTCCTCATGCTGGGCGGCGTCGCCACCGTGCTCTACCTGGGAAGCTTCCAGAGCACCATCAGCGTTACCACGGAAGCCTACAACCTGCTTAAAAACTCCGCCTTGCCCGCGATCCCGCTGTTTACCATCGCGGGATACCTGCTCTCGGAAACGGGGGCCGCCAAGCGCCTGGTCACGCTGTTCCGCGAGCTTTTCGGCTGGCTGCCCGGTGGCGAGGCCTTCGCGGCCGTATTGGTCTGCGCGTTCTTCACGACTTTTACCGGCGCGAACGGCGTTACGATCCTCGCGCTCGGAGGCCTCTTGTCAACCGTGCTCCTGGGCACCGGCAGCTACAAGGAAAAAGACGTACACGGCCTTCTTACCGCGTCCTCGTCAATCGGCCTCCTTTTTCCGCCCAGCATCGCCATCATCGTCTATTTCATAGGCGCCAATTTTACCTACCAGAACAACCCCAGTTTCATAGACGGCAAGGTATTCGACATGAATTACCTGTTCCTGGGCTGCATCCTGCCTGGGCTGCTCCTCACCTTGTCCATGGGCGCCGCGGGCATCATACGGAGCATACAGGTCAAGGCGAAGCGAAACGTCTTCAGCTTCGGGCGCGCGGGAAAAGCGCTCGTCGCCGCCTTGCCCGAGGTCATCCTGCCCGCCGTGATTTTCTTCCTGTACTTCGCCTTCACCGCGACGCTCACGGAGATCGCCTCCTTCGCCATCGTCTACCTGCTTATCGTGGAGACACTGTTCAACCGCGCCGGACGCATTAAAAAAATATTACAGATCGGTCGGCCCGCCGGCTCCCCCCCGCAGGACGAAGCTCCGGGCCTTCCGGAAAAAACCGATGCCCAGCGATGGGATTCGCTCGTCAAGGTGGTTACCGAGGCCATGCCCGTCGCCGGCGGCGTGCTCCTGATCATCGCGATGGCCAAAGCTCTCTCCATTTTCATGGTGGACGCCGGCGTGGCCGAAACGTTCGTTACGTGGATCAGCGCAATCGTGCACGACAAATGGGTTTTCCTCCTATTCCTCAACATCGCGCTGCTCTTGGTCGGGTGCTTCATGGATATTTTCTCGGCCATCCTCGTTGTTTCGCCGCTGGTAATCCCGCTTGGCGCGGCCTTCGGCATACATCCGGTGCACCTCGGAGTAATTTTCATTACCAACCTGACGCTCGGATTCCTTACGCCGCCTATCGGAATGAATCTGTTCCTGGCCAGCTACGCCTTTAAAAAGCCGGTGGTGCATATATTCCGCAGCGTACTTCCGTATTTCGTCATCCAATTGGTCGTGCTGGCCCTGATTACCTGGGTGCCTTGGTTTTCCACGGCGTTTCTTCCTAAATGAGCGCCATGATCGAAAAAAAGGCCGTCATTTACACGGATGGCGCCTGCTCGGGCAATCCGGGCCCCGGCGGCTGGGGCTGGGTTTGCCTTGCAGGCGGCGAGATACGGGAATCCTGCGGGGGAGAAGTCCTTACCACGAACAACCGCATGGAGCTCCAGGCGGCGGCCGAGGCGCTCGTCGCCGTCTCAGAGCGGGTCAAGTCGGGTGAGCTCGCCGGCTACATCGTGGAAGTGCATACGGATTCGCAGTACGTAAAAAACGGCGTGTCCACCTGGATCGCGAGCTGGAAAAGAAACGGCTGGAAAACCGCGAATAAAACACCGGTAAAGAACAAGGAGCTTTGGGAGCGCCTGGACGCGCTTGCCCTTGAGACCAAGGCGCGGTTCGTGTGGGTTAAAGGCCACGCGGGCGAAGTCTGGAACGAGCGCTGCGACGTCCTTGCCCGCAAGGGCGTGGAACAGGCATCGGGCAAGCCGTACTAAACGCGCATAACCGTACATCAAAAAAAACGCCGCGTTTCCGCGGCGTTTTTTATTCCATCCTGTCTGGGGGTCATGCCTGTCCGGCTGAGCCCAGAACTTCCTTGTTCTTGTGCATATATAATTTCTTAAGCTCGTCGCGGGCCGGACCGAAAAGCTTGCGGGGATCGAATTCGTCCGGCTTTTCCACCAGTATCTTGCGGATCATCGCGGTCATGGCAAGGCGGCCGTCGGAATCGATGTTGATCTTGCAGACGGCGCTCTTGGACGCCTTGCGAAGCTGCTCTTCGGGAATGCCCACGGAATCGGCTAATTTTCCGCCGTACTTCTCGATCATCTCGATATAGACCGGGGGAACGCTGGACGAGCCGTGCAGCACGATGGGAAAGCCGGGGATGCGCTTCTCGATGGCCTCGAGGATGTCGAAGCGGAGCGGCGGCGGGATGAGGATGCCGTTTTTGTCGCGCGTGCACTGCTCGGGCTTGAATTTGGTGCGGCCGTGGCTTGTTCCTATGGAAATGGCCAAGGAATCCACGCCGGTCTTTTTCACGAAATCCTCGACTTCCTCCGGCTGGGTATAATTGCTGTGCTCGGAGGAGACTTCATCCTCGACCCCGGCAAGGACGCCGAGCTCGCCTTCCACGGATACGTAGTCTTTCCGCGAATGTGCGTAGTCGCACACTTTCTTGGTAAGCGCGACATTCTCCTCGTACGGCAGGTGCGAACCGTCGATCATGACGCTGGAAAAGCCGTTCTCGATGCAGTCCACGCAGAGCTCGTAGGTATCGCCGTGGTCCAGGTGCAGCACGATGGGAATCGCCATGCCCAGTTCCTTGGCGTATTCCACGGCACCGCGGGCCATGTTCCGCAGGAGGTTGGAGTTCGCGTACTTGCGCGCGCCCGACGACACCTGGAGGATTACGGGACTTTTGGTTTCCACGCATGCCTGGATTATGGCCTGCATCTGCTCGAGATTATTGAAATTGTAAGCGGGAACGGCATATCCACCCTTAAACGCCTTCTTGAAAAGTTCGACGGTATTGGATAGCCCCAGTTCCTTGTAGCTTGTCATATACTGCTCCTTGTGTTGCGATAAAAAACGTATCGGCTATTGGCACATCGAAAAACCCGGTTGATTTTTCGATGTGCCTCGGCAATTCGTTCTACGAACTGCATTTAAATTTGGTGGACATCTCAAAACTGAAGTTTTCCAATGTCCTCAATCTAAATAGTCTAGGATTACTGGCCCCAAGCGTCAAGAGGTCCTTGCCAATATTCATCATTGCAGTTATTCTTTTGCCACCCATGAATAAAATAGCCTCCCCGGCACATCCGGAATTTTCAGTTTGGCTCACGATGATCCTTTTGATTTCCAGCCTTACCGCCTGTACCGCGAAAGGCACGCTCAGCGTGATGGATCCCTACCTTGGCGGATATTCACCGGCCATAGCGTCCCTCTATGAAAAGACGGCGCGCGAGACGGTCACCCTAAAAACGGAGACCATGTCTTCAGGCCTTTTTTCCGAATTGCAGTTGAAAAAGCCGGGCAGGGTTTTCCTCTCCCCGTTTCTCGCTTCCGAGATTCCCGCGATCCTGGATTCTTTTCCCGATACCCTGGTCGGTTTCGTAGGTACCACCAAAATCAAAGAGGACCCGCGACTTTTTTCGGTGGAATTCATGGAAACCCGCGCAGCCGTACAGGCGGCCGCGTTGATCGCCGACTACTGCAAGACTCTCGGTCCCGGACCAGCGGCCGTCGCGGCTCTCCTACCCGGACAGAACTACGCCGAGCTCGCGGAAGCGTTCAAGAAAGGGTTGAAAGATTCCGGCTCCGACGCGACTCCGTATATCCTGGAGTTGAGCCAAGAATTTTCAATTGACGCGGTATCAAGCCTGAAAAACCTGGACATCAGGGCCGCTTTCGTCGCGGTGCCGGGCAGCGTCGGCTCACAATACAAGAGGCACCTCTTTGGCGCAGCCGCCTATGTCGTCGAACTTCAGCCTCTTTTTTCCGGCAAGGACCCGCTGACCGACGCGGTGCTTTCCTGGGATTTCAAGGCGGCTCTGGAGAACATTGCGATTCGAATGGACAATAAAAAATCGGGAAATGAGCGCTTGGCATGGAAAGAATCGAAATAGCGCGAAAATTAACGCAAGTTACCCGTGTTCTATGCCGAAATTGTTTGACAAAGGCTACGCTTAAAAATATAATTCTGATATAGCTGGCAGGTCGATAGAAAAGGCCACAAGGAGTCATCCGGATGAAACAACGCGTCACTAGGGCGTTTTGCCTGTCCCTCGTATTGGTAAGTCTGATAGCGGCACAGAATATTTTTGCCGACGAACAGACCGTAAATTTGGAATCTGCTGTTGTGCAGACATTTGATGACCCAGTCGGTCAGCCATGGTTTGTGATCGGCAGTAAATTCTCGTCAAAAGACTTTCCGAAAGTTGCTTACATCAAATCATGGCCTTTGGCCGTATTTGGCAGCAATCAGGAAAACAAGGATATGCGCTCATTAGGCGTTTCCCTGCTTTTCGACCGCAAAGAGTATAACTGGGTAGATATTATTCCCGGCACCAAAAAAGGTACCGGCGAAGAAGCGCTCTACGAGCCCAAAGAGTTGGATATGCCCGGCCGCGTACGCATGATAGACATGTGGATATGGTCCGGAAATTTCAGCTACTACCTTGAGGCCTACGTTCGCGACTATACCGGTGTAGTCCACATTCTTCCCATGGGAGACTTGGATCACGTCGGTTGGAAAAACTTCAGGATCAACATCCCGAACAATATTCCCCAGTCAAGAAAATACTTGCCCAAGCGGGAAGGCTTGCGCCTGGTAAAATTCCGCATCTGGACCCGCCCAACCGAAGTCGTCGCGATCCCCGCTTCCGCCGAAGCGCCGAACTACGAAAAAGCGATCTATTTCTACTTTGACCAACTCAAAGTACTCACCGATACGTTCGAGACATTGTATGACGGCGATGCGCTCAGCCAGCCCAAGTTTATCCAGGAAACTTGGGGCACGGAATCTACCAAATAAGGGGATATCATGAAGAAGATTTTTGCCGTCTTGTTGGCATGTACTGTTGTAGCGTCGCTGGGCGCACAAGCTACCGTAGGAAACCCCGATCCCAATCTGATCGGCGTGGATACAGCCCAGCAAAAACTACAAACGGTCTCAATAGATAAATTCGAATCCTCGGGATTTTGGAATGTTTATATTTCCGCGGACGAAGGCATCAGCTCGGGAAGGCTCTTCAAGGGCGGACCGGCCGGAAAAGCCGACGAACCCAAGCCTGAAGAGCGCTACGCGGGACAGGATCCCAAAATAGCCGATCAGTTTACCTACGGTGTCCGTGTCGATTTCTTCCGCCGCGGCTACAATCAGATTTTCGTGCTTGCCCAGCGCCCCATCCCGATTGAAGGCATCACCAAGACCATTTCTGTTTGGGTAGTCGGCCGAAATTACAATCACGTGATGAAACTGATCGTCAAGGACTTTTTCAACAACCAGTTCGAGCTTACCTTGGGCAAGCTCAACTTCCAGGGTTGGAAGAAGCTTTCCGTTGCAGTTCCCCCGCAGAATCCCGATGGTACGTCGGGAATCATCCAGAGGAACTTCCACTACAACAATCAGATGGGTCTAAAAGTAATCGGTTTCAAGATCGAATGCGATCCGATGGAAGCCTTCGGTACCTATTATCTGTACCTCGACGACTTGCGCGCGGTCAGCGATCTGTTCGCGGAAGACAGCCGCGACGCTGACGATATGTCCGACGGCTGGTGATTTTTTATCAACCTGGAAGAAGGGCTGTCCATTAAATTGGACAGCTCTTTTTTTTTGCATAAAGATTAAAACCATTGTATACTCGCAATATGGAGTATTTTGACTTTCTAAAGCGTGTTTATTTTTTTAAAAATCTTACCGACGAAGAAATAAGCCTTGTACTTTCGTCATGTCAGGAAGGAACGTGCCGGACTGGGCATATCATCTGCGACGAAGGCGAAATAGCCGATAAATTTTATATTATCGTTGAAGGCTCTTTTGCCGTCTATAAAAATTATCACGATACAAAACCCGATCTCCTGGCCGAGCACGGCGCAGGAAGTTTTTTCGGCGAAATGGCCCTCGTGGACGAGCTTCCGCGCAGCGCAACCGTTGTCGCGAAAGAAGATTCCCGCTACCTCTACCTGAGCCGAAAGGATTTCCAGAGGCTCATCGGCGGACACGTATCCATAGCCCTGTCGGTAATGACTTCGATGTCGTTCCTCGTTCGCAGTTCCAACGAGCTGTTCGTGGAGGACCTTCGCAAGCGCAACCAGCAGCTTGAAAACGCATACAGCGACCTGGAACATGCCCAGGCGGAACAGATCCGCAACGAGCGGCTGTCCACGCTGGGCAAATTTTCTTCCATGGTGCTGCATGATATCCGGAACCCGATAGCGATCATCAAAGGCCAGCTCCAGCTCATGCTGATGCACCTGGAGGACAGCGATCGCCTCAGAAAGTTCATCGCCAACGTAGATACAGAGGCTGGAAAGCTGGAACGGTTGGCTGGGGAATTCCTCGATTATTCCCGAGGTGAAATCCGCCTTAATTTTTCAATAATGCAGCCTGCCCTATTTATAGGCCAAGTACTGGAAACGATCGCGCCTCAAATGGAAAAACTGGGAATAGCCGTCAAGGCTACGGTAGACAACGACGATCCCGTCTTGCTGGATTGCGAGCGAATCCAACGGGTGCTCAACAATTTGATAGATAACGCGCGAAAAGCGTGCAAGGATTCACCGGTAAAGCAGATAGAGATCAGGGCCGGCGGAAACGACGAGCGCTTCACCCTGTCCGTGAGCGATTCCGGCGTGGGCATGTCCGACGAAATCAAGGCGCGCGTATTCGAGCCGTTTTTCTCAGCCTCCGGGGCCGGCGGAACGGGGCTGGGCCTCTTGATCGTAAAAAACGTGGTGGAAGCGCACGGCGGCACGCTGAACATAGAATCGCAACCCGGCGAAGGCACGAGCTTTTCCATATCGATACCCCGCCGGGCTTAAAGGAATATAACCGAGCTTACCAAGCCGGTCCAAACACCAGCTTCGCGTTTTTCCCCACCGACTCTTCCAAGCTCTCTGGTTCAACACCCCTGAGCTTGGCTAAAAAAGCGTACGTGCGGCCTATATCCAGTGGGCTGGACGGTTTGCCGCGGCAGGGATCGGTGTTCATGTAGGGAGCGTCCGTCTCCACGAGCAGGCGATCCAGGGGAACCACGGCCGCGGCGGCCTGGAGGTCGCGCGCGTTTTTGTAGGTAACGTTTCCGGCAAATGAAATATAACATCCTGCCGCGAGGTATTCGAGTGCGGCCTCCCCGCCGTAGCCGAAGCAGTGGATGACCACCGGGATACCGGCTGCGGCCCGGGTTACGAGGCGCAGCGTATCCGCGTGGGCCTCGCGCGAATGGACGATCAGCGGCTTGCCGTAGCGAAGCGCCAGGTCTATCTGGGCGCCGAAGAGCGAGGCCTGCCGTTCCGCAGAGCCGTGCATCCAATGGTAGTCGAGGCCGCACTCGCCCACGGCGAAGCAGGCCTTATCGGCGACGTGGCCTTCCAGGCCCGAAAGCGCTTCGTCCGAGGATTCCCGCGATTCCAGAAAGCGCGCGTCCGGCCAGATTCCCGCAGCCAGATGAATGAAGGGATACGCGGCAAAGGCCTCTTTGCGCGCTGGATAATCGCCGGGGATGACGCCGGGGTCCAGGATTCGCGCTGCGCAACCGGCGTACTCCCGCACGATTTCATCGAAGCGCGACTGCCCTTGGCGATCCAGGACATAGCTCAAATGCGCGTGCGTATCGGTAAACGGGGGCATGCTTACGCGCCGCGCTTGGCGCTGAAGGCAAAGGCATCGCCCTTCCTGTCTATGAGGATGGTATCCCCTTCCTTGATGTCGCCTTTAAGGATGAGCTTGGCCAGCGGATTCTGTATGCTGGACATGATGGTGCGCTTGAGCGGCCTGGCGCCGAAGCGAGGGTCGTAGCCGATCTCGGCGAGCAAGGCGCGGGCGGTTTCGCTGAGCTGAAGGGTCATTTTACGGTCCGAAAGCCGCGCGATGAGCGCTTCAAGCTGGATATCCAGAATGCCGGACATGTCCGCCTGCTTGAGGCGCTCGAAAATTACCGTTTCGTCGATGCGGTTGAGGAATTCGGGCTTAAAGGACAGATGAAGCACTTCGTTGATCTTGGAGCGTATCTCGGCCATGTCGTTGGACTCGAGGATGAGGTCGGAGCCGAGGTTGCTCGTCATGATGACGATGGCGTTCTTGAAGTCCACCGTGCGGCCTTGGCTGTCGGTGAGCCTGCCGTCGTCCAGGAGCTGCAGGAGCACGTTGAACACGTCCGGATGGGCTTTTTCAACCTCGTCGAAAAGTATGACGCTGTAGGGCCGGCGCCGTACCGCTTCCGTGAGCTGCCCGCCTTCGTCATACCCGACATAGCCGGGTGGCGCGCCGATGAGCCGGCTCACGGAGTGTTTTTCCATGTATTCGCTCATATCGATGCGCGTGAGGGCTTTTTCGTCGTTAAACAAAAAGGCCGCGAGGGTTTTCGCGAGCTCTGTTTTTCCGACGCCCGTAGGACCCACGAACAAAAAACTTCCGAGCGGCCTGTTCGGGTCGGACAAGCCGGTTTTATTCCTGCGGATGGCATCCGATACGGCTAGGATGGCCGCCTGCTGCCCTACTACCCGCTTCTCGAGAATCTTTTCAAGATCGATGAATTTCTGCATTTCGCTGGAAAGCATCTTGGAGACGGGAATGCCCGTCCAGGCGGATACGATGCGAGCGATGTCTTCTTCCGACACTTCCTCGCGGAGAAGCCGGCCGTCATCGGCATCGTCCTTGGCCTTCTTCGTGGAATCATCCAGTTCGCGCTGGGCTTCCAGCAACTTGCCGTACTTGATCTCGGCCGCCTTGGCCAGATTGCCCTCGCGTTCGTAACGCTGCTCGTCCATCTTGAGCTGCTCGATGTTTTCTTTGAGCTTGCGCACGATACCGATGCGGTTTTTTTCGTTATCCCACTTCAAGCGCATTACATCGCGCTTTGAGTTCAGTTCGGAAAGCTCTTTTTCCAGTTTTTCCAGGCGCTGCAGGCTGGCGTCGTCGGTTTCGTGCGACAGTGCTTGTTTTTCTATCGTAAGCTGTAAAATCCTGCGCTCGATCTGGTCAAGGTCCGTCGGCTGGCTTTCAATCTCCATTTTAATGCGGCTGGCGGCTTCGTCCACCAGGTCGATGGCCTTGTCCGGCAGGAAGCGGCTCGTGATATAACGGTTGGAGAGCATCGCGGCCGCGACGAGGGCTTCATCCATGATGCGCACGCCGTGATGCACCTCGTAGCGTTCTTTAAGGCCGCGGAGGATGGCGATGGTGTCTTCCACGCTGGGCTCGGCGCACATGACCGGCTGAAACCGGCGCTCAAGCGCGGGGTCCTTCTCGATATGCTTGCGATATTCATCCAAGGTGGTGGCGCCAATCGCGCGGAGCTCCCCGCGGGCGAGAGCGGGCTTCAGGAGATTGGAGGCATCCATGGCGCCTTCGCTTGCGCCGGCTCCCACGAGGGTATGCAGCTCGTCGATAAAGAGGATGATCTGGCCGTCGGCCTTTTGAACTTCCTCGATCACGGCCTTGAGCCGTTCCTCGAATTCTCCGCGAAACTTGGCACCGGCTACCAATGCGCCCAGGTCGAGGCCCAGCAGCTTTTTATTCTTGAGGCTGTCGGGAACGTCGCCCGATACGATGCGGCGGGCGAGGCCTTCGGCGATAGCGGTCTTGCCCACGCCCGGCTCGCCGATGAGCACGGGATTGTTCTTGGTACGGCGGGCGAGCACCTGCATGACGCGGCGGATTTCCTCGTCGCGCCCGATGACGGGGTCCAGTTTTTCCCGCCTGGCCAAGGCGGTCAAGTCGCGGCAGTATTTTTCAAGCACGCGGTATTTTTCCTCGGCGGCCT
>CAZAJF010000062.1:0-17452 GCA_964485395.1 uncultured Treponemataceae bacterium | reverse complement strand
AGGGGAAGCATGGCCGCGCCGTTCTCGTAAGGAAGCGGCCTGTCATAAGAAAAAATAACGCGCTTGCGGGATTTCGCGCCGATGGGATATACTTTCGTGGAAAACGAGGAGCCGCCCGACCACTCGGACAGGGCGGGGTCCACGCGCTGCCGCGTTACCTGCTCGTAGGTTTCCCTGCCCTTTACCGGATCCACGACCTTGGCTTCCTGCAGGGCTCCGAAGCCGTCGTCACCCTGCGGCTGGTAGATGTCCATCTTGGCGTCGAAATATTTACCCAGCAGCGCGTCTGGACGCAGCGGCGTTTTGGGCATGAGATCTTCGGCCGCGGTCTTGGGGCCGCTGCCCGCGAACATTCCCAGATAGGAAGGGGATGCCCCTTTTGGCAGCGTCATCATAAGCGTGCCCGACAGGATTTTGTCGCTGGGATTCTCGAAGATCATGTCGAAAATGACGCGCACGGTGGTCTCGGTAACGATGACCGTCTCATCGAGGCACACGAGCGGAATTTTTTCCAAGTCCGGTCCGTTGATGTATGAAAGCATCTCAGGCTCTTTTATGGTCAGGTCATCCGATTCCGAAAGGCGTCTGGCCGCTTCTATGGAAGCCTCCGGACTCGAGTCCGCCTCAACTTTCTTTTCCGCCGACGGCATCTCCGCACTGGAGCCCGCAACCGGCGACGGTGCGGCCATCTCCTTGGCAGCGCTGACCAGTCGATCTTCGGCATCGTCGGACTTTACCGTGCTCGGTGGCGGCGCCGGTTGGTCCGTCATGGAAGGCGCTTCTTTGGGTGACGCGGCGCAGGATCCGGCCAAGAGAGCCGAAAGCGCGCATGCGGTAAAGGCAATTGTAAAAAAGCTGCGGGTGCGTTTCATGGCGACTCCTTGTAGGCGATGAATCACGAAAAAATCATATTGCGAAAAGTTTAAGTCAATTGGCGTGCATCGTCAAATTCAAGAAAGGCAGAAGCTTCAAGATGTGCCGATGCCCGATTCAGGAATCCTGCTTGACAGTTTTCGGGGAAGTGTTATGCTAGTTTAATGCGTGGTTTCCCTCGCATTGACAGCCCATCTCGCGAGGTGAATCGACATGCCCTTGAAACTCTCGATCCCGCTTGTAATTTGTTCCCTGATCGGAATTCTTTTCGCCGTATTTGGGCACCATGTGTTGGCCCTCGGATGGCTGCTTCTTTCTACCATGGTGCTGCTCTCGCTCGCGGATGACGGTAAGCCAAGCACAAAAAACAAGATTACGAGCCTGCTCGGCCTTGTTGGAGTTTTCATCTTCGTTTCCCGTTTCGGACTCCAAGCCGGCCGCGAAGGGAATATTCTCGAGACCTTCACTGCTCTCGCGCATGCGGTTCACCTTGATATTTTCGTATTTTTGGCAGGTCTGTACCTCGTGGTAAATACTTTCGCGTATTCGGGATTCATAGGCGACCTTGCCTGGAAAATCGTAAAACGGGCGGAAGGCAAACTCGGAAGGATCATGGTATCAATCATGCTTCTCACCTGTCTGCTCTCCGGAATATTCGACGGAGCCACGATAACCACCATAATGGGAATCATAACGCTGACTATCCTGCTTTCAAGCGGAATGAAATCCGTGCACATCGTGCAAATCCTGCTTTTACTCGTGGTTGCCACGAATATCGGCGGAGTCTGGTTCGTGCTCGGCGAGCCTACCAATATCCTCGCTGCGGCGAAGCTTGGACTGTCGCCTTTGTTTTTTATCAAATACGCCACGATTTTCGCCATTCCCGCAGCGGGATTATGCGCGTTCGCGGCATGGCGCATCGTAAAGCATTATCCGAAAATCAGAAGCGACAGGCCGGAAATGGAAGTGCTTCTTGAAGGCTTGTCGCTGCGCAGGGCGCACGCGGGCACGGGAACCCTCGCGGACACGTTGGAGCGGATCGGCACGGTTGAGATTCGTTCCTTGGGCGATTTGGCGCGTATCGTGGAGGAGGAGGGCCTTCCGGATTTCGAGGCGGCGCTCAAGGCCGGCATACCCAAGGAAAAGGTATACGCGGCGCTTTCCGTCAACCTGAACAGCGAAGAACTGGCGCATGGCCTTATTGAATATTATCACTACCGGGTCGCGGAGGATAGGATGTCGGAAGTCGTGCTGGGCGATTTGCTCCTGCAAGTGCGCGATGAGTACAGGGCCCGCACCAAAAGCCGCATCCTGGTGTTTGCCAGCGGCATCGTCCTCATAGCGCTTCTGGGCGTGCACGCCTTCGTTCCCGCCATGCCGACCTGGGCGTCGACCGTCCTGGCCGGGATCATGGCGATCGCAGCCGTCCAGCCCAACGCGCGTCGCTATATCCTTTCGCAGACGCGACACAACATGATGGAAGCTTTTTTTCTCGTGGCCATTTTCATTTCCATTTCAGAACTGAATGCGGCAGGCGCGTTCGAGTTCCTCGGAAAGAATCTACTGACCTTGGGTTCTACTCCGGTTACGGGGATCGCCATCCTGACGGGAAGCGCCTTGCTGTCCGCGGTTGCCGACAATGTCGCCGTCATCGATATACTCACCAACTTGATAAGGCACCATGCCGATTGGTCTTTTTTCGCGCTGGCGGCGATAGTCGGTACTGCTCTCGGAGGATTCGTCTCCCCGATAGCTTCCGTGCAGGCCGTCATCATGGCCACGATCGTGAGACGGGTGGCCAAGGTCAGCTTCGGCAAGTGGGTAAGGATCACCATTGTCTGGTTCACCATCCTGCTCGCTTCGAGCGCCCTCATCCTGTTGGGAATGCACGCGTTGAACCTGCCGCCGCAGATGACCCTTCCATAGGATTGCCTGAATCTCTCGGCGGTCGCTAGCGGACGACCAGGACTTCGCTTCCGGCCAGCTCCGAGGGAACCGCCTCGGCCACGATAAATACAATTCTTCGGGCACCGGATTCCGCCGCGCGTTTTTTTGCCGCGGCCTTGAGGGCGGAGTAGTCGGGCGAGCCGAAGAAGCTGGGCTTGGAAGCGAGCCCGGCGGAATCGTCCCAATCCTTCAATATGGTCATCGCGTCCATTATCAGGTAGCGCGAATACCGTCGGGTGATGGAAGACAGGGCTCGGTCCAGGCCTCCCTTGTCCAAGCCCATGGCGTACGAAGTATCCACCGCCACGAGCACCAGGGCCGGATGCGCGGTTTTCTCGAAATGCGTGGCTGCGGAAAGGCCTGCGAAGCAGGCCAGCGCGATGCCTATCCAGGCGAACAGTGCTTTCACCTCACATCTCCGCGTTCAGGAGCGAACCCATCTGGTACGCTATGTCGTTTTCGTCGGACTTGAGCGCCGCCGCCTCGTTCATGCGGGAAAGCACCTTGAGCACTTCCACGTCGCCGGCGTAGCTGATGGTGTAGATGGGTACCTTCATGGCCAGGAGCAGGTCGTCCACCCGGTTAAAGTCCATCCCAGCGGTGGGCTCGCCGTCGGACAGCAGTATGATCATGGGCTTGGAATCGGGCACCTGCCTGGACGCCTGCGAAACCATGTCCTCGGCCACGATGAGCGCGTCGTAGAGCGCCGTGCTGCCGTTGGCCTCGAGCGAGCCCACGGCCGCGGAGAATTCCGCCTTCTGCCTGGCGTCGAAAGGACGTATCGGTAATAATTTAGTAACTTCATCGGAGAAGGACACGAGCCCTATCGAGTTGCCGGCCGAGATGAACTTGGAGCCGGCGTGCAGGGCCTCGCGAAGCCTGTCTATCCTGTCGCCGCTCATCGAGCCGGAAACGTCGGCGACGAAGACCGCGACGATCGGCCTGCCCGAGTCCTTTTTTTCCTTCCACAGGGCCTGGGCCTTGGCGAGGAACTCGCCCGTGGGCGCATTGAAAAGCCCGGTGTACTCGTCCATAAGGTTAAAGCCGTACTGGGAGGCGAGCTGCCGGTGCTTGGCGTCTCCCGCGAAGGAGGCGAAAAGCGCCAGCGCCTGTTTTTCCTCGGTACCCATCGCGCCGATCGCCGCGAGCGGATTGTCGTGGCGGATGCCGAACGGTATGAAAATATAATCGTCGCGCTGCTTGAGGCCCTCGTAGCTCTGGCGCTCGAGGACGAAGGCGTCCAGCGAACCGTTGCTCTCCACCGACTCGCGCATCTGGATGGTGGTTAGGCTCACGAAGGGCACGCCCTTCTGGAACGCCTCGAACGCGGAGACCGCGCCGGGTTCGAGCGCTTTAGCCTCGTCGCCGTTGGCGAAGGAAATAAGCACGGTCTGGAGGAAATTGATGCCCGTGGAGCTGGCGAAGGGATTGGTGTAGCCCATGAACAGGCTGCCCTTGACCGTGGCGTCCACGATGGCCTTGAAGTCCACCGTGGAATACAGTTTTTTCATCTGCTCGTGTATCGCCTTTTTCATGACGATGCCGGCGATGTTGCCCACGAGGCGCGGGGAGACTATCTCGACGTCCAGCCCTGCGTTCTGGATCATTTTTATCCAGAGCTCGTTTGAGGGGCTATAGCCCGCCGCAGCGTATTTTCCGGAGATGAAAAATTGCGACGCGGTGCCGGAGTCTATCTTGCGTATCGATATCTTGGCGGTTTTTCCGGAAGGCAGGCGCACGTTGGCATCGTTGAACTGTGTGGCCACTTCCACCATCCAGCCGTCGCGCCCGGAACCGGATTTCTCCGTGGAGCACAGGATCTCAGCCACCACGACGCTACTGTTCAGCTCGGGGTCTACCACGAGCGGGAAAGTTTCGATCGCGGGCAGGTGGTCCGCGAGGCTGGCTTTGCCGCTCGTATCCACAAGGTCGGTTATGCGCGCTGTTTTTTCTTGCGGCCTGAGGGACTTGGACAGCTCCCCGACGCGCTTCTGGGCTTCTTCAATGGTGTAATTGCGCGGACCGCAGGCGTACAGCGCCACGGCCGTCAAAGCGAGGACGAGTAATCGAGTGCAGATTTTCCGGTTAGTTGCCACGTTGTGACTCCTTGAGCAGTTCTTCCATGCCCGCGTTGATGTATTTGAGATCTGCGGAAGACGCGGCATCCGCCGTTCCCGCCTCGATAAGCGACAAGTTGCCGGAGAAGGAGCGGAGGCTTTCCAGTTGCGTGCGTATAGCAGCTTCCTGGTCTTTTACGAGCCCCGCGAGCCGGGTCTGCTGATCCCTGGTTCCGTAGCTTTTCGACCTTGAAAACAGCCGCGCGTTCTCGCCGGCCAGTTCCCTGAGCCGTGAAACGAAGAGCCCCAGTTCATCCTCGAAATCGTTGTTGGGGAAGTCTTTGCGGATGCGGTCCACGAGCGCGGTGCATTGCAGGGTGGTTGCCTTGAAATCGGGCGTGCAGTCGTTCAGGAGCGAAGACAACTCCCGTGTACCCGTTTCGTAGGGCATGCGGGAAACCGAGGCCGCAAAGCCCTTGGAGCGCAGACCGATGGCACCCCAGGCAATGAGCAGGGCAAGATCCAAGCCCGCCGCCCCGGCGGAAAAGAGGAGGCCCGGGGCAAAGTACAGGAAGTAAGCCGCATTGCACGCCGCTAAAATTAACGCGGCGGCAATGGTGGGGGGGTAACGCAGGAATAACGCAAACTTGTTCATATTACAGTAAATGTACTTTGCGCGGTCGCTGGCGTCAAGGACTATGATGCATCGGGTTTGTTAGATTTAAAAAGCCGCGACGCCGCCCGGAAAACAGCGAGGGGAAGCATCACGAAGGCTTCCATTATCATCCCCCCGCCCAGCGCCGAAGGCAGCCTCGATGCGACCGGACCCTGTTCGTCGATCTGGTAAGTCCACGTGGCAGAGGGTTTTGCCAAAATCTCCATCAATGTCCTGTCACCATCGTTATGTGCCTTGATTTCCTCTATGATCTCTTGCGCGTCGCCCTCCAGACCCGCCAGGCACGATTCGAATTCCTCATCGAGAAGTCGATTATATTCCTTTTCGGGGTTTCTTCCACCATACGACATGAGGTGAATACCTTCGCGCAGGTCTTCGCCATAAGCCAGGTGATTAGCCCAAAACCGGTCGATAGACTTTAAATAGGCAAACTTTTCCGCCGAATCTTGCTCCGCCAGCGCCTCATCGCGGTACTGGGAGATCCGCTTCCTGTGCAATTCCATCATCAGGGTTTTTTCACGCAGCGCATTGCGCATGTCATGGTTGCGCCCTTCCATGATCCGTTGCGCGCGGTCTATTTCCGCCTGTACCTTCGGATGCGTCAAGGGCGAATCGACCGCACCGCTTTCAGTTGCGTCGCGCATTCCCTTGGGCAGGAATTCCCGTACTCCGTATCGCTCGAAGATGGAATCCTCAAGGCTCGTAAAAAACCGGGTGAATCCCGGCTCTCCCTGCCTGCCTGCCCGGCCGCGCAGCTGCAAGTCCAGGCGGAGGCTCTCGCGCCTGCATGTTCCCAGCACATAAAGCCCGCCGAGCCCGATAAGCCTGGCCCGTTCCTGTTCGGTTCCGTTCGGGCCGGCCAGCCTTATGTCGGTGCCGCGCCCGGCCATGTCGGTGGAAACGGTAACCGCACCGAATAATCCCGCCTCGGAAATCGCCTGGGCTTCGTCCGCGTCGTTTTTGGCGTTCAGCACCCGCGGCGCGATTCATTCGTCTCGGAGCCTTTGAGCAAGCGCCTCGGACTCGGCGACGCTCGCGGTGGCTACAAGAATAGGCCTGCCTTTTGCGTGCTCGGCGCAGACTTCCCGTACGACGGCGTCTTCCTTTGCCGCTTTCGCGGCGTAGAGGCAATCCGGGGCATCGACGCGAAGCATCGGAACGTGCGGTGGAATCACATAGATGGGTAGGCCATAGGTTGTATGCAGTTCTTCCGCGGAAGGAATCGCGGTAGCGGTCATCGCGGCGATTTTTTCGTACAGCGGCACGAAACGCTGCATGCTTATGGAACCTTGCACCGAGGATTCCGGCTGCACGGTAACTCCCTCGCGGCATTCTACGGAGGCCTGCACCCCGAACGGCCAGCGTCGCCCGGCCGCTTTTCTGCCGGTAAACGCGTCGACCAGCTCAACGCGGTCGCCTTGCACCACGTAATCGACGTCCTTGGCAAGAAAGCACCGGGCGTAGAGCGCAGCATGCACGCGGGCAAAATGATCCCGGTCTTCCGGGCAATGCATGCCTCCGATCGCGAGTTCCCTTGCAACCGTTTCCTGCCCCTCCTGGGTAAGCGAAACCGCCAGCCTATCCTTGGCAATGAGGTAGTGCTCGCCCGCCGCGAGAGAATCTGCAAGGCGGTCGTAGCGGGCAAGCCATTCCTGCGACAAGTCGCTTTTCTCCGCTATGACGAGCGGAATGCGCGCTTCGTCGATCAGGATGGAATCAGCCTCGTCCACGATCGCGCAGTAGAGCGTTCGCTGCACGAGGTCTTCCGTTCTCATGGCCAGGCGATCCCTCAGGTAGTCGTAACCGGCTTCCCTCGCCGGGATGTACGTAATATCAGCCCGATAGGCATCTTGTCGCCTGGATTTCTCCATGCCCTCGACCACGCAGGCGCAGCGCAGGCCAAGGGCTTCATACACGGGCGAAAGCCAGGCGGCATCGCGTTCCGCCAAATAGCCGTTAGCCGTGAGCACATGCACCCCGCGGCCTTTCAAAGCCATCCATGCTGCGGTAAACGCCGCCGCGAACGTCTTGCCTTCGCCCGTGGCCATTTCCGCGAGGCCGCCGCCGGCCATTACCATGGCGGCCGCCAGTTGCTCGTCGAAGACGGCAACTCCGAGCTTGAGCCTGAAAGCCTGCGCTACGAGAGCAAAAAATTGGATCATGGGCGAATCCGCCTGCGCTACTTTTATTTCTGAAACGGCGCCGTCCGGCAAATTGGATTCCCGTATCCGGGCAGCTTCTTCCCTGAGGTTTTTTTCAGATAAGGCAACGCAGTTTAAGTCGCGTACTTTTTCGATGTTTTTCTTGAAGCGGGTCAAATCTGAAATTACGGGAATTCCGCGGGCTGTACTTAAAGCATACTTGAGTTTTTGCCGTAAATTTTCTGTCGATTGGTTCATTTTCGCATCCTTTTTCTAGAGTCTGGCTATGAACTGAGTTTTTGTGGAATCAGTTGACTAGGAAGGGATCCGCGAAAGGTGGAGACCTTGAACGAATTCGATATTTGGGTTTTTTGCTCTTATTTTGGAAGGAAAGCCCTGGAATGATACCGCATGGAACGGGCGAAGGCAGGACAAGAAACAGCGACATCAGCAGTGAAAGCGCGAACAGCAACACAAGAATGAGGGGAATCCCCAAAAGAAGAGCCGTCAGGGTCAGGAACAAAATTATAGGTTTTTTAAAGCTAGCCAAAATCATCCACTTAAAATACTGCACGATTCAGGAGAAGTAAATCTCCCGGTGCTTTTTTCAATCCTTGCCCCGCATATGCGTATCAGGATAGACTGCCTTCATGAATACCCTACACAAAGACGGTGCAAACCAAAGCGCCCGGTTCGAACTTCTCCTTTTGATTACGGCCTTGATCTGGGGCTCGGCTTTCGTAGCCCAGCGCATCGGCATGGATCACCTCGGTCCTTTTACCTACAACGGAGCCCGCTTCGCGATAGGTTTCCTGTCGCTTATTCCCCTTATTCTTTTCCGCAAAACCAATAAGGCCATGATTCGCGCGGCAATCGGCCCAGGCCTGTTGGCTGGCGTCGTGCTTACGATCGCCGCCGACCTGCAGCAGATGGGGCTTCAGTCCACGACCGCGGGCAAGGCAGGCTTCATAACGGGACTGTACGTCGTGCTCGTACCTATCGCCGCCATGATACTGGGCAAGAAAACCCCGCTCAAGGCGTGGATCGGCGCGGCGCTTGCCCTTGGCGGCTTGTTCCTGCTTTCCGTTACCAAGGATTTTTCCATGACCAAAGGCGATTTTCTCGTGCTGGTCAGCGCGCTGTTCTGGACGGCGCATATCTTGGTGCTGGACCGCTGGGCTCCCAAAGTCGATCCCATCGTCCTGGCAGCCACGCAGTTTGCGCTGTGCTCGATCCTAAGCTGGGGCGTTGCCATTCCTACGGAACCCATGGTGCTCGCGAATTTCGTTTCCGGCGCCTGGCCTATCCTGTACGGCGGAATCATGTCCATCGGCATCGCCTATACCCTGCAAGCCGTTGCCCAGACCAAGGCGCATCCCGCGCGAGCCTCCATAATACTGTCGCTGGAATCCGCGTTCGCCGCGCTTTTCGGCTGGGCGATCCTGGGGGAAGTCCTGTCCGCCCGCGAGTTCATCGGCTGCGGGCTCATGCTGCTGGGCATGATCGTGGCGCAGCTGCCCGCGCTTCGCGCCAAGATACAGGCTCCGTTCGGGGCGCTGTGAATCGCGGCGGGCACTAATAAAATCGAGCGGAGGGCGGCATGATCACAACGAGGTTAAGGCTGACGTTCCTGTTTCTCTCCGTTTGCGCGGCTGGCATCGCCGCAATGCCCGATCCTGCGCTTTCCGCGCTGTTTGCCGCGCGGTGCCCGCCGGGATACCAAGTACTGGCGATTGAATTCGGAAACATAAACGCGGACGGCATTATTGACGGGATCGCCCTCTATAATGACGCCTCTGAGGCTTCTACGCCCGATATCCGCGAGCGGCGCATCTGCCTCGCCTGCGTCTCCGATCCCGTTACGGGGTACCGTGAATTTAAAAATCAAAACATGGTTCCGTATTACGGCTTTGACGGCAACTTTCCCGATTCATTCGTGGATTTCCGGATACTTGACTACCGTATAACTGTCAATCTTTACGGCGGATTCCAGGAACGTTGGGGAAGGACGACTGTTTTCCTGTTCGACGAAAAAAAAAGCGATTTGCTTCTCGAGTCGGATGAAACCGAATACTTCAAGGCAAGCGACCCGGAATTCACCGAAAGAATCGTAGCGTCGGAAAAAAAGCAAATCCGTTTTGAGGACTACTCATTCTATGAATAATGGGAACGTCTTATGCTTCCCCAAAAACAAAAGCCGTAAAGCAGAACAGCTTGGCGTCTGATGCCAGGTGCGATCCCGGCGGCAACCCTGCTTTGCGGCAGAGGTTTTCGAGCAGCGCCTCGCGGTCCCAGCCTTGCTCAGTAGCCACCTGGGGCAGAAACACGCCGGATCTTCTGCCGTTGGTCAGATAGACTCCGTGGGTGCCCGGAATGACATCGTGCGGGGAACAGGGAGTCATCGGCGATAAAACCGAGATTTCCAGCTGTATTCCCTCCAGCTCGCTTTTTTCAAGCGCCGGGAAGCGCGGGTCCTCGAACGCCGCGGCGTGCGCTATGTCGCGGATCTGCATGTACAGGGGTTCGTCGCCGGTCATCCTGCCGATGCAGCCGCGCAGGCTGCCGTGCCTGTGGAGGGTTACGAAGGCGCCCCGTTTTTCCGCCAGATCCTTCGCCGATTCGGGCCAATGCGGCGCCCGCTTCTCAAGAGCGCTCCGGATCGCTTCGCGCGCGGTTTCCAGCAAGAGCTTTTGCTGGGCTTGCGACAAGGAAAATTCTTTCATGCAAACCATCCTCCCGCCGCGTAGTGTACGATATTCTCTACGCTGTTATCCCTCATGTGGCTGGAATCCAGGCGCTTTAAAATGCTGAACCTGGTCTTCTCTAATACCTGCATGCGTAAAATAGTCGATATGCTCTGTACGGAATACCTGCAATCTTCGTAATCCAGGGCATGCAGCCCAGCGATATTCCTGTCCGCGATATGATTCAGTATTTGCTGCGCTACCTCAGCGCCTTTGTGGGGGATTATCGAGGAGCCGATATTGCTGGACGCTACGAACAACGTAGAATTTTGCTTGCTCGCAAAGACGTGATCCACCGCCCGGGCCATGCTGGAAGCGATGCGCGGATCCTTGCCTGCCAGCAATACGGGTACGATCTTTACTCCCGGAAACAGATATTTGATGAACGGCAGATGCACCTCGATGGCGTGTTCCTGCAAGTGGGGAATGTCGTCGGTTACGAACATGGTCCCGCAGGTTTCCAGTTCGGCGCAAATATCGGTGTCTATGGGTACTTCGCCCAAAGGTGTGTCGAAAAACGAAGATTCCGGCAGAATAATGCAGTTTTGATTATTTTTGGGTAAATCGGCGAACAGCACGATGTGTTTGAGTTTTCTGCCATTCGTGGCAACCCAAGCCTGAGCTTGGATGGAGCCTGCCCAGGTAAGCGCCGCATGGGGCGATAAAATGGCGCACGCCCCCGGCTGGGCGGACGGATCGGCTTGCGCAAGGACTTTTTCTATCGCCGCCTGCAGGGCGTTTCTGTCTTCTGGATAAAATATACCGGCGAACATGGCTTCCCTCATTTTTATGTTTAGCGTACTACTCATTACCCTAAGTATAGAGTTTTACGGGCGGGTAGCAACAAGCAAGGCGTAAAATCGGTTATTATTTCGCGAGATGCGCCGATCAGTCCCCGGGAATGATGCGGACGGCGCGATCCGGTACGAATATGGAACAGGTCTTGCCGGATTCGGGAAGCTTTCCGCCCGAAGGATCGGTACTGAATCTTAAGGTAAAAACCTGATTCCCGGCCGTCAGGAGACAATCGACGGTATCGCCGGCGAAGTCGGTACGGACGCATCGGGCCTGTATAACCGTTCCGCCCGTAACGGAATTCGTCTCCTCGGTTTCGAGAAGGCGGGCTGAGCTGCGCGAAAAATAAACGAAGAGATCTTGTTCTACTCCTGCCTCGCCATATGCCGGCGCCCGATCGGGATGCCCGAAAATACCCGCTTCGGTATGGGCTTGAACAGCCCGCCCGGAAAGACGAGCCAAATGCGTTACGGGAAGCACGACGCCGTTTCCTAGGAATCGGGCCGCGCGGGCGTTGGCCGGGTTTTCCCATAGTTCTCGCGGCGCGGCGCATTGCAGGATACGGCCCTGATCCATGATGGCCACGGTGTCCGCTATGGCCAGGGCTTCCTCCAGGTCATGCGTGACATAGATGGCGGTAAGCCCGAATTTTTTCTGGGTGTCCCGTATTTCCGCGCGGAGGCGCCTGCGCAGGCCCCTGTCCAGCGAGGACAGCGGCTCGTCGAACAGCACGATGCGCGGTTTCGTCGCCAAGGTTCGGGCCAGCGCGACGCGCTGCCGTTCGCCCCCCGAAAGCTCGAACACGGCCCGTTTTTCGAAACCCGCGAGACCCATGGACTCGAGCATCGCGGAAGCCCTGGCCTTGCGTTCATTTTTCTTAACGCCCTGGCAGACGAGGCCGTATTCCACGTTGCCAAGTACGTTCAGGTGGGGGAACAGCGCATGGTCCTGGAACACCATGCCCACGCCCCGCTCCCGCGCCGACAGGCGCCCGACGTCCGTCCCGTCCATCCGGACGGTACCGCCGTCGGCGGGGATCAATCCGGCTATCAGCCGCAGCAGCGTGCTCTTGCCGCAGCCTGAGTGCCCCACGATCGCCAGCATCGAGCCGGCTTCCACGGTCAGCGAGGTCTCTATTCGGATCTTGGGCCAATTTTTGGCGAGACGGGCAAGTTCAAGTAACGGCATCGCGTATATCCTTCATGAAAAACATCGAGGCCGAAAGCACGCCGAGCACGACGGCCACGGCGCACGCCTCGTTGAAGCGGTATGATCCGGCGAGGCGGTACAGGTATCCCGCCATGGTGTCCATGCCGGGAACCGGCGCGATGATGATCGCGTTGGCGTCTCCCGCGCTGATGGCGAAAGCGAAGGCGAATCCCGAAAGCAGCGAGGGCAGGGCTAGCGGCAGCCTCACCCGCAGGATCACGCCGAGGCTCGATGAGCCCAAGGTGCGGGCGGCGTCCGCGTATTTCTCGTCGGCGTTTCCTAGCGCTCCCTGAATCCCGCGCATCACGAAGGGATACGTGGACACTGCCTGCACCGCCGCGATGACCAGGAACGACGACGAGCCGATGAGCCTCGTCCAGCCATACGCCAGCACGATTCCGGAAACGGCGAGAGGCAGCATGGGAATTATCCTTGCGTAAAAAATCGACGCTTCGGCGCGAGATGACACGGTTTTTGCCCTGATGGAAAAAATGAACCCGGCGGCGGAAGCCAACAGCGCGCTTGCAACGCCTATGAGTACCGTGTTTACGGCGGCGGCGCGGAACTCATGGGCGGAGAACAGCCTGGCGAAATTACCGAACCCTGGAACGGCAGCCGGCGCGCCTCGCGTTTTAACGAGAAATGATTCTATAACTACGGAGACGAGGGGACCCGCGAGAAACACGCAGATCATTATGCCGTAGGCTGCCAGGAGAATTTTCCCCCGGGCTCCCCGGATCTTGAGCGGCTTGAATCGCGGGGCTGCCTCGTTGACGGCCGGTCCCGAAAGTTTTTCGAAGAGGGCGTACAGCGCCAGAACCAGCATGGCCACGCCCGTCTCGGCAAGCGCGAAGGCGCTGGCGAGGCTTTGGTCGAAGTCGAATCGGGCAGCGCGGTACAGCTCCACTTCCGGCGTCGCGGTGCCCGGAGGCGCGAACATGAGCACGATGACGAAGCTGAAAAAACACAGGAGGAACGTAAGCGAAGCCGCGGCACCGACGGAAGGCGCGATGGAAGGCAGCGTGACGGTAAAAAATATCCGCACCTTCCCGGCCCCCATGAGTTTTGCCGCGTCTTCCTGGTTGGCGGGAACGCGCGACCAGGCATCGGCGGCCATGCGCATCACCAGCGGAAAATTATACAGCCCGTGTATCAGCACGATTCCCCAGAACGAATACAGGAACGTGACGGGGCTTTCGACGGTACCGGTGACGGTTTGCAGGAACCGGCTTAAGTAGCCCTGCCTGCCGTAGAACAGCACGAAGCCGATGGCCATGATGAGCGGCGGCACGCAGAACGGCACGGCCGAGAGCGCGCCAAGGAGCCGCTTGCCCGGAAACGACCTCCGTGCAAGGAGGAAGGCCGCAGGCATGCCCACCGCCACGGCGAATATCGTGCTGGCCAGCGCCTGGCTCAGGCCGAACCCGAACGATTTTAAAAAGCGCGGCTCTGCGAAGGCGCGGGCCATGTTATGAAAAAATCCGCCGTGTAGGAGCGGTGAAAATGACCATAGCAGCGGCAGGGCAATGGCGGCGGCGAAGATCGGGAACAGTACGCGCTTCGCCGCGCCTCGGAGCCTGCCGGCTGCTTTCATCTTATCGGAGCGCGTCGAGCGCCGTCCGGTCGGCCCCTTCCAGCGTGGCGGGGTCTATGGAAAGCATCTTGACCGGCATGGGCGCGTAGTCGAAGCTCGCGGGGAGCTTGGCTGCCGGAATGGCTGGATACATCCAATTGGTCAGGGGAATGGCGTCCTGGAATTCGGCGGTCAGCATAAAGTCGATGAAGGCGCGGGCCGCCTAGCGGTGGGCGGCTCCCTTGACGATGCCTGCTCCCTCCACCTGCACGGGGTGTCCCTCGGGAAACTCGAGCGCCTTGTACCTGCCCGCGGTCTCGTACTGGGCGTGGTAGGCGGGGCTCGTGGTGTACGAGAGCACCAGCGGAGCCTCTCCCTTGGTGAATAATCCATAACCTGTGTCCCAGCCCGGGCTCATGGTAAGGATGGACGGCGACAGGCGTTTCCAATAATCGGCGAGCTTGTCGCCGTATACGGCCTTCGTCCAGGCGAGGAACCCGAGCCCCGGCGAACTGGTGCGCGGGTCCATGAGGATGAGCTTTTTTGCGTATTCGGGTTTCGTGAGGTCTTCCAGGGACGCGGGGGGCACGGCCAGTTTTTCCGAGTCCCAGATTATGGCGAAGGTGCCATAATCGTAGGGCGTAAGGCGCCAGTCTTTATCCAGCATGAGATTGCTCGGCACGTTTTTCGCCGCCTTGGGCTTATATGCCTGCAAGACATCGGCGGCTATCGCCTTGGGGGCAAGGTTCCCGTCGATGCCTACGATGATGTCCGCCTTGGGGGCGTCTTTCTCGCCGATCAGCCGGGCGAGCGTCTGCCCCGCGTCGCCCGTGCTTACGAGCTCTACTTTGATGCCCGTCGCTTTTTCAAAAGCGGGAATCACCGCTGGACCGGTGCCCCAATCGCTGGTAAAGGAGTCATATGCGTAGATGACGAGTTTGTCGTCCATTTTTTTCGCGCAGGAAAAAAGGGACAGGACGCAGGTTGACAGCAGAATTGCGGTGAGCGCAAACGCTGTCGGTTTATTGAAGACATGAATAGGTTTCATTGGTCTCCCTCCGCCGGTATTATCCGGATCAGGTATTACGGGTTTGTTCTCAGACAGCGCCTCCAACGGAAACGACTGCCACCCCGGTAACCGTATTTTAATGCGGATGTGCCGCGAGGGTCAACACACGTCCGGGGACAGGTCCTGAAGGCATCGAAACCGGTACCTGTCCCCATAGAATGTAAAAATGGTGCCTGTCCCTTTTTCCTTGACAAACATGAAGGCCAAGCCCAAAATCGATGCTCCGGCGTTGCCGAGATTGAATCATGTTCGCTTTGTTTTGATTGGATTAAAAAATGCCGGAAGCGCCTGCCATGCAGTACTGTTTTGGGGGAAGTGTGGTTCTTGATTCTAAAGTCACCAAAAACTGCGAGCTTGTCGAGGCCCGCAGCCGCGCCAGCTATTACCGTTCCGCCGACGCTCTGTACCGCCAGGAGATGGGCGTAGCCGTGGCGGAAACGGGTAGCGCCACCGTTACCATGGTTGCGCGGGGCAGTTCGGCTTTTTTCAATAGAATCATAGGCCTTGGAGTAGGCTGCGCAGCCACGGAAATGGAGCTGGACGCAATAATCGATATGTTGCGCGGAGCAAATGCCTCCGGGGCGATGTTCGCCGCCTGCCCCCGCGCGCAGCCCGCCGAATTGCCAAGTTGGCTGGAAGCGCGGGGCATGAAGCACGGCCCCGCATGGTCCAAGCTGGCGCGTGACGCTACGCCGCCGCTTCCTGCGCAAACCAGTCTGCGCATCGAAGAGATCGACGAGAAGCATGTATTCGCACCCTCATTCTCCGGTATCCTCATACCAGCCTTCGGCATGGATCCGGTCTACGCCCCGCTCGTGCAGGGTGTCGTCGGCAAACAAGGCTGGCGCTGCTACCTGGCCTTTGCCGGCGAAAAGCCGATAGCCACTGCAGGTATGTATCTGGAAGGCGACTGCGCTTGGCTGGGATTCATGGCCACTCTTCCGGAGGCTCGTGGACGTGGGGCCCAATCCGCGCTTATAGCCAGGCGGATCAAGGACGGGATTGAGGCCGACTGCGCCTTTTTTACGACGGAGACGGCACAGGATCTTGCATCCGCCCCTAATCCTTCTTACCGCAACATGATGCGCGCAGGCTTCACGGAAATCTATGTGCGGCCAAATTATATGCTGGAATTACAGCCTGGGGTCTGACCCTCGGCCCGACCGTCTTGGGGACAGGCCCCCGCCCCGGCTGACTCGGGGGCTGACCCCTATTCTAAGCCGTTCATGCGCTGGAGCCACGATTGCAAGCCATGGCGGACGAGGGCCAAGGATATCCTCGCTGCAGATGCGATGTACATGCAGCCCGCCCAGGCCTAATTTTGGGTCTTATGCCAAGAAAAGCCCGAACTGGATTATCGTCCAAATAGGCGATGGTTTTGGCAATGTACAAAAAACCATTGATCGTCTGGAAAAAAAGCGGCCGCCCCATGGCTCTCAAAGTCTTGAAAACTCGATTATAACTCCTGGAAGATACACCAAGCAGCCATGTTTCTGCGGCTCAAAATTGCCACTCCCAACGTCTGCATGATGACGTGAAATCGACTCATGGCACGTTGATTTTCAAAACTTGACAGCAGAAAAAAACTGTCGTAATGTAAATTATTAACAATTTTGTTAGCATGGAAACAGCGAATCATTTTTTGGCATTCGGTAGAACTGAATCGAAATCCGCATTTGATCTCAGGCGAAGCTATCTTCCCGTGAGGGTAATGTTTTTCTGTAAGGCAATTTTAAAAACCAAGCTTCTGCTTAAGGAAGCTGATGCAATTCCCTCCAAGCGCCAAGTTGCTTTTGGGGGCCACTATTGCACGAAGGAGTATTTATGCGTTCAACTTCTTCTGTCCTGCTCGCCATGTCCCTGGTTTTCTCGATAATTTGCCCAAGGGCCTATGCCGAGGATGACCAGCTCGTGGCCCTGGAAATCTCGGACATGTTTGGCTGGGGAAGTCTCTCTCCGGACGGAAAGACTATAGTCTTGGCAAAAGGCGAAGAATTCAACTCTCTCTGGCTTTATGACTTAGCCACGGAAAAGGAGAAGCTCATCCTGAAAGGCCGGGTTATATATTATCCCCGGCTCGATCCAAGCGCTAAAAAAATCATATTTACAGGTATCGACCCGTATCCTGGCATTTGGATAATTGGCGTGGATGGGAAAGGCCTCCGGCCGCTATCGCCAAATTGGAGCGCCAAAGATACAGCATTTGGGGCAATATGGTCTCCCGACGGTTCGATGGTAGCCTGGGGGAAGGATGAGGAGATATGGATCTCCAAGGCAGACGGCTCGAGCGCCAGGGTTCTCTCCCGAGCTCTTACCGGGAGGAATGAGGGTTTGGGTTTCCCAATCGATTGGATAGACGGGAAAATCC
>CAZAJF010000061.1:0-17494 GCA_964485395.1 uncultured Treponemataceae bacterium | reverse complement strand
GGCTCAGGGGTTGGTTCCGGTTCTGGGGAAGGCTGCGGCTCGGGGGTTGGTTCTGTCGGCAGGTTGGTGTCGGTTGCATCGAAGCCCGAATCGGCTGAGCTTTGATTAAGATTTCTGTTTGCTGTTTCGGCCTGTGTTTGGGGATAATCATGAAGAGAAGGCGCGTCTGAAGAAATTTCAATCTCAGAAATCTCGGGGAAATGCCCCGGGACTCCTTCAACGAGGCTCACCTGGTCAAGCACGACTTCATCGGGAGAACGCACTATATGGGTTTCACCGGGGGCTAACGCAGGGCTGGAATCGGGCTGCTTGCCAATCTCGGGAATCCCATGTTCTTGGGCACCCAGGTCTGCGGTCTCCAAGCCTGAACCGTTGAGTTCGGGTGGGATTTCCTTACCGGCTGCTTTTTCCTGGCTGGTTTTTTTTGGTTCTGTCGCCATGAAAACCCCTTGAGCATACAATCATCGAAGAATAGAAATATAATATATAGTATACTCAAAAATATCAATTTTGCAAAAAATCATATAAAGCCCTTATATACAAACAGGCTTTTCAGTGTGTCTATTTTTCCCTAAAAGATTCCCGTGCAGACGCAAATATGGGTTTTAACAGGTATTGCAGCAGCGTTTTCTGTCCGGTTTTCATTTCAACCGTCAAGGTCATACCCGGAACCAGATCCAAGGCTTGCGCTCCTTCCAGCTCCCGTCCTTCGATATCGATGATTCCACGGTAATACGGCCTGCCATCGTTGCCTATGAACGTGGTGGGAGAAATCTCGCTCAAGCGTCCTTTAAAGGCTCCGTAGCGGTCGGACGGATAGGCGCTCACTTTTATTCGGGCAATCTGTCCGGGACTTATGGACCCTATGCTTTTAGGATCGATTCGTATCTGGGCCTTGGGTTTTTTCCCGATGGGAATAATCTCGGCGATCATCGCACCCGCTCCCACGACGGTTCCCGCGGTGCGGTAGGCAAGCGCATGAACCAAGCCTCCCACCGGTGCTATCGCCTCCAGTTTGCCGGTAGAGCCATCCAGCCTGCGCAGGGAAGATTCAGCCTGGGCTATTCGCTCGTTTACCGTGGCAAGCTCCGTTTTTGCAAGACGGATTTGTGAGGCGCGATATTCTTCTACCCGCGACTCCGCCTCCGTCTTGCGCTCAAAAGCCTGATTTTCCTCGGCAGCCAAGGTTTCCGCCTCGTTACGAATACTTTCCACTATCCTGAGCTTGGCAAGAAGCTCCGCCCGCGGGGCAAGATTCTTCTCCGCGAGCCCCCTGGTAATCGTAGCGTCTTCTTCCGCCAACGCAGCTTGTCTCGTCAAGCTCGCGCGCTTTATGCCTATACGTTCAATCTCCAATTGAGTCTGCTCTATTTGCCCCTTCGCTATGCTGAGCGCAATGGAGGCCTGAGCCTGGCTGGCTTCAAAAAGCGAACGCTGATCCTCCACGAACTGCGCCGCCTGCGCCGGCAAGTTCGAAAAATCAGGTCGGCCTCCCACTGCGACGGCCATGAGGCGCTCGCGTTGGGCTTGCAGTGCATACAGCTGCGTAGCGAGCTGAGTGCGCTGGATTACCGAATCCGTGCTGTCCATACGCAAGAGCGCGTCGCCCTCCTCTACGCGGCTGCCTTCTTTTACGAGAACCTGGATTACGAGTCCTCCTGTTGGATGCTGGATCCTCACCGGTTCTTCCGCAGGAACGATCTCTCCGGTGCCCTGTTCCATTTCTTCGAGCATGGTAAGCGCAGACCATAGTACAAAGGCCAGAACGATGGCCGAGCCGAATAAAAGAGTCGCCCTCATGAGCGGCGGGCCTTCCTTTTCACCGATGAGTATCGATCGGTCGAGCTTTGAGCCTGCTCGTTTTGCCGCTGCGTTTCCGACCGGTAGCTTCAGTTTATTCATCCTTGGATCCTTTCCGAGCCTGAACCAGCTTTCCCCCGTCCAACTCGAGTATCTCGTCCGCCCATGGCGCATGAGGCGCAGTCTGCAGCATGAGGACAACCGCCCCGGAATTAGCCAATTTTCGCAACATTTGCTCAAACCTAACTTGATATCGCTCGGGATGCCGGAATTCCTGCTCGTCAAAAAGGTACAGAGTGGAAGCCTTTACGCAGGCCCTGCATATTGAAGTCAAGCGTGCGGCATCCGGCCATGAATCTTCAAAGTCCGCCGGAATCTCCGCTTCCAACGGGAGGCCTACTTCTTTCAGAGCCTCCAGCAAGCCTAGCTCCTGTGCAAGCTGACTGACCTTCTGGATACTTTGACCAGAAGATCCCCTGATA
Organism: uncultured Treponemataceae bacterium; assembly: GCA_964485395.1. GTDB lineage: Bacteria > Spirochaetota > Spirochaetia > Treponematales > UBA12059 > JANNSO01. The sequence goes on along the minus strand of CAZAJF010000061.1, from coordinate 15,212 downwards.
TAATTCAGGATCGATCCTCGCAGCATCATGGGGGTTTCAGGCGCATACGCTATAGTTCTCCGGAGCTGCGATGGGTCGGATTGACGGATATTAAAGGGTCCTATCATAACCCTGCCCACTTGCGGTTTATAGAGCCCGAGCGTCAGTTTAATGACGGTAGTCTTACCCGCGCCTTGCCGGCCGGCCAGTACGGTAACCTTGCCGCTTTTGGCCTTGAAGCTCAACGTATAGAGCGCCGGGTAGCCTTCCGTTCCGTACCGGAACGATACGTCCTGAAACTCAAGGTCCCCTTCCGGCGGCCGCGTAGGCAGCGTGAACGGCGTCGTGGTTATTTCCTGCGGCAAAGCCATGAAACGCTGCAACTGGCGCAGTGAGGCGCCCAGCGAGTCGATTTGTCCTAAAATAACGAAGGTAGAGCGGGCGACGCCCAGCACGCGCCAGACGAGCATCATGGCGGCAACGAGAGCCGAGGCCGCCATCCTGCCGGAAAGCACGGCGCTCACGCCGACATACAGGGTGGCCAGGCCGCCTGCGGATACGAAAAAGCCTGAGATTGAACCTATAGCGGCGGAACCAGCGGACTCGGTATACAGCGCGGAGGCCGCCTTACCGGAGGCCTTGGCGAATTTGTCCGCCCAGGCGCTTTTCATTCCTGAGGTCGCAATATCCTCTATGCATGTAACTATGGACGCGGCTTGGTCCATTCGCTCCGACTTTCGCAGGGAGGCATCGGCCTGCATCCGTTTCATTACAGGATAGGCCACGAGGCTCGTAATAATGAAAGCCAGGAGTCCCAGCGCCGGAACCAGAGCTACGGAGCCGCCTACGGAGACAAGCCAAATAATCATGATTACGACGAAGGGCAGATCGAATATCGCAGCCAAGGCGCTGCCGCCGATGAATGCCGCCACCGTGCGGAGATCCTTGATTCGCCTGACTTGAGCCTCCGTGGAAGCCTGTTCGGTAAACGACAGCTGGAACGAAACGAGTCGCCGGAACAGCTCGTCGCCCAAGATCTTGCCCGATCGCTGGCTTGCGTAGCCCAGCAGCCCCGAACGCAGCGAGCGGAATCCCGAATCGGCTACGAGAAAGAGAAGCGCGCCGATGCCGAGCATCCACAGCGAACCGGTGTTGCCCTGAATACCCATTTGCGAGAAAATCAGCGCTATCAGGATAGGGTACAGTATGGACAAAGAGCCTAGTATGACGGACAAACCCAGCGATGCGGCGAACAGCGCCTTGAAGCGGCCCAGGAGCAGCCAAAGCCAATCCGGCCTGGAAGCAAGGATGGAATCGGCTCCATCTTCCAGCGGATTCAGCGAGACTATCGTTCCGGAGCCTTCAGCTTCGAGAAGCCTATAGATTCCCGCGTTACCGTCAAAACATAGTAACGACTCGCCTTCCTGCGCCAGAAGGCAAAACGGCCGCCCTTCCACATCGATATAGAGACAGGGTAAATCCCCGGCGGAAAGTTCGGAGAGTCTCTCTTGATGGCTTACGCTGTCGAATCGGAGCGCCGCCATGGTATTCCTGAATTCGTCGAGATCCGCCGGGCTGGCGTCGTTGCTCAGGTACTCGCTCAGGGAATCTCGGTCACCCTGCCAGCCCAGCGCCTCGAGCAGCGGGAACAGGCAGGCGCGGTAGGCGGCGCTCATGGTTGTTCCTCCCGCATGGCTTCCGAGCCGAATGTTTCTATGTCCGTACTGTTCGTGTGGTTGATCCACCAACCTACGATGAGCCCCTTCGCGACTGCTGCCGCTCCGATCCTTCCTTCTCCGATGGCTGCCTTATACGCTCCGAGGGTTTCGCTTAAGGCGCGATGCTCATCCTTATGCCGGCTCGCAAGCCCTTCCGCCACGGGAGGAAAGCAGGCCTCTTCGTCCTTGAAATGTTTTACCGCGTATTCCACCAAATGATCAAAGCTGCCTGAAATCGCGGACCGATATTTTTCTTCGTTGTCGGCAGATGCGCCGAGGGCGTTTCCGAAAGCCGCGGCAAACCCGATGAACTCGTGGTGTTCCGCATCGACGAGCGGATTTCCCGTTGCGCGTATCAGCTGCACGAGGCTGGCCGCGGGCTTGGTTTCGAAAGCCGCCGACAGCCAGTCGCCGCGACGGAAGCAATAGAAGTCCAGGCGGTTTACGTGGTCGGCAAGCCAAGCCAACAGTTCCTTGGCGAGGTCGTCGCAATCCGCTGGGGTCAGCCTGCCCTCGGTTGCCAGGGTATTCAGGGCATCCAGACGGGAGAGGAAAGCCGAGTGCGCGTTCCGCTGCGTTTCCAGCCCGGGAATCGAAAAGCTTTCCATAAAAGCTTCTTCGTCCGAAAAATGCGTGCGGCACGATGCGAGAACCTCACTCAGGCTGCAGCCCGGCCCCTGGGCGCCAGCGGTTCTCAGTTGGGAAAGCGCGGCGAGAATCGCCAAGGCGATCCCTTTATGCTGAATATCCAGCTTGTCCACGCCGGTGCTGCGAAGTATCTCATGGAGATCGCCCCAGTTGCGGGCCTGGGAGAACGCGGAGTTGAGCTCGGTAAGCCTGAAGGTTTCCAGATCCGTGCCGGCGATGTGGTCTATCATCCATTTAAACACGGCCCTGCGCAGCTCGGGCGAAATGGTGAGCCTGCCCTCCATGAAATCGTGGATCCTGTCCTCGAGCGCGCCGATGATCTTTGCGTGCTCCTTTGCTTGCCGATCCAGGTTGGGCGCCCCGAATTTTCGTATTAAGTTTTCTTCACGCTCAAAATGCCGCCTGGCGGCGTCCAGGAGCCCGGAGAGAATGAGCCGCTGCCTTGAGAGCAGGCTTGAGCACAGGCCCTTCGCGGCGTCCTCCGACAGGATATTGAGCGCAAGCGCGAATTCCAGTATGCCGCGATGGTCCGCGTCCACCGCGTCGATGCCCGTCTCGGGTACCAGCCGCTCTATGTCAAGCCAGGTTTTGGCTGAATCCATGGCCCAGCGCAGCCTGGCGGGATCGTTCTTCATTTTGCTGCCTCCAGCGCCGCCAGGGGCCCTATTTTACAGCTGGCCAACTGGCGAAAGGCGGCGGCGCGGCTGTTGATGAGTATGCCCATGGAGCCCGCCAGGTCGGAAAGCAGCTCTGCGCAGAGAGCGGACGCGGAGGCATCCAGCCCGGTATCCGCTTCGTCCCATACTAATAGGCGCGGACGCCTTGCCAACGCCCGCGCTATGGTGACCAGGCGCAGATCTGAGGCGGATAGCCCGCCGAATGCACCTTGAGCGATGATCGTTTCAAAACCTTTGGGCAGCCGCGATATGGTTTTTTCCAGCCCTAGCACCTGGGCGATGTCCAACGCGGCTTCGCGCCGCAACGGATCGAACGCGGCGATGTTATCCACGAGGCTCCCAGGCAGCACGGAACTGCGCTGGCTTACATAGCCGATAGCGCCTTGCGAGGACAGGAAGTCCCAGCGGGAACTGGGATAGGCGTCTAAAAGCACCTGCCCTTCGTCCGGCGCCAGTATCCCCGCGGCAAGGCGGCAGATAGCCGATCGAACCGCGTTCGATTCGCCGCAGACCAAGGCGGCCTGCCCCGGACGCAGGGTAAACGACAACTTCGAGAGCCGATCGATTGATCCCGAGCCGTAATCGACGTGCGCAAACTCGAGCCGTCCCTGAACGTTGCGCGGCAGCGACGGTTCGCCCGCCCCCGTTCGTTTCGGAATCTCCAGGCCCAAAGCCTGCTCCGACAAATCCTCGCTCGCGTCAGCCAGCAGGAATACGCCTTTTCTAAAATCGCGGGCTATTCCCACGAGCCGGGCCGAGAAGAAAAGACAGGCGGACACCGCGCCGTAGGTGAGTCGCCCGTTGGCGATCAAGACGCCGCCCACGAGCATGACGCCGAACGACGCCGCCCCGTTGATGAGTCTCCCGAATTCATCCAGACGCATGTCCAGTCTTGCGCGTTGCGCGAGCGCGTCGGTCTCCACCGCCTGTTCGCGCTCAAACGCCCCCATGGCGGCCTGTTCCATGGCCTGCGCTTTTATAAAATGCATTCTGCGAAGGGCGAAGCTTATGTACGCCGTTCTTTTTTGCTCGGCTTCCTCGGCGTGCACCTTGGCTTTTAAATAGTAGGGCCGCGCGAACAGGGCGACGAAAAACTCTGCGAGCAGGGCGATGATGGGTACGATCACCGTCCACCCGCCGATTGCCGCCAGCACGATGAGATAGACAAGAGCGAAGGGAACCTCGGAGGCTATCGGAAGGAAGCGCGATAAAATGGCTCCCGCCGCGCCTGAAAGACTCCTGAACCGTTCCAGGTGCCTAAAATCATTCTCGCGCCGGACCGCCTCGGGCGAGGCATCCAAAATCGCCTCGGATAGTTTTTTATCCATCGTCAACACGTAGCGCGAGGCCGACCACGCGCAGAGGCAGGATCGCCAGTACTCGAGGAGCGCATTCAGCACAAGCGCTAAAAGGCAGCCGACGCACAGCCAGGCAAGCGTATCGCGGGAAGCGTACGCAATGACGCGATCGTAGGTTTGAAGCGCCACCAGCGGTACGGCAAACGAAAGTACCACGATGGAAGCGGATGAAACGAAAAGTATCGCCAGACTGGAAGGAGACAAGGTACGTATGAGCGAAACTATGTTCGCCTGCGGTTTCAAGGATGTCGGCAATTTCATGGCACTGCCTTGGTTTGCGCAACGAGCGAAAGGGTTGCGCGCGCATAGTCCAGCAGCAGCAGCGCATAGTCCGCGGTAAGCGCGTCGAGGGTTGCCTTTTTGGACGATATGGATTCCAAGGCGGCATCGCGCTCTCCCGCGGTGATGACCCCGAGCTCCAGCCTGCCTTCCGCGAATGAAGCTAAAACGGCCGAAGCCTTGAGCATTTCCTGTGCCGAGGGCATTCTTCGCTCTATGGACTCGATGTCCGCTTTCAGCTCGGCAAGTTTGAATGTCAGGGCTTCCTGTTCGAAGCGAACGCTCTCCATCGCAGCGTTGGCTGCCCGTTCGGCGGCAGTTATCATAGCGGAAGTGCCTGAGTTCGGCGGCTTGTACGACAACGATCCTGCGAGATTAACGGTAACACCGCTCGGATACATCGGGTCGAAACGTGCCGAAAGGTCGAATGACGCCTGCAGGAAGTTCGCATCGGATTTCAGGAGCGATGCCTCGGCGACCAATACTTGGGCCTTGAGCACTGCAGCTTCCGCTTTCACCTCGCCGCCGCTTGGCTGCAACGACTTTAAATACCCGATGAGCTTGTCGAGGGGAGGAGCCTCCTTACCCAGAGCTGAACGGGCGAGGGTTTGAGTCCTGTCATGCGTGCGTTTGGATTCTTCCAAGCCGAGCGCCAACTGAGCCGTACTGAGCCTCGATCGAGCCTGGTCTTCTTCCGCTCCCCGAGTGCGCTGGAGGGAAGCCGCTTGCCGGGCGACGCTTTCCTCCATGGAAACATATGCGTATTGAGCCCTTGCGGCCAAAATGCAATTTCTAAGGATACGGTAAAGCGTTTCGTTCAAGTAGTTCCGGTATTCAAAAACAAGGGAGGCGCGTTTTGCCTCAAAAAGCGATTGGCGACTCGATGCGGACGATAAAGGAGGGAGCGCGACAGAAGCGCCGGCGGATAAAGGAACTCCGAAGCTGCCGGTAGCAGGCGTCGCGCTACCTTGGGCAGCAGCGGACAGCGAGAAAGCCAGAACTTGTTTTTGAGAAGCCTCTAGTCCCCGAAGTCGGGCTTGCAGCGATTCAGCCTCTGCTCTGAATTCACGGTCTTTTTGGGCGGCATCAAGAAGGTCAAGCGGAAACGTCCAAGAATCTTGTCCGAATATCCGCAAGCCCAACATAATAAACACAAAAAAACCGATGAATCGATGTTGCATAACTATCATGCCCGTAAGTCTAATTCATAAAAAATCCAAACGCAATTCTTTGCCGATATTTTTAGTAACAGCAAATAGATCGTTCTCATTTTTACACGGAGACGCGGAGCAACGGAGGTAGTAAGCGAACAAGAGGATTAACGAGCAAAAGGAATAAATCCTTTCAAAATTCCTTCCCTTGCCTTTTTTTCCTCCGCCCCTCCGTGCCTCCGTGCTTATCCTCGTATATCTTCCCTGTGTGCGTCTGTGGAAAAATTCGGAAAATTTATTCCACCCCCACCACCGTCAACCGTATAACGGATTCAGGTAATTGAATTGTAACAATGTCTCCCGGCCGTTTGCCCATCAAGGCTTTTGCGATGGGGCTGAGCCAAGCAAGCCGCCCCTGCTCTGGGTCGGCCTCGTCCACTCCCACGATCCGGTAGCTTGTTTCCTGGCCATCTTCCCCCCGTACCGTTACCAAGGCGCCGAAGCTGACGCGCTCGTAGCCGTTTTCCGGACGCTCGATGGTTTCCGCCAAAGCGGACATACGGGAAAGATACTGGATTCTGCGGTTGGTTTTGGCCAGCGCGTAGCGAAGATTGGACAGACCGTCGTGGTCTCCGCCCTGTTTGTCGAGCCGCTCGATATCCGCCAGCAAGGCCGGCAAGGTTTTCGTTTCCAGGAGGGAAAGCTCGGCTACCAGAGCGGCGGCTCCTTCTGGAGTGAGGTAATTCCGCGATTTGGCGGGGATGGGAATCTTGAGTTCGGGAGCCTCGTCCAGGCTGGGGTCGGGGGCGTCGTCGTTTACAAAAGCTCGGGACATGGAGAAACCTCCTTACGCAGATTTTACGCTTTCGGTTTTATTTTTTCCTTTGGCTTTTTTATCGGCTTATCCGGATTAGGCAGCTTCGCCTCTATCTCGTCCAAGCGCTGCAACATTAAATTCTGCCTAAATTCCGAGGCATGCATCAGCATGAACATGAAATGATTGTAGTTGTTCTGTATTTTCATGAGCCAAATAATCTTCAGAGAAAGGAGCAATACGCCAAGCTCCAGCGACAGGATATTATCCACCCAATTGAACAGGAATCTCGCGGCGACCAGCAAGACCAATGCCGCGATGAAACCTATGTCGGCGATTTTGCCTAACGGCCCCATCTTGGTTTTATTGACAGCCTTGAGGAACAGGTCTATTTTCTGGCGTTCCTTGGAAAAACGCTCGATCTCCTGGGCTAAAGAGAGGTCATCGTCTGCGATCCTTGATTCGGTTTTAGCACTTTCATTTTGCGCTATTATCATGTATCTCCCTTGCGGAAGAGTATATCATATGTTCAGAATGACATTTACTTTTTCTTTCGGTCCTTCCATAAAACATCTTTTGTCATTATCAGCGGAATAATAAACAGGATTGCTCCTGCAAGAGTCCACCACGCCCAATTTTCTCCGCGATGAAGCGGGATAAGGGTAATCAGCGTTAGAATTAATCCCCAACCAAGCATGACGCCTCCGAGTACTCCCTGAACGAAGACAAGCATTTCCGCGCTATTGCCATTCATTTTAGGAACTCCAAAATACCGCGTACAGTTTCGCGACGCTTTTCGGGAGCCGGTTCTAATAGCCTTGGAAACGGAACTCGGTGGCGCTGATGCTGCTATTCCCGCTCGAATCGTCATGGCGGGCGTTCTGGGTTTTCTGCTAATGCTTTTATTTGGCGAAGCAAAAAGTGTCGAAGCATGGGCTGCCCCGGAGGAATTATCCAAACACTGGGCAGCCTTTATCAGGCAGGCAACGGGGCTTTAAGCTTTTTCCAAGGCCCAGGCTAGCGCTTCGTCCAACATGCTCTGCGGTGGCGCCTGGATATTCCCCGAGCTCATGAGTTGGCGGAACATGGCCTGCGAGGCGGCAATGTCGGCTTTGGCTTGCAGGTACACTTCGTCCGGTGTAATTGTTGCCCGCGCCAGCCCTTCCTTGATTGCCTGGTCCGCAACGTCCGCGGCTTCGCGGGCAAAGACGTCGCTTTCTTCCATTGTAGGCATGATGTTGTCGGGGTTTATTCCGCGTGCGCGGGCAAAGTCGGCGAGGCTGTGGGCGCAGCGTATGGCCATGCCGTCGGAAATACCGCGCGCGCGTACGAGAAGCGCGCCTTTGAGCAGGCCGGGAAAGCAGACCGAGTTGTTTACCTGATTGGGGAAATCGCCGCGACCGGTGGCCACGATAAAGGCGCCTTCTTCCTTGGCTGCGTGGGGCCAAATTTCCGGCACGGGGTTGGCGCAGGCAAATACGATGGATTTTGGGGCCATCGAGCGAACCCATTCGCGCTTGACTACGTCGGGCCCGGGACTGGACAGCGCGATAAGCACGTCTGCGCCTTTAATTGCCGCTTCGGGGGTTTCATGGCGGGCTGAATTCGTCTTTGCCGCGAGCTCCCATTGGCGGTAAGCCTCAGGTTTGTCGCGTAAGTCGTGCCGGCCCGGATGCAATCCGCCCTTGCGGTCGAACAGCGCCAATTTGGCGGGGTCACCGCCGTCGGCGATGATAAGGCGGGCAATGGTGGTGTTGGCCGCGCCGGATCCCAGCAAAACGATGCGGACATCGGACAGTTTTTTGCCAGCGAGCGACAAGGCGTTCAAGAGGCCGGCCAGGGTTACGCACGCGGTGCCCTGGGCGTCGTCATGCCACACGGGTATGTCGCAGGAATCCCGCAGGTCGTCAAGAACACGGAAACAGTTGGGCTGGCTTATATCTTCCAGGTTGATGGCGCCGAAGGAATGGCGCACCATCTTTACGAAATCGACGACCCGCGCCGGATCGGGCTTGCCGTCGGCTCCGCGACTATCGATGCACAGCGGCACGGCATCCACGCCGCCTAAATATTTCATGAGGAAGGCTTTGCCTTCCATTACTCCGAGGCCCCCCGGCGGCGTGCAGTCGCCGTCCCCAAGAACGCGCGTAGAGTCGCTGACCACCGCTACGGTAGAGCCGCGGGAAGAAAGAGCGAACGATTCCAGATTGTCGTCGCGAATCGCGGTGGAAACGGAGGAAACTCCAGGCGTGTACCACACGTTGAACCAGGCCGGGCCGTAGAATCCACAGCGTGGGGCGGTCTGCAGCTTGCCGCCGTAAAAGCGGTGCGCAAGCTCGGAAAGCTTCTTGTAGAAAAACGTCTGCGCGCGGGCGCGGGTATCCGGATCTATGATGCGGGCGCCAAGCACGGCATTCAAGTTTGACAGACTGATGTCGATAGTATCGTTAGGGAGCATCTGGTTCCTCCGCCTGAGAGTATAACCGGAACCTAGGTTCATGGGCAATAAACGGGAGGCCGCAAAGCTGGCCGGCGAGGATGGAATATGCTATATTACGGTATGGACCAAAGGAACGACGCAGCCGACAAGAAGCCGCACCGACAAAAAATCGAGCGCGATAAAGCCTTGTGCATCGTGGTGCTCGGCGGATCGGGAGATTTGGCCTTGCGAAGGATCCTACCCGCGCTCTACCGCCTCTGGAGTACCGAAACCATTCCCAAACACACCACTATCGTGGGTCTGGCCCTGCAGGACTACACCGACGGCGAATACAAGGCCGTTGTGCGCGATAGCGCGAGGACCGCGCTCCCTGTCGAAGATTTTTCCGACGCCTCGTTCGGCGATTTCTGCGAGAATCTGCATTATATCCAGGGCAACGTCGCGGAAGACGCGCCTTATGAAACATTGGCTTCGCGATTCCTGGCGAAACCGGGCACAAACGCCTTGTTCTACTTCGCCTGTACGCCCGATTGTTTCGGCATCGCGGCCAAAAAACTGGCGAGCCACAGTATGGGCGGGACCGCGTTTTCAGAGCGCGCATCGGAAGGGCACCCGGGATTCCGGAGGCTCGTCATCGAAAAACCTTTCGGCACGGATCTCGCAGGCGCGCGCGCCCTCAACGCGCTACTCCATCGGCATTATCGCGAGGAGGACATTTTCCGCATCGACCATTACTTGGGCAAGGACGCCGTCCAGAACCTGATCTATTTCCGCTTCGCCAACACCATCTTCGAGCCGCTGTGGAACCGCAAATACATAGACCGGGTGGAAATTTCCCTGAGCGAATGCGATGGCATGGGCAGCCGCGGCGCTTACTATGACAAGGCCGGGGCCAGCCGCGACATGCTGCAGAGCCATCTTATGCAGCTGTTCTGCATGAGCGCCATGGAAACGCCCGAGAGCCTGTCGCCCGAGGACGTGCGCGAGGAAAAGGTAAAACTCCTGAAAAGCGTCCGTCCGGTCATGGACTCGCAGGATGGCAAGGCATGGGTTCGGGGACAATACCGCGCGAACCCGGAGGCCTCCGAAGCTCCAGCCTCCGGAAGGCCGACCGTGTCCTACAGGGACGAGCCATTGGTTAATAAAAATTCCTTAACCGAGACTTTCGTGGCCTTGCGCCTGCACGTCGACAACTGGCGCTGGCAGGGCGTTCCGTTCATCCTTTCCACGGGCAAGGCGCTGAGCAGGAGGCGCGGCGAGATCGTGGTGCATTTCCGGCAGTGCCCCATCGAGATGCCCGGGGCCTCGCCCGACGCCAACAAGCTGGTCTTGAGGATTCAGCCCGACGAAGGGGTATCGCTCCGCTTCAATACGAAGGCTCCCGGAAGCCCCGGCGGCGGATCCTCCACCGGCTTTGGCGCCGGAAACGAGCACGAGGAACTCGTGGGCATGCTCCGGGACTCGTCTACGATAGCTCCCGGACCTTACGAGCGCTTGCTGGAAGACGCGCTCCGGGGTGACTCCACGCTGTTCATCAGGTTCGACGAAACCGAGGAAGCCTGGCGCATCATCGACCCGATGCTGGAACAATGGGCCAGGGAAGATCCTTCGGCGCTCGTCGAGTACGCGGCGGGCGGCGGCGGCCCGGACTTAAGCGCTCTGTACCGCGCGCCTTCCATGCGTCCCAGAATGGCAGCGGGGGCCTAAGGCATCCGCCCGAAGGCTGTCAGCTGCAGAATATTCAGGCAAGTTCCGCACCATACGCAAAGATCGCGGGCGCGCCTCCGGTATGCCAGAATACCACGGATCCTTTTCCGAGTTCCCCGGCCTTTGCCAACGCCGCCATTGCGCCGAACGCGCGACCGGTATACACGGGGTCCACGAGGATTCCTTCGGACGAAGCCAAAAGCGATATGGCGTCACGCTCGAGCTTGCCCACGACTCCGTAGCCTCCGCCCGTGAAATCCGGCCTCAAGACGATATCCCGCGGTAAAAACCTGTCGCTCATACCGGCAAGGGCGGCCGCCTCGTTGGAAAGCTCCAGCACGCGCTCGGCGAAAGGGCTTTCGCCGGCCTCCCCCTTGTCTATCTCGATACCGATGATTCGCGCGCTTAAACCAGCCGCGGCGGAACCCGCTACGAGCCCGGCGTGGGTGCCTCCGGAACTTGAGGCGAAGAGTACGGCGGAAGGCGCCTCGCCCATGGCGTCCAGCTGACTTTTGAGTTCCGCGGCCGCGTCGAAGAATCCGAGCGCGCCGAGGGCGTTTGATCCGCCGTAGGGGATTACGTACGGCTTTTTGCCGTTTCTTTTCAGCTCCTCCACGATCTGCGGAATCCGCTCACCCTTTCTATGGGGACCGCAATAGTGGATCTTCGCGCCAAGGAGCTTGTCTAAAAGCAGGTTGCCGTCCGGCGACTGGGGTTCCGTACCGCCCAGTACGAGATGGCATCCCAGTCCCAGGCTTGCCGCTGCGGCGGCCGTCTGCCTGCAATGGTTGGACTGCTGCGCGCCGCCTGTTATCAAAGTATCACAGCCTTGTGCGATCGCGGCTCCCGCCAGGTATTCGAGCTTTCGAGTCTTGTTGCCGCCGAAGGCCAGGCCGGTCTGGTCATCGCGCTTTATGAGGATGCGGCAGCCGAGCTGTGAGGAAAGCCGCTTGGCAAGTACGAGCGGGGTGGGAAAAAAGCCCAAGGCTGCCTTGGGGTGCGGAGCGTTCATGCAATAATCCTTTCCGGCCGCCGCAACCGGAATAATCGGCGGCAAGCAACCATGAAAGAACAACGGTACGCGCGTATCGGGAATCTGTCAATGGATTTTTGTCCTGCAGGAACGGTGGGGAAAGGCATCGGTTCGGCGGCCCGCGCAAATCGGACCGCCATGTTCGCTACTCAGCGATACCCATATTTTTCTATGATAAAATCGATATCCTTGTCGCCCCGGCCGCTCAAATTTACCAGTATCGATTGCCGGCTCTCCTTTTTTGCCAGCTTCATGGCAAAGGCAAGCGCATGGGCGCTCTCAAGCGCGGGGATGATTCCTTCCTTTCGGCTGAGGGCGAAGAACGCATCGACGCATTCGTCGTCTCCAACGGACGTATACGTTACCTTTTTAAGATCATGGAGCATCGAGTGCTCAGGCCCCACGCCCGGATAGTCGAGGCCGCTGGCTATGGAATACACGGGAGCCGCTTGCCCAGCTTCATCTTGCAGCAAGTAGCACTTGAAGCCGTGTATCATCCCCGGCTTGCCGTAGGTCATCGTCGCGGCATGATCGCCGATTTTTGATCCACGGCCCATGGGTTCCACGCCGTAGAGCTTGGTTTCCTGATCTTCGAGATAGGCCGAAAAAATTCCCATGGCGTTGCTGCCGCCGCCGACGCACGCCACGACGTTGTCCGGATGCTCGCCGGTCATCTCGAAGAACTGCTCGCGCGCCTCGATGCCCACGACACGCTGAAAATCCCGCACCATCATCGGGAATGGGTGCGGGCCCACCACTGAGCCGATGCAGTAGATGCTTGTTACGGGGTCCTGGAGATAAGCCTCGAAAGCGGAATCCACGGCTTCCTTGAGCGTTTTAAGCCCACGGGTGACGGGCACGACCTTGGCTCCGAGTATCTTCATGCGCACGACGTTGGGCGCTTCTTTTTTTATATCAACTTCGCCCATATGAATCTCGCACTCCAGGCCAAAGTACGCGGCGGCCGTAGCCAGAGCGACGCCGTGCTGGCCAGCCCCCGTTTCCGCAATGAGTTTTTTCTTGCCGAGATATTTTGCCAGCAGCGCCTCGCCCATGCAGTGGTTCAGCTTGTGCGCGCCGGTATGGTTCAAGTCCTCTCGCTTGAGATAGATGCGCCCGCCGCACTCGTTGGACAGCGTCTTGGCGAAATATACCGGCGTGGGCCTACCCTGGAAATGCTTTCGTATGCTGCGAAGCTCGGAAATAAATTCATGCGATTTACTGATGGAATAATAGGCGTCGGTTATCTTGTCCATCTCCGTCTGAAGGTGCGGAGGAATGAAGCTGCCGCCGAATTCACCGTAATTCCCCTTGGAATCGGGGAATGTTTTAAAGTAGTCATGCATTATTGTTACTCCTTATAAGAACGATAACAGAAGAATATATGAGAACCTTGTTTCTGTCAATAGAAACGCGAAGGGGACAGGCACTCCGCAGTTGCTACAAGGGGACAGGCACTCCGCAGTTGCGCTGGGGGGTCTGTCCCCCGAACGGGTTATTTTTTTTCGGTGGAGCGCGCGTTGCGAAAATCGCTGGGGCTCATTCCGGTAGAGCGCTTGAAGACGGCGTTAAAGCTGGATTTCGCGGCAAATCCCGAGTCAAAGGCGATGGTAATAAGATCATAGCCAGGTTTCTGTATGAGGAGGAGTTTTGCCTTGGCGACACGCGCTTCGTTTACTATGTCAGCGACGCTCTGCCCGCCGCATTCGTTGGCGGCCCGGGAAAGAAGGTAATAGGGAATATCAAGGGCTGTGGCTATTGCTCGGGGACCGGCGGCTTCATCCCGTAAATCATCGCTTTGCGCAAGAAAACGACGTACCCGCTCGAGTATGGCGTTTCCTCTTTCCATAGAAAGTGCGGTGCCGCCGTATTTTGGCTTGGCCTCATCGCCGCTGTCCTTGATTGAAGCGGAAAGCATTTCCCGTATTACTGAAAAAGCTATGAAGCCGCTCGAAGCAAAAAGAAAAACCCCGGGTATCAATTGAAGCCAAAAAGGCATCGAACCAAGGGAAAACAGTCTGTACACGATGTTGACGATAAATTCCGCCAGGGTTATCAGGTAATAGCCTGCGTAGCAAACTAGCAGCCGGATGCATAACGATCGTCCCGACGATACGCGCGCATTGCCGGCTGAGGCCGAGAGGAGCGGAAGGATCCTACGGGCATAATAAATAAATAAGGATATTTCGAATAAAATCAAAATATCGGAGTACACGTTCCGGGTACTGCCAGGCGGGAAAAAGGAAAAAACCAGGGCCGGAAATAAATTCACGAGACTTGGCAGGTAAAGCTTCCACGGACGCCTGACGGGATTACCAAATGTAGCGGAGGCGAACAAAAAAAGAGAAGGAGAACCATAGAAAAAATCCGCGTAGGATAAAAAAGAGAACAGGATGGCAAGCTTGAGCCCAAGTCCCTGGGCAAGCGCCGGTACCAACAGGATGATCATCTCAAGAAAAAGGAGGGCCAAATAGAGCTTCGGCATATCCCGCAGCCCCGACTTTCCGCGTATCAAGGAAAGCAGGAGAAAAAATATCAGGAGAACAAGCCCAAGCGATGCCGCAATGGCTGTTAAATAAAAGTTCATGATGGGGAATTATACCATAAAAGATAAAACTGGCGTACAGATAGATCGATCCGGTCGCTTAGAGGCTTCAAGATCGGTAAACTTTCGATCGGAGGTTCAAAATGAACAAAGCGAACGGCCAGCGAAGATATAGATCAAAGAAGGCGGCCGGTATTTTAGGTCTTATGATTATTGGCATGACGACGAGCGGATATGCGGCAGCGCCAAAAACATCGATCAGCGCGTATACGGCGGAAATACGGACAGAAGGCGGCGCATCGAGTTTCAGGGGCGGCACGGTATATCGAGGAGAAGCGCCGTGCGTGAGACTTTCCGTCTCAGGCAGCCACTACGACATGGGCCTGCAGTACGGAGTTCTCCTTGCCCCGGAAATCGCATCGTTTGTAAAATTCATGGACAATTTCATGGCATCCATGGCCAAAAGCTACGGTGTTCCAAAATTTATTTTTATGGCCAAAATAAAGAAGCAGGCGATCAATGCAGCTTCCAGACTGCACCAAAAATATAAAGACGAGATTCGCGGCGCCTCGGACGGCACGGGCTTGCCCTACGACAGGGTTGCATTAGCGACCATGATCTATGACTGCCTGTCCCTGGGCTGCACGAGCGTCCTCATGACCGGCGAAAACGGGCAGACAGTACACGGCCGCAACCAGGACGTAGACTCCTTCGGCGGGAACGAGCTTTCCAAGCACAGCATCGTCGTTCAGTTTAACCCGGAAGGCGCCAATGCGGTAACCACGATCGGCTGGCCCCTGTTTTTCGGCGTTCAGACGGGCTCAAGCGAAAAAGGCATCGCTTTTTCCGTAGAAACCTATACG
>CAZAJF010000060.1:0-19002 GCA_964485395.1 uncultured Treponemataceae bacterium | reverse complement strand
CCAATGGGGTGGCTGCGACCGCTATTATACCGAGATGACGAGCGCCCAAGGTTATTTGGCCAACGCGCCTTATGATAAATGGTTTCTGGACGGCGCACCCGATCACGAAAAAACCGTATTGCAATTTTATGCCACTCGCGTGGAAGAAATGGCGAAGGCCGCATTGCGCATTACCGAGGAACGCTCGGCTGCGGGCATTGCCATCGGCGGAATCGATATCAACTTTGGCTGCTCTGCCCCGCACATAGAACGATCGGGCGGCGGCGTTCACTGGATGACGCGCCCGGAAGAAGCCTGGGACATGGTGGCGCGCACGAGGGATGCGGTACCCGACACCCCGCTCTCGGTTAAGATGCGCCTGGGCTACGAGGAATCCTCGGAGGCGCTGTTTTCGTTTTGCGAAGGGCTTGTGCGCTCGGGCGTTGACTACCTCGTGCTGCACCCAAGGCTCAAGCACGAAAAATTCCGCCGCCTGGGACGGTGGCCCTACGTACGCCAATTGGCCGAGAGCCTGCCCATCCCCGTCATAGGCAACGGCGATATAAAAAACGAGGGGCTCTACGCAAATGCCCTGGACGAATACCGCGCGGCCGGCGTGATGATCGGCCGGGAAGCGGTACGACGCCCCTGGTTCTTCAAGCTTATCCGCGAACGCGAGGTCGATGCCTCTTTTTCCATGAGCGTCGACATAGAAGAAACCGGATTGGCGTTCCTGCGGTATTTACGGCAGGAGCTTCCTCCGGTATTCCACTTGAGCCGCGCAAAGCGATTCTTTTTTTACTTTTGCGACAACCTGTCGTTCGGGCACCACATACGCTTCAGGATACAGAATGCGCCCGACGTGGAAACCGTCGAGACGCAGTTCCGCGCCTACTTCGACGAAGTACCCGCCGACCGGCTCAAGGTGGAGCGGCCGGCAAGCTTCGCGCCGCTGTAATCCGCCAGGGGCCCGTCAGTCCGCCAACGGTATATAAATGAACATCTCCGAATGCGAAGGGTCGGCCGGCTTGAACCGCTCATCGTAGTACTCGAAGTCGTCGGCCTGGGCCAGAGACAGTCCGGATTTAGGCAGATAGGTCTTGTAGATGTAGGCATAAGTCTCACCCAGCGTATCCAGACTGCCCTTGTGGCAGAACACGGCATAGCGCATGGAAGGCACAGTCTTCTTCACCATGCCCTTCGGCACTGGTTTCTTTCCGTAAGCCTCGAGGCCGACGGTCTCGGTCCATTCCGTATTTTCATCCATGGTGCGAAAGTCCTTGTACTCGCAAACCCCATAGCATCGATTGCCGGGCACAGGATCCGCAACTTCCTTTTCGCGCCGTACAAAAGCCTGCCAAAGGGCTGGGATACGATTGTTAGCCTGCGAGGTGAGACCTTCCAAGCCCACGATAGTAAACGATTCTTTTCGAACGATAGTCGGTTCCATGTCGATTCCTCCCGTCATCGCACGCAAGGCTTCCATCGAATACGGCTGGCGCGCCGGTATGGACGCGTGAATTCGCCGTTCGCGGTACGCTCCAGGCGCCGTACCGAAACGGCGCTTGAAGGCGCGACTGAACGCTTCCTGCGATTCATACCCGCTTTGCAGCGCAATATCGATGATGCGCGAGTCGGATTCCACGAGAGCATAGGCTGCCGTAGTCAACTTGCGCTCGCGAATGTACTCGGTTACCGTAAGCCCCAGCACCGCCTCGAAAATCCTGTGAAAATGCCAGGGCGACAGATACGCAGCCTGGGACGCTACGTCCCGAAACCCGATATCCTCGTTTAGATGCGCTTCCACGAACAATACGCAACGATGCAGCTGCTCAAAGTAATCCGTCATTCGCTTTCCTCCACGTTCCAGGTGACACAAGAAAAATACCACGGCAAAGCCATGCAGTTTTGACCGGGCTTGCTGTATCAGCCATCAATCCTGATTTTCTGTATTTCCTCGACGCTGATCCAGTCGTCCATCGCGCCAAAAAGACTTTTATCGATATCAAAGCCCGGGATTTCACATATCTCGCCGAAAAAAATAATTGAAAGGCAACGTTTCTTACAGGCAGCCGCGAGTTCAGAATCCCCGAGGCACATGACAGAATTATGTTCGGCAAGGATTTTCGCCATGGAATCCGGCGTCAGCGCATCCGCGAACAGAACCCGGATAACGGGGGCGCTTGCGCGAATCTTCTCTCCGGCGGCTTTAAAGTAGAGCTGGTCCCCCAGAGCTACGCGATTATACGGGATTCGCCGGCCTGCGGAATATCGCGCCTCCGCGCGCTTTTCGCCGGAGAGGATCTTTCCTAGGCTATTTGATTTTTTATTCAAGAACACAACGTGGTCCATACTCACCTCCTTTACAATAAAAATGGGGAACGCGCTTTATGTAAACGGGAGAATTCCGCGAAGCCCTCCACACCGAGGATAAATTATAATTAAAAAAATGTCTTGATTCGGATTGCTGTCTTACCCGCGCGCATCCACGGCTTGAAGCTGCCTGAAAACCTTCCTATACTGATGCAATGGACCAACAGGCTCTCAAAAAACGTTACGACGCGCGAGTATGCATCATAGGAGGCGGCGGAACAGGCGCCGCCCTCGCCTACGACTTGGCTCTCCGCGGGCTTCAGGTTATACTTTTGGAACACGGGGAGTTTACCTCGGGCACCACGGGGCGCCACCACGGCCAGCTTCATTGCGGTGCCCGCTACGCCGTAAAGGACGCGGCCATAGCGCGCGAGTGCATGGAGGAATCCCTGACGCTGCGCCGCATCGTCCCGCAGGCGATCGAGTACAACGGCGGAATGTTCGTGGCCGTTACCGACGCAGACGCGGATTATGCGCCGGTGTTTATCCAAGCATGCCTGGCCGCCGGGATCCCCGCCCGCGAGCTCACCGTGGAAGACGCGCGCGCTCGCGAGCCGGGAATCAGTCAAGGCGCAAAAAAAGCGGTTTGGGTTCCCGATGGAACCTTTGACGCGTTTCGGGTGCCACTGTCGTTCTTGGCCGCCGCAAAGCGCTTGGGGGCCGACCTGCGACCGTTCAGCGCAGTTACGGCCATCGAAGTACAAAACGGCCGCGTGCGGTCCGTGCGGGCATGCCAGACGGCCGGCTCGCGCACAGGAATGCAGGATTGCGCCGAAACCATTACCGCCGACTATTTTATAAGCGCAACGGGTGCGTGGGCGGCCAGGACGGGCCTGCTTGCCGGGCTCGACATTCCCGTAACGCCGGCTCCGGGAGCCATGGTGGCAATACAGGGGCGCATCACCGACATGGTCATAAGCCGATTAGCACCGCCCGGCGATGGCGACATCATCGTACCGCAGCGGGGCCTGTCCATTATCGGCAGCACGCAACGAGCCGCTGCCAGCCCCGAGGGAATCCTCCCTACTGCCGACGAGATCGCGTTTCTCCTGCGGCGCGCCGATGAGATGATGCCCGGTTTCTCCAGTAAACCGATTCACGCCGCCTGGGCCGCGGCCAGGCCGCTCGCAGGAAGGGCTCAGGGCAGCGACGAGGGCAGATCGATCAGCCGGGATTTCATGGTGCTGGATCACCAGTCGGACGGCGTTGGCGGATTTGCCACCTTAATCGGGGGCAAGGCAACCGTACTGCGCGCCATGGCGGAAAAAGCGGCAGACCACGTATGCTCGCAACTCGGTATTTCCGAGCCTTGCCGAACCAAGGAAATTACCCTGCCCTCCTGGCGTGATTTTTATGCGGAAGGACGACAGTAATGCAAGTACAGCTTAAAATAGCAAGCGGTGCCGGAAGTTTTTCAACCTTTACGATTGAAGCCGACATGCATGCGACAATATTGGACCTTTTGGAAACCTTGCGCGCCGGAACAACCGAAGTACCGGCGTATCGGCATTCGTGCCACCACGGTTCGTGCGGAACCTGCGGCGCTCTGATAAACGGAAAAGAAATGCTCCTGTGCCTGACGCGCGTCCAAAGCTGCGTAAACGATGCCGACGAACCCGTAATTACCCTGGAACCGCTCCAGGGAATGCGCGTCATCGGGGGAATCGCCGTGTACCCCGGCAAAGTATTTGCCGGGATACCGAACACCAGCTACCTGAGGGACAGGCACCCCGATGAACGGAGGCTCAGTTCAGCTGGTACCTGTCCCCAGATTTTCGAGGCGTGCATCGAGTGCGGGCTATGCGTTTCGGCATGTCCTATCCGGGGGCCGTTTATAGGACCGGCGGCATTGGCCGCCGTGAACCGGGAACGTGAAAAGAATCCGGGTAACGCAAAAAACATGCTGCTGATAGCCGGAGCACCGGACGGAGCGGCGGCTTGCGAGCGGCATCTAAAATGCTCAAGGGTCTGTCCCCAAGCCGTATATCCAGGAAAGCATATTCAGCTGCTCAAGAATGCGTTGAAGGCAGCAAAATAATTCTTTGGAATTGACAAAAAATGCAGCACTGATTAACATGTAGATATGTTTGAACGCGTATGTTGCAATAATGAACCGCTCACGGCGATTTTGGATATCTTCAATGCTTTGAAGGATCCTACCAGGCAAGATATCCTGATGCTGTTTCAGCTTCAAAAAGAATACAATGCAACCAGCATTGCCTCACACTTTAAACTGAGCAGGCCGACGATTTCGCACCACCTGAATCTAATGAAACGCGCAAAAATCCTTACTACGAGGAAAGAAGGCAAGGAAATCTATTACTCATTCAATAAAAGCCATGTAATCGGCAACTTAGAAACGCTTATAGTGTACATGAAAGGTGCTTGTTGATTTTTTTTCCTCTATAAGTTGATATGTTTAAACATATCAGTACAATAAGCGCAGTACAAACCTTACAAGGAGTTGCTCATGACATCTACAGTACAATTCAAGCAAATAGACTCCCTGCTAACAGCCAAAGATTTTCTTGGCACCATCCGGGTTCGCATGAACATGTACCGCATGAACTATAAGGTGGAGCCCGGGCTTTACAGGATTGGAAACGCGGAATGAAAGCTGTTATAATAAATTCATTCGGAAACTCCGATGTCCTAGAGCTTCGCGGCGACGTACCCGAGCCGCTCTTGGGAACCAACCAGGTAATGATCGCCGTGAAGGCAACAAGCGTAAATCCGCTGGACGTTAAAACAAGGCAGGGCTTGCTACGGCCGGTTTTGGGTTCGGGGTTTCCGATTATTCTGGGTAACGACGCAGCGGGAACCATCGTGAAATGCGGCGCGGATGTCCACGATTTTAAGGTTGGAGACAAGGTTTATTGCATGCTGGATGCCAACAGAAGACCCGGATATTCAGGATTCGCGAAGAGCGGGACATATGCGGAGCTCGCGGTAACCCGGGAAGATACGCTGGCGCACCTTCCCGATAAGTTCACCTTTGAGCAGGCGGCCTCCCTTCCTTTATGCAGCTTGACGGCATACCAGGCATTGGTAAAAAAAGCAAAAATACAGAAAGACTACGCACTGCTCGTTAACGGCGCTTCCGGTGGGGTTGGCGTATACGCCGTTCAAATAGCCAAATATCTGGGAGCCAAGGTTACCGCCGTTTGCAGTAAAAAGAATGTCGACTTGATGAGGGACCTTGGCGCAGATCGAGTAATAGATTACGCCGAAACCAACTGGGCGGACCAGGGCGAAAAATACGATATCGTCTATGACGTGATCGCCGGCACGACATATAGAAAATGCAGGCACGCGCTTAAGGATTGCGGAACGTATATTTCAAATATCGCTCCGTTATTATTTTTTGTCCTACCGTTTTTGAGGAATGTCGCCCTCGGCGGCAGGCAGGCCTTCGCATGGGTGGAACCGTCCGGCAAAGACTTGCGGAATATCACGAAAATGGCGAACGAAGGCTTTTTAAAGCCGGTAATCGACGCGATATACTCGATGGAACAAATAAGGCAAGCGCATGACTACAGCGGGAGCGGGCGGGTCGCGGGGAAGCTTGTCGTCAGGATCTGAGCGGCATCGCGAAGGCATGGGAAGGGAAAACGTCTTTGCCTCTCCCCGCTAAGCTTCGACGATGTTGGCTGGCTGCACACAAGTCTGGTTATAATCGTCGCGGAATCGCAATTCGCACGCCACGCCTTCCGCGGCCTCGAACCGAACGGCAGCTCTCAGCTGCTGTTCCCCGAGGAGAAAAATGTTTTTAAGCCCCAGGTTTCCGTGTTCCCTGACGTTGAACCCGCGGGGGAATCCGATGCCGTCGTCGACTACGAGCAAGGTAATGGAGGCATCGCCGTCTTGACGCAGGTGAATGGAGATATGCCCGTCCCTGCCGTCGGGGAACGCATGCTTGAGCGAATTGGTGATAAGCTCGTTGAGTATGAGGCCGCAGGGCAAAGCGGCGTCGAGGGAAACCTCCACGTCTTCCATCATGGAAACGAAAGAGACGCGCTCGGGAGAAATATCGTAGCTGCGCATCAGGTGAATCATGAGGTCGCCGATATACACCTTCAGGTTTATCCTGGAAAGATCGCCGGTTTCGATGAGCTTCTCATGGACCATGGCCATGGATCGTATGCGATTCTCGGCTACGGCGAACATCGCGATAACCCGCTCGTCGGTAAAATCCTCGGCCTGCATGTTGAGGAGCGCGATGATGACGTTCATGTTGTTCCTGGTGCGGTGGTACAGTTCCCGGATAAGCGCCTCGCGCTCCTTAAGCGTGGTCTTGAGACGCTCGTAGAGCTGGCTGTTCTTGATGGCGATGGAAACCTGGGTGGCCAGGAGCTCCAGAGTCTGGATTTGCCCGGCTTCGTAGGCATTGGGCCGACCGCTCTGCATGGAGAGGACGCCGATTACCCGTTCGCCCACGACGAGCGGCAGGCCGAGGTAGGAGCGCGTACGGGAAGGCTGTGAGGAAATCGTAACAGGATTGATACCCTCGGGAAGGACGTTGGCGTCCGGTATGTACAGAGGGCTCCTGCTTTGGACTATGTGACCGGTAATGCCCGCGTTGACGGTTAAATCGCTCGCGGGGCGATATACTCGCTTTCCGGAAGAATAGGAAAACCTATAGTCCAGGATGTGCGTCGCGGAGTCGTAAAAGGCGATATAAAAACTGTCGGAGCGCGCTATCGCCTCGCATTGCTCGTAGATGGTCTGCATGAGCTGTTCAAAGTCCAGGTCGGTCGCGATCTTGAGACCGATCCTATTGACTATGTGCGATCTGTCCGCTGAGCGCCTGGCTTCTTCTTCGCTCTTTTTCAAGGCTTCTTCCGCGCGCTCGCGCTCGAGGAGCTGCAGCTGGAGCTTTTCGTACATCCGGGCGTTCTCTATGGCTATTGCCGCCTGCGACGCGATGGTAGACAAAAATTCTATATGGGTATGGTCGAAGATTCCGGTTTTTTGATAGTCCTGGAGTGAGATAACGCCGATCACGCGCCCGTCGAGGGTAATGGGAACGCCGAGATAGCATTTACAGGGAGTGCCAACGGGAATGACGCCGCTTGCAGCGAGGGGCTGTTCCGCCAGCTCCGAAATATGCACGGGGGCGCAGGTTCGTATAACCAATTCCGTGAGCCCCGTCCCCAAGGGCCGCCCCGGAATATTGGGTATGCGCTTGCCTTCCATCCAATACACGGGAAACGAGATGAACCGCTCGGCCTCGTCGTACAAGGCTATATATAAATTACTGGTGTCGAAGACCTGCCCGATGGAGAGACCGATGCGCTCAAGGATTTCCTGCAGAGGAGCCAATTTACTGAGCGCCTGCCCGAGTTGGTTGAGCATCGTGAGCTGCCTGTTCTTAAGCTCGGTTTCTTTCTGCCTTTGCGCCGAGTCCGTCTCTGCGTTCTTCCGCGCGCCGTTTTCCTGCTTTGCCTGGGACAGGGCTTTTTCATGATCGGTCACGAAAAGATCGCGGGCTCTGGCCATGAATATAAGCCCGAGCCCGGTAACGAACCAGTTGAAGGCCGGAGTGAAGGCAAAAACCTTGGGTATCACCAGCAAGCCCCGCTCCTGCAGAATGGAAACTGCGACGATTACCAGGAAGGTAACGCCGGTAAAGGCGTTTTAGACGCGCGCGTCAAGGAAATAGCCGGCTACCAAAACCACGGTGGCGAAAAAAAACATGGCCATTCCCGATGAACCTCCCGAGAGGACCAACAAGGCAAGCACGCAGAAGTACAGGGTTGAGAAGATCAGCAGGCTGCCCGAAAGAACGTATCCGCGGAAAATCAGGCCGCGGCCGACGATGAGTACGCACAGCACCGTTATGGCGACGATCCAGCTCCCCGGCTTCTGAACGGCGAATAAAGGGATGATGATGACGATGGAGACCAGGATGGCGGCACAGAGATAAAGAATGAGTGTGTTGGCCAATCGTGCCCGGCGGGATTTTTTTTCATCGCCCCCGAAACTGGGCGGTTCAAACAATTTACCGATTTTCATGAGCCACCCCACCGTGTGCAGCACCTCCAGCTTCTACGAAGCGCAGAACTCCGAAACGAGAGCGCGAGGGACTGTAGCGGAAATCCTCGCGGCACGCGCCGCGAGATTGGAGCGAAAAGCCCGGTCGTCGGCGCGAAGGACGAAGTCCAGAGCGACGCCGACGCGCCCAAAATTAGATTTCCAGCTTGCTGCGGATAAGTTCGGAGACCTGGTCTTTGGTAATGTTCAGCGAGAATGAGATTTCGTCCTGAAGGAGATTGAGGGCGGAATCGTAGAGTTTGCGCTCGAGGATGGGAAGTTCTTTTATTTTGGAGCGATGGTACAGGGAGCGGACGACGCTGGCGATATCCATGACCGAGCCTTTTTTGAGGAGGTCCAGGTTCATCTGGTAGCGCAGTTTCCAGTCCGTGGGGATGGGCGCGTACTCTTCGGCGATGAAGTCGAGGGCGCGCTCGGCCTGCACCTTGGGGACGATGGCGCGGATGCCGAGTTCGTCCGTTTTGTCTACGGGCACCATGACGGTCATGTCCGAAAACTCAAGGTAAATGATGTAATACAGAACCTTGGTTTCCTTGAAAGCCTTCTCGCGGATCTCGATGATCCGTCCGACGCCTTGACTGGGATACACGATTCTCTGGTCGACGCCGTACTGGGGCTTGTTGGTGGTGCTCATTAATAGCGGAGTATAGACCAAAAATACGGAAAAGTCAAACGACCGGAGACCGGGGAAGTATCCAGTTCTCCCGGGGAATCGTAATTAAAACTTCCGAACCGTCATTATTGGAAGCATGGAGCGCGCCGCCCAGCTGGGAAACCAGGGCCATGATCAGGCGATACCCCAAACCGGTATCCCGCTCCGGGGTAAAGCCCGGGGAAAAACCCCGTCCTTTGTCCCGGAACGCCAATCGCGCAGAGCCCTCGGGCAATGTCGAGATTTCGAGCGAAAGCCAGGCTGATCCCGAGGAATCGGAGCCGTGGCTGACCGAGTTTGCGGCCAGCTCGCTGACGATGAGCGCGAGCGGGGTGGCGGCGAGAGGCGCCAAAGTACAACCGGAAAACGAAACGCTCCAGGTAAAGCGAGCGGCTTTTCCGTCCTTGGCAAACTCGATGCGATGCGCCAAGGAGGACAAGAATACATTGAGCGAGTTTTCGTCCAGGCCGCCGTGCTCATGGATTTCTTCTTCTACGAGCGAAATCGCGTAAATCTTCTCGCGAAGGTCTGACAGGGCATCCGCGCAGGAGTACCCGTTTTTATCGCCGTTGGCGAGGCCGAACAAGCTTAGTACGAGCTGCAGGTTATTTTTTACGCGGTGCGACAGTTCATGGACCAAGTGGTCTTTCCGAAGCAGCGTTGCCTCAAGCTCGTCCTTTGCCGCCTGCAAACCGGCTGCCGCGGCGGTGGCATTCGCCGTAGATCGTTTCAACGCTCGAGTCTGGCGATAGAGCAACAGGGTTAAGAGCAGCAAGCTAGCCGCCAGTACGCCGAGGATTACGCTTACCCAAAGCGGCGTTACGTATTCCTGCCTGACGGGAACCTGATAGCGGTCCAGCAGATTCCTGAAAAAATCCGGCTCCCGCAGCTTAATTCCCGCCATGGCGCCGTCAATTTGCATGGCAAGCGCGTCACCGTGCGGACCGGCCCGGGAAACGGCGAAACGAAGCTCGATGGGATTGTAGATGACGGGCGTGGACTGTATAGGCACGCGATTCTGCCAGACGAGCCCCAGGGAGTTGCTGGCGGCCACCGAATCGATCTTGCCTTGATTTAAGGCGATGAACAGCGAGCTGTAATCGGGATAATACGAGTACTTCGGCTGAAGCCCGAAAGAAAGGCAGAGATCCGCAAGCGAGCCCGAGCCCGAAAACCAGAAATCGTTCTTCAAGGCTCCTACCGTTCGCTGATGCAAATCCAGCACGGTCTTGATTCCGCTGCCTTCCCGGGCGTAAACCGCCCCCCAATCCGTCATGACGGATTGTTCGGTGAACGCGGCAAAGGTCTCCCGCTCACGCGTTCGCACGATAGCCATGACGATGTCGATACTGCCGTCTCGCAAACCGTTGAGCAGCTCGTCCCATTCCCTGTACAGGAATGTAAGGTTCCAGCCTTTGCTTTTGGCGATACCGCGGATTGCATCGACGAAAATGCCGCTCGGCTCGCCGGATTCGTCGCGCCAGCAGGATGGTTCCGCGTCGTAATAGCCGACGCGAAGGCTGAAGGAAGCCTGAGGCGCGGCGGCGGCTGGCGATTGCTGGGAGATTAGCGCCGCCAACGGAAATATCATGAAAGCAAACAATAATGAAAAACGGTTTTTAGACATGGGATAAGCGTAGTCTTAAAAGAGCGCTTGTCAAGCGGAGAATCTCGCTGAAGGTCGCTCGATAACTTTCTATTCTGGGACAGGCACAGGAAAGCCTTTCCTATGCCTGTCCATTCTTCTTAAAAACCCTGCCAAATATACACGGCTCCAGCATCGGTAGCTGCAGTATCGTCGAATGGCGCCGTAATAACCATAGAGCTGCCAAAAAGCGCAATGTCGTAGCCGAACCAGTCGCTAGCATGCGGAACCGGTGCCATTATTTTAAGTCCTGAGTCCCAGATGTTCGTACCGGTTCTATGAAAAATATACGCGGCCCCGGCACGATAGCCGCCAGCATCCTCAAAAATAGCTCCGACCACTGCACAATCTCCTTTAATTCCAATATAGCCGAAGGTATCCCCGGGTTGCGCATCGGGGGCTGTGATCTTGACTCCAGTATCCCAGGTATTCGTGTCTGTTCGGTAATAGATGTAAGCTGCGCCGGTATTTGAATTGTCTTGATATGCACTAACAATCACATAATTGCCGCTGATTTTAACTCGGGCACCAAACCTGTCTCCAGCCGCTGCATCCGATGCGATTATTTTGGTTCCGGAATCCCATGTATTGGTTCCGGTTCGATGGAAAATATACGCCGCCCCCCGTTCACCGTTTTTCAAAAAAGACCCGACAACCGCGTAATCGCCATCTATTGCAGCGGTATAACCGAAGCTGTCGCCGACGCTTAAATCGGAAGGCACGATTTTAGTTCCTGAATCCCACGTGTTTTCTCCCGTTCTATGAAATATATATGCCTCTCCAGCGAATCCACCATCGCACGACGTACCAGTTATAATATAATCACCGGAAATAGCAGCTGAAATTCCAAAAAGGTTGCCGACTACGGGAACAGGATCGTTAATCTTGACTCCAGAATCCCACGAGTTGGTGCCTGTCCGGTGAAAAACGTAAACAGACCCCGAACCTGCCGGGTACATGGCGCCGACTGCAATATAATCGCCGCTAATGCATACTGAACCACCGAAGCGATTGTCTGCCACAGGATCGGAAGCCACAAGTTTTACGCCGGCATCCCATGTATTTACGCCGGTTTTATGGTAGACATACGCTGCACCCGTCGATGTAGCACCGCTGTCTTCGTAGGGAGCTCCAACCACTAGATAATCCCCGTCCATGGCGATTGAGCCACCCAGTTGGTCGTCTGCCTGGGCGTCTGGGGCGGTAAGCTTGGCAATTGAATATACCGTGACCACGCAGGTTTTAATAAAATTACCCGAGTTGGTGGTTGCGCTTATCGTCGAGGATCCTTCCGCGAGTGCGGTAACCAAGCCCGCTGCGCTAACGGAGGCTACAGCGGGAGTGCCGCTTGTCCAAGTAATGCTCTGATTGCTTGCATCCACGGGGACTATCGTTGCCGTCAACTGCTCTGTAGCGCCAAGCAGGACTTTTGCGCTGGATTTATCCAAAGTCACTCCCGTGACCGGAACCCATCCGCCCTCAGTATATAAAGCTTGAATTTCTGAGGCGGACAAGACGCGATTATAAAGGCGTACGTCATCAATGGCACCATTACAGAAGAATGCTTCTGTGTTGCCGATTCGCAGACTGGCTTCTATCAAACTGACGGCGGTAGCACCGGAATAGCTTCCGGCCGCAACGCCATCAGTGTAAAATGTATAGTTGTTGCCGCTCTTAATGACAACCAGATGATACCAGGTGCCTACAGCCGGCGTTAAAAGATTTGCACAGACGTAGTTGCCGGCTGGCTGGGTAACCATATGGAACATAGGACGGCTGCCCAATGCTGAATAGTTTGAACAATATGACCAGTTCCACTTATTGTTTGAACCTTCGTTTTTACCGATGATGGGGTAAAGAGCGCCGTCTACCGGGGCCTCGTCCAGCTTCAGCCACGCTGAAATAGTGGCATTCGTGCCGATATCAAGACTGTTGTCAGCAGGGTCGCCATAATCTATATAATCATTGCTGCCGTCAAAATCATAGGCGCTGGCAAACGTTCCAAAACGGTCTTGATGAGGTGTAGCCCCATTCACAGTACCGTTATGCCCGTTCCCGCTGGTATCATTGGGATTGCCGCTGAACAACCACTCGCCCACCAGCCCTTGGCGCAGCGGATCCACAACGGCACCCGTCGCAGGGAAAACCACCGCTACGTTGCCTGAATTAACAGCGTTTGTTGCCGCGATTCCATTGACCGTAAAGCAGTTTGCCGTTATTCCGTTAAAGGTAAAACCGGCTTTAGCGCTCAGCGCGATGTTGGCCGTATAAACGGTTGACGCAGCGAATGGAGAACCCGCCGGCGACCAGCTTACGGTTCCAGTATACTGGGTAGTGTCTATCGCTGTGGTTATGGGAGCGGCGCCGCGTACAGGGGCAGTTATTCCGGGAATTGCGAGCAAGCTGATAGTAGCAGGCGCTTTATATACCACCGCTGTCTGAGGGGAACCCGTAATCGCAAAACCTGCAGGGCTAGAAACAGCAACGGATACCGTGGCTCCATCGGCTACGGATATATCGGAAATCGCTAGGCTTCGGGTAGTTCCCGTGCCGGTCATGGCGCCTTTCGCGGCTCCCGTTACCGTTATATTAGCTAGAGCCAAAGTTGTGGGGTCTACGCTGAAGGTCAGTGTTAAGGAAGTAGTGCTGACGGAGTTCGATGTACCTCCGGCTTGAACTGCGCTTGAGAAGGTAACGTCAACATCCGAAGGAACTCCCGTTGCCGGGAACACAACCGTGACGTTGCCTGAATTAACAGCGTTCGTTGCCGCGATTCCATTGACCGTAAAGAAATCAGCTGCTACTCCCGCAAAGGTAAAACCGGCTTTCGGTGTAAGAGCGATGTTTGCGGTATACACGGTAGATGCGGCGAAGGTTGCGTCCGCCGGCGACCAGCTTACGGTTCCAGTATACTGGGTAGTGTCGATTGCGGTGGTTACCGGGGTTGCGCCGCGTACCGGGGATATGACGCCGGGAACAGCGGATATGGAGACTAGGCTTGCGGCTACCGGCGTTCCCGTAAGGACAACACGGAAACCGATGGAGCCGCGAGTAGTGCCTGGATCCCATTCGTTTCGGGCAGTAACGGGTGCAACCACGACTTCGCTGGCAAAACTGCCGCTGCGCCGAACGCGGTTTGTACCAGAGGCCGGTCCTCGAGGGTTCGTCTGGGCGGCAGCAGGATAGACCCAATCCATCCAATCCCAGCAGAATTCCCAGACATTGCCGCTCATGTCGAAAAGACCGAGTTCGTTTGCCAGCTTTGTTCCAACGGGATACGTAAAACCTGTAGCATTATTTTCTGTAGTCCAGGCGACTTCATCGGCTGTATTGCTTCCCGCATAGGAATAATTGTGCGAGTAAATACCGCCGCGCGCGGCAAATTCCCACTCCGCCTCGGTTGGCAAGCGGTAGCCGTCATTAGCCCATGCGGAAGTAACGGTCGCACTCGTTATGGGGTAGCCGGTTCCCGGAGTTCGCGCCGTAATCGTGTACACAGGCGTCAAGCCATCGCACAAAGACAGCTTGTTGCAGAATTCGACCGCATCGTACCAGGTTACCGTCTCTACCGGCCTGTTGGAATCACCGATGCAGAAACTTGGATTCACACCGGTAACCGCCAAGTATTGGGCCTGGGTTATTTCGCACCTGCTCATGTAAAAAGTATCCAGCGTAACGTCCGAGGTACCGTTATTGAAGGTGCCGGCTTTTACGCCGATCAGGGTACCGATCGTGGACGAGGTTCTTTGGGGAAGCTGCGGTATGGCGGTGGGAGTTCCCGTTACCGCCGCGCTGGGAGCGCCGTCGCCGATCGCGTTGCCGGCCACCACGATGAACGCGTACTGGGTGCCGTTGACAAGGCCGGTAACGATTGCGGTGTTGCCGGCTATCATGGATGCGGCTGCTTGGGTATCGGTGATGGCAGCGGCGGTGCCGGCTTTGTAGAATACTTTATAACTGGTTGCGCCGGGAACAGCGGTCCAGGTTACCGTAACCTGCGAATTTCCGCCCGTCGCCGCGACGTCGCCGGGGATGCCCGGAACGGTCGTTGCGGCGACCGGGGTTCCCGTTACCGAGGCGCTGGGGGCGCTGTCGCCTTTGGCATTGCTGGCCACCACGATAAATGCGTACTCCGTGCCGTTGGTCAGGCCGGTAACGGTAGCCGTGGTGCCGCTTATCATGGAAGCGGGAACCTGGGTATCGGTAATGGCCGCGACAGCGCCGGCTTTGTAGAATACTTTATAACTGGCTGCGTTGACGGGAGCCGTCCACGTCACGGTTACCTGCCCGTCGGCAATGGTGGCCGCGACGTCGGTGGGGCTGGCTGGCGCGCTTATGACGCCGCCTGCCGAGACCAGGGGATCCACCGGATTGTCGAGGTTCTTGGCAAACGGCAGGGTTAGCAAGCTGCACGATGCCAAAGCGGAAAAAACGCAGCAGATTATCGCGAGAGCTATCGGGTTTACCGTCAGGGACGAATGTTTCATTTTGAGGCTCCAAGATTTTGTATCTTTATTTTGATAACCTGAATATCCTGTTCAAGAGTTTTCGTATCGGGCTTGAGGAACAGTGAGACAATGCCGGTGAGAAGACCGGTTCCCCCTCCCAAGATGCCCACCTGGAACAGGGCGTTCCCCATATCGACACGCGCGCGGGCCGCCGTCGCTTCGGAAGCAGTGGTGGCGGCATCATAGACGGTTCGGGCGCTTGAGCAGATAAAATACCCGGCCACCGAAGCGGCCGCCCCGAGGCCTCCGCTTATCCAGCCTACGGTTCCCGCCGTGGCCCACGTTTTCTGCGGCTTTTGCGCGAGCCCAAGTTTCTGCTCGAGGCCTGCTTGCTGTTTTTGAAGATCGCTTATCTGCCATGAGAC
This sequence comes from uncultured Treponemataceae bacterium, assembly GCA_964485395.1. Classification (GTDB taxonomy): domain Bacteria; phylum Spirochaetota; class Spirochaetia; order Treponematales; family UBA12059; genus JANNSO01. The sequence goes on along the minus strand of CAZAJF010000060.1, from coordinate 3,426 downwards.
GGAATGCGTCATGTTTGGGCTGATCTGCGCCAATCCCGAGGGATCGGGCTGCACGGTACCCTGCCAGGATTCCCAATCCGCATGCGTCAGCCGGATGGTATACACGCCTTTCGGAAGGCTGGTATCCAAGGGGGTGACGCCCAGCTCTTTTCCGTCGACGAGCACCTGCATGCCGGGAACAGGACCGAGCACCGACACGCGGAATTTCTCTTCCGTCGGCTCTTTTGCGACGGTGGGCGCAAGGACGGCGGCTTGGCTCTGCTTTCTGAATAAAATATAACTGGCGCCGTTTTCGTTGCCCGGCAGGGTTCCGAACAGCGGGAGGGTCTGGGTCATGCCCTTGCGGATGCGCTCGAAGATGGACAGCGCGTCGATCATGGGCTCGGTATTGCGTTCCAGGTAGGACAGCAGCTGTCTGGCGAACTCGCTTTCGTCGGGCACGGTTTCCGAGGCGCCCGAGCTCAAGACCTGCCGGGACGTAAGCTGCAGGGCACGCTTGAAATAGGCGGAATCCACCGTGGGCGTGGCGCTTCTACTGGTGTTGAGCAGGTCGCCTGAAAAACAGGCATCGGCCATGACGAGGAGGCGCTGCACCTTGAGCTGCCCCAGGTAATTACGCAACTGCGCATTGGGAATCCAGCGGTCCTGCGTGAGGATATCGGTACCGCCGTCTATCGGTATCCAGAAGCCCGATTTCGAGTCGTCAAGATGCCCATGCCCGGCATAGAATACCAGAAGCGAATCATGGATACCCAGCCTGGCGGGCAAGGTCTGCGAAAACAACTTGCGGATATTGGACGCGGTGGCGTCATCGTCATACAGCTCGATAAACTCGTCTATGTAATAGTTTTCCGAGAGAACGTTTTTGATATCGCGCGCCTCGCTTACGGCTTTCTTCAAAGGCATCCAATTCTGGTAGCGGTCAATGCCGATGATTACCGCGTACTGCCTGCCTACCTCGAAATTGGGAGACCCGGTAATCTCGCGGGCAATCACCGACAAGCCCCTGTCCTGAGCCCCAAGGGAGAAAAAAGTTCCCGCAGCGATACAAACCAAAAAAATACAAAGCCGCTGTTTTAGATTTTCGCACATCATGGGGCTCCTTCAAAGAATCAAGGGCGGCTTCAAAAACCTTTTTGGTTTCTGGAACCGTCTCTCAGATTCCTTTCGGGAATCTGGTTTTTAAAAGTAGACTTCAAAAAACTTAAGCTTTTAAAAGTCCCCTGCATGTTCAACCGTATCAATGTAACACTATAGCGGGGATCGCGCAAGAAAACCGCAGGGTTTTTGGCCGATCGCGCGAATCACCACTTAAAAATGCGCAAGCTGCCGGGATTACCGTACATTCCCACGTAGAGATACTCGTCGGTCGCCGCCATGCCGTCCACGAGAAGGCAGCGATCCAGACTCTCCCTCGTGGCGTCGGTCTCGAGTTCGTTGGGTTTGAGCGGGTTGAAAAGATGAAAAACCTTAACGTGGTAATACGACGAGATGACCATCATGCCGTTTAAAACCGCCAGATAGCAATCCGCGCCTCCGGAGGAGAATTTCCCCGGAGTCGCCGTAAATATTTCCCCCAGGTCGTATTCGTCGTTGTTTTTAGGCGCCGCCTGATCCGCGATGTTCACGGGAACTATTCCTCCGGAAGTGAGGTAATATAGAAGGTTTCCGTTATACGCCATTCCGGAACATTGCTTGGCCGGTATCGGGGCATCGATGGGGAAGGAACCTTTAAGGTCGATGGTCGAGGCGTCGGACCACGAAAGCAGGAAAATTTCGTCGGTGCCAGCCACGGCCATCCGGGAACGGTCCATGAGGACGGTACTTCCCGCGGCGAAAGGCCCGGCGAGCGCGAGGCTTTTCCCGGCCGCCGGCTTCAGGGGATCTGCAAGCGAGTAAAGATTTATTCCATCCGCCTCGAGTACGGCGAGGGTCGACCCTTCCACGGCGATCGCGAGCGCGCCGGAGGCTATGAACGAAGCGTCGGCTAAGACGGGCTTGGCGGGGTCCGCGCTGAAATCCACGATTCGCACGGAACCGCCGCTGCCCATGCCGTAGCAGACGAGATCCTTGAAGGCGACGGGCCCTCCGCCCAGGCCCAGGCTCAGGTCGTTGTTTACGAGGCGAACGGCGTTTGCGGGATCGGATACATCCAGGACGACTATCCTGGCGTCGAGGGACCCTACAAGCATGAGGTACTTGCCGCCGAAGGGATACAGCCCGCCCGACATATGGTAGGATACGGATCCTTTTTCCGCGAGGCCCACGTTGAAACCGATGACGTTGAACAAGCTGCATCCGGAAAGAAGAAGCGCGGCAGCCAATACCGCCGTCAAAGCCCCCCCAGCCTTGATTTTTCTTATCGCCATTGGATCCTCCTTTTCGCAAACCGCTAACAATGTAGCACGCAATGGAGAACCCGGCAAATAATTTCCGAAATACCGGTGGAGAAAGGGAACGCCGATTTGACCTGCACAGGCTGCCTTGAGCGGCAGCACCGAGCCTATCGGATCATTCCCCTATTTCTCGGCATTCTTCCTGCCTTTCGCCGCCCGTATTTTCTTGGCCTTATTCATCAGCGACTCGTCGAACACGACCACTGTTCCGGCCATATTGATGACATCGCCCGACTCCAGGCGTTTTCTCGTAACCGAATGATTGTTCACGGTAACCGGCGATTCGGAGACTACGGTGTAAACATTTTTTTCCTCGTCGAACAGGATGGTTGCATGGGAGCTCCTGAGCGACGGATTGCCCGCGATGCTGATATCCGCGTCGGGAGCCGCCCCTATGATGGTCTGAGCTCCCGCTAGCTCGAAAAATTTGGTGGATTGCCCGCCGGGGCCGTACAAGAGCCGTACTCCCGCGCGGTCGGTCTCGCGCTCAAGCTTGAACAGCGCGAGTGCCAGCCAGAGCAGCGCCGCCGGTAACGGCAGGAGAAGGTACCAGAGTTGGGGCTTGTCGGAGCTCTGCCCCAGGACGGTACCGGTAAAATAATGTCGGGAAGCGGTAAGCTTGCGGCCGTCCGAATTATTGGCGGAAACGCGAACCCAGCGTTTCTCGCCGCGCGCCATGCCCGCACGGTAGTCCACCGAAAATTCGGCCAGCACATCCTTGCGGATCGTTTCGTAGACTCCGGCAAGCTCCTCGCCGGCCAGCGCGTCAAAGGCACGACCTCCGGACTCCCCGGCAATGGTGGCGATGAGCGGGTCCCGCTCTATAACTCCGATTCAACCGGCTCGCGCGCCGTGGCCGAGCTCCAGTCCGGCGTGCTCGGCAATGTGCTGTCCTGCGACGGCGAGTGGTGCAACATCTCGGTCGACGATTATTCCGGCTATGTGCAGCAGGACAAGCTGTGGGGCGTCTATCAGGGCGAAGGGGTCAAGTAGCCGCGCTAGCGGCTGGGCCTTTCCCCCCACCCCCCGG
>CAZAJF010000059.1:0-19613 GCA_964485395.1 uncultured Treponemataceae bacterium | reverse complement strand
CGCCGCCCCGCAGAATCCTGGGGCCCGCTTTCTTCACGGCGACGGCCGTGCGCAGGAGCTGGTCCTCGGATTCCACAGCGCAAGGACCGGCGATGACTATGAAATCCTCACCGATCCTGAGACCGCCTACCGTAACCACCGTCCTGCTTCCATCGGCCCGCGCCCCGGCCAGCCTGAGATTCTTCATAGTCATACCTTCCGCCGTACCCTACGGCTTTCGTCATGTTGCACAATCCGCGCCTAAGGTGTATACAGCTTTCGGCAACGCACAGCTTGCTATGCGTCATGTACTCGCCGAAAGGACCACAACCATGGGCGCTCTATCGTCGCGGGCGGAAAAAATCGAACCGTCCCGCACCATCGCAATGAACCAGCGAGCCCGCGAGCTCAAGGCCTCGGGTATCGACATCATCGACCTTACCGTAGGCGAGCCGGACTTTCATCCGCCCGCCCATGTGCGCGAGGCCGCCTGCCTCGCCATCGCGGACGGCGCCGACCGCTACACTCCGGTAGCCGGGGAGCAGGCGCTCAGGGAAGCGGTGGCGCGCAAGCTGCGGCGCGATTCCGGCCTGCACTTCCACGCTGCCGATGTCATGGTCTCCTGCGGCGCGAAAAGCTGCCTCTCCACCGCCATACTCGCGCTTGCCGATAAGGGCGACGAAGTGCTCATTCCCACGCCGGCATGGCTATCCTATGCGGAAATGGCCAAGCTCGCGGGAGCCGCCCCCGTGTTCCTGCCTTGCCTGGCAGGAGACGGATACAAGCTGCGGCCGGAACAACTCGCGGCCGCCATTACGGAGCGCACGAGAATCCTGGTGCTATGCTCGCCGTCGAATCCGACCGGTGCCGTCTACACCAGACTCGAGCTCGAAGCGCTCGCAGCCGTGCTCGCCGCATTCCCCAAGGTATGGATTCTTTCCGACGAAGTCTACGAGCGAATCCGTTACGTTCCGGAAATTCCCAGCCCCGCCTCCATTCCTTCCATCGCCGGCCGCGTCGTCCTCGTAGGCGGCCTTTCAAAATCGCATGCGATGACGGGCTGGCGCCTTGGATTCCTCGCGGGGCCGAAAACCGTCGTCGCGGCCTGCGTCGCCATACAGGGACAAATGACCACCTGCGCCTCATCGATTTCCCAGCGCGCCGCCATCGCCGCCCTGGATGGAGACCAGGCCCCGGTGGATATGATGGCAGCGGCGTTTACCGTTCGCAGGGACAAAGCCTTCGCGAAGCTGTCCTCGATTCCCGGCATCACCTTGAAAAAACCCGAAGGCGCCTTCTATTTATTTCCCGATGTTTCGGGGCTCTACGGCTCGGAATACGGCGGAAAAAAAATAAACAGTTCGGACGATTTCTGCCTGTTCCTCCTGAATGAAGCCAGGGTCGCGCTGGTTCCCGGATCCGCCTTCGGAGACGATGCCTGCATACGCTTGTCGTTCGCGGCTTCCGACGCGACGGTGGAATCGGCATTGGATCGTCTCGGGCTCGCCGTACGTTCGCTCCTGCGTCAATAATAATTATTCACGGCTTGTTATCGGCGGCGACGCGGCCTTCCATGGACGGGCGATAAGGAAAACCGTCTTAATTAAAAGACGCGGTACCGCCTGTGCGACCGTGGGTGGTATGGGCTCTCCCCACCCGGTCGCGCCGCGAAGGAACCCTAATAGTTGTAGAGGAAATAAAAATAAAAGGAGTAGTTTGCGGACGAAACGCCGCGTGAGGCATGGAGCTGGACTTGATCAACAGTAGCCATGCCGATATCCTAGCATACGGTAAAAAGAGTTGCAAGTCTTTTTTTTGATTTGAGAACCGGTCATGAAAGGAAGATGTCATGAAAGAAATATTAGTACTCAACGGACCCAACCTCAACCTCCTCGGAAAGCGCGAACCGGAAATTTATGGAAGTACCGGTTTGGCGGAGATACAGGAAAACCTGAAACAGGTAGCGATGGATATCGATCTGGATATCTCGCTGCGCTATTTCCAGTCCAACAGCGAAGGCGCGCTCATCGACGAGCTGCACAACGCGATGGGAAAGATTGACGGAGTCATCTTCAATCCGGGAGCGTACACCCACACGTCCATCGCACTGCGCGACGCCATCGCCGCCGTCGGCTATCCGGTGGTGGAAGTCCATCTTTCCAACGTGCACGCGCGCGAGGAGTTTAGAAGGGTTTCCATGGTAGCCGAAGTCTGCGCCGGAACCATCAGCGGATTCGGACCGCGTTCGTATACGCTGGGCCTTCTCGCGCTCGCGGGAATTCTCGCTGAATCCTGACGGTCGATCGGGCAGGGATCGGGACATGGAGCTAGCGACGCATTTCGCGAAGGCGATCGGCTGCCTCCAAGAGCAGTTCGCTGGTCTCTGCCCACCCGATGCAGGGATCGGTTATCGAAAGTCCCCGCTTCAAGCCCGTGGCGCCGTGCGTTAAAGTTTGACTGCCGTGCTCCAGGTTGCTCTCCAGCATAAAGCCCACGAGCGGGCTTTTTCCTCCCGCCCCGCATCTCAAGTCCCCGAATGAGCGCTGGTCAAGAAGGCTGCGCACGACCTGCGCCTGATTTTCAGTACGCTTCGCCGAGTTGCCATGGCTGCAATCAACGATGATCGAAGGATGAAGACCATGACGCTCCAGCAAGGCCGAGGCATTCTTTATATCGGCCGCGAAATAGTTGGGACCGTTTTTTCCGCCCCGAAGTATCAAGTGGGCATCCCGATTCCCCGGCGTATTCGCGATACAGACAGTTCCGTCGCCGTCGAGCCCCACGTAAGAGTGGCCTTGACGTGAGGAAATAATTGCATTGATGGCCGTCTGCACGTTACCGTCGGTGGCGTTCTTGAATCCCACCGGCATATCCATTCCGGAGGCCATTTCACGGTGCGTCTGCGATTCCGAAGTGCGCGCGCCCACGGCTGCCCAGGAAAGCAGTTCGCCGATATAGCGCGGTATGAGCGGGTCCAGGAGCTCGGAAGCCGCCGAAAGACCCATATCGTTTACCTCAACGAGAAAGGTCCTAGCCGACTCTATTCCGCGTTCGATCTCGAAGCTGCCATCCATGTCAGGGTCGATAATCAAGCCCCTCCAGCCGAGCACGGTGCGCGGTTTCTCGAAATAGGCACGCATCACTACCAGAAGGCTGTCTTCGATTTCCCTGTTCAGCCCCGCGAGCAAGGACGCATATTCGCGCGCGGCATCAAGGTCGTGAATCGAGCAAGGGCCGACGATTGCCAGCATGCGCGTATCCGTTCCTGAAATTATTTCCCGTGCCGCCTTCCTGCTGTTTTTTACCGTGAGCGCCGCGGCCTGGGTTATGGGCACGCGGCTCGCCATGCATGCAGGCGAAAGCAGCGGCCGTACTAGGATTTCATTCACCGAGCAATTCCTGAAGCTTCGTATATACTCCGCGGCATATGGCGGCTGTACCGTTGCGGCTTTCCTGCGCTATCACCCTGACAAATGCTGAGCCAATGACCGCGGCGTGCACAAAGCTTCCCATTGCGAGCACCTGAAGCCTCTCGCTGATCCCGAATCCAGCCAAAATCTTGGCGCCGCTTGAAGATGCCGCAGTAAGCAGGTCGATATTCTCACGACCAATTTCAGTCTTACCGCCGGTGATTCCGGTACGGAGGGCTACGTAGATATAAGCATTATTATATAGAAGAATCTCGTCAAGCCTTCGGCGATCTACCCCCGGGGCGATAACCGGGACGATTTCCAGCCCGTACCGCGCCCCGATTCGATATAAGCCTTCATCCGAGCCCGGGCAAAGATCGGGGACGATCAAGCCGGCGGCTCCGGCGGCTTTGGCGTCAGCGCAGAAACGATCGATACCGCGGGCAAAAACCAAACTGGCATAACTCATGATAAACACGGGCAGCCTTGATTCCAAAACGAGCGCCGCAACGAAGCCGAATCCTTTCCCTACCGTAAATCCATTTGCCAAGGACTCGGCGCATGCATTCTGGATTACCGGTCCATCCGCCGAGGGATCGGAAAACGGAAACTGTATTTCTAGATAGTCGGCGCCGCCCTCTACCAAGGCGCGCGCCGCGGCAAAGGCACCGCTGTCATCGGGATAACCGGCTACCAGATGGGCCATGATACGGGGCTCGCCCTTGGCTATTTCAACCTTGCTCATAGTCGGCAACCTCCCTCTTTAAAAAATCCATCCACGGTCCCGGCGCCACCGCCCTTGCGGTTATAAAAATATCTTTATCGCCGCGGCCCGACATGTTCACTATTACGGCTTCGCCCTTTTTTCCTTGACGGGCAATCTCAATGGCGGCAAATCCCGCGTGGGCCGACTCGAGGGCAAACACGATACCTTCCCTGCTCGCGATGAATTTAAGCGCATCTATGGCTTGGACGTCGCTCGCGCTTACGAATTCAACGCGGCCCGATTCACCCAGGCTCGCCAACTGCGGGCCTATGCCGGGGTAGTCCAAACCGGCCGATACCGAATGCGTCGGAAGCACTTGGCCGTCGCCGTCCAGGAGGAACCTACTTTTATAACCGTGGACTATGCCCACTGAGCCGTCGCCCTGCATGCGCACAGCATTATTTCCGGCGCCTTGCCCCCTGCCGCCCGCTTCCACGCCCACAAGCCTGGGCCCCGTACCCGCAAGGCATTGCGAAAAAAATCCGATGGCATTGGAGCCTCCGCCTACGCACGCGACGAGCGCGGCGATATCGAGACCAGCTTCGCTCGCCTGCGCCATTGTCTCCCTGCCGATTATCGACTGAAACTCGCGCACCATGTCCGGAAACGGCGAAGGGCCCAGCGCTGAGCCGACAAGATAATATGTGTTATTAAAACTTCCCGCCCAGTCGCGCATCGCCTCGTTGATGGCGTCTTTCAGCGTTCGCGTACCGGAACGCACGGGATGCACGACGGCCCCGAACAATTCCATGCTGAATACGTTAGGCCGTTGCCTCGCAATATCCACTTCACCCATGAAAATTTCGCAGGCAAGTCCCAATTTCGCGCACGCGGCGGCCGTAGCCACTCCATGCTGCCCCGCCCCGGTCTCGGCTATGACGCGCACCTTTCCCATACGCTTGGCAAGCAGAGCCTGCCCCAGCGCATTATTGATCTTATGCGCGCCGGTGTGGGCCAAACCTTCCATCTTTATATACAGCTCCGATCCGCCCAGCTCCCTGCTTACATTTTCCGCGTGATACAGCGGCGTCGGGCGGCCGACGTAGGTAGAACGGGCTTTTTCCAGCTCCGCCAAGAATTCTTCGTCGCTGGAATATTTCAGGAAGGCAGACTCGATTTCCGCGAGTACCGGCCTCAACACCTCGGGAACATATCGGCCGCCGTACACGCCGAATCTGCCCCGGCCTTCATCGAGCTTATCCTGGCGCTTGACGATAGGATCATCTCGTTCAGGCTCTCGCATTTTTCGCTCCATCTATGAACGCCTTCATCTTATAGTGATCTTTTTTTCCCGGGCTGTATTCCAGACCGCTTGATGCATCCACCAACTCAGGCTGGAATTCACGAACGACGGCGGCGATATTGCCGGCGTCCAGCCCGCCTGCCAGCCAAACTCCAGGCGAGGAGGCCGCTGCCTGCCGTACCAGGGAACCATCCAAGCGGAGCCCCGTGCCTCCTGCCGTTTTTCCGGAATGCGCGTCAAGCAGTATCCTGGCGCCTGCATAGGAACCGGCGGCGGAAATATGCCCGGAATCCCGTACCCGCAGGGCCTTGTAAAACGGTATCCCCGATTCGTGTATCGGCGACGCTTCGAGGGCTTTGCGAAAAGCCGCCGGATCAAGATCGTCATGAAACTGCACCGCATCGATGCAGCCGCTTTCGGCAAGCGCAAGCAGTTCCGGGGAAATCCCGTCGGGCGGGCATGTAACCACGGCGACTCGAAGCATCTCCGTTTTTTCCAAACTGCGTAGAAATGCCGCATCGACCCGCCTGGGCGAATCGGCGAACACGAAACCTGCGACATCCGCCCCGTCCGCCTCGGCGGCACGGACATCGTCCGCGTTTGTAAGACCGCAGATCTTCACCAAAGGCCTAGCGCATCCGGCATTCCCGGACAGACCGACTGAAAAACATCGTCGGCCTGCGTACAGCGATGGCCAGAACCTTCTCGGCGGTGCGTTATAAAAAGATTTAACAAGGGAAGGAATGATACCGGGATCCCGGCTTACCGACTCTCCTACCAGGATGCCGTCAAACCCGCAAGTTGCAGCGAACCCGGCTTCAGCAGCACCGGTTATGCCGGATTCGAAGATAACCTTGGTATCCCAGTCAATCATCGACTTTATACGGAGAGGCAGCAGCAGGTCTATCTTTAGCGTTTGTAGATTGCGGGAATTGATGCCCGTAAGATCGGAACCCGCAAAGCGCGCTTTCTCGACGTCCTCGGCGGAATGCACTTCCACCAAGGCTCGCATCCCCATGGCCAAGGCCCGCTCGCGCAGAGATTTAAGCTTATTCCGATCTAGGATCGAGGCGATTAAAAGCACCGCGTCCGCCCCGTACAGAAAGGAAACGTCGATATCCCTTTCGTCCAGGAGAAAATCCTTGCGTAAAAAAGCGCTGTCCGGGCAAGCTGCCTTCGCGGTTTGCAGATCGCGAAGGCTTCCGGAAAATCGGCTTTCTTCGGTAAGCACAGATATATTCCTGACGCCCGCAGCCTCATACAACCGCGCTTGCGCCGCAGGGTCCAAACCCATGGCGATTACACCTTTGCTCGGCGAGGCCCGTTTAATCTCGCAAATAACGGAAGCTTCCCTGCAGAAACGTACCAAGGGGACGTTGCGGGATTCAGGCAGCGCCAGTCCCTGAGCAGGCCCCCGCGCGGCTACGCTCGCTATACGATCTGCTATAATTTCATCACGGACATTCATCTCCCGGCCTCCCGCGAAGGGCTGCCTGCCCCGGACAAAGCGCAAACTTCCGCGAGCTTCCGGGAAACCGAGCCGTTAGTGAAAGCCGTAAGGGCCGCTTCGTAACCGGCTTCCAGCGACGCCGCCGCGCCATACACGTACAAGCCGGCTCCAGCGTTCAGGGCTACGGCGTGGTGGAGCGGAGTCCAACTTCCGGAAAAGTCCAGGAGGCTGTGCGCAAGCCCGGCATTATGCGCGGCGCTGCCGCCCGCTAAATCCGAAATACGGCTCCTTGGTATCCCGAGGCTTTTCGGATCAAAGGAATATTCACTCACGCGGTTTGTCTCGTCTATTTCCACGATAGAGGTTTTGCAATTGGGAGATATTTCGTCCAGGCCGTCCTCGCTGCGCACGGTCATAACGCGCTTAAGCCCAAGCTGCTTGGCCGCCTGCGCGAGCGGCAGGAGCAGGGCCGAATCATGCACGCCGATCATCTGGTATTCGGCCGCGCAAGGATTCGCCAACGGGCCCAATAAATTCATGATCGTCTTGACGCCCAAGGCCCTGCGCGCGGAAGCTGCGAATTTCATTGCGCCGTGATATACCGGGGCAAAGAGAAAGACAAAGCCCGCCTGCCCGAGGATGGCCCCGGCCCGCTCAGGGGAAATGTTAATATTCATTCCAAGCTCGGCGTAAAAATCGGCCGAGCCGGACAGGGAGGAAACGGCGCGATTGCCGTGCTTGGCCGTGGGAACGCCGCAGGCCGCGGTAACGAGGGCCGCCATCGATGAGATATTGAAGGTTCCCAAACCGTCGCCTCCGGTACCGCACGTGTCCAGCACGGGCCTGTCGTGCGCCACCGCGATCCGCTTGCCGCACAATACGGATGCGCAGCCGGCGATTTCCTGCGCTGTAACTTTCTTCGTTTCCAGAGCCATGAGAAAACCTGCGATCTGCGCGTCCGACAGCCGGCCTTCGGTGAGCTCGTCCATGAAAGCCGAAGCCTGCCCCGTCTCGAGGTCTTTGCCCCTGCTTACCAGTGAAATTACCTCGCCGTACGGAAACGGGTTTCTTCGATACGACACGAAATTCCTGAGCACAGACCTGCCGTGCTCCGACGCCACGGACTCGGGATGGAACTGGACGCCTTCCACAAGGAACTCACGGTGGCGTACGCCCATGATATCTCCGTCGGCGGCGGTCGCCGTTATTTCAAGGCAGTCGGGCAGGCTTTCCCTCTCGATGACCAGCGAGTGGTAGCGCGCGAAAACCGCCGGCGACGCGACGTTTCGGAACAGGCCTTTTCCGTCGTGGCGAATATCCTCCGCCTTGCCGTGCACGACTCGCGCGGCCGGCACGATGATTCCCCCGAAAGCCGCCCCTATCGCCTGATGCCCGAGGCACACGCCCAGTATCGGAATTTTTCCCGCGAATTTTCTGATGGCCTCCACCGAAATACCCGCGTCTTCCGGCCTTCCCGGCCCTGGGGAAACGATAAGGCCGTCCGGCGCAAGCGCCTCGATCTCGCTTAGAGTTATATTATCATTACGCACCACCCGTATAGGTTTTTCGGTGAGCGTGGAAAGAACCTGGCTTACGTTGTAGGTAAACGAGTCGAAATTGTCGATTATGATATACATGTCAAACCTCCACGCCCACGGAAACCGCCAAGGCGCGCAGTTTCTCGCAGGTCTCCTCGTACTCGCGCTCGGGCCGCGAGTCGTGCACGATGCCCGCCCCCGCCTGCAGCACGATCCTGCCGTTTTTCTCGAGGCCGGAGCGTATGGTAATGCAAGAGTCCATGCCCCCGCCCGACTCGAAATACCCCACCAGACCGGCGTAGAATCCGCGTGCGCCCGGCTCAAGAGCGTCGATGGTCTCGATCGCGCGAATCTTGGGAGCCCCGGAAACCGTACCGGCGGGAAACGTAGCGCGCACCAGATCGCCCGAGTCCAGGCCTTCCCGCATCTCGCCTTGCACCCTGGACACGAGATGCATCACATGCGAGTATCGCTCCACTTTCATGTATTCCGTTACCTGCACCGTACCGCTTTTACTGACGCGGCCCAGGTCGTTCCGCGCCAGATCCACCAGCATGAGGTGCTCGGCCTTTTCTTTTTCGTCGGCACACAACTCCGCTTCCAGCGCATTGTCTTCCGCAAAATCGGCGCCGCGCCTGCGCGTTCCGGCAATCGGCCGCAGTTCCGCGATTCCGTTCTTAATCTTTACCTGCACCTCGGGCGACGCCCCGAACAGCCTATATTCGCCAAAGTCCAGATAGAACAGGTACGGTGACGGATTCTTGGATCGCAGCGTGCGGTATGCCTGAAGCGCCGTCATGTCCGTCTCCACGACGAGCCTGCGGGACAGGACGCCTTGCAGCAGGTTCCCCGCTTTTATTTCCGCCTTTACGGATTCCACGCCGGCAATGAAATTTTTTCTGTCGTCGTTTCCCGACGCGATGCGCGCAGCATGTATCGTTTCGTCGCGAGTCAGATAATTGAAATCCATGTCGTTGATGCGGGCTTCCACATCGACCATCGCACGTTCCAGGTTAATCTCGTGCTCACGGTAGTTGATGCCGATCAGGTAGATAATATCGGTATAATGATCAAAGACTACGAAGACGTGCCCAAAGATAAAAGCCGCTTCGTCCATGCCCAGGGAATCTTCGCGCTCCCTGAGCTTTATGGTGTCGCAACGCGCGGCGAAACCGTAGGACAAATAGCCGATGCCGCCCGTAGGGCAGGGAAAATCCTGGCGCACCGGTGGATGCTGGTCCGCGAAATACCTGCACGCGTCCAGTATGTCAAAATTATTTTCCCCCGGGCCGATGGAATCCATGGGGGATTCCACACCGTTAATTCGAAGATAGACGCCGTTCGATTTCTGTACCGCCTTGAACGCCTCGCTCACCAGCAAAATGGAGTAGCGTTCTTTTCCCTTAATGAACGACGACGATTCCAGGATAACGCGAGCCTTGAGCTTAAGCGCCAGCGTGTAGGGAGTAAAGCGCTCGCCGGGTAATACTTTTATCGCTCCATCGTGTCTCTGCTGAGCTTTCGGCATCCGTGTCTCCTTGCTGTTTCTTCTAACAGAAACATGAAGACACAGATATACCAGATCAAAATGTTCTTGTCAATAGAAACACTCAGGATTTATTACAAGCCGGGCACAAGCCCTCAAGAAAGAGTCGGGTGGACTCCACGAGGAAGCCCCGCGGCACCGATTCAGCTTCTGGCGCGGTATAGGCAGGCAGGTCGATAACGGCGTTGCAGGCGCGGCAATGGAAATGCACATGCGGCGTGGTATCGGCATCGTAGCGATTTTCGCTGCCGGTAATCGCCAAGCGCAGGGCAAGGCCCGAGCGGGCCAGTAAATCCAGAGTCGAAAATACGGTAGTTCTGGACAGCGTGGGCATCTCCGGCGCAAGGCTTGCGTACACGGATTCCGCCGACGGGTGGGTTTTTACGGATGCCAATTTTTCATAGATGCGAAGCCGCTGCTGCGAAGGCTGAATACCGCGGGCGCGCAGTAAATCTGCAGTGTTCAAGCGGAACCTCCTTGGATATGCCATAAAACCCGGATCGCGGCCTTGCGCAACCCGGGCAGTAGAATCATTATTTAAAGTATCGAGCCAGGAGACCGCGGAAACCGGCGCCGTGCCTGGCTTCATCCTTGCACATTTCGTGCACGGTATCGTGAATCGCGTCGTATCCCAGTTCCTTGGCTTTCTTGGCCAACATCAGTTTGCCTTCGCAGGCACCGTGCTCGGCGTCGGCCCGGAGGCGCAGGTTGGTCTTGGTATCCGCATGCAGCACTTCGCCCAACAGTTCCGCGAATCGGGATGCGTGGTCCGCTTCTTCGAACGCGTAGCGCTTATAGGCTTCGGCTACTTCGGGATACCCTTCGCGCTCCGCCTGCCTGCTCATGGCCAGGTACATGCCCACTTCGCAGCACTCGCCGTTGAAGTTGTCCCGCAAACCCTGAACGATGGCCGGGTCGAGTCCCTGCGCAATGCCCACTTTATGCTCGTCAGCAAAAGCTGCATTGGAGGCGGCCGCCTTCTCGATAAACTTTTCGCGAGGGGCCTTGCACTGGGGGCACTGCGCCGGCGGCTCGTCGCCGGAATACACATAGCCGCATACGGAACAGATAAACGTCTTCATAGATCCTCCACTACTAGATACAAGATTGTAATTAATACAATATTGTAAGAATAGAGTTTATGCAATCCCTAAAGCAATCCGCGGTGATTACGAGAAAAGGTGCTATATAAAGCTAAAAAGTCTTGCGGCAAATATATTTATATTTCTGAGTTTAGATAATCCTAGACATTTCTGGTAATGATGCATTCGCATTGATGTTTTATCGAGGAGAAGTTTTGCATGCCATCCTCAAAATCAATAAAGCTACGGGTAAAACGAGCGCGTTACAGGTACTACTATTTCTAAAACCGCACCGGCCTTCAAGCTGATGTCTTTCCAGATTTTTTTGGTAGTACTGCATAATATTTACTTCAACGAGTAACAGTGCTCATAGAAACCCTCTTTATAATACTATACATCCATCGATCAGCCTCGGCAATTATTCAGTTTCCGAAGGCCGTTCTAACGTTCGTCTACTATACACGATACGGGTCAAGCGGGGGCATGGGTTCAACAAAGCAGCATAGGTTCCATCATTTTTCAAACACAATTTTCCTGTATCAGTTTCTTGAATTTTTCTTCCGTCATGAGCTCATGCGTAAGAAACGCTCCATTATGGTAGATACCCAGGGTACCGAATGGGCTCCCGTGTTTCTGTGCATTCTTACAAGTTTCCAGTTTTATAGTAGAACACGGAAAGCCCAAGCCCATCGCGACGGAATTGAGCAAGGCTACATATTCTTCCATAAAGACGCATTGATTCGAATATATAAAAGTAAAACCTTTTTTATTTTCGCACTCCGCTTTTTTCGCATTTGCGCTGAATCGAGGAGCGGAAGCGCTATCTGTGAATTTCAAAAACAGTAATTCAAAATACGGGGCGGCGGTATCGACGACGACAAAACCATTTTTCAGGTAAAATCTTTTATCGGTTAAAAACGGTTTTACTTTTGCGCTCGTTACGACGGCAATACCGTCCATTTTTAATTTTCTTGCGTCCTTGATGCATTCTTCCAACAGCTGCCTTGAATATCCTTTTCCTTTGAATTGGCCGGAAACCCACAGGCAGTTGATAGCCATCATATTGGCTCCTATAATGGGTTTCCATACTTTTTCTATAGGCATATATTCAATGAATACTTTTCCTCTCTCGTCCAATCTCTTAAAAACCAGGCCATCGTTGAATTGTTTTTTAAGCCATTCTTTTTTTGTCTGCGCGCGGGCTTTATTTTCCTTATCGTTGCCGATGGCGCAGCAAATATGCTCCTGTTCGATATTGTCGGCGGTTATAGCTAGTATCGACATTGTATCCCCCTCCTGAATAATTGCAGAATCCAGGAATCATGGTACTCCGCATACCCTGACAAAGAATGTCAGTGATCTTTTGATTCTTTTACCTGAGCGAACATCCAAGTTACGAAACTCATAACGCGTGATGTATTCGAATTCCTATTTTATTCGTTTTCTGAATAAGATTTGATATGTTTGCCCACCTGAAAAGACATCGCGTTCGAATTCACCGTTTCCTGTTTCTTCAAATCCCATAGTCTTGAATAAGTGGATCGATACTTTGTTGTCCGGGTAGATACCTGCATATAAATAATCTTTTTGCGCTGTTTTTCCGAATTCTTTCAATGCAAGCTGTAATGCTTTTTTCCCGATTCCTTTTCCCTTGAAATCCTTGAAAATCCATAAGGCAATATCGGGGAATTCAACATTGGGCGAAACCGTAATATGCCCACAAATCCGTCTTGTTATTTTATTTTCAATTAGCTTGTTGAACTGATACTTGTTCTTGGAAAAAACTTTTATATAATCATCCAGGCTTTCCCAAACCGGCTTAAAATTGAAGCCTTTCTGCGTTTCAATATCATCCCAATTCTCATGGCACAAAGGCCAGTATTTGGATTCAAATTCGATCAATGAGCAGTGATTCCCGTCTCTCAAGTATTTTTCTCTCTATTCGCGCGCCGTGCGGGCTGCCATACTTCAAGATCCTTCGCCAAAAATCCAGACGACGTTATAACCATCGTCCTTATCCATGGTTGCCGATATTGCTCACCGGTATCCAACGGCAATTTCATCGCTTATCCCACTTTGGCATAGGAAAGTTTTTCGTTTATCAAACCGTGCTTTACCTGGAATATATCCACGCCCCGGACGGAGGCGCTTATTCCATCGGCGCGTTTAAGCCGCCATCGCAGGATACAGCGAAAGCCGAGGCCAAACGCCTCTTCCACTTCGAGGATACCAGCGTCGGGTTGCTGGAATAAAGCGCGGTAATGGATGGCTATGGATTCCTTGCCGGCATGAACCATACCGTCGGGCGCCGGAGAAAAATCTTCAAATCGACAATCCTCCGCTACAAGGCCGAGCAAGGCCTCCACGTCGCGGCGGTTAAATGCCTCGACATAGGCAAGTACCGCCCTGATTCCGCCCTCCAGCTTGGCCATGCTCATTGCGCTCACGGTTACTTCCTTAAACAGCCGCTTAATCCAGCTTGACTACCTGTTTTTCGGGGTCTTTATTCCGGCGAAAGAAAATACCGACGTTGCCGATTACCCGGACAAGATCCGACCCGGTTTTTTCGGCGAGCTCCAGGGCAAGGTCTTTTCGGGTGCCCTTAAAATCCACAAAGCGCAGCTTTACCAATTCATGGTCGGCTAAAGCCTTGTCCAGGGCGGAGTACAAGCCTTCCCCCACGCCCAGTTTTCCCAGGTGCACGAGCGGATTTATCGTGGTTGCGAGCGAGGCCAGCCTGGCTCGTTGCTTTGATGTTAACATTTATTCCCCTATAATAATTGCAGCGATTTTACGAGCATCGACACCAGTATCCCAAGGATCACCCTGACGCCGATAAGCACGAGGAAGCCCGTAATGAGCCCCTGCATGTAATTGACGATTCGATTCCGGTAGATCAGCCGCTTGATGCGGAACAAAACCGGGTTGAGCATGGCATCCACCGCGCGCCACGCGGGATGCAGGCTATTCCAGCGGGCAAGATACGCTATGATGCGCAGGAGTATCAACAGGGCAAAAAAGCCTACCAGGAATCCGATGAGCGCCCAGATCATGTCCACGATGAGCACCAGCACCTTACCCAGGGTCATGACCCCGTACGAGGAAATATCCAGTCCCCGGGAAACCGCGGAGAGTACGGCGAAGGCCGCGATCGGCGAAAAATCTATGCCTGCCGCCTGAAACAGCCGCATGCGCCTGAAAAATTCAAGGTAGGGGTCCACGATCCGGCCGATAAACACCCCTGCGGGATTCTGCCTCATGCCCGGCAGCCAGGACATGAAAATCCTGACGATGCACAAGATCATGTATACCGTCGCCAAAGCGGATAATACTCTCAAGACCAACGCAAGCCAATTCATGGTAACTCCCCTGCCCTATTCCAGTTTCTGCACTTCTATAACGCGTTTTTGCAGCTCCATGGCCGCTACTGCCGTTTCGAGCCCTGTACGCGCCGGCTCGAAATACGGGTCGAGTACGAGGACCTGCTGCCAGAGCGTCACGGCGGTTTCCGTATTGCCTTTGGCATACGCTTCCAGGCCGCGCATGTATAAATCGTCTACCTGGGCGGAAATCGCCGCGCGGCCCCCGTCTCCCATCTGGAACTGGGCTTCGATGCTCAGGCGGTTAAGCGGAGAAATCGACGTAGCCAGATCCATGGTGTAATTTACCACGAGAACCAGCGGATTGATCTTTACCGTCGTTCCGACGGTGAGTCGAGGCCCGCTGGTCTTGAGGAGCAGACCCGCCTGGATATCCCAAAATCCCGTGATATTCATGGAATAGCCTATGCCCCAGTACATTTTTTCGCTGACGGGCAGGCTCTGCAGATTAAAAGGCTTGCTGATATCGAAGGTAAACAGCAAGGGCCGAAGCGGCGCATAGGCCAAGCCGAAGGTTACCAGTGAATTCAACGGTTCGCCAAGGGCAAGGGGTCCGACGTTCTTGACGGAGAGACCCAGTGAGAAATTCTTCTCCCGAGCCGGATACAGCTTCAGGAAGTTGAATCGCGTCAGCGCGCCAAAATCCACCATGACTGCCACTGCGGACTGCGTTGCCCCGGAACCTTCCACGACAACGCCGTTTTCGTCGCCATAATCGGGTACCGAGCGATAGGCCAGCTTAAAATTGGCTCCCAGGGAGATTCCATAAAAATAATAACCCGGAAGCAGATGATAGGAGGCATTGGCGATAGCCATGGCCTCGGTATAATAGCCGGCCGTCAAACGGGTGGCAAAATCGTCGTATTCCGTAAAGGGCAGGTACAGCCATTTACCGCCGACGGCCAAACCGAGGCTCTTGAGACGCATTGTATACACCACCGATTCGATGCGCGTATCGGCGATCCAGTTGTTATGATACAAAGAAAGTTCGGTAGTCGGGAGCACCGCGCTGCCCGCGGGATTTATCTCCAAAAAGGAGGAATCCGCCGCCACGGCCGTATAATTGGAAGCCATGCCGGCAGCCATGCCGCCCATGGGAATCATACCGGAAAGAAAGGTCGTAAGCCCTTCGTTGGGGTCGACGCTGAAAAAATTGCAGACAGCTTCGTAGGCATCGGAAAACAACGATGCCTGACAGTGCGCCCGCGGTAGCAGGAAAAGGGAAAATAATGCTAGTATAAGGGCGCGATACTTCATACTACAAAAGAATATACCGTATGATCGCGATATTTTCTACATAGGAAAATTCGATAATGAAATTTTTGGAGGTATATTCTATTAAGATACGTCGAATGACTCAGCTTATTTTTCCTTGAGCCGACAATAATAGAGTAGGTATGTTCCCATCTTTACGCCGTCTGGCATTTTTTATGTTTATTCTCCTCATAATCGGCCAGGTTTGGGCATTGGGCGGCAAGGAAGATCCGCTTGTCTATGCCGACAAACTGATTAAAGAGCAAAAATACGACGAAGCCATCCTGTATCTCACGGAATTCATGAAATTGTACCCGTTCCGGTTCGATCAAGCACAGCAGCGGCTCAAGAAAATAATCGAGATACGTATGGCCTACAACAAGAAAGCGGATGCGCTCCTCGACGTATTGGAAAAAGAGCCTACGAACAACGAAAAAAAGATCGCGATGATCAAGGAACTGGAAACATTTGAAAAAAACCCGAACGTAGCGCTCAAGGACTTTGTATCGCAAACCAAGGTTGCCGCCGTTTTTACATATAACAAATCGCGCTTCGAGCAAATCATGGCCAAAGGGCTGTTGTTGATAGAAGCGGGTAATTATATGGAGGCTGTAAAACTGTATGAAACCGGTTTTGATCTGTACCGACAGGAATTCATGGACGCAGGCTATGATGAAATAACGGTAAATCTTGTGTTTTCCCGTATCAAGGAAATAGGTGACAGCGCCTTTATTTTCGACACTTCCGGAAAAGCCCTTGAACAGGCATTTTTAGCCCTGGCGGATGCCTACAAGAGCGACAATTTCCAGAAAATCGCAGAGGCCCAAGACACGGCTACCCAACTTGCGCGCAGCTATACCGCACTCAGGTCAAAAATTGTGACTACGGGTAGGTCCTTGGAGGATCAATTTGCGCTCTTGACCAAAATAGACCCGAAACTGACGGACAGTTCCTTCTTGCCGTTTGCCTTCCGCCTCGTTCTTGGCCGGAAAACCGAGACTAAACTGGAAGGTATCACTGGCGCATTGGATGCCCAATGGCGCTTTGCTCTAGGCAGCGCGCACAAAGCCATGGAGACGCAGGCAAGCGCCAAACTGGAGCAGGGAAAAGCTCTGTTCGGCGAAGGCAGGTGGGAAGAATCGAGCGCCCGATTCAAGGAAGGCGCAGAGCTGGCTCGATCGGGAATCAAACTCGTAGCGCTCTGGTCGCACTATATTCCCGATGAACTCCTGAACCGCTCCACACTCCTCGGCCAGTCCATTCTCTCATCCAAAGGCGGCGATTACCTGCGCCTGCTGCACTTTACCGATTCCAATCTGGCTTGGGCGGAGCTGGCATCGCTCGAGGCGAACCTTAAAAGCCAAAACGAACGACTGGCCGCCATCCCGAACGATTCGGATCCTACCGCGTCAGCCTCTCTTACCTTCGAAAACCTGGCTCTCATGCGCAAGGGATTTACGGCGATTCGCTCGGGCATCCTGGAGTTGCGGGCGGCTTCCGGCGAACGCGCCAAACAGCTCGCGGCATTGACTACGTCGGGCTACGCCGGTCCGGTTTCCGGAGAGCTGCAGGGCTTGCTGGACGGTACGATAGCAACCAGCCTGGGTTCCTCCCAGGAAGGAATCGTAAAAATGGTAACGAGGATCGCGGCCTTCGAGTTCGGCAAGCTGGATGAAAAATTGGCGAATCAACTTGCCCTCATAAAACAGGCGGATTCGCTGCTCAAGGGCGTTCCTTCCAACAATCCGCAAATGCCCGACACAATTTTCAGGTATCCCACCAAGGCGATCTCGACTATCGCCAATACGGACGCCGAACTCAAGGCTCTGAACGCGGAGATAGCGGCAACTATCGCACGATATAAAACGGAGGATAGCTTTATCGCCTCGGCGGCTTCCGTGGGTCTATGGCTTGCCAAGACAAGCGGACTTACCGCCTCGATCAAGACGGGAATCGGCGAAACGGCAGATATTACCGCAAAGGCCAAGGAGCAGAAACGCCTGGCCGAATCCAGCAAGCTGGAAGCCGAGCGAAGGCTCGCCGAAGCGGGGGCCGCGCTCAAGGCCGCCAACTTCGAAGCTGCGCGCGAACGGCTCGACCGGGCCCGGGAACGATACAGCGCCTCGCTGTCGTACGAGCAGGACCCCGCCCTCAGAACGCTCTCCGACCAGACACTCAACGCCCTCGCGGGAAACATCATCAAGGCGGAGAACGACAAGGTCGTCTTGGACACGCGCAAGCTCCTTACCGCCGGAAAGAGCTCCTACCTGGAAGGCCAGTTCAACCAAGCCCAGGAAACGCTGCTGCAGGCGCGATCCCGATGGAAAACGACGAACGCTACTCCCGAGACCGAGGTTGAGTATTGGCTCAAGCTGGTGCAGACCGCGCTCATGGTAAAATCCGGGCGTGATATTCCTATAACTGCGCCGCTATACCCCGAGATGAGCCAACTCCTCTCGCTGGCCAAGCAGTATTACTCGGAAGGCGCGAACCTGCTCTCAAAAGGCGACAAGACAGGCGCCCTCAAGACCTTTGCCCAAGCGAGGCAAAAAATCGACGAAGTCAAGGTTATATTCCCGCTCAACCAGGAAGCGGGCGTCCTGAACCTGAAGATAGACAAGCTCATAGACCCCGGCGTTTTCAACCGCGCGGCCGCCGCGAAAATTGCCGCGGCCCGCGTCAAGATAAGGAACAAGGTGGAACTGGCCTCCGTGTACAGCGACCTCCAGGATCTCGCGGCGATCGACGCGAACTTCACAGGCCTCAAGGCGCTTATCGTGGAAGCGGAAATACTGCTGGGGCTTCGCCTGCCGCCGCCGGACCCGAAAGCCCTCGCGGAATCGCGGTCGCTCACGAAGGCCGCCCAGAAAATATACGACTCCCTGGACCGCGCGCGGTTCGATTTCGCGAAGTCGCAGTTGACGCGGGCGCTGGAGCTGGACCCCAACAACCAGGAAGCAGCCAACCTCAAGGATAAGATAGCCACCTCGGTAGGCGGGGACCAAACCATCATATTGCCCGCCAACATTGAAATTTTATATAACGAGGCCGTTTCCCTGTTTACCAACAGCGACTACATCTCCGCCAGGAGCAGGATAATTCAAATCTATTCCATGTTTCCAAAGGCAAAGACCATGCAGAAAGTCGTGGACCTTGACTTGCGGCTCCAGGCGACGGGAAACTGACGGTGCAAAAGACGAAGCTCGCCGCCGTTCGGCGCAGACTGCCCCTGATCCTCATACCGCTCTCGGTCCTTCTCTTGTCCACGCTCGCCGGTTCCTCCGTCTCGCGAGTCGTCTGGGCCCAGGATTTTTACTGGGAAGAACCGCAACGCCTCTCGCGCGGCCCCGCGGCCTTTCCCCAGGCTTTGGAGGCCGGGCCGCAGAACGACCGCAGGACCGTAGCCGTCTGGCAGGAATTCGAGCAGCAGGGCGAGGATGGGCTGGCATGGCTGTCGCTCAGCTCATGGGGTAAAAGCGGGGTTGAGAAAAAAACCAGGTTCGCAGGACCGTTCAGCTACGGCGGCGACGTCCCCGTGCTGTTTTCATTGGCCAACGACCGGGCAGGCTCGCTTGCCATAGCCGTATCCTCCAGCTCAAAATCGGTTTCGGTGTATCGATCCGCCGACGGAGGGCTTACGTTCCTGCCGCCTTCCACGATTACTCTCGCAAACGCGGTGGTATCCCCGCGCATCTTCGCCAGGACCGGCGGCGGTTGGTATGTTTTCTTAACGCAAGGCAGCGAAGCCGCCCTGTCCATAGTCTATACCTATTCCGCGGACGGAATCGCCTGGGAACCGGTCAAGCCCTTCCTGGACACCGGCACGGAACTGCGCCTCAACTTCCTCCCCACCGCCGCCTCCCACAAAGGCAGCGACTATGTGATATTCCAATCACTGGCGGGCGGTGACAAGCCGAGCTTCCAGCTTTTCATGCGCCGCACGACCGACGGAGGCCTCACCTGGA
>CAZAJF010000058.1:0-19685 GCA_964485395.1 uncultured Treponemataceae bacterium | reverse complement strand
GTCGAGATCAGCCAGACGTGCGCATGATGCCTGGGCTGGGCCCGCGGGGGCGGGGGCCGGCACTCGGACGTAGTGGATTCCATCGGGCGGCTGAACCTTAGCGTTTTGGTCACAATCGGCGGCGACGGCACCCTCAAGGGCGCCATGGCCATAGCCGAACAGATCGAACGGCGTAAATTAAAGATAGCCGTCGTGGGAATCCCCAAGACCATAGACAACGACGTGCTGTTCATCGACCGCTCCTTCGGCTTCGAGACCGCGGTGGAGAAGGCCGTGGAGAGCGTGGGCGCTGCCCATGCCGAGGCGCATTCGGCCATCAACGGCATCGGCATGGTCAAGCTCATGGGCCGCGAGTCGGGCTTTATCGCGGTGCATACGGCGCTTGCCGTCCACGAAGCCAACTTCCTCCTTATTCCCGAGGTTCCCTTCGACCTGGACGGCCCCAACGGCTTCTTCGCGCACCTGGAAAAACGGTTGGCCGCCCGCAAGCACGCCGTCGTCGTGGTGGCGGAGGGCGCGGGGCAGGAGCTGCTCCTCGCCGAGGCCGGCTGCGATGCGGGACGCGATGCGGGACGCGATGCGTCGGGTAATAAAAAATTATCCGACATCGGGCTGTTCCTCAAGGAAAAAATCAAGGATTATTTCGCGGGGCGCTCCATCGAGGTCAACCTCAAGTATATCGACCCGAGTTACATCATACGCAGCGCGCCCGCGTGCCCCACGGATTCCGTGCTCTGCGAGCGCCTGGGCAACAACGCGGTGCACGCGGCCATGGCAGGCAAGACGCAGCTGCTCATCGGCGTTGTAAACGGCGAGTTCGTGCATATCCCCATCCGCGAGTGCGTGCAGTACCGCAGCCACGTGGACCCCGAGGGCAGCCTGTACCGCGATGCCATCGACGCCGTGGGCCAGGTGCCCCGGATGAAAAATTGATGGCAGGAAAAAAAGCGCCCAAGACCTCGGCCGGCAGCGCGACTCCTGTCGATCTCGGAGCAGCCTTTGACCTGCGAGTCGAGCGCATGGCCCCCGGCGGCGACGGCATCGGTTTTCATGACGGCCTGGCCGTCTTCGTGCCGCTTGCCGCTCCCGGCGATTCCCTGCGCGTACGGCCCGTGGAGCGCAAGAAGGATTTTCTCCGCGCATCCATCGCGGAGCTGCTGGAACCCTCGCCGATACGGTCTCCGCAGGACCTGTGCCCGCTCTACGCGCAATGCGGCGGCTGCAACCTGGGCCATATCCGCTACGACGCCCAGCTTAACATAAAGCGGCAGTTCGTGGTGGACGCCCTTTCGCGGATCGGCGGGCTCGTCGCCCCGGAACCGGTCATGCACTCGGGTGCTCCCCTCGCGTACAGAAACCGCGCGCAGTTCCGAAAAGGCGCTTCCGGCCGCCCGGCTTTTTCCATGAGGGCTTCCTCCGCGCTCGTCGAGCCCGCGGAATGTCCGATATTGGTACCCGCCATGCAGTCCTGGCTCGGCAGCTTAAATAAAGCTGGCGGCTTAAATAAAGCCGGCGCGGTTTTTCAGGCCATTCCGCCGAAAGAAAAATTCACGGTTTTTGCCCATGGCGATTCCGTGCACGTAGAGGGCGTAAACGAGGAGGTCCAGGTCCGGGTGCTTGAAAAAGACATCCGCTTCTCGGCTGCCGGTTTTTTCCAGTCCAACCTCGGCCTGCTTCCGGAGCTTGTGCATGCCGCATGCGCGGATTTGTCAGGCTCCAGGGCCGCGGATCTATATTCGGGCGTGGGGCTTTTCGGCTCGTTCCTCAAAGACCGTTTCGGGCGCGTTACCTGCGTGGAGCACGACGCGCGGGCGCTCGGTTATGCCTCGCGCAACGTGGGGCAAGGCGCCGATTTTTCAGCCTCGAGCATGGAGTCCTGGGTGGTTTCGGCCCAGGCTCGCGCCGACTATGACCTTGTCGTCGTGGATCCTCCGCGTACCGGATTGGCGGCTTCCGTTTCCGATTGGCTGGGCGAAAAGAAAGCGCCTGTGCTTGTCTACGTCTCCTGCGAGCCCATTACGATGGCTCGCGACCTGGGCATTCTTCGCTCCAAAGGCTACGCGGTGGATTCCCTGGATATTTTCGATTTTTACCCGCAGACTTCGCACGTGGAATCCTGCGTGCGCCTGCTCTTCGGGGGAGCCCTTTGATGGGAATGCGGAATAATACAGTTATTAAATTATCAATCGCGTTTCTTTCGTTCGCTGTGGCCGTGCTCGGGTTTTCGGTCGTACGCGCCGTTTCGCGCACCGGCTTCGAGGAAGACAAAGGCGCGCAGTGCCGCACGCTGAACGGGAACGTAAAAAACGACGGCATGGCGGTCTATGACGCCGGCACCGTGTGTTTCAACGATCCAGGCGACAACCACTGGTTCGGAAAGATCGGTCCCGGTGATCGAATCTCCGGCCGTTTCCCGGAACATTCGCCCTTTTACCTTACGGTCGCAGGTGATTATATCTACCGCGTCAATGACTACGCCCGGCTTTCCATGACCCGCGTAAAGCGAGACGGCTCCGGTCTCGCGAGGCTGAACGGCGAGCTTGCCGTCAGACCCTGCGTTTCCGATGAACCGATTTACTGCACGTCTTATTCCCAGCTCAAGTTTACGCTGTACCAACTCTCTCTTGACGGAAGTCAAGAAAGAAAAATAAACGACTGCACCTGTTGGATGCACCAGGTCGAAGGCGATTGGGCGTAGTATTTCAACTTCAGCGATTGCCGCAGGCTTTACTGCATCCGCAAGGACGGCAAGGAGCGGGGGGTAGTTCTGTGACCCACCGTTCCGCTTCGGCCTTTTTTCTTTTGGATTCGGCCGCAAACCCTAAAGCAGGCATCGCCGCATTCGCATTCGCGCTCACCGCGGCTTTGTTCTCCCTATCCTGCGTTTCAGCGGCCGCCCCGATTCCAGAGGGCTAACGCCCTGGCGGGAAAAGCGGCCGCGTATGCGTACTCGGGCCGCAGCAAGGAAGCCCGGCAATGCCTGACCGAACTCGATGCCTTTGCGGACGTCATGGCGAGCCCCTGGCTCGAGGCGGAAACGGCTCGCCTCAAGGATTACGTGCGCCTGCACGGCAGCCAATCCGAATCGCAGAATGTTGCCTTGGACAACGCAAGCCTCGCGCAGGCACTGGCATCGCACCGGGGCCTGGCGCGGCGAACGGGAGCCGATGCCGTGCTCGTCGCAAGAAACGGCGAGATCCTCGAAGAGTGGTATTCCGACCGGTATGAATCGCTGACGCCGCTTACCGCCATGTCATCAACCAAGAGCGTTACCAGCCTGAACCGCGGCTATGGACTGCTGTGGTGGCTTTTCGACGCGAAGCATGACGGCTTCAGGGCTTTCGCGATGCAGGGATACCTGGACGCCAGCATGTTCGTATTTCCGGACAGCGGTATCGTTCTCGTACGCATGCAGGCGCCGAAATCCGCTTGCTCCGGCCTTCCCGAATCCGGAAGCTATCTCCTCGAGGCAAAAAAACTTTTCCGGGTTTTAGGCAGATAAAGCTCTCGGTACGTGCATCCTTCGTCTAAGCGCTTTACCTTTGTTTTCAGATAGCCTAAACTGGCCCCATGAAGCATTTGTTGACGGCATACCTTGCGCTTACGCTGATCGCGGGAACCGTCTCGCTTTTAGTCCTTTTTCAGGTCTACCGCCGCCTTCGTCAACGGGTGCTCCTCTATTATATCGGTATCTGCATCGGGCTCGCCATTTCGGTGCTGCATAACCTGCTGCAGTTTTATCTCGGCATAAACGTTTTCAGCCGGCTTTCGCCCGGGCTCGTCGTTTTCATGTTCTCGAATTTGATCCCTTCCTACGCGATGCAAGCTCTGATTCCCGTAACGGTTCACAAGCTCTACCGTGTTTCCTGGGAAAAAAAGGGAAACATACTGACGCTCGCACTCATTGCCTTCCAGGTTCTTTTATTTTTTACTCCGTATTATGTGCGCTATTCCGTCGAAACCAAACTACTTGTCTTTGGCCCGGCGTACTTCCTGGTGAACATCATCTTCATATCGTTTATCGTGTATGCACTCGTTCTCGGCTACCTGTTCCGCGCGCGGCTAGTGCCCCAGCTCAGGAGGATGATCCGTACCGTCCTTCTGCTAATCCTCGTCTCCTTACCGGGCTTTATTCATGATCAGACATATTTCGCGCAAAGAGCCTCGATCGACGCGCTTCCCGTAGCGCTGATCTTCTTCCCGCTGTTTTTCCTCGGCCTCTCTATCGTGAATATAGTCTACGGCTTAACATTTCTCTCGGTCCCGATCGTCGCAGCCGGGGGACTTTCAATTTCAGTTGCGGGGATACAGGAGGCTGCCGCCGTCGAGCGCCTGGACGCCCTGGCTCGCGACTGCTCCCTTTCCGATCGCGAATGCGACGTGGCCAGACTCGTAGTCGAGGGGCTCGGCAATAAGCAGATAGCCAGCCAGCTTGAAATTTCCGTCAAGACCGTAAACAACCACGTCTATAATCTGTTCCAGAAAATAGGCATCAATAGCCGTTTCGAGCTCATGGCCCGTCTCGGAAGTATTTCCCCTTCCGGAAAAGATCCGAAAAACGGCAGCTAGGAATGATTACCTAGCGAAATTCCGCCTCCTTTAGCCCAAACTAAGGCAAGTTTCCCATGGTTGCGCCGTTTATCCGATGCTAACTTTCTGTCATCAACAGGAGGTGCTCAGCAATGGCACGATACACGAACGCAGGCTGGACGAAAGTCGCCCTGCTCGCATGTTTAATTTCCGCGACGGCCGTACTTGGCGCGCAGGAAAATCAGGACGCACTGAAGGATCTCAAGGTAGCGCGTTCCGCGTTCTCGCTGAGCGCGGTGTTCTTCGGCGGTCGTACGAGCGGCGCAACGAATATCTATCGCGCCGAAGGTCCCGCTATCCAACCGATACTGGGCCTTACGTTTCCCGCGTCGGCTGGCGTCGATGTGCTGCTTTCCGCGGGTACAAGCGACAGGCTTTCTACATTTATACAGTCCGAGATGAAAGCCAAGAAGATTCCCGGGCTTTCCATCGCCGTGGCTGATTCGGCGTCGGTACTCTGGAGTCAAGGTTTCGGCATTGCCGATAAATCTAAAAAATCGGCTTTTACCGCAAGCACGATTTCCAATGTGGGTTCGGTATCCAAGGTTTTTACCTGCTCCGCGATCATGAAACTGGTCGAGCAGGGGAAAGTGGATCTGGACGAGAGCCTGTCCGCCTACCTGCCGGAATTCAAGCCGGCTGCGCGGGGTACCAATCTGGATGACATAACCGTCCGGCGCCTGCTTTCGCACCATTCGGGTTTGTCCTCCGACTCTAAGTTTCGCTTTATTTTGGGAAACAAGGAACCCGACGGCTACCCGCACCAGAATGCGGAGATTCTCGCGGCGGCCAACGCCATGACCGTGCCGCGCGGTCCCGACGTGGCGTTCTCGTATTCCAACATGGGCTATTCCCTGCTCGGTCTCGTAGTGGAGCGCGTATCGGGAATGTCCTTCAATGATTTTTTAAGTAAAGAAATATTCAAGCCCCTTGGCATGGAAGATTCCTCGTTCCTGATCCAGGAAGAAAAGCGGAACCGCTATGCCATGGGCTATCTCGGCGGCAAGCCGCAGTTCATCCCGTATATCCGCGACATGCCCGCGGGTTCGCTCTGTTCCACGTCGGATGACATGGGCAAGTACCTGCAGTCCCTGCTGGCTTCGTATAAAGACGGTTCAGGCATTCATTCGCGGTCCTCCATAACCCAGCTCCTTACCGTGCAGAACCCCGGCGTACCGCTGGATTTCGACTTTAAGGCAGGCCTTACCTGGTGGATAGTGGACCTTCAGTCCATACCCGGGGAATTTCTCGCGGCCCATGGCGGCGACCTGCCCCCCTATCACGCGCTCATAGCGATGCTGCCGGACCGCGACCTTGCGGTATCCATACTGATCAACGGCTGCGAAGGCTTGGGTTCCTTTTCGCTCGCTGAAATACTTTCGGCCGCCTTCAAGGAATTTGCCTCCGCCAAGGGGCAAGCTTCGTTTGCGCCTGAGCGTAAAGCCGGGCCATTCGCCGCACCCGAGCCGATGCCCGACAGGCTGCTGGCCGACCTTCCCGGTTTCTACAGCACGCCGATAGGGCTGTGCGAGGTAAAACGCTCAGGCAAGGGCCTGAAGGCCTTGGTAAGCGGCATGTGGATGGACATGAGCTATCGTGCCGATGCCTCGCTAGCCTTGAGCCTCAAAATACTGGGATTCCCGGTAAAGTTGGATATTCTCAAAGAAGTATATTGCACGGCTGAGGTATTGGAAGGTAAACAGACCTTGAACTTCCGCACGAAAGGCGTACTCATGGGGCCCGGTCTTAAAATCCAGGCGTCTGATCCCGGAGTTGCGTGGCTTGCCAGGTCAGGGGACTACGTCCAGGTAAACGAGGAGCCTTCGCCTCAATATCAGGCATTCCGCTTGGGCAAGGATTCCGCCACCGGATTTTTCTGCCTGTACCTCAAGTCCGAAGGCTCGTGGACTGCGTATGCGCTTAGAAGGGTAAATGACGATGAAATGGTTATCGAAGGCCAAGGCCGCGGCATGGGCGAAACCATTCGGGTGATTCAAGGCAGCGAAGGAGCAGAATTGTTTTTTGAAGGGCTAATGCTTCGACGGAAAAAATGAACTAGTTTCCTTGTCGTTCGTCGTAGTATCGAACGACAAGGTGGAACCCGGTGCTCCGACCCGGCTGTTTTTCTTTACCTCTGCCTGAAATATCAGTAGTTTAGAACCATGAAAGCACTATATGCATTGTACAAAGCATCTTTTTTGACGCTTGTCACCGCTCTTGCGGCTTCATGCATCGGTAATTCTGGCGAACGGGAGGAACTCATGACTACGAAGCAGGCGGACGCGGCAAACATATGCTTTATTCAACCCACCGAGGAACTTCGTGCAAAACTCACGGCGGAACAGTACGCTGTCCTCGTGGAAAATGCCACCGAGCCGCCCTTCAGAAATGCATACTGGAATCTTCATGACGCCGGAATCTACGTCGACGCCATCGATGGTACGCCTCTCTTCGCAAGCCTTCAGAAATTCGACTCAGGCAGCGGATGGCCCAGTTTTTGGGATCCGCTGGACAAAAATGCGCTCCTGCTCATCGAAGATGACACCCTGGGCATGAAACGTGTGGAAGTTCGCGCCAAAAAATCAGGGGGGCACCTTGGACATGTTTTCGACGATGGCCCGCTCCCCAGCGGCAAGCGTTACTGCATGAATTCCGCGTCATTAAAATTTATTCCGGCTACCGAACTGCAAGCCCTCGGTTACGGATCGTTTTCCCCGCTTTTCGAGTAAAGCGCCCGGTCATATGCCGATTCTCCGAAATCGGCCGTTTTTCAACGCTTTCCCGCATCGATTTAAAATATAGATTGACAAATGCCCGCTCCCATTAAAAGATGTATCTAGGATTCAATGGATATGTTTGGAGACGGCATGAAAAGTTTGAGTACAAGGCTCGCGCTGCTTATCCTGCCCGTGATGCTGCTGGGCATTTCGGGTTTGGTGGCGATTATGACCACGAATGAGAGCAAGCGGCTTGTGCATTACCTTACCAGAGAGGCAAAATCCTATGCCGACGGCTATTCGATAGCGGCTGGCCAGCGGCTCGCGTCCGCCATGGACGTCGCCCAGACGATCGCGGTGATCTTCGGCAGATCCCCCGGTCTATCCCAGGATCGCGAGGTGGCGGCTGAATTCCTGCGTGACGCGCTGGAAGGTTTCAACGAATTCGCGGCTGTATGGTCGGTATGGGAACCCGACGCGTTCGACGGGGCGGATTCAAAAAGCGCGGATACCTTCGCCGCCGCGGCAGATGGCCGTTTTACGCCGATGTGGCATGCCGCCCACGGCATCACCGAGATTTCCGGTCCCTGGAGCCTCGACCCCGCCGCCGAGGAAGCCTACGGCATCGCGAGATCCCTATCGGAATCCGTCCTCATAGAACCGAGGCCCTTCAGCTACGCAGCGGATATTCCCCCGACTCCCGACATCATAAGCCTCGTGGCGCCCATCCTCCGGGACGGCCTGTTTCTCGGCGTCGTAACGGTGGATATATCGCTTGCCAAGCTCGCTTCCTATATAAACGCCCAAAAGCCCGCCGGTACCGGCTACACCTTCGTGCTGGGAAACAGCGGGCGCATGCTCATCCATCCCAATCCCGATTTCGTCGGAAAGCCCTTCTCCAAGATAGCCCCCAAGGATGATGGAGAAAAAAATATAACCGATTCCATAGGCAGGGGGGCGGAGCTCGTCTACGAGTCCACCTCGCTCGTGTCGGACCGGTCCTCCATGTTCGTGCTTACGCGCCTCAAGGTAAAGGAACTGCGCCGTCCCTGGGCATTGGGTATAGAAATCCCCCTGGACGACCTTTTTGCCGAAATTTCCAAGGTTCAGGTGTTTTCCATACTCCTGGGAATCCTCGTGGTGCTTGTCACCGCCGTCGCCGTGCTTATTTTTTCAAAGGCGGCCATTCGACCCGTTTCGTTTACCGCGGACGCCATCCGGGATATCGCCGACGGGGAAGGCGATCTGACCACCTGCCTGCAGGTGCGCCGCAAGGACGAGGTGGGAGCCCTTGCGCAGAGCTTCAACCGCTTTACCGAGTCGCTTCGAGTCTCCATCCAGCGCGTGCAGGCTTCCAGCCTGACGCTTCACGGCAGCGGCGGATCGCTTTCCTCCAATATAGACACGATGTCCGCCGCCGTAGAAAATATCCTGGCCATTATTTTCAGAACCAAGGAAGCCGCGGTGAATCAGGCCGCCGGCGCGACGGAGACGGCCTCGGCCATCGGAGCCATCGCCGCGAACATCGAGAGCCTCGAAGCGCTCGCGGAGGAACAGTCCTCGGCCGCAAGCGAATCCTCGGCTGCGGTGGAGCAGGCGCTGGCCTCGGTAAAGTCCATGGTCAGGACGATGGAAAACCTGTCCGGCCGCTATGCCGCCCTCATCGCCGCCGGCGAGGAAGGCCGCTTCAAGCAGTCGGTGGTAAACGACCTCATCTCCACGATCGCCTCCAGATCGGCGCATCTCCTGGAGGCCAACCAGAGCATTTTCGCGATTTCCGAGCAGACAAACATACTGGCGATGAACGCGGCGATTGAGGCCGCGCACGCCGGCGAGATGGGCAAAGGTTTCGCCGTGGTCGCCGACGAGATCAGGCGTTTGGCGGAAAGTTCCACCGAGCGCACCAATGAGGTTACGTTCGACCTTGAATCCATCCACGAGAGCATCGATTCCATCGTGCGCGCGGGCAGGGAATCGGGCGAGTCCTTCGATACGATTACTTCCCTCATCGGCGACGTCGAGGAGCTCGTCGAAGGAGCCCGAGGCGCGCTCGTCGAACAGGATCAAGGGTCCACGAGGATACTCGAGTCCCTGGGCCAGATGAGAGGCATCGCGGCGAGGGTACGGGACGCGACGGCGGAAATGCGCTCGGGTTCGGGAGCCTCGCTCGATGAAATGACGCGACTCTCGGACTCTGCCAGAACCATATTGGCGGATATGGAAGATACCGCGCGTCAGGCCACGGGAATCGAAAACGCCGTCGTTCAAGCCCGGAAGTTGGTAGCCAGCACGATGGAGGCCATACAGGCGGTTCGTCAGGAAACAGATCGATTCAAATGCGGGTCTCAATGCGGTTGAAATGTTTTTCCTGCAAGACCCTTGTTTTTTGACCGGGAAAGCACAAGACTGAAACTATGGTTCCGGAACATACGATGACGCTCAATACCCCGTCTACTATCACCGATAGTAAAAAGGGGTATCCGGTAATGTCATTAAAAAGCGGGTTTGCACTCGTAGACAGCGATAGACGACTCATTCGCGAGCATGCGCATCAGGTCCGCGAGGCTCTTTTCGCCTGCACGACCCAAGCGCAGGTGGAATGTTCCGTCGCTTTTGCCCGCTATCTCAACTATTCCGGATTGAACAGCGATAATTACTGGCTTTTTATGCGTCTTGTCATGACCAATAATCCTTGGGTAATCGACGAGCTCCTGCATGACCGCGAGCCGCGATTGCTTTTTTCCACGATACGCCCGGATATCGAGCTTGTGGATGCCGCTTTCGAGGCGCTGTTCGCGCGTCATCCCGACGAAATCTACGGCCCCGCCCTGGAATCCATGCTTGGAATCATACAAAACGTCTATTTCGATCCCGATGACGGCTATCGAATCAGAAAATTCAGCATCATGGATATCAATACCCTTGGTAAATTTCTGTTAAAGACCGAAACGCAGGATCACGCGGTAAATCGCCTGATTCTGGAAATCCTGGATAAGCTTGCCGGCGTCGGCCAATATTATGGCGAACCGGACAAAAACGTGCTATCCAAACACGCGTTCAATGTTCGATATGCGTATTTTGACAGAACCAGGAATCTTGTGGACGCCATACCGGAACCGCTGCTCGTGCGCTTCCCCGATAGAACCGGAGTGCATCCGGAGGATGATTTTGCCCTGCTCGTGGCTAACCGCAAGCAAAGGCGCCGCGACAGCTACGGCCGATTCATTAAAGAAAGAAAAGAGGCGGAAAGCCTGGCTGCCGCCGCTGTTCCGGAACAAAATCCGGAACAAAAGCCGGAACCAAGCCCTGTGGCAAAACCGCAAGCGATAATCCCGAAACCTTCAGAGAGCAGCTCGGTTAAAATACCGGCAAAAAAGTCAGCCGCCAAGCCACCCGTAAAAGCCTCGGAAAAACCAAGCGCAAAAACAACGGAAAAACCAATAGCGAAACCCACGGAAAAACCAGCGGCCAAAAAGAAGCCGACACCTAAAAAGCCAAAGTAGCGCTGTCCCGAAATTCACGCAGATCGAACAACCCGAGGAGGAATTGTGGCACGTAAAGTAGAAAATAATACTTCGGAATCTTCGGGCGTATCGGCTTCCATCAATGCTCTTGACGGTGTGCTCCTCGTAGAAAAAGTGATCGAATTGGTTAACTCGATGCCCGGACGCCTTCCCGATTCCGAGGGTAAGCCCGGAGGACTCGTGATGTTTCCAAAGGCTATTCGGCCCATAATCATCGGCGATCTTCACGCAAACCGCGAAAACCTCGTCAGTATCCTCGATCATGAAAACAACAGGGCCGACCTGGAATCCGGCAAGGCTGCGTGCATTTTTCTCGGGGATGCCCTTCACGACGACCGTACCGGGCACATGAAGGAAATGAAATCTTCCGTGGAGATCCTCGACGATCTTTTCAAGGTGTTTCTTCGCTATCCGGGCCGCATCTACTATATTCGCGGCAATCACGACAGTTTCGACGAGCGCCTGCGAAAAAGCGGCATCAGCCAGGGACTGGAATGCAAAAATGAACTGCTTGCCGCCAAGGGCCGCGAGTATGTCGAGGCTGTCGACAGGTTTTTTTCCAGCTTGCCGGTTTTCGTCATCGGTCAGGGTTATGTCATAACGCATGCCGGACCTCCTCGCGGCGGGCTTGTGCGCGATGAGATCATCAACATAAAGAAGTACCCGGAAAAGCTTCATCAGCTTCTTTGGAACCGGGTCAACGAATACCATGGCAATCCCAGCCTCAAAGAATACGGCGAGAAGGACCTGCGCCTGGTCCTCGACCTTCTGGAGTTGCCAAAGGAAACCCATTTCATTGTGGGGCACAACCCTCTCTGGAACGACGGCAATACCGTTGGCGTCTGGCTCAATGTAATCGGAATAAAAAACCATCACATCTTATATTCCGGATCTGGCAGCCTCGCTCCGTATTTTACGTGGGAACGAGGGGAACTTGTCTGCAAAAACGCAAAGTCTAGGGAAGCGGAGGTCTATTACTATGGATGAACGAGAAAAATTGGCAGCCGATGTAGGCGACCCCGAACTGATCCGCTACTTCTACCTGGGCATGAAAACCGAAGAAGTCGCCGATTATTTAAACGCGCTCAAGTTGACACTTTCCACTTCCCAGGACGATGTGCCGTTCAATGCCGCGGTAAAAAGCTATTTTGGAGCCCGGGACCAGGATGGCGATGCCTGGATAGTAAAACCCGTCGCCAACGCGGAGGAGATGCAATACCACCGCGCATGCGAACTGGCCTACCTGCTGGACCACCGGACCGGCACCTTCGCGGCCCCGACGACTGCGATCCTTATAGATGAAAAGAGGTATCGGGTAACGAAAGTCGTGCCAAAAGCGGTACAAATAAGCTCGTATAACTATATGGAAGCTCCCTTTATACAAATATTGAGGGCAGATCTCGTAAACAGATGGATATTTTTCGACGAAGACAGGAATCCCAACAATTATCTCGTTATCAATAACAATAAAAACAAGCAGTTTCTCGTGGCCATCGATTACGACAAAGCCGATATGCTTTCGGATACCATGAAAATAACCGGCATGCCCGATAAGTTCGGTTGGCTGCGAGCTGAAAAAACCCGATTTCTTACCCTATTGCGCCCGGAAAACTTCGAGAAAATCTCGATTGAGGAATTTGACTATCGGCTCACCGCTTTCTGCGGAATATCAAAAGAGGAGATCGAGGATCTGTCAAAAAAAATATTTACCGGATATTGCAGCGATCCTGCGGTCATGGCCAAAAAGATCGCTGCAAACTTCCTGCAACGCAGGGAATATGTTGATACATATTTCAGGAGTATGTTCAAATCAGGGGAGGAAATAAAAAATCTGTGCAACGACGACGACTATTCAGCCTTCGGTCAAAGCTTTATGGACATGCATAACAAGAAAAAATAAGTTTTTCACTAAAATTCCTTGACAATTTGGCACAGTAAACTAGACTTAAAAAAGTGATCGCATTTTTCGATGTGCTCACCGTTGTATGGAGGTTATGATGGACAAACAGACCGAACGGGTCATCGAAAGGACTTGGTCAAAAGAGACCATAATGCAGGTTGAGCTGGGTATTGTGCAAAATATGCTTGGCTCAAGAACCGAAGAAGCAGTAGAAGGCTCCATTAGTTTTGCCCGTTTTTTAAGCCTGTCCGGTTTGAATAACGACAATTACCCGGCTTTCCTTAAACTGCTCGAAGTAGAAAACCATTGGGTAATAGACACCATGGTAGGCAAAAAGGATCCTTTCCTTATGCTCAGTCCGATTCAGCCGAACAGTTTTCTCGGCTTTACGGGTTTCAAGCTACTGACAAACTGGCATCCGGGCGGAATCTACCCGGTTACGCTCTCTATCGTTCTGGGTATCCTGCAGGCTACCTACGCCTCTCCGAAAGATGGTTACAAAATATTCTCCGTATCCATCAACGACGTCAATAATCTCGGCAAGCACCTTAACAAGGAACTTGGCCAGGATGACCAGAACAACCGCTGCATACTCGATATCCTCGATAGGCTCGGCTCCCTCGCGGGCACGTCTACGAATCCCGATAAAGAGCAGATGGCACGTCAGGCGAACAACATTCGCACCTTCTATTTCGACAAGCGCAAGAAAATGGAAGATATCATCCCACAGGTACTCCTGGTAAAGTCCGACTATGTAGCCAAGGAAACCGCGCCGCGCCAGCTTTTCGTAGACTAATCGGGTGAAAGGAGTACGACGATGAAGGAACTGTTTGAAAAAAAGCAGGACTGGTCTGAAGGTGAAGTCCAGCAAATTGAATACTATATGCTCAAGGGCATATTGGGTTGCCGCAGCGTAGAAGCCGTAGAAGGCGCGACGACCTACGCCAGTTATCTTAATTTTACCGGTATTACGAACGGTAACTATCCGGTTTTCCTGAATATCCTTACGGTCAGGAATCACAACGTCATCGACGCGCTGTTGGGAACACGTGACCCCTTCTTGTTCATGAGTTCCATTCAGCCGAATTATTTTATCGTTTCCACCTGTTTCGCGATTCTTACTAAATACAGGAAGGGCGAAATATATCCGAAGACGTTAGGAATCATTCTGGGCGTGTTCCAGGCTACGTTCAATTCGCCCCTCGATGGGTATAAGATCTATCCGCCGTCGGTCGCCGACGTGAATGCCCTTGGCAAGCACCTGAACGAAGAAAAGGGACAGGACGATCTCCTGAACAGAAGCATCCTCGATATCCTCGACAAGCTTTCGTCCCTTGAAGGCCAGAACGTGGATGAGGATATGGAAGATCTCGCGGTTCACTCGCATAACATCCGTAATAACTTCTTCGATTCCAAGAAACATCTCGTGGACGTTATTCCCGAAGTTCAACTGCGTCTCGAACCCAATCTCGACAAAGATGTGCAGCCTCGCACCAGGAAACCTCTCGCGGAGGCCGAGAAAGCGGCTCCCTAGCAGTAATTTTTTACATCAGCTGGATCGCCGCCGGAGAAATCCGGCGGTTTGGTCTGGAAAGAGGAGGAACAGATGCCCGGCTCCGAATGGCCCTCGTGGACAGAAAAAGAAATCGATGCCCTTTCCCTCAGTTACATGAAAGATATTATTTTAAGCGCGGACGAATACTCTACCTTCGTGGCGATAGGCCTGGCGCATTACTTGACGGGTAAAGTCGGATTGAATCCGGATAATTATCCTATTTTCTTCAGATTGATAGAATCGGGAAACCACTGGGTCGTAGATACTTTGGTTGGAGATAAAGATCCCAGTAAATTCCTTGGAACCATACAGCCCAATACCTTTATGTTGCGGGAATGCTTTCGAATGTTGACCGGGTG
This sequence comes from uncultured Treponemataceae bacterium, assembly GCA_964485395.1. Lineage (GTDB taxonomy): Bacteria > Spirochaetota > Spirochaetia > Treponematales > UBA12059 > JANNSO01. Next base: position 5,040 of record CAZAJF010000058.1, on the reverse strand, counting down.
GAAGCCCGGTGAAATATATCCCAAGGCTCTTGTGATAATCTACGGTCTCCTAACCCAGTGCTTCAAGATGCCGGAGGAAGGTTACCGTCTCTATCCGCTTACCGTGTCCGACGTCAATAATCTCGGCAAGCACCTGGATAAATCGAAAGATCAGATGGACCCCTTGAACCGCGTGGTATTGACGACGCTGGACAGGCTTGCCAGTCTGATCGAGCCGCAAAAGCCCATGCCATCGAATGAAGTCAAGGATATTGCGCTGCAGGCGAATAATATTCGGGGCAAGTTCCTTGATATGACGAAGGCCCTGAATGAATCGATTCCCGATATTCTGCTTGTTCGCGGAGATTATACCGAGAAACAGGTCAAGCCGAATATACCCACTATTCAGTTGTAATTTTGCGCTTTCCGGATCGTCGTTTTTCCGTCAGACTCGAAAGGCTTGACAGAAAAACGGCGTTTTTTTTTCTTGACGTTTTTTCGATGGATTCCCGATGCCCGCAAATTTGATGGAAATAAATAACTGCTATATTCTCCAATCGCAAGTCGGGCAAGACTCGTGCTCCGAGTTATGGGCCGCCAGCGCGATATACTCGCCGCGCAGATTCATTTTAAGGTTCATAAAGGATCAACAGGTTTACGGCTCATTGCTGGAACGTTTTCGAACCGAATCGTTTAAATATTATATGCTCAAAAACGACGCTGTCGAAGATTTGATAGAAATCGAATATTTCGAGAAACGTCTTTTTATATCCACGGAAAATCATGGAGAAGTATCGTTGGCGGATTCTCTGAATCCTGCGCGTTTTGGCGATAGAGTCCAGGTGTGCGATGCGATACTGCATCTCGCCGCCGGCTTCGCCGCTTTTCATAAACATGGAATCGTCTATGGTGGTTTCATGCCTGAAAACATTCTCGTTTCCGGACAGGGTAACGATTGTGCATTCAGGATCAGGACTCCCAGTTACGCGGCTTTCGTTCCTGCATGTATAGAAAAGGGATTATATCATTCCGACTCCCTTGTTTTTATGCCCAAGGAGGCTGCTTCTTCCAGTAAGCTCATGCCGGCCTCGGATTTATATTCTTTAGGAGTATTGCTTGCATGGTTCCTTGTCGGTGATATTTCCAAGGCGGGAGCGCGAGGCGGAAACGATTCCGTAGCCGATAGCTTCTCCTCGATCCTGGCAGAAAAAAATATACCCGAAGAACTCCGGAAAATCGTGGTGAAGTGCGTACGGGAAACTCCGGATAAACGATACCAGACCTGCGATGATTTTTCCGATGATGTAAGAAAATATAGCATCGCGGCGAAAAAAGCCTCCCTGGCCGCGAAGACGGCTCCTGATGTCCTGGTGCCCATTCGGGCCGTTACGGAAAAAGCGCAAATGCCCGCAGCCGTTCCCCGTCCTGAAATCGCGAAATATTTCCAGGAATTATCTGCCGATTACCGCAGTGAGCGCACAACGCCCGGAGCGCCGGAGCCGGCTCCCATCGCTTCACCGTCCGCTACCGCCAAGACTGCCTCCATTACAGCGCCGAGAGAAAAAATCCAAGCGCCATCCAGGCCGGAACCTATCGAGGTAATTACGCCGACAACCACGCTTGCTGCCGTGTCCGAACCAGCGAAGGCGATTAAAAACCCGGATGTGATTTCTAAGCCACCAGAGGAAAAAGCCTTGCAGCCCGATGTGGCGCCACTCGAAGAAATTGTCTCTGATGAGCCAATTTCTGAGCCACCTCTACTTGAGGTGCCGCCTCTACTTGAGGTGCCGCCTCTACTTGAGGTGCCGCCTCTACCTGAGGCGCCACCTCCAACGGAGACGCCGATTCAGTGGAATTACCGTAAAATGCGCTTTGATGACGTTACAACGACGCTCATACATTCTGTGCGACGTGCGAGAAGCGGGAAAGGCGATGTCCGCTATATAGAGGAACCGGATACAGAGGAAGCCGCTGACCAGATAGACGGGATGTTCGAAGGGCTTTCGCGCGAAGCCCTGTGCGTAGATATCGGATCAATGCTGCGATTCGGTACGGCCGACGTGACTGATTTTTTATGCGCCTTCAGGCAGGCGCTTGCCAGCAAATTGGCTTTTGAGTCGTCACGGTCGTTGGGGCGCTTCGCGCGAATCGTCGAACGATTGGGGGCCCGGGAGTTTTTTGGCGCTTATCCCTTGGGACGCTTGCTGTATGGAGCGGATGCCCCTGAGCAACTGCCCAAGCCGGATTCATACGCGGCAATCATCGAGGCGATGACTGTTTTTGGAAGAAGGAAGATCCCCTTGGTTTTTATCGTGCGCGGCGGTGAATGTATACAGCCGGAGCTGGCGGATTTTTTTGGACGGATGGTAACTGCGCTCCGGAAAAAACCGGTGTGCCTTTTCGTGTTCGGCGAGGACTTTCCCTCTTCGCTGAGAATTTTCAGGCAAAACTGAACTGAAGCTGACTGGCTCCGCTGAATTTGCGACATGTTCAGAGAAACTTGAACTATGTTAAAAAAGTAAGTATATAGTAAAGCACTGGAGAAATAGGATGGGTTTGCAGATGAGCTTTAAAACAAAAAGACTGATTATCAGAAGTCCCGAAGAAAGAGACGGGGTCGATATTTTTAAGAATTATTCCGCGAATGAAGCGGTAACGAAATATCTTTGCTGGAAACCGCACAAAACGGTCGATGAAAGCGTTGATTGGATTAAGCTGTGTATAAAAAAAAATAATGGAATTACGAATTTGGTGTTCTGCATTGTTTTAAAAGAAACGGATGAATGCATCGGGATGATAGATTTTAAGATCGATGGATTTAAATGCAATTTCGGTTATGTATTGGCCCAAGACTATTGGAACAAAGGAATCATGACGGAAGCGATGAAACCTGTTATCGAACATGTAATGGGCAGGCCCGACATTGTCAGGATATTCGCGACTCACGATATCGAGAATACTGGATCTGGAAAAGTAATGGAAAAACTGGGAATGGCCTATGAGGGTACTTTACGGAAATACGTGATTCACCCGAATGCGTCCCCGTTTCCGCGGGACGCAAAAATCTATTCCATAGTAAAACCGTAAGGGGAAAAAGCGTAAAGTGGGCGACCTACGGTCTGCAGGCTTCGAACATGCCCGCAGACTTGCTTATTTGTCTTTTGCCCCATCCACATAGTAATGCCCGCGCCCCATCTGTTTGGCTTTTTTCAAGGCGGCTTTGGCTTTTTCGAATATGGCTATGCCGTCAAGGGGACTGCCGGTCGCCGCGCCTACGGATCCGCCGATCCATACGACGCCCGTTGGGAGCTCTACGGGGCGTTGCAGCATTTCGGTAAGCTTTCCGGCCTGTTCCGCGGCAAGTTCCAGCGAGTGGCTGGGGACTACGGTGGCAATGGCGGCGAACTCATCCCCGTCAATTCTGGCGGCGATTCCGTCGTCACCGGTAAATGAAGAAACGCGCTTGGCCGCTTCCTTGAGTACGGAATTAGCCTGGTCGATTCCTTTGGTTTTAACCAGTTGGTCAAAATTGGCAAGGTCGGCCGCCATGACGATGATGGCTTTATTATCAGCGGCCAGCTTGGCCGTTTTTTCCGCAAACCATGCATTGAGGCCGTTTAGATTGGCAAGCCCAGTAAGCGCGTCGAGCCTGTCCGGCGGTACTTCCTTGGGTCCTGACACTGTTTCCTCGGTGACGGCGTTCTGCGCTTGCTTCCCTTTCAGCAGAGTTTTGAGCATCTGCCATCCAAAACCCGCAAGCGCAGCAAGCAGTACGGCGCACAGACCTCCGGGAATTCCCGCCAGCAGGGTTGCTGCGCCGCCTGCGAGCGCTGCAACGGCGAGGCTGATGCTCATTGCTTGCGCGGAAATCGATATAGCGACCATAGGTTTCTTGTTCATGCCATGATTATCGGCAGATGACGGCGATTTTACCACTATTTCAAGACTGGTCGAGGGAGGTGGCCCCCGGTACCCAAGCGCGAGGGATTGCAGCGAGTAGCCCGGAGCTTCGCGAAGCTTCGCTTCGAAAAGCGAGGACTACTCGCGAAAAGCCCGGTTCGCCCCGGCGAACGCGTCCAAAAGAAAAAAAGCGGGCTCGATTCGCCCTTCGACACGACGCGGCGTTCGTGCTATACTGGGGGTATCTGTGCCGTGGGCACCAGGCGCGTGCCTAGGCCGCGTGTTTTTAACAAGGATGCAGTATGCGAACCAAACTTCATTTACCCAAAGACCGTGTGGATTACGCACGGCAATTGGCCAGGCAGATTTCAACGCCGGTTCAGGATTTTATCGAAAAGCACAGCTCGATCACGGTTGAGCGGGCGACTCTGCGCCTGGCCGGCGCGGATGGCGCGAATGCCGACGGCGTACCCGTTCCGAACCTCGTGGTGGACCAGATCCGCGCTGCGGACCCTGCGCTCATCGAGGACGGCGCGCTTATCCGCTACGTCAACGCGCTCGTGAAAAGCGGCGACGGCGTGGAAGCGCTGAATAAAAAAATAGCCGACGGGTTCAACGTGATGAGCATCCCCCTGGGTGACCGCGCGGCCATCGAGAAGAAAGCCGCGGAACTCGTGGCGAGGGCAGCCGCCCGCATCAAGGACAACCGCGCGCACCGCGACTGCAAGCAGGAGGAATTCCGCGGCAGGAACAACAGCCCGCTCCTGTACCTGATCGTGGCCACGGGCAATATCTACGAGGACGTGAAGCAGGCAAAGGCAGCCGTGATGCAGGGCGCGGACGTGATCGCGGTGATACGCACCACGGCGCAGAGCCTGCTCGACTACGTGCCCTTCGGCGCCACCACCGAGGGTTTCGGGGGAACGTACGCCACGCAGGAGAATTTCCGCATCATGCGCGCGGCCCTGGACGAGGTGGGCGAGCAGCAGAAGCGTTATAGTTTGCTTACGAATTACGCGTCCGGCCTGTGCATGCCCGAGATCGCGGCCATGGGAGCCATCGAGCGCCTGGACATGATGCCGAACGACTCGATGTACGGCATCCTGTTCCGCGACATCAATATGTATCGCACCTTCGTGGACCAGAAGTTCAGCCGCATGA
>CAZAJF010000057.1:0-20336 GCA_964485395.1 uncultured Treponemataceae bacterium | reverse complement strand
GCGGAAGCGGCATGTATTCGTGCGGCATGGGGCCGATGGGGGTAAGCTCTTATTTCATGGCCAGGTGGCCGTTGCTGGTACCGGTAAAGACGTCGCGCGGCAGCGCCTCGGCCAGGCGCGAGACGACTTGTTCCTGCCACGCCGCGCTGATCCTCCGGCGCGTTCCGAAATCCGAGAACCTCAGCCCGGCTCCCTCGGCGATGGTTATTTTTTCTTCCAGCCTTGCAGCGCCCGCGGCTTTGTCCGCGGTCCCGTATGCATCCTGGAAATAAACCTCGTTGACGATGGCGAGCACGAAAATCTCGAACATGCTCACGAGGAAAACCGGCCCTTCGGCCTCCACGCGCAGCTCGCCCGAGGGATCTTTCCAGGCGCGAACGTGCCTGCGGTCCAGCCGGAACATCCGAAGAAATTCCACGTAGCCTTTTTTCATGTATCGGATGTTCCCGAGGTACTCAATTTCCGCATCCGTAAACCTAAGGGTGCAAAGGTGGTCCAGCTCGCCGTTTATCCGGGCGACGCTTTCGTCTTTCCAGATTATGCCCCGGTTCCTGCATTTAAAGACGTAGCGCCCCCAGGAATCCGAAAAACGGTGGAGGAAAACCGCACCCATGCTGAGCTTGTACATGTCCTGGTCAAGGAGGCTTTTTATGATCATGACAATGCCTCCGCGATGTCCGACCGGATTCGCCTGAGCTGGCTTTCGCGAATATCGAAACCGTAGGCGGACTCGCTCTGCACGATGATGGGCGGCGACTGGATGCGCTTGAAAACCGCTTTCCCCACCGTATCCACGAACCAGAACAGGTCTTTCCTGAATTCTTCCATATCATCGAGTTTATTTTTCTTAAGCACAAGCAGGATCGATTCCGCACTGACCGTCGAGTCGGTCGAGGCGGAAAGGCGCCTGGCAAAAGCCTCGAGGGAGGTTTTATAGTCAGCCATCAGCTCCACGAGGCTGCCCCTCATGAAGTTGGTCATATAGGCGAGCAGCGCGTCGTGGTAGCCCCATTTCATGGGGTCTACCTGGGCGTGCTTGAGTTCCGCGCTGGGAGGCAGGGCCATTTCCCAGGTGGTCGGGTCCGGGATCAGGTTGCCTGGTATGATTTCTTTACCGTATACCGATGCGTTCACGTAGCGCGCCATTTCCCAGACTTCGGTCTTGAGCAGGTCGCCGAGCGGGGCTATCGCGCCGTTGACGTCGCCATAGAGAGTCGTATAGCCCAAAGCCACCTCGAGTTTGTTGCCGTTATTCGTCATCACCCCGCCTATGATTCCCGTTATGGTGGACAATATGCTGGTGCCTCGGGTCTTAGCCTGGATGTTCTCGATATTGAACTCGGAGGGTTGCATACCCGCCTCGCGAAACAGCTTGAGCTGCGCATCGACCAGGGCTTGGATGGGAATTGATTGGAGGCTTATGCCGAGGAGCTCGCACATGGACCGCGCGTTGTTTTTGGTCGCGTCGGAATTATAGACGCTGGGCATGTTGAAGGCGCGCACGCGCGACGCTCCTACCGCGCGCTCGAGCAGGCAGAGAACAAGGGCGCTGTCGATTCCGCCCGATACTCCTATCACATACGGAAAGCCCGCGCCCATAAGCGTGTCCAGAGACCTGATCCCGGTCAGGCATGCCTGGTATTGGCATTCCGCCTTATCGAGTTTTTTGGGGTTCCATTGCCGCGGTGGGGCGTCGCTGTCGTACTCGAGGATTTCGTCGACGAACAGGTTGTCGCTTCCGAGTTGCTGGATGCCCGCGTTGTCATAGACGCAGCAATCTCCGTCGAAGGTCAGGATATTCTTGCCGTTGTTCTGGGCGCCCACGCAGTTTACGTAAAAAAACAGCTCGAGCGTGGTCGTGGATGCAAGCTTTAGCGTTCGCTCTATCACGCGGTCGCGCGCCTTGCGCTTGCTGTATGAATACGGGCTCGCGCTTATGTTGAAAATATATTGCGCGCCGGAGTCGCACAGTTCGGCCGTGGGGTTTCGCGCGTAATCTTCATGCCACAGATCCTCGCACACTTCCAGGCCGATGAGTACGGAGCCGCCGTTGCGCAGACGTGCCGATACGGCGATTTTCTTTTCGCCTGCAGAAAAATAGCGCTTATCGTCGAAAAATCGATAGTTGGGCAGCAGCGCCTTGTCCGAGTAGGCGATATCCTGCCCGCCGCCGTCCCTGTTTTGTACGAACCACGCGGTATTGTACAATGCTGGCCGGCCGTCCTCGTTTTTCATACCCGGAGCACCCCGGCGGATGCTCCCGAAAATCACGCCCAGCTCGAATTTTCCCAACGCGATGAAAGCCAGCAGATCCTGGTTGGCCTTTGACTGCTCGGCTATCCAATCGGGATCGCACCACAGGTCGCCCACCATATAACCGCCGACGCATAATTCGGGAAATACTATAAAATCATAACCTTTGGAGTCGTACTTGCGGATTTCCGCCTTGATGCGCGCCACGTTAAGGGCGGTCTGTCCAGGAATTACGTTCATTTGCACAAGGGCGACTTTCATGAAAACTCCTTCGCGGCTTCCGCGCCGCCGGAAACGAACCGGATACCGAGCGCTTCGAACTCGCGCTTGATCCTTGCGGCGCTCGCCGCATCGATGGGAGAAGTACAATCCTCAAGTATCGCGATCGACGGAATTGACCGCTCCGGGCATCGCGCCTTCAATTCCATGACCAGATCCAGCACCGTGTTGTACACGCAATAGTCGAAAGCTTCGCCGGCGATGTAGATTCGATCCGCGGGCAGCAAAGCCTCTACGAGCGCAGCATTCAGCTTCGTGGAATCATCCGAGGAATCTTCGACTTCTGCCTTGAGGGCGCTGTAATGCTCCGTAAACCCGTTGGAACCTTTTCGCACGTAATCCACCGTCCGCAAGGCCAGACGTTCCCAGGCGCACAGCTCGGAAAAAAGCCCATCCTGCACGGCAGCGCCCTTGCTTCCGGCGAGACAGTGATACGGCCAGATGACCAAACTGAAACGCCCGCTCCGCTCCAAGGCGCGTACGTACTCCAATGCCCTGTCGCGTGCGGATTCGCAGCGAGCCGTCCAGATGCCCGCTTCCACCTCGGAGGCTCCGATGAGCGTAAACGGCGGCGGCGGCTTCCCCGCCAAGTCCCGCCAAAACAGCGGATGAAAAATCTGGAGCTGGCTATGGCTGTCCAGCGTTACATGGATGCTCTCCAGTCTGGGAGCCCTTGCCCGCACGAAGGAAGCCAGCCGGAGCATGTCTTCAGCCGCGCCTTTTACGTACAAGCTGCCGGACGGTTCGGTAAAATCGTTCTGAGGGTCTATGATCAGCAGTCTATCGCGCCTCATCATCGCATCCTGTTAAGAAAATATCTGATTATTTGGGCATGGTCGTTGAAGAACGAGCTCTCGTTGCGCTCGAGGTCCTGCAGCGGCATCCAGAGCAGGTCGGAGGCATCGTCATCCGCCCGGACCTCCGGCAGCTGTTTCTCGTTTACCAGATCGAACAGGAAGGCGTGGGTTATCATGCGGCCGCGCGGGTCCCGGTTGGGGTGATCGAATACGTTCTGATCCTTGATGTAGGTCTGGATATACGGCACGTCCAGGTGCGTTTCTTCCTTGAGCTCGCGGAGGCAGCCGTTCTGTATCGTTTCCTGCGCTTCCAGGAATCCGCCCGGCAGCGCGAAGAGGCCTTTGCCCGGATGACGCCCCCGCTTGATGACGAGTACGTGTCCGAGGCATATCACGATGGCGTCGGTGGTCACGAAAGTCGGCGGAAACGGGGCGCTTGCCCATTTGGCCTTGTAGTCGTCTATAAACGCCCGCTCGCGGTAAAACGATGCGAAACTTTCAGTCTTCTTCCAATCGGCCAGGTTGGCCAGCACCGAGGCGTCCAAGTTCTCGCGTAAAAAAATTTCCTCTCCCGCCGCTGCTGATTTTCCCTCGAGCGCACGGTTTTCATTATATAGAGCATCGCGAATCGCCGACGAGCTTAAGCCTTGGTAAACGGGGACCGTGGCAAGTTCCCATTCCGGGAAATACTTGAGATAGAAACTCGTATCGTCCTTGAAAGCTCCGACCAGCACTATACGGGGGTTTGCAAGCCCCTCGTCTCGCGACAGCTTATATACTTCGTTCTTTACGCGTATGAGCCAGTCGTGAAAATTATACGCGCTGTCGGCGATTCCCCTGCAAATCAGCGGAGATTCCAGACCTGCGGTCATCTGCGCGATCATGTGGATTCTTTCCTGCAGGGAAAAGGGGTTGCGAACCGATCGCGAAGCGGTGGACGAGCCGATGAGTACCAATACGCGGTCGGCAATGGAGGCGGCATTCCTCATCACGTAGTGATGCCCGGAATGCGGCGGCTGAAACCTGCCGACGTAGACGGCAAGGTCGTAGTGTTTTTTCTGCATTTTCTTTCCTTTTCGGCCAATTCCGTATCGGCCTACGCCTTATAGTATATAGAGCCGGAAATAAAATGCAAGATGCCGCACGAGATAAAAAAACCCGGTCTTTCGACCGGGTTTCAATTATCCCTTCAGGGAGAATTACTTCTTGACGATCTTGAGGTCGCCAAGGATCTTGAGTATCTTGCCGTCGAAGGTAAACTGAAGAGTGCCTTCATAGCCGACAAGCTCGGAAGTGGCGACGTCGGCGGTAATGTCACCGGTTTTCTGGGTGGTGGTACCGATGACTTTGCCGCCGGCAATCTTGGAATCCCAAACTTTTACCCAGTCGACGCCGTCAGCCTTGCCGTTTGAGGAAAAGTCAGGAGCGATAACCTGCGGACCTTCTCCTGCGATATAACCGATTTTTCGAGACTGGGCTGCAAAGCCGGGGAACGTGATCTTGCCGGTCTTGTCGGTTACGATTTCATTGGCAGTTCCGCGGTGAACGTACAGGATACGAATTGATCCATCGGCATTCTTGGTTACTTTCAATGCGTCATCGGCGCGCTCTTTAAGGGCGATCGGGTAAAGAAACAGTCCGCGAAGTGCACCGGGAAGAATTTTCTTGCCGAAAATATCATTGCGGTAGTAGTTGAAGGTAAAGGTGGACTCAAGCTTCGAGGCACCGCTGGTGGCATCGTACTGATCCTTGTTGGATGAGCTTACGGGGCCTTTGAAAGTAAGATAGTTGTTGGCGACGTCGTCCGCAACGGCATTCATCTGATAATCGATGCTGAGAACCGCGGGAGCCTGGGCGAACGCCAATCCGGCGAGAGCCAAAAGGGAGATAACGAGTAGCATCTTCTTCATAAAAGCCTCCTGAAAATAGATTACAGAAATTTAGTTTGGAGTATTCCAAACTTCTTATATAGAATCGATAGAATAGATATATTTGTCAAGTTAGTCTTCATAGTTTTCATCTATTTTACGCTATTTTTTTGTAAAAATAGGTTGGAATTGATGAAATCGCTTCCTTTAAATTAAATCTGTATTATATTACTATCATGAATCGGTGACAGACGTACCGATACGGGATGCCTTCATTGGATCCTGAATTCTCCAAGGAGTCTAGTATGAATCTACAGGGAAACACGCTCTCGAACGGTAGCTTCGAAGAGCAGCGGCAAGAGGCTATTGAAAGGCTTACCAATGCTTTTGCGGCCGGCAAACTGGAAATGAACGCCTACGAAGAACGAGTCAGCCTTGCCAACAAGGTTTCCACGCCAATCGATCTTCTGAAACTCACCATTGATTTGCCCGCAGCAAATCTTCAGACAAGCGGTAAAAAACAGGCAACTGCGAAACCGTCGAACTTGAGAAATACCATAAACAATGCTCTGGTGAATGCTCCTCGAATGAATACAGGCTGCATCATGGGAAGCAGGAACTTAACCGGCAACTGGCTTTCAAGCGATCGTGTTTCCACCTTTACGCTTATGGGTTCGACCCATATGGATTTTCACGATGTCGATCTTCCACCGGGGCCGATTTACCTGGAAGTATACGCGCTGATGGGAGAAGTCAAGATTACCGTTCCCGCAAACCTCCCCGTCAGGCTCAATGCAACCCCTTTTATGGGCGATTGCAAGGCAAGCCGCACCGTAAACCAGCAAACAGCCAATGCCGAGAGTTGGCTAGAAATAAGCGGTTTCATCATGATGGGAGATATCCAAGTTCACGCCAATTAATGATCCTGCCGCGAAGTCGCCCGTCATACTAAAAAGGTTCTGCCGATGCGAATCGGACAGAACCTTTTTTTTAATTCCCCGGTAAACGAATCAGTTTTTGGAAGCCATCGGCCGCGCATAGGCGCGCATCAGCGACGCACAAATCTTGCATACAGGTACCCTGACAAAATCCGTTGTGGCGGTCCCGGAATCAAGCGGCTCAAATGAAATCGCGGAACGGAGAGAATCGGTCTTTACGGAAAAGTCCTTCAGTTCGATTAACGGGAAACCAGTGCTCATCTTCTCCGCAACTGAACGCTTTCTGAGTTCAAGTTCCACGATTTCTTTTTCTATTTCTTCGAGCCGAACGTTCTTTGGACGGTATTTTTCGAAATTGGCGATCACATCCTGCACGGAAAAGGATTCCAGCCTGAATCCAGGGGTTTTCTTCATAAACTCGAGGACGTCCGTAACGATATTATTTTTTACGTTTCCGAAGTTTTTTTCGAGAGTTTCGAAATTCAAGCTCAATAAATCGTTATTGAGATTCTTTAGTTTGGTATTCAAGGAATTCCAGACGGCTGTAATATCGCCGAACTCATTCCCGAGACTCTGTTTTTCCTTTGAAAGAGCGGTTATTTTCGCGTCTATCTCTTTAACCGCTTCCTCTACCAATAATGCCGATACCTGTTCGCCGGTTCTACCGCACACATAACAAGAATCCATGAAGATCTCCTTATTTTTGGCTAACGCATGAACGTTTTCACCGAATCATGGCGTCCCCAAGATTTGTCCTTTTAAGTTACCGCAAGAAATGAAAAAAGGAAACCACAAAATTTATGTTCCCTATTGATTACTACTTCCTCCCCGCCGAGAATCCGCCTCCCGTCGGGATGCTCATTTCATTCGCCAGTCCTATCGGAAATTTATCATTATTGTCGCTGGCGCGACAGGTGGACCGGCGCACGTTCCGGTACGACGCTGCGCGCCGGATCGCAAGGAAATTTATGGTAAAGTTCGCCAAAGGCGAACGATGATACGACTCCCGTCGGTCGCCTAAAAGTAATGCCCGCCTTGCGGCGGGCATTGGAAGAAGCGACCGACGGGAGTCGAACCCGCGTCACGGGCTTGGGAAGCCCGGGTAATACCGTTATACGACGGTCGCATATTTGAACGTGTGCGCTGAAAGCGCACGGGACACATAGGTAATCGTCGTTTGCCTTAGCGCCGGGAGCCCGACGCGCTTCGTCATACGACGGTCGCGTATTTGAACGTGTGCGCTGAAAGCGCACGGGAAACGTAGGTAACCGTCGTTTCTCTCCGGCGAAATTCGCCTTCGCGATACGACGGTCGCATATTTGAACGTGTGCGCTGAAAGCGCACGGGTTGCTTGGGTCAGTATGCATAAAATCTGGGAAAATGTCCAGCTTTTATTATTTTAGAGCTTTAGGATATCGCGGATGATAGGCCTGGCGCCGCTAATGAAAAATTCGACGGCTATTACCATGACAATAAGTCCCATCAGCCGCATGAGCACCTTGTTGCCCGTTTCGCCCAATAGCTTGGTGATGTAGCCCGACTGCAATAGAACGAGCAAGGTGAGTAAACCCATCAGTAATATGGTAGCTATCAGTATGAGCCGATGCATTACCGTTACGGAATCATTCATTAAAACGATGGCGTTCGTGATTGCGCCGGGACCGCAAATCATGGGAATGGCCAACGGAGTAATGGAAATATCGCTGATGTATTCCTTGAGATCCTTTTCATCGACCTTTGTCTTGACTAAACGGGCTTGCAACATGTCTTGGCCCACATAAAAAAAGATTATGCCGCCAACGATGCGCAAGCCGTTAACCGATATTCCAAAGAATTGAAAAAGAAATTTTCCACCGAAAGCGAAGGCCACAAGGGCAATAGTTGCGATTATAACCGCTTTTGTAGCCATGGCGTTTCGCTGACGCGGGGAAAGCCCATGCGTCATGGTCAAGAAAACGGGCATCACCCCCAAAGGGTTTATCAATGTAAAAAAAGAGGTGAACGCAAGCAGGAAAAAACTAAGCATCTCCATATAAAAACCTTTTTAAGACTGGGCAGTCAATTTTTTTTCTTGTCTTGAAGGCCGGGTAGGCCCATGGAGCGAATTTGAGCGCCATGGAAAGTGTCACTCGTGCATAAATACGCAACGACCTCGCCATATTTCGCCTTCCAACTGGGCATGACGGTTTCCAAATCGCTTTCCGTCAACGATCTCAGAGCTGTCATGCAGGTATCGTGCAAAGCCGCGAAAAGCAACTTATCCTTGGCCCAGGCATCTTCCGAAACTACCGGGGGAACAGGGAACCAATCTTCCTTTGAGAAAGGCCACTCCGGAACGGGAGCACCCAAGTCTTTGGCTACCATATATTTACACTTGGCGCAATGGATTCCGATGGACCAGGCGCTATAGCCCTCCCAAGTATCCGTGCTGGCTGCCTCGGCCGCGGAAAGCTTGCCAAAAGTTCCCATCAGGGACAATCCATTCCACGACTCGCCGTTGAATTCCCTGTCGATGATGTCAAAAAAAGGTTTCAGTAAAGTAATCATAACAACTCCCGTTTGACGGATTTATCGCTGCCCCATTGGTTCCCGGAAGATTCGCGTGATAAGCGAAACAAATCGATACATAGGTTCATGAACCCGAACACGGCCTACGGCCACTCTTACAGTATCATGCGTACCGTCGGAATCGTCAAGCCTGAGGCGCAAAATTGCTTGACATGCCTGAACGACTAACCCCATAGTACGACCATGGCGAGTAACGAGTACGGCACTGGTTCATCGAGCCCCTCATGCATAATCCCCGCGGCGGGCAGATCGTCGCGCATGGGACTATGGAAACCCCTTTTGCCCTGGCGGGGAGGAACGCTTTGCCAAGCCGTTTTGGAAGCCGTGGAATCCGCCGGCTGCCGGCCGATACTCGTGGCCGGCTACAGGGCGGGCGAGCTCGCGGCGACCTTTGCCAACCGGCCGGGCCTCGCGATAGTAATCAACGAAGATTGGCAACTGGGCATGCTTGGCTCGATTCTCGCCGGAGCTACGCTTGTCACAGGCCCAGGTTTTCTCGTGGCCCCGGCGGACATGCCGTTTTTACCCGCCTCGGTTTTTCAAAAACTTACGGCCGAGGCTAAGCGGCTTGAAGACCAGGGCGAAAAGCCCGCCGCCATATTCGCATCACACAATGGCGCGCTTGGACACCCGGTCTGGATACCGACTGAATTCTTGCCGGAAATAAAAACACTTCCCCCGGAAGCCAGACTGCGTGAATATTTACTCACGCAGCGATGGATCGCCGTAGAGGCGGGAACCGATGCCGTACTGATCGACATCGATCTTCCCGCCGAATACGAGCAAGCGTCAGCCTTGCTTCAATAAACTATATCTTACAGTACCTTTGGCCGCGCTCCGCGACTCGGGTACGTATTCCCCACGGGAATCGCACCCAAGAACCGGTTTAAAGTATTTCCCTGCGGTCGGCCCTATCCAGCAGAGCCTTGAGGGTAGCCGCGGGGTTCTTTCGCTTTCCTAAAAGAATCATCGCCGCGATGATATACGGCTTGAAACTGGCCTCGCGATAGGTATCGTCCCGATATCGGTCAAACACCGAGGCGGCCACTTCTCCGGCTTTGCAGGAAACGTCGGTGATGTCCGCAGGCAGACAGTGCATGTACAAGGCCTTGCCAGCCTTGGTGAGCTTCATCTTCTCTTCGGTGCATTCCCAATCCAGGAACTTCGCGTTGTTCGCAAGACACTGTTTTTCCAGCTCTTTCAGGCCTACCTGGTCGTTTGCGTGGAGCAGCGGAACTCGTTTCTGCATCACGCCGTAGGGGGCCCAACTCTTGGGATAGACGATGTCCGCATCCTTGAAAGCTTCCTCCATCGAACTTACGTGCTGGAAAGACCCGCCCGATTCCTTGGCCTGCTTTTTGGACAGCTCGACGACGTCTGGAATTAAATTATAACCCTCGGGGTGCGCGAGGGATACGTTCATTCCGAAGCGGCTTGCCAATCCGATGATTCCCTGCGGTACGGACAATGGCTTTCCGTATGACGGCGAATACGCCCAGGTCATGGCAATTTTTTTCCCTTTGAGCTTATCCAATCCCCCGAAGTGATGCGCCAGATGCAGGATATCGGCCATCGACTGCGTGGGATGGTCTATGTCGCTCTGCAGGTTGACCACCGTGGGTCGATCGGGCAGGACACCGGCGGCCAATCCTTCGTCAAGGGACTTTGCCACTTCGCGCTGGTATTTGTCCCCTTCACCGAGATACATGTCGTCGCGTATGCCGATGGCCTCCGACAGGAAACTGATCATGTTCGCGGTTTCGCGGACCGTCTCGCCGTGGGCTATCTGGCTCTTTCCCTCGTCGAGATCCTGCACGTAGAGTCCCAGCAGATCGCAAGCGCTTGAGTAAGAAAACCTCGTGCGCGTGGAATTGTCGCGGAAATTCGAGACCGCGATCCCGGAATCCCAAATTTTGGGACTGATGTTTTCCTTTCGCATTTCCCTCAGGATATCCGCGACGAGAAAAGTCGCTTCCAGCTCGTCCCGCGATTTTTCCCAGGTTAGCAGAAAGTCTTTATGGAACATATCGATTTTCTTGCCCGCCAGCTGCCCCAGCAGCTTCGTTATTTCACTCATACCCATCTTTTCCTCCATTGTATTTCTTTCGAACCGATTTCTGTCAGACTGATGTTACATCTCTATCACAATTTCCCCATTGCCCTCAGAACCCTTTCCGGAGTGAACGGGTATTCGCGGCACCAAACCCCGACGGCGTCGTGGATGGCTATGGAAATGGCCGGGGAGGCTCCATTAAGCGATATTTCCGAAACGCTCTTGCCGCCGAACGGCCCCACTTCATCCTCCACGGGGACGAGTTCGATATGAAAATCGTCGGGAACCTCGAAAATAGAAGGCACCTTATAATCCAAAAAGCTGAGATTGCACGGCTTTCCGTCCTTATCGTACAGAAGCTCTTCATAAAGCGAATGTCCAACGGCCTTCATGACGCCGCCGTAAATCTGCCCCATCGCGAGCGCGGGATTGATCGGCGTTCCGCAATCCTGATACGCGTGATAGCGCTGAAGTTTTATTTCGCCCGTGCGCACGTTTACCGCCGCCTCGACGAAATGAGCCCCATAGGGAAAAGCCGCGTGATCCGTCTTGAAGTTGCCGATTCCGGTAAGTTCATGATGATGTTCGCCTTGCGTGGCCATGTGCGCGAGTTTGGCGAGGGTAATCTCTCCCCCTTTGCCCCTTATGATTCCCCGGTGAACGAGGCGGAGATCCGCTACCGGCTCATTGAGGATTGCCGCCGCCGCTGCCAGACATTTGTCTCGCAAGTCTTCAGCGGCGCGTACAGCGGCGTTCCCCGAAAAATAGGTACCCGAGCTCGCATAGGCGCCTTTATCAAAGGGCGTTATATCGGTATCACCCGAAATTACCGTTACGTCGACCATGTCGAGCCCGAGGATTTCCGCGGCAGCCTTTGCCGTTACCGTGTCGAGACCGGTGCCCAGGTCGGCTCCGCCGGAAAGAAGCAGGATAGTGCCGTCGGGAAGCAGGCGCATTTCGGCGTTGGCCGCGTCGAGGCCAGGCAAACCTGAGCCCTGCTGGATTATCACCGCCCCGCGACCTGTTTTCCAGTCCGGGTCCGCGGCTGCTTTCGTCGGGCTTCCCCAGTTAAAAGCTTTTTTCCCGCGCTCGATCATCTCGCCCAGGCCGCATTCGCCGAGCGTTACCGCCGCGCCGGGCCGCCCTTCGCCCAGGCTTTTCAGGATCTCAATCCGGGAACCGGAGCGCACCCTGTTTTTCTCGATGATGTCGAGTTGATCAAGCTTCAATTCCTCGGCCAATTCCGCGAGCACGGTCTGCAGGGCGAAGGAGCCTTTCGGTGCGCCATAGCCTTGGTATGCCCCGGCTACCGACAGGTTCGTATAATAGGTGGTTACGTCGAATCCCGCATTTTCGCAGAGCACGAGCGGAAGGCTTTTGCTGACGGCGTTCATGGGCACGGTCAGGCAATGCTGACCGTACGGCCCAGTGTCCGCTTCCACTTTCATGTGTACTGCTGTTAATTTTCCATCACGCTTTGCGCCGATCTTGACGCTTATCTCCATGGTATGGCGAGTTCTGCTGGACATGAACTCCATCGCGCGGTCAAAGCGGAAAAAAACGGGCTTCCCGGTTTTCCATGCCAGGTAGCCGGCGACATCCTCGAGCACGATATCCTGCTTGGCCCCGAAGCCGCCGCCGACACGTTCTTTTATAATGCGCACCTTGTTTTCCGGTATGCCGATCGCGCGGGAAACGATGCGCCGAACGTGCCAGGGAACTTGGGTGGACGCGTGTATGATCAGCCGCCCTCCCTCAACCTTGGCGAAAACCACATGGGGCTCGAGCGGCGTGCACTGCACGCGGTTGCCCTTGTAGGTCCTTTCCATCACGACGTCCGCGTCCGCAAAGCCCTTTTCGAGGTCGCCGATGCCCCCGGAGACGCTTGCGGCGATATTCCGATGCGGGTCGGCATGCAGGGGGAACTGGTATGTTATAGGATCGTCACGTCCGTCGCCCTTTACGGAACTGCCAGCCGGGGCTTCGCCCGCGACGTAAGACACTTCCCCATAATGGATAATCGGGGCTCCTGCCGCTTTGGCCTCGGCGATCGAAAGAACGGGCTTCAGTACCTCGTACTCCACCTTGATGGCGCGGACGGCAGCCTCCGCCTCCTCCACGGTTTCGGCGAGAACCGCCGCCACCCGGTCCCCCACGTGGCGGACTTTTTTCGGGAACATGCGCTGATCGTAGGGGCTGGGCTCGGGATAACCCTGCCCGGCGGTCGTATAGACCATGTCCGGACAATTTTCGTGCGTCACGATATCGATGACGCCGGGCATCGCCAACGCGTCCTTTACGTCGATTTTAGCCACCCAGGCATGGGCGTGGGGAGACAACAGCAGCTTCATGTGGCAGGTGTTGGAATCGACGCGATCTTCCACGAACGCGCGCTCTCCCCGCGCCAGGGCCAAGGCGTCGACCTTGTCGCGGTCTTTTCCGACATGCCTCAGGTCGGGACGGAATTCTTGCGCAGAAGGTTCCGAGTAGGATGCATCGGCGAGTCGCTTCGAGGCGATCCTGGCCGCGTTGAAAAATTGCTCGTAGCCGGTGCAGCGGCACAATGTCCCCGAAAGCGCATCCTTGACGGCGGCCTCGGACGGATTCGCGTCGCGGTCAAGCAGTTCGCGCAATGCCAACGCGACGGCCGGGGTGCAATAGCCGCACTGCACGCAAGCCGCCTCGATCAGCGCCGTCTGGATGATCGCGATGACGGGATCCTTGCCGTAATGGTCGACCGTAATTATTTTTGAACCTTCCGCCTGGGCGGCCAGGATCTGGCACGAGTTTACCAGCTTGCCGTCCAGAAGGATTGCGCACAGGCCGCAGGAGCCCTCTCCGTCGCAGCCGTCGCGAACGGACACGATCCCCTTTCGCCTGAGCATCGTCAACAGGGTTTCCCCGGCGTCGAAATCCCAGGAGACCGGGCGTTCGTTCAATACGAAAGTTACTTTCATTTAACAGCCTCCGTACCGAAGGGCGCCGTACCGAAGGGCGCCGCTCTATGCAAAGCGTCCGCGAGCAATACCGCACCGCGCAGCCTTTTGTATTCGGCGCTCCCCCGCTGATCCGCTATAGCATGGAGGAACGGGCGGGTCAGAGTCTCAATTTCCTCCGAGGAAGGCAATTGCCTGCCTTCGAGCATCGATTCGATCTCTGGAAAACGCCGAGCCGCAATACCGAATCCACCCATGGCTATCCTAATATCCTGCACGATGCTGTTTTCCGTTTTATAGACGACCGCGACCGTGGAAGTAGCCAAATCGCAGGCTGTCCTGCTGGAGCGCATGCAAGCTCCCAAATAGCCTTGGGGAATACCCGCACTGACGCTCAGGAGTATCCCGTGTGGCATGGAAAGCCATTGAAGCAGCGTGCAAACGGCGATCTTGCCGCCTTTCTTCGCGAACTCCACCTGTGCGTCCAAGGCGAGGAAAACCGGCATCAGGCTCGAACATGATTTATTGGCGGCCAGATTGCCGCCTACCGTGGCCCGGTTCCGGATATTCCTGTTGGCCATGCTCAATGCCGCCGTCTTGAATAATACCGGTGCGTCGCTCGACTCGGCGAGTTTCTGGAATGTACAGCCGGCTCCTATCTTAAGCACGTCATTTTTCATTTCAACGCCCGAAGGTAATAGCCTGCCGATATCTATGACCCGTTCAGGCGGGCTGAAGGGCGATCCGGCGGCCCGGGAATCTCCTTCGGCCAGAAACGACGGCGGGTCCCGGACGATTTGCGAGCCGAAGGAATACCCAGCCAGCAAAAACGTCCCGCCCGCCAAGACCACGGAGCCGGGTGACGAGGACAATGCGTTCAAAGCCTCGTCTACCGACGACGGCCTGTTATATTCAATTACCATTTCGCCTCCACTCCGGCTTTTTCGAGAAGCCGTTTCGCGCAGCGGTTTGCCTCGTCCCTTATCTTATTTTCGTCGGCCCCGGTGAGCATCCGGTTCTTGACGACGAACTTTCCGTTTACCAGGAGATGGTCGACGCCATGGTTGTAGCCGGAGAATAGAAGCGCGGCCGCCGGATCCGATAGCGCTCCGGCATATTCCATCCTGTGCACGTCGAACATGGCGATATCGGCCAGCGAGCCTTCCCGCATCGTGCCGGCTTCCTCGTAACCCAGGATTCTCGCTCCGCCGACCGTCGCTATCCCCAGCACTTCGCGCGCGGTTATTCCAGCGGAGCCATAGCGGACGCGCTGAAGCAAGAGCGCCTGGCGGGCCTCTCCCAGCATGTCGGAGGAGTCGTTGGACGCCGATCCGTCCACGGCCAAGCCTACCGGGATTCCCCTGTCCAGCATTTCCCGGACGCGGCAGATGCCGGAGCCCAGCCTCATGTTGGATGACGGACAATGGGCCACGCCGGTACCGGTTCGCGCGAGTGTCCCGAGCTCCTCGTCGTTGAAATGGATGCCATGGGCGTACCAAACGTCGGGTCCCACGAAGCCGCAATCCTCCATCACCTTGAGGGGACGGCGCCCGTACATCTTGACGCAGAAATCGTCCTCGTCCTGGGTCTCGGCGAGATGCGTATGAAGGCGCGCACCGTGGCGCCTTGCAAGGTCAGCCGCGTCGCGCATGCTTTTTTCAGAAACGGAAAACGGGGAGCACGGAGCGAGAGCCAGCTTGCGCATGGAATCAGGCGCCTTGTCATGATATTTTTTTAATGCCTCTTCGCTTTGGGCCAGGATGGTTTCCTCGTCTTGCACCACGGAATCGGGCGGAAGCCCGCCGTCTTTCTTGGAACGCGACATGGATCCGCGCGTAGGCGCGAACCTGAGCCCGATCTCCGCGGCGGCTTTGAACTGAAGGCCGGGCAAGTCTTCCTTGAACCCTTGCGGATACAGGTAATGATGGTCGGTGCTTAGCGTACAGCCGGTCTTGGCCAACTCGGCGAGAGCCAGCATGCTGGACCAGTACACCGCTTCCTCGTCCACGCCTTTCCAGACTTCATACAGGTAAACGAGCCACTTGAATAGTTTCGCGTCCTGCACGGCGGGTATGTTGCGCGTGAGCGTTTGATAAAAATGATGATGCGTATTCACCATTCCCGGCATGACGACATGACGGGAGGCATCCACAACCTCACAGCCCGGCGGCAGGGGAATCGATGGACCTATTTTTCTTATCCTGTTATTTTCTATTAATACATCGACTCCCGAAAGGTCGTCCGCCGCCGATCCGGAGTCCTTACCCGCCCCATATTTCGGGCGGACAAGCCGGAAACAGTTCTTCAGCAGTATCACTTCCGTACCTCCGCGTTGAAATCCTCGATCATCCGATCGATGGCCTGCGACTGCCCGCGAAGCCCTCCCCAGTAAGCCCTGTGGTCGTCCCACTGGGCGCGAAGCTCGTTTACGTCCTTGCCTTGCTGCTCGATCCAGGTAAAATACTTGAGCTGGTGTATCCGTCTTTTGTCCACCTGGGAAAGTTCCAGGAAATGGTCTACGGAAATACCCGCAAGCCTGTCCAGATCCCGGTCGGCCTGGCGTTGGTCGTAGGCGCCGCGCTCGGCCGTAAGCTCCTCGAGGCGGCTCTGGTACATGACCATGGAATCCGTGAACATCGTGAAGACGACGTCGTCCTCGGTAAGCTCGTAATATTTTGCGAACTTGATAGCGCCGATCAGGTTGCCCACCCCGGAGATTCCCAGAAGGTCGAGCTTGGCCAATACGTCGTCCTTTACTCCGGCTTCCTTGAGGGCTTTGTGCCCGGCAGGGTCGTTGAACAGGCGAATGAAGCGGATGCACAGTTCGT
Source organism: uncultured Treponemataceae bacterium (assembly GCA_964485395.1). GTDB lineage: Bacteria > Spirochaetota > Spirochaetia > Treponematales > UBA12059 > JANNSO01. Next base: position 3,816 of record CAZAJF010000057.1, on the reverse strand, counting down.
CGTCGACGCCGATAGCCGCGTCGGTCTCGCGGAAATTGTGGATCCACGGGATATGCTTGTCGCCGATTCCCTCGATGCGGTGGTCGCCGAAGCCGTTTTCCAGGATAGTCGGGCACTGGAGCGCCTCCGCGACGGCGACGCGCGATCCGGGGAAATTGTCGCGAAGGTAGCTACCCGCGCCCATGGTTCCCGCGGATCCGGAAGACAATACCGCGCCTGCCACATGGCTGTTCGGGCCGGCTATTTTCTTGAAAACCTCGGCCATCGCCGGCCCCGTGACGGAATAATGCCAAAGGTGGTTGGGCAGCTGGTCGAACTGATTGAAGATGACGGCATCGGGCCTCGTCCGCTCCAGCTCGATGCATTTGTCGAATATTTCCTTAACATTAGATTCGCAGCCCGGCGTCGCGATTACTTCCTCCGCCATGGTCTTGAGCCAGGTAAAGCGTTCCTTGCTCATGCCGGCGGGAAGAATTGCGATCGAAGGGCAGGAAAGCAATCGGGAAATATACGCCCCGCCCCTGCAATAATTCCCCGTGGATGGCCAGACCGCTTTCTTGGTCGTCGGGTCGAATCGCCCCGTCACGAGCTCGGGCAGCAGACATGAGAGAGCGGCTCCTACTTTATGGGCTCCGGTGGGGAACCATTTTCCAACGAGCCCGACGATGCGAGCGCGCGTACCGGTAATCTCCCTCGGCAGTTCGACGAAATTGACGCCGCCGTACTGGCCGCCTTTTTCCTTTGGCTCGTTATGCCAATTTACGCGGAACAAGTTGCGGCTATGGACGTCCCACAGGCCGATATCCTTCAGTTCATCCTTTACCGATTGGGGAATTTTCGCCGGGTCGCGCATCTGCTCGTAAGTCGGAAGGATGATTCCTTTTTCCTTGCAGCGCTGGATGTTTTTTTTTCTGCCTTGCTCGTTTATCCTAAGATCGATCATGTCGTGCTCCTTTTGCGCGAATATTGAATCCGCATTCTACAGGCCCAAGGCCTTCATGGCCCCTGCTATATCTTTTAAACCTGATCCGGTAATCATTACGACGACGGTATCAGTGACGTTCAAACCGCTCCGCGCCTTTACGAACCCGGCCCATGCCGTCGCCGCGCTGGGTTCCGCGAACAAACCGGCTTTTGCCGAAAGCTCCAGTTGCGCGGCGAGTATCTCGGCATCGCTCGCGACCACGGCCTTACCGTGATGCAGTTGCAGTTTCTTGAGCGCATGCGCGCCATTTCGCGGAACGTCGACCGATATCGAGTCCGCCAAAGTATCGCTGGGTACCGGGTTTCCGAATTTCCCCGCCTCCAGCGCGCGGGCCAGCGAGCTCGATCCTTCCGCCTGGCATGCCCACAGCGTCGGGATCCTGGTTATGCGACCGAGCTTCATGAGATCCTCGAAGCCCTTGTACAGTCCTGCCAGTATCACCCCGTCGCCGACGGCCACGAACACGTGGTCAGGTGTTATGAATTGTTTACTCTCCGAACCGTTCGAGTGGATTCTGGCGATATCCCGGACGATTTCGAAAGCGGCCGTTTTCTTACCCTCTATGGTCAGGGGATTATACGCGGTATTCCTGGACAGGACTCCGGTCTCCCTGCTGTATTCGAGGGATCGATCGAAGGCGACGTCGTAGCTCGCGTCGATCTCCCTCAATGCCGCTCCGTATTGCAGAACCTGCACGCGCTTCGCGGGAGGCGCTTTTTTGGGAAGGAATACGGTAATCTTCAAGCCGCATGACGCGCCGACGCAAGCCATGCTGGAGGCGGCGTTTCCCGTACTGGCCAACGCAATCTCCCCTATCCCGTGTTGTTTGGCGAACGCGGCAACCAGGAATGAGGCCCGGTCCTTGAAAGATCCGCTTGGCTCGCAGGTGTCGTCCTTGATATAAAGGTTATGGAATCCCGTCTCTTCGCGCAAGCGCGGGACTTGCCACAACGGGGTATTCCCTACCGGAAGCGGAGGAAAATATTTCCTGTCCACGGGCAGAGGGATGTCGTCGGCGCCGCCGGTAAAGTTTCCTTCCCACCGGCACTCAAGCACTCCTTCAAGGGGTCTGTCCGGCTCCTGTTTCGCCGAGCAGGAATCGCAGAGATAGCGTCCGGGCTCAATCTTGTATTCCGCATCGCAAGCCGGGCATTTATAAAACCAGCGCACGGTTATTTATCCGCCGATTCCAGGGCATACGGCAAAGCCGCGTAAAAAGCGGCCGCCTTCCACAAGTCGTCGACCCTGGTAATTTCGTTGGGCGCGTGCGCTTGGTTCTCGTCTCCGGGACCGAAGCCGATGCTGGGAATTCCGTGACGCCCGGCGACCGCCACGGCGTTGGTGCTGAAGGTCCATTTATCCACGACGGGAGCCTTGCCGAAAACGGCCTCGTGGGCCGCGACCCCAGCCTTTACGAAAGGATGGTCGGCGGGGAATTTCCAGGTGGGAAAATAAAGTTCCTGTCCGAACTTTTTTCCGGTCCAGCTGGGAATGTCATACGTGGGCATCCGAACCTCGGCGCCCTCGACGCCTGCCGCGCTTATGGCGTCCTTGACCTGCTTGATGGCGAATTCCTGCGACTCGCCCCAAGTAAGGCGCCTGTCCAGGTACAGCATCGCCTGATCGGGAACTGCGCACTGCGACGGGCCGTGCACATCTATCTTGGAAACCACTACGGTTCCCTTGCCCAGGAATCCATCGTCATCCGGTTGCAGGTCGGCATTCAGCTTCTCGAGCGCGAGGGCCGCCCTGGCCGCTTTATACGCGGCGGACACCCCGCGTTCCGGAGCCGAACCGTGGCAGGAGACGCCCTTCAGATGGACTTCCATCTCCATGCGCCCGCGATGGCCGCGATACAGCCTCAAGCTGGTCGGCTCGGTGGACACGAATAGATCGGGGATGAATTTTTCTTCATCGATCAAGTATTTCCAGCAGAGACCGTCGCAATCCTCTTCGATGATCGTAAAGGCAAACCAAATGCTGTACTTGCCGGCATAGCCCAATTCCTTGAGTATCCTGCCCGCGGTTATCATGGAGGCCGCGCCTCCGGTCTGGTCGCTCGTACCCCTGCCGTGGACGAGACCGTTCTCTATATCGCCCGAAAACGGGTCTTTTTTCCATTGCGCCTTATCGCCTATGCCCACCGTGTCTATGTGCGCGTCTATCACCAATTTCTTAGGACCGTTACCTACGCGCGCCAGGAGGTTCCCGAGACCATCCACGCGGACTTCGTCGAACCCCGCCTTTTCGCACATGGTCTTGAGGAAGGCGATTCGCTCTTTTTCCTTATTGCTCATCGCGGGGACCTTGATTATATCGGAAAGGTTTTTGGCCGTCCAATCCTTATAAGCCTCGGCTTTTTCCCTTATTACAGTACCATTGGTCATACTCATCACAGTGCCTCCATATTCTTCCATAGACGTTTTGTCTGCTCGCGACCGCGTGCCATGATGGCCGGGGCGTCGAATAGCGGTTTCCTGTCCTTCATCGCGAATTTTCCGGCGATCATCGTCGAGCTCACCATGCGCGATGACATGCCGAAGGCGGCATGTCCGGCCGCGTTTTCGGAAAGCAGCGGCGTCGGCGGGTCATAGTCCCAGAACGTAAGGTCGGCCTGATAGCCAGCCTCTACCCGCCCGAATTTTTTTCCACCGAAGTACCTGCCCAGCAGGCGGTTCCCGTCCTGCAGCATCCTGAGGAAAGCGTCCATCCAGAGCGTTCCTCCCGCATCCTTATGCTTAAAAAAAGCGAAGTTTGCTTCACCTATCATGTCCGATCCTATGCCGTCGGTTCCGAGCACCGCGTTTTCGTAGAGCGGCAAAAGCGAATTG
>CAZAJF010000056.1:15865-20476 GCA_964485395.1 uncultured Treponemataceae bacterium | reverse complement strand
ATCATGCCGTCCATGATGGCGCGGTGGTCGGCGCGGGTCTTGCCGTTTACCTGCTGCTTGAGGCGCGACAGCGATCCGAAGGGTTCGATGCGTCCGCCCTTGAGGTAGAACTGACCCTCGGTGATGTAGCCGGTGTTGTCCGGTACGGGGTGCGTCACGTCGTCGCCTGGCATCGTGGTTACCGCGAGGATGGTGATGGAGCCGGAATCGGCGAAGTCCACCGCTTTCTCGTAGCGCGCCGCAAGCTGGCTGTACAAGTCTCCCGGATATCCGCGGTTCGAGGGAACCTGTTCCTGGGTAATGGCGATTTCTTTAAGTGCGTCGGCGAAGTTGGTCATGTCGGTAAGGAGCACGAGCACGTTGAGGCCCTTGAGCGCAAAACGCTCGGCGACCGCAAGCGAGATATCGGGAACCATGAGGCATTCCACGACCGGGTCCGCGGCCGTGTTTACGAACATAACCGTTTTCTGGAGCGCTCCGCCTTCTTCAAGGGTATCTTTGAAGAACAGGTAATCGTCGTATTTGAGACCCATGCCGCCGAGAACGATGAGATCGACCTCGGCCTGCATCGCGATGCGCGCCAGGAGTTGGTTGTACGGCTCGCCGGATACCGAGAAAATCGGCAGCTTCTGGCTTTTTACCAGCGTGTTGAACAGATCGATCATCGGGATACCGGTACGGATCATCTCTTTGGGGATGATGCGCTTGGTAGGGTTGACGGACGGTCCGCCGATGGGGATGAGGTTCTCGTGCAGGGCCGGCCCCTTGTCGCGCGGAGCGCCCGCACCGGTGAAGATGCGCCCTTTGAGATCGTCCGAGAAGGAGACGCGCATGGGGTTTCCCAGGAACTGAAGCTCGTCGCCCGTGGAAATACCGCGGCCGCCGGCGAACACCTGCAGGTAGACCATGTCGTTATCCAGGCGGATGACTTCGGCCAGCGAGACGCCGAAACGAGTATTGATCTCGGCAAGCTCACCGTACGCCACACCGTCGGCGCGTACCGAGATTACGTTGCCTGCGATTGATTCGATTCGTGAATAGACCTTCTTCATACGGTACGCTCCAGATTCTCGATGATGCGGCCGGCTTTCGCGTCGAGGCCGGTCACTTTCTCGCCCAAGTAAGCGAGGATTGCGTCGTCGGCTTTCTTGAAGCCGTCTTTTCCCCATTCCACGCCGTTGAAGTCGATGAACATCTGGCGCAGCTTGTTGAACCAGCTGCGGGCTTCGTCTTTTGCCTTGAAGGAAAGAGCCGAACCGAGCACGCGCAGGACGCGCGCAAACATGAGCTTCTGGCGTTCAGGAGATACGGCGGCATCGACGGGGTCGAAGGAGTTCTGCTGCAGGTACACCGCATCCAGGAACTCGCTTTTCAGGTAAATTAGGAAGTCGTCGATGCTCGTTCCCTCTTCGCCCACGACCTTCATCATTTGCCCTACTTCGGAGCCGCGTTCCAGGAAGTGGTGTGCCCAGGAAACGCTCTCGGCTTCCAAGACGCCTTTATACTTTGACCAAGAATCCAAAGGCTGGATGGCCGGGAATTTGCGTGCGTCCGAGCGTTCGCGGGAAAGACCGAGGAAAGCGCCGACGACCTTGAGCGTGGCCTGCGTAACCGGTTCCTCGAAGTTTCCGCCTGCCGGCGATACGGTACCGCCGATGGTAACGGAACCCTTTTCGCCGCTCTTCAAGCGCACGATGCCGGCGCGTTCATAGAAGCCGGCGATAACGGATTCCAGGTAAGCGGGGAACGCTTCCTCGCCTGGGATCTCTTCCAGGCGGCCTGACATTTCGCGCATGGCCTGCGCCCAACGGCTTGTGGAGTCGGCGAGCAGGAGCACGTCGAGGCCCATCTGCCGGTAATACTCGGCCATGGTTACTGCTGTATATACGGATGCTTCGCGCGCTGCGACCGGCATCGATGAGGTATTGCACACGATGATGGTACGCTCCATGAGGGAGCGGCCGGTTTTGGGATCGAGCAGTTCAGGGAATTCGATGAGGGTCTCGACAACCTCGCCCGCGCGTTCGCCGCACGCCGCGACGATGACGATATCCACGTCGGCGTTTCGGCTGGTTACCTGCTGGAGCACGGTTTTACCTGCGCCGAAAGGACCGGGAATACAGAACGTGCCGCCTTTGGCTACCGGAAAGAACGTATCTATGATGCGAGTCTTGGTGACCATGGGCTCGCTGGGCTTGAGGCGCTCGGCATAGCAGTCTACGGCGCGCTTTACCGGCCACTCGAACATCATGGTAACCTTGAAGGTCTTGCCGTCGGCATCTTCAAGTACGGCCATTTCCTCGGCGACCGTATACTGGCCGGCCGGTTTGATGCTCTTTACCTTATAGCTTGCGAACATGGTGAACGGTACCATGATGCGGTGCACGAACGAGCCTTCGGGAACCGTTCCCAGAAGATCGGCGCGCTCGACGGTATCGCCGGGCTTTGCGACCGGAGTCCATGCCCACTTTACATCGCGGGGAAGCGCCTGCAGGTACACACCGGGCTCCAAGAAGTAGCCGGTCTGCTTGGCCACTTCGGGAAGCGGGTTCTGGAGACCGTCGTAGATCTTGCCCAAAAGCCCTGGCCCGAGTTCCACCGCGAGCATTTCACCGGTAAACACGACCGGGATTCCCACGGTGATGCCTTTGGTCATTTCAAAGACCTGGGTTTGCACGAGATCGCCGCGCACGCGGATGACCTCGGCCTTGAGGCGCTTGGCGCCAAGCTCGATATAAGCCACTTCGTTGAGGGACACGGCGCCGTCCACGCGTACGGTAACCATGTTGCCGTTTACGCCGGTAACCGATCCTTTAGTATTCGTCATAGGGTATCTCCGGATTGATTGCGGTAGTCCGCGGAATCGAGCACCGACCGATAGACGGTCTTGTAGCCTTCTTCGCCCGTAGCGGGTTCGAAGCGGTGCCTGCGCGCCAAAGATTGCAGCTTGAGCGCGTATGCGGCCAGGTAATCCATGTCAAAAAAATGATTCGTCGCGAGACGATCGATAAGGGTCCATCGTTCGCGTTCTATGAGCATCTCGCCCTCAAGCGGGTTGTCCGATGCGAAGGCGGCCTGAGCGACGCGCAAGGCGTCCCACTCTACGTCGCCGGGTTTCAGATACTGATCCGCGCTCTTATGAAGACGCTGTGCGCGTAAACGCACGAGCTCGTTGCGGAGTGCCCGTTCCCACCGGTAGTAGTGCGCCAAAAGCGAAACCGCGGTGGCGGGCAACGGAGTCTTGCCGTCGGCAGGAACCTGAAGCGAGGCTTGGCTCAGCGCGGCGGCATCCCCGGACGACAGGAATCGGCCTGCCCGCTCGATGAATTCGCCATAACCCATGACCGGAACCTGGGAGAACTGGAGAGCCGGCAAGGTTGACACGAAATAATAGTAGTACGACATGGTCGATTAGCGCACGGCCTCTGCCATGATAGCCGCCAATTTTGTATTGAGATAGGCGCTGAGCATACCGGCAACCGCCTCGGCGGAAAAATCGTAATATGCGGAACCGTTCTTTTCCGTAATTCGGAATCCCGCTTTTGCATCCTTAAGCGGCTTGATTTCCAAGCCTTTCTTAAGCTTCTCTGCGAGAGCTTCCCGGAAATAGGCGTCCAGTCCTTTAAGGTCTGCTTCCGGCAACATGAGGCTGACGTCGTCCGACCCACTTTTTGCCCAGGCTTCCAAAACGGCGGGAACTGCCTTTTTAAGAGTATCCGCGCTAAAAGCCGACTCTGTTTGGCCTTTTACGATGGCGGCAAGCAGTTTTTCGATCTCGCCCTTAAAGGCTCGTATTAAATCGCGGGATGACTGCAACAAAGCGGCCTTTCCGGATTCTTCCGCCCGAAGCGCGTCGGTTTTAGCCTTTTCGATTATCGCCTTTGCCTCTTTTTCAGCGGCAGCGAGTGTTTCGATCCGTTTTGCCTCCGCATCCGCAATAATTTTTGCAGCCTGCGACTTGGCGTCTTCGACGCCGTCACGCTTGATCTTTTCCAGTAATTCCTGTACGCGAATATCCATGACTTCCTCTTTCAGGCATGATTATTGAAAATCAGACATGCCGTTGCCCGCTGATAGATATTGAAGAACCTTATTTATCTTTCTTTTAAGGAACAAAAAAATGGCCGCAGGATCTTCATTACGCTTTACCATATCGCTAGAGCGGCGTAAAAGGTCTTCTGCCAAACTTGCAGTATCTTTATAAACGGAAGTATCGATATCGTCAATCATTTTCGAAAAACTTTGTAGAGATTCTATTTCCCTTTTTAGGAGGGCATCATTTTCCCTGAAAACGTACTGAGACTGCTTATCCGTCTCGAAGAGATTCCGCTGGACAACATCGACCGCCTGGATATCTTCTATTAAATCCAGTATTTCAACCTGCAAAAGACGCATAAAATGCATGACGTTCGAAGGCATATGTTCCTCCCGTATTTTCGTCAAAGTATATTCGAAAACCCGGAAACCGCAAGTCTTTTCCATATATATCCAGATTTTTAACCTAAAATGATCCCATCTATTGACGCAACCCCGCCCTCGATGGTAATTTAATTACCGATCGCGCCCGTCGTATGACGAGAAGTGTACTCACTTCGAGGCAAACGAAGGCAA
>CAZAJF010000056.1:0-15765 GCA_964485395.1 uncultured Treponemataceae bacterium | reverse complement strand
CCTATTGACCCCCGTGCGCTTTCAGCGCACACGTTCAAATTTGCGCCCGTCGTATGACGAGAAGTGTACCCCACTTCGAGGCAAACGAAGGCAACCTATTGACCCCCGTGCGCTTTCAGCGCACACGTTCAAATTTGCGCCCGTCGTATAGTGGCTATTACCCCAGCCTTCCAAGCTGGAGATGTGGGTTCGATTCCCATCGGACGCTTAAAAACCGGTTCACCATCTTGGTGGACCGGTTTTTTATTTTGCGTCCGAGGGGAATCGTATCGCCGTTCGCCGAAGGCGAACCTTTCAATCATTTCCAAACAGACCAGCGTAATCGCTGAACCGAAGGCTGCGCCGGTCCGTATTTCGCGGCTGCGAAACTTATAATGAATTTCCTTTCGGACTAGCGAACGAAGTGAGCGTCCCAACGGGAGGAAAAGCGCGCATGCGCGGTGCGAGACTCGCAGCAACGCGCGCGACAGCAGCCGGAGGCGGCTCGGAGGTTCGAGACACGAAGTCGAGAACCGGAGAGGATTCCCATCGGACGCCCTGAGTTATTTTGTTTGAAAAGAAATTCGATGAATATAGCGAGTGACTAAAAAATTAGTCAACAGGTTCGATATTTGCCGACTAACAGAAGATAGGCACAATCATTAAAGATAGGGGCAAGCTTTCCCCCGTACCAGAATCTTTGACGGGTTTGTCCCTTGCGAACTTTGAATCCCCGGATTCTCAACCTATTTTAATTAAGCGTTTGCATGCAAAAACCTCAAATTCATTTTAGGATTTATCCATCAGCGAAGCGTTTCCGGCTGAAATTATTTTTAAACATCTTGACATGAGATTCTTTCCTTATATTCTTTAAGACGAGGACTCGGGTGATTCAGGAATTGTCGAAGAACAACGATCATCCGGTATATTCATTTATTACACCCAATCACCGCTCCATCAGCGCGATTGATCCTGTTTAAGTACAATTCAAAAAGGAGATGGGCATGAGGAACAGCATGCGCTCGATGAGGATCATGGCATTGGCGGCATTACTGATCCTGGTTACAGGCAGCCTCTTCGCAGATGGTCAGACCAAGATCAAGATTGGTTATTTCAAGCTTGAGCCACACATCATGGACGCTGAAGGCAAGTTGCCCGTAGGCGCTACAGTCGATCTGTGGAACGATTACCTGGCCAAGGAACTCGACGCCGTCATACAATGGGCAGGTCCCATTCCGATGCTCCGACTGCTCAAGATGCTCGAATTGGGCGAAATCGACGCCATCGCCCTTCTTGCCAAAAACGACGAACGCGCCGCAATGTTCCTTTACCCCAAGGTAGAGTATACCACGATGCAGCCGGGGATGGCCGTGCTCAAAACCAGCGGCGTTACCAAGATTACCACCCCATCCGAACTTTACGGCAAGACCATCGGCTATTTTTCCGGCGGCTTTCTGTCTCCGTTCATGACCGACAAGAAACTCACCATCGGATATATCGCCTCGGCGGATTGGCTTGAAACAAATTATAAGATGCTCAAGGTAGGTAGGATATTCGCCTTCTACGAAACAGAACTGGTTACCATTAAGTACCAGTTCAAGGCTCTGGGCGATTACGACCTGTTCAACTTCATCGAACTTCCGGACAGCCCGACGCTCATCTACAGCGTGTTCTCCAAGTCGAACGCCGCCTTGATGGCCAGCTACGAGGCGGCGCTCTCTAAAGTTCTCAAGACTGTATCCTATGCCAAACTGCTCGAGAAATATTTAATTAGCGAGTAGGCCGGCTGCATTCGATAATCGCGGAGAGACAAAAGCGGCCCACATCAAGCCGAGAAAGCAGTTTCATCAGTTTATGGGGGAATGCCTATACCGTTATCTTGCACGGAGAAGATCGCGCGCCCGTTACGCAGTAATGCGGATACCGTAATACTGCCCCGATTCTTATCAGGAAAAGCGTACTTCATGATGTTGGTCAAAAGTTCATTGATGATGAGACCCAATGGTTGTAGCCGTTTGGCGTCCAGGATAAAATCATCGAGGCGTTTTTCCACTTGCACCTGCCTTGCCTCCGGGAAGTCGGCTAAAATCTCATCTATCAACGGTGATAGATATTCCCTGACCGGCAGCTCAAAAAAAATCATGGATAGATACAGTTTTTCATAGAGTAAGCGCATGCTCTTCATACGCTTGCCGGCATCATCAAGCGCTGCGAGCGCTGATGGTTCATGCAGTTTATCGGCCTGCAATCGCAGCAGAGTCTCCATCGCAGCCATATTGTTCTTGATACGGTGGTTTACTTCCTTGAGGATGAGTTCTTTTTCCGCAAGAAGCGTTTTGGTTTTTTCATCGGCCAACTTACGCTCGGTTATGTCCAAGTTTACCCCAACATATTTCAGTACCTTGCCGGAAGAATCAAGTTGGGAGGCAGCCAATCCGTAAACCCAGGTTACTTTACCTTCCTTCGTATAAAAGCGGTATTCCTGCCCCCATCGCCCTTGAGATTCAACCATTTTTTTCCAGCCCGAAAAAACATGCTCGCGGTCGTCAGGGTGCAGGCCGTTTACCCAGCCCGTACCGAGAGCTTCTTCGAGACTCATGCCGGCCATTGCGCACCAGGTGGGATTTGCATACTGACAATTTCCTGCAGGATCGGTAATGTAAATTCCGACCGGGGCGAGTGAAGCAAGGGTTCGGAACTGCTCATTATTCTCATGCAGGACAAATTCTTTTTTCAGCTCATTCCGCTTTGCCTCGAACAGCTTGAATGCCATCTTGATCGACGCATCCAGGACCGTGATGCTGGAACTTTTAACCACAAAGCCGTATGAAGTTATCTTTTCGGTTTTTTCGACGATATCCGGTTCGGTGTGGCTCTAGCAAAAAACCACTGGAACGTCGTGATCCCTTAAGATAATCGCGGCTGCTTCAGTGCCGTCGATTCCCTTTCCCAGATCGATGTCCATCAGGATAAGCTGGATATCTGGGGAGTTTTTTCTAGCTTCTCCCGCTTTTTCGCCGGAATTTACGACAATCGCGTTGTATCCGTATTTTTCTAGCGCTATTTTTTGGGTTAGGGCTATGAGCGCTTCGTCTTCTACAAGGAGAATCGTTTTTTATCCTCGAAGCCCATGTTGTCCCCTTCCAAGTTTTCAGGCAAGTATTTCCCTTACACCTCGAAGCTGATAGTCCATCTGGTACCCGACGAGGAGTCGATTTTCCAGCTGGCGCGAATCTGCATGCACAGGGAAGTGATCAGCTGGACTCCCAGCGAGTCGCACGTTTCGGGGTTGAGGTTCGGCGGCATGCCGACGCCGTTGTCCGAAAGCTCGAGGATGATCGAACCTTGGGGGCTGCGCATCGTCGAGACGCGGATGGTCGGATTGACATCGGAGGACCGAAAGGCGTATTTGAGTGAATTTGTTATCACTTCATTGATGATGAGGCCGCAGGGTACCGCCTTGTCTATGTCCAGCTCGACGGGCTGGAGGTTCAGTTCCAGCGTCGGACGTACGATGCCTACGCCGTAGGTGGAAATGAGCCAGTGGAGAATGGTCTCTATGTACTCCGACAGATTGATGTGCGCGAGGTCGACCGAGTTGTACAGGAGCTCGTGGATGCTGGCCATTACCTGTATGCGATCTATGGATTCCGAAAAAAGATGCCGGGTATCCGGAACGGAGGATGCCTTGAGGGACAAAAGGCTTACGACCACCTGCAGGTTATTCTTGACGCGGTGGTGTATTTCCTTGAGAAGCACCTCTTTTTCCGTAAGGCTTGCTTTTATCTGTTCCGTTACCGCTTCCGCCTGTGTAACATCCACGAAGGTGACGACGATGCGGTCGGCAATCAGGGCTGCCTGTCCTATCAATGTCCGGAACGAACCGTCTTTACAGCAGAGCTTTCCTTTAAACGGCGCTTCGGGCTGCCTGTTTTCAAACAGCTGCGCGATATAGGAATTCCAGAACGCCTGTACTTCTTTGCGGAATTCGGCATCGGGGTAAGCGGCGAGCCACCAGTCATCCACTGTTAAAATTTCCGTTTGGGACCAACCGAGCTCCGTACTCAAGGCGCGATTCATGAGCACTATGCCCAGATCCCGAGTAAGAAGAATTATGGGCACGGGAAGAAAATCCAAAAGATCGAAAAGACGTTGTTCGTTTGTCCTAAGCATCGTCTCCCGTTTTTGGATAGCTTCTCCCATGAGCTCCATGTTGGTTGCCAAGTGCGCAAAATCGTGGAAGCCTTGAAAAGCGATGACGGCGTCGAGCTTGCCGTCGGATAGGTCCTGCGAGAAGCGTACGAGGGCTTGGATATCCTTGCGAACCAGCCGGATTACGCTGATGTTGAGCAGGAGCGAAAAAAGCGCGTAGGCAACGAGCACGACTACCACTGCGGTGCGTAAAACGAATACCGCCCTGAAAACGCGTTCCGTGGGCTCGGACACGATGACCGTCCACGCGGATATTCCGGGAACGGTTGCCCAGCACAGGAATTCTTCAACCCCTCCCGATCGCGTAACGACCTGACGGCCGCTCATGGCACCGGCGTGATGATCCCGGAACCACGGCTCGAAGGTAACGATCGCGTCGCCGCTCTGCGACGAGACGTTTCCGTTCCGCGCCACGAAAGCACCCCGTTTGTCGACGACGGAAATGGACTTCGTTTCGCTGGAAGGCAAGCCTGCGATGAATTCGCTCAGGAAATCCAAGCTGATGTAGGCAATGGCGACACCGCCCGTAAACGGATGCGCAAGCACGCAACTCGGGGAATAGCGCGTTTCCGAAATAAAGGGCGGCGATACGAAATCTTCGCGGGTCTCGTAAGGAACGCGAAAATACTCGCGGGCGGAAAGATCGAAACCTAATTCACCCGAGGATGCGGAGGCTTGAACGACCAGCCCGGTGGAATCGGTGACCAATACATTCTGGAAAGCCGGGCTTACCTGTCTGAGCAGCTCGGCGCCTTGGATGTCCCGGAATTTCGAGGAATTGAAGAGTTCCAGGTCGGAGAAGTGCAAGTCTATGAACGAAAATATCTCGTGCGCGATGCTTGCCGCCAGAAGCTTGTTTCCGTCTCCCGTCTGCCGCTCGAGCTCTGCCCTGACGAATCGTTCGAGTATTATTCCCATGGCGACGAGCGACGAAAGTACCATCGCCGCGAGAAGCGAACCAAGCAGCGTCGTTGCCCTGAAGTGATTCCGGAACAATCAGTCGACCTTACCCGTTACGATGAACCGTCCGCCGCGTATCTGTTTCATGTAAAGCGTACGATGCGCGTCCCCGAAGGTATCCAGCGAAATCTTCCCCGACGTTCCGGTGAATTCCCGGATACCCTTCAGCGCCTCGTGGATTTTTCGCGGATTGCCTTTAGCCGCTCGAAGACCTTCCACGAGCAACAGCATGGAATCCCAGGTTTCTATGGCTCCGTAGCTGGCTTCGATGCCGAACACCTTGCGGTACGCATCGGCCAGGGCGGAGTCCTTGGTCTGGTTGATATCCACCTGATGCACGAGGCTCGCGCCTTCCACGGCCTGGCCTCCATAGGTGATGACGTCGTCGTTTCCCGCCCAACCGCTCAAGTACAGCGGTTTCTGCAATCCCCGCAGGGCCAATTTCTGGGCGATGGTTCCCGTATCCAGCGAACTGGCCACCAGCATCACCGCGTCGTAGCCGGGAGACTTGGCCAGCCCAGCGATCATGTCATAGTCGATTTCCTGCAAGGTGTTATAATATATTGCTCCCGAAATCGATGCCTGGGACTCTATGCCGGCGCGGTAGGTTTCGTAATACGGCTTGTTATAGGCGGCGGCGATGAAAAGGACCCGGGAGTGCCCGGCAGCCTTCATCTGCCTGCCCAGCACGATCGGGTCCTGCGCCGAGGTCATGATGCTCCGGAAGAAGACATCGTCCTTGCCGGAAAGCTCCGCGGACGTGGACGTAGGGCTGATAATGGGAATACCGGCCTTCTGCAGCACAGGGATGGCCGCAAGCGCCGACGAGCTGGAATAAAAACCCACGACCGCGATCGCTCCGACATCCACCAACTCTTTGGCAACGGTGGGTATGCGTGAATCGTCGCTGGCCAGGTCACGGATCTCCAGCCTCAGCTTTTGGCCAACCACGCCGCCCGAGGCGTTCAGTTGATCCACGAACAGCATGGCAGCGTTTCGGCCTTCCACGCCGAGCATATAATCCATGCCGGACATGCTTGCGACGAAACCGATGACGGTTTCTTTCTTGGAGGCGCAGGCTGTTGCGAGAACCGCGATTATCATCGCCATGATGATGATCGGCTTGGATTTCATGGTTGCGAAAGGCCGATAAGACATAATCCCTCCATATGCACAAACGGGAAATTGCATGGGAATCGTCGAAAATCATCTATTACAACAATCACGCCGTCCATTGAACAATTTTCGGACATGAAGGTGCGCTTGTCAAGGTTCGGCGAAGCCATCCGTCATCAAACTCCGCTTGGCCCCGCATCAAAAACGCGATTAAGCCTTCAAAAAATGCTACACTGGGATTATTCGATTTGTCTGTTACCTTTCCAAGCCTTCCCCGTAATCATTACCGGAAGGAAAACAAGGGAGCATCACGCATGGATCATAATCTACTTGCACGGAAGAGCCAGAACGGCTCGCGCGCGTCATTCGGGAAACTCTACGAATGCTTCGCGAAGCGAATCTACTCCTACGTCTATTACCGCAGCTACCATCGAGAGACCGCTGAGGATTTGACGGCCTCGATATTCCTGAAAGCACTGGAAAAACTTCATACCTTCCGGCCGGAGGATGGCGGTTTTCAAGCTTGGCTTTACGGAATAGCGCGGAATACGCTGACGGACCACTATAGGCAACGCGCCAAGGCAGCATCGATGGAATCAGGCTCAACCGATGTGTGGGACATCGCGGACCCCGAAAACATGGAACTGGACGTACAAAACCGCGACCAGTGGGAGCGGCTCAAGCCGTATCTCCGCGGACTTACATTCGATCAGCGCGAAGTAATTCTGTTGCGGCTCTGGGATGACCTGCCCTACAGGGAAATAGCGGCGATTACCGGAAAATCCGAAGATGCCTGCAAAATGTCCTATTCCCGCGCACTTGCCTTTTTGCGTCAGGCCATGCCGCTCTCCCTGTTTATCGCCTTCCTTCTCGAAAAAGCATCGTCAACATGACAAGGAGAAGAAAGCTATGAAAACTACAGTAAACCGAATACTCCGGGATTTGTACCGGATGGACCCCGCTTTGCGGGAACAGGAGGATGCTTTGAGAAAAGTTATCCAGAAACTGATCGACGAAAAACCCGAAGCCCATATGAATCCGGCGTTTGAAAAAGAACTCAAAGACAAACTCCTTGCGACGTTCTCTTCCAGGCAATCCAAGGAAAAAGGCGCATGGGCCCGCTTCGTCCGCGGCTCCACATTCCGCTGGACCGCAGGCTTGGCTAGCGCTGCCTGCCTGCTCATCGTCGTTGCGCTTCAGCTCAAGGTCGGAAACCTCGTTTCCGGCGGAAAAGCTCAGGAGG
Source organism: uncultured Treponemataceae bacterium (assembly GCA_964485395.1). Taxonomy (GTDB): domain Bacteria; phylum Spirochaetota; class Spirochaetia; order Treponematales; family UBA12059; genus JANNSO01. Next base: position 8,255 of record CAZAJF010000056.1, on the reverse strand, counting down.
AATTTCCTGATCCGCAAAGCCGGATCTCGGAGCCCAAGCTTACTCTGGCGATTCCCGAAAAACCGGTGGAGAAAACGCGGCCCGCGGCTCCGCTCGACGCGCTTGCCGGAATCGGCTCCCAGGAGACGGCGCAACCGACAGCGCAGGCAGCAGCCGCACCATTGGCGGGCGCACCGCCGGCGGCGATTCCGAGCCAGAATAAAGATTTTTTCACCCAAGGGGCAAACGTCGCCAGGGCACCCGAGGCCGAAGGCGAAAGGGCAAGAAAAGAGGCAAAATCCGAAGTTCGCGGAGCCGCCGACAATCCGATGGAAATTACGACTGAAAACCAGGAAACCGCGGCGCCTCAGAAGATCTCCGAATTCAACACCGAAGGCTATGACCGGATCAGGGAGAATGGTTTCGCGGAAACCTTGAAGCAAGCGCTGTCCACCTTCTCCATCGACGTGGATACCGCTTCCTATTCCAATGTCCGGCGATTCCTGGCGGGAGGAAGCCTGCCCTATCCGGATGCCGTGCGCATCGAGGAAATGGTCAACTACTTCGATTACGAATACGCAGGTCCCAAAGGAAGCGATCCCATCAACCTGGAAACGGAATTGTCCGTATGCCCCTGGAACGGCGAGCATCTGCTCCTGCGTGTGGGGCTCCAGGCAAAGCGCGTCGCGGAAAAGGACATGCCGCCGTGCAACCTGGTATTCCTCATCGATGTGTCGGGATCCATGGGCGACGAAAACAAACTGCCGCTCGTCAAGGAATCCATGAAGCTGCTGGTGGAAAAAATGCGCCAGGAAGACCGCATCGCCATCGTGGTGTATGCCGGATCGGCCGGGCTGGTATTGCCGTCGACGTCCGGCGACCGTAAATCCGTCATCAACGAGGCGATCGACCGGCTTGAATCAGGCGGGTCCACCGCCGGTGGCGAAGGAATATTGTTGGCCTACCAGACCGCCGGGAAAAGCTACATGGCCAAAGGGAACAACCGCGTTATCATCGCCTCGGACGGCGACTTTAACGTGGGGCCGTCCTCCGATGGGGAACTCGTCAGGATTATAGAAGAAAAACGTAAAGAAGGAGTATTCCTTACGGTACTCGGCTTTGGCATGGGCAACTACAAAGACTCCAAGATGCAGGGCTTGGCGGATTCTGGCAACGGCAACTATGCCTATATCGACTCGTTGGCGGAGGCCCAGAAAGCTTTGGTACACCAGATGGCGGGAACCTTGTTTACCATAGCCAAGGACGTAAAGATCCAGATAGAATTCAACCCTTCGGTCGTGGGCGAGTATCGCCTGCTCGGCTACGAGAACCGGATGCTCTCGGAGCGCGACTTTGCCGACGACACCAAGGACGCAGGCGAGCTGGGTGCGGGTACCGCCGTTACGGCCCTCTACGAGATTGTTCCGGCAAGCGGAGCGACAACCCGCGGCGACCTGCGCTACCAGAATTCGTCGGTGAATCCAAGCGCGGCAGGCAAGGAAGAACTCATGCTCATCAAGTTCCGTTATAAAAAACCGGACGGGGATACGAGCCTGCTCATGGAACGGCCCGTTCCCTACGCCGTGACGGATCTAAAAAAGACGAGCGACGGTTTCCGGTTTGCGGCCGCCGTGGCCGAATGGGGACTGCTCCTGCGCGATTCCGAATTCAAGGGTACCGCAAGTTTCGAACAGGTGGAAGAATTGGCACGCGGCGCGCGGGGAAGAGACCAGGAAGGCTGGCGGGCGGAGTTTATCCGACTTGTCGCATTGTCCAAATCCTTAAGCAGGTAATCACCGCCCCCAAGTCTATAGAGCCACGGTCTTGGGGGCTACCCGCATGACGGCGTCGATCGCGGATCGGTCCGGCGCCGGGACGGGGGCCTTCAAGATTTGGCCCGTCCATTCCGGCTGGAAGGAGGAACCGGAAGCATGCAGGACGTAGTCGCCGGCGCAGACCGGGCAGGTAATATGATCGCCGTCATGGATGTGCGCGGGCGGCGCTATCGTGAGTCCGCATGCCCCGCATGCGAGCATCGCGCGAAAATCGTTGGCATGGCCGATCACGTGCGCAAGCGCGCCTTTTTCCACCAGGCCGATGAATTTATCCGCCAGCTCGGCGTCGAACTGGCTCGTGCGACATTCTTTGATGATGGCGGCCGCCTCCGCGGAGGGCATGCCTTTTCTGTACGGCCGGTCGCTGGTCATGGCGTCAAAGGCGTCGGCAATGCCGATTATGCGCGCATACGGCGGTTCGGAAGATCCGCCCAGCGGGTATCCCTTGCCGTCGGGGCGTTCGTGATGGCCGGCCACTGCCTTGAGCGCGAGGATTGCCAGAGGATGACGCTCGATTACTCCGGTACCGATTCCAGGATGCGCGTGCATGGCGGCCATTTCCGAGTCGTCGAGCTTTCCGCGCTTGTTGAGCACCGCGTCGGGCACGCCGACCTTGCCGATATCGTGAACGAGGCCGCCGACCAGGGCGGCGAAGGTTTCGCCGTCCGACATTCCCGCTTCGATGGCGAGGCGCTCGGCGTATTTGGCGACGCGCCAGGCATGGCCGCCGGTATAGGAGTCTCGCGCCTCGATGACCGTCGCCAAGATGAGCAACGACTCGAGCACGCTGGTATCGATGGTTATCTGCATTGATTCCTCCCGCTTACATGGGGGTAAGCATATCCGGCCCGGGACGGATGTCAAGAGAGCTCGCTTGGCTCGTGGTCGATTGACCTCGGCTTGGTCTTCTCCTATACTGTGCCGGGTTTTGCCCGGGCAGCGTCGCCCGCAAACCTGCGCCTTCCTGGAAGACGCCAGCATCTACATTTCTCCGAGCCCTTTTTCCTACCAACGCTTGGCGTTTACGGAAAACCGGCCGCAAGGTGTCGAGGAAAACCTCGCCGCCTCCCGTCCGCGAGATACGCGGACATTGGAAAGGAGACTCCATGACCCTCACCAAGCTAAGGATTCAAATCCGGGCAGCCTTGGCCATCGCGCTCGTAATGAGCGCCAGCCTCACATTCGCGCAGAGCGTCAAGACGCCTGCCCGCCCCATTATCAGGATGGCAACCACCACCAGTACCGAAAACTCCGGCCTGCTTGGGTACCTGCTCCCGATATTCACCAAAGATACCGGCTACACCGTGCAGGTCGTGGCGGTAGGAACCGGCGCCGCGCTCAAACTGGGCGAGAACGCCGACGCGGACATCGTGCTCGTGCACGCCCGCGCGCAGGAAGACGCCTTCATGGCAGCCGGGCACGGCACCGAGCGCCGCGACGTCATGTACAACGACTTCGTGATCGTCGGACCCGCGGACGACCCGGCCAAGGTCAAAAGCGTGAAGACTCCGGAAGAAGCCTTCGGCCTCATCTCCAAATCCGGTGCGAGCTTCATTTCCCGGGGCGATAAATCCGGTACCGACACAGCGGAAAAAGCCATCTGGAAATCCGCTGGAATCGTCCCGGCCGGAATCTGGTACAAGGAAGCCGGCCAGGGCATGGAACAGGTAATCATCATGGCCGACGGCATCAAGGGCTACACGCTCACCGACCGGGGCACCTGGATCGCGGTAAAAGGCAAGAGCAGCCTCGTCATCCTGTGCGAAGGCGCCAAGAGCCTCTTCAACCAATACGGCGTAATTCCCGTGAACCCGGCCAAGAATCCGGCGATCAATGCGGAAGGCGCCAAAGCCTTCTCCGATTGGATCACGGGCAAGCGCGGCCAGGAAGTCATCGCCTCGTACAAGCTTGGCGGCGATCAGTTATTTTTCCCTAACTACAAGAAATAGGCATGGACGCATTGCGGCAGCCGGCGCTCCTCGAAGCGCTTCTTTTACTGGCGAGCGGCGACGGGGAAACCTGGTGGACCATCGGGAACAGCCTCATGTTCTCGGCGGGGTCGACATTTCTGGCGTTCATACCCGGAGTGCCGCTTGGCGCAATGCTGTTCCTCGGTAAATTCAAAGGCAAGCGGATGGTAGCCGCCCTGGTCAACTCGATCATGGCGGTACCCACCGTGGTAATCGGGCTGTTCGTCTACGGCTTCATCTCCCGCTCGGGCCCGCTCGGCCCGCTGGGCCTCCTGTACATGCCAGGCGGCGTAATCCTGGGACAAGCCTTGCTGGCGTTCCCCTTGGTCGTGGCCATGTGCTATACGGGCATGCAAAAGATCGACCCCCGCTACGGCGAAACCCTGATGACGCTGGGAGCAAGCCCCTTCCGCAGGCTCATGGCCATCATGGGCGAGGGCAAATTCATCATATTGCAGTCCATCCTCGCCGCCTTCGGCCGGGTAAGCGGCGAAGTGGGGGTATCGATGATGCTGGGCGGAAACATACGCTGGCACACGAGAACCATGACCACGACCATCGCCCTGGACGCCAGCAAAGGGGAGTTCGAACGGGCGCTGTCTCTGGGAATCGTCCTCGTGGCCATCGCGCTCGCGGTAAACACCGCGATGAACTATCTGGTGCGCCATGAAAAATAACGACGCCTTCGCGCTGCATAAAGTAAAGTTTTCTTTTGGGACGCGAAAGGCGGTTTCCTGCGACTCGCTCCGGATTCCCGAGAATTCAGTCACAGCCTTCGTGGGCCAGAACGGCTCGGGAAAGACGACCCTCCTTAAATTGATGAACGACCTGACAGGGCCCTACGAAGGCCGGATAGATTTCTTCGGCCATCCTGCTCGCGGCGGCGGCGAACTGCGCCGGAGAAGCGTGTATCTGCACCAGCATCCGGTTCTTTTCCGGGGCAGCGTGGAGGAAAACCTCCTGTTCGCCCTGGGTCTCAAGAAAATCCGGGGAGACGCGGCACGCGCCCGGATAATGGAAATATCGGAAGACTTCAGCCTGACGCCGCTCCTTAAACGGACGGCGAACAGGCTCTCCGGCGGAGAAACCCAGCGGGTCTCGCTGGCGCGCGCCATTGCCATCGGCGCCGACGTACTGCTTCTGGACGAACCGACGTCGTCCATGGACAAGGAAAGCGACCTGCAAGTCCGCTTGATGCTTTCCGCCATCAAGAAAAAGGCGGTTACCATAATCATGGCCATGCACGACGAATCGATGGTAGCCGAACTGGCGGACGGGATAGTATATTTCAGCGGTAATTCCGCAGGCGAAAGGATAACTCCGTGATACATCCCGACGAGGCCCTGGCATTGATACGCGCATTCAAGCGCACTCCCCCGTGCGAGGAAATAGACGTTTCCGCGGCTCTAGGCCGCATCGCACCCCGGCAAACGGTCTCGAGCCTCGATCAGCCGCCTTTCGACAAATCCGCCATGGACGGCTGGGCTTGGAGATGCGACGACGCAAGCGAGCTTCCCGCCGCCGGCTTGCGCATCCGGGGCACAATCGCGGCCGGTCGTGCCGAAACGCGGGAATTGCCTGTGGGCGAATGCGATCGCATCATGACGGGAGCACCGATTCCACCGGGCGCGAACCGGGTCCAGCGCGTGGAATGGTCGCTGGAACGGGACGGCTTCGCAAGCTTTACGAAACCCGAAACTGAAACGAACATCATACGGAAGGCCGAAAATTCGCCCGCCGGATCCGTTGTCCTGGAGACGAAGCTCCTGTGCGCCCAGGACATCGCGATACTCGCAGCCGACGGACGCATGCGAATTTCCGTGGCCGCAAAGCCGCGCGTGCATGTTTTTTCCACCGGCGCCGAACTCGCCGACGGAGGACGACCTCTCGAGAGAGCCATGATCTACGATTCCAATCGGCCGCAAATCATCGCGCAGCTCCAAGGAATGCCCTGCACAGTCTCGGATCGAGGAATCCTGCCCGATGACCTCGGCAAAACGGAAGCCGCCATCCAGGCCAGCATCGGATCCTGCGATATCGCGATTTTTTCGGGCGGCGTTTCCATGGGCGACTTCGACTTCGTTCCTGCGGCGCTCAAAAAATGCGGCGTGGCGGAACTGTTCCACGGAGTTGCCATGAAACCGGGCAAGCCCACGTTCTTCGGAAAATCCGAAACGACGTTCGTCTTCGGGCTTCCGGGCAACCCGGTCTCGGTATTCGTCAATACCGAGCTCTTCGTAAAACCGCTCGTCGCCGCCTTGAGCGGCATCGATTATCGGCCGAGGATCGTGCCATGCCCGCTTTCGGAAACCATAAGCCGCAGAAATGCCGAGCGCGTAGAATTCCTCCCGGTTAAATTCTGCGACGACGGCGTGCGGGCCGTAGTTTACGGCGGCTCCTCCGCCCTGCAGTCGCTTGCGGGCGCCGACGGCTTCATACGCCTCGAAGTCGGACAAAAATCCCTGGATAAAGGCGGCCTCGCGCATGTTCGACTCGTACGGTAGGAACATCCGATACCTCCGCGTCTCGGTAACGGACCGCTGCAACCTGCGCTGCCGCTATTGCATGCCCGAGGAAGGCGTCCCCCTGATTCCCCATGGCCGGATACTGAGCTACGAGCAGATCGAGAAAATCGCCCGCGCCGCCGCAGGCCTGGGCTTCGACAAGATACGGCTGACCGGCGGCGAGCCTTTGGTCCGCAAGGGCATCGTGGACCTCGTAGCCATGCTCGCGCCGATACCGGGGCTGGCCACGCTGGCCATGACGAGCAACGGCATATTCCTGCCCCGCTACGCGGAAAAGCTCGCCGAGGCCGGGTTATCATCCGTTAACATATCCTTGGACACCCTGGACCCCGGGGAATACGCGCTGCTGACTCGCGGGGGCAGGATAGAGGATGCCATAGCCGGGATACGCGCGGCCAGGGCCGCCGGGCTGCCCGTCAAGCTGAACGTGGTCGTGCCGCCGGGCATGCCGGAAACGGACCTCGAGCGCATCCGATCCTTCGCCGACGGGGAAGGCTGCCTTGTGCAGACGATACGCCAATACCGGCTGGACGAGACGAAGCGGAGCGACGACCATTACATGCGGCCGCCTCCCTGCGGCGACTGCGACAGGATCAGGCTGCTGGCCGACGGCGCGCTGAAACCGTGCCTGCACGGCGACGCGTCCGTACCTGTGAATTTCGGCGATATCGAAGGCAGCCTGCGGGACTGCATCGCGATGAAACCGCCCTGCGGCGCGAACGCAAGCTCGCATGCCGTAAGCGCGATCGGAGGATGATCTATGGGTGAAAAAAAACTTACGCACGTAAACGGCGCGGGACAGGCGAGCATGGTGGACGTCTCGGGCAAGCCGAGAATCAAGAGAACCGCCAAGGCGCGGTGCGCCATACACCTGGCCAACGAGACGATACAGCTCATCCAGGCCGCGGGGATACCCAAGGGCGACGTGCTGGCGACCGCGCGCATAGCCGGGATCATGGCGGGTAAAAAAACATCGGACCTCATACCGCTCTGCCACAATATAGAGATAGACCTGGTAGGCGTGGACTTCGAGATCCTGGAAAATGCCATCGTGATAAATTCGATCGCCGTCTGCACCGACAAGACCGGCATCGAGATGGAGGCGCTCATGGCCGCCAGCGTCGCGGCGCTCACCATATGGGACATGTGCAAGGCGGTGGACAAGACCATGATGATAGACGGGCTTACGCTTATAGAGAAAACCAAGGAAGTACCGGAGGCCGGCCATGTCTGCTAGCCATGATTTTTCCATCGTATCCATCAATGTCTCAAGGGAGACCGGCGTACGCAAGGACCCGGTGGAATCCATCCGGCTCAAGCCCGACCACGGCATCGAGGGCGACGCCCACGCGCGCAATTGGCACCGCCAGGTATCCCTGCTCGCCGACGAGGACATCGAGTGCATGCGGGGCAAGGGCGTCGAGCTGGACCCCGGGATTTTCGCCGAGAACGTTACGACGCGCGGCGTGAACCTTTCCGCCCTGCCGATCGGGACGCGCCTGTTCCTCGGAGAGGCGGAGCTCGAGGTAACCCAGATCGGCAAGGAATGCCATCAGGGCTGCGCCATATTCCAGACCGTGGGAGACTGCGTGATGCCGCGAAAAGGCATCTTCGCAAAGGTAATCAAGGAAGGGACGATCAACCGTGACAGTCGCTGTTATTACCGTATCTGACCGCGCCAGCCGCGGGGAATACGAAGACCTCTCCGGCCCCGCGATGGTCGAAGCCTTCGCCCGCCTCCTGCCGGGCATAATCATAGAACGGGGAATAGTCCCCGATGAAGAAGAAAAAATAACGGCCGAGCCCCAGGCGCACGCCCGATGCGACTGGATATTCACCACAGCGGGAACCGACCCAGACCGGCGCGAGCTTAGACCGCAGGCAACCCTGAGATTCAGCGCTCGTGCAATCCCGGGGCGCCGCACCCGGCGCGGCACCGGGTCACC
>CAZAJF010000055.1:0-21779 GCA_964485395.1 uncultured Treponemataceae bacterium | reverse complement strand
CTCGCGCCTGGCCCTGCCCGAGCGGGAACCTACCATCGACGCGAGGCTCCGCGACGCCATCCAGACCCAGGAAAAACTGTGCTGGAACTACGGCAGGAAGCGCCGCAGCGTCTCCATGGGAATCTATCGCATCGCGCTCATCAAGTGGCCGGTGCGCTACCACGCGGTCGCTCCCGAGGCCGCCAGCTTCGTTCCGCTCGGCATGGATCAGAAAATGAATCTCCGCGCGATCCTCGCCGAGCATCCAAAAGGCAAGGAATACGGCTTTATACTCCAGAACGAAAAAACCTGGCCCCTTTTATCCGGAGCGGACGGCGGCGTCCTGTCGTTCCCGCCCATCATCAACAGCAATGACATCGGTGCCGTCGAGGTTGGTGACCGCGACTTCCTCGTGGAGTTCACGGGAACTGAAATGCTTTCGGTGGCGCTGTCAGCCAATATAGTCGCCTGCGATTTCGCCGACGCCGGTTACGAGATAAAACCCGTTTCGGTCAAGTATGACTTCGACACGCCCCTGGGCCGCGAAGTAACGTTCCCGTATTATTTCCAGACCGCGGCTTCCGTGGACGCGGGCCGCGTCAGCAAGCTCCTGGGCGACAGCATCGGGCCGGAAAAAATCCAGGAATGCCTCCTTCGCATGGGCCTTGCCTCCGAGACCCATGGCCAGTACGTGCGGGCCTGGTCTCCCGCCTACCGAAACGACTTTCTCCATCCGGTGGATCTCGTCGAGGAAGTAATGATAGGACGGGGCATGGCCACCTTCACGCCCGAGCGTCCCCGCGACTTTACCATCGGCCGCCTCACGCCCATCGAGCTGCTTTCCCGCCGCACCAAGGACGTCATGGTGGGCATGGGCTACCAGGAAATGATTTATAATTACCTCGGCAGCCGCAAGGATTACATCGAGCGCATGAACCTGACCGACGAAGGCGCCATCCGCATATCCAACCCCATGACCGAGAATTTCGAGTTCGTGCGGCCGTCCATCCTTCCGAGCCTCCTGCAGTCGGAGGCGGTTTCCAGCAAAGCCCCGTACCCGCACAAGATTTTCGAGTCGGGCAAGGTTGCCTTCCTCGATCCGGCCGAGAACTACGGAACCCTTACGCGCCATCGTATCGGATTCCTGTCGGCGCACCAAAACGCCGATTTCAACGAAGCCGCCAGCGCGGTTTCTGCGCTGGCGTATTACCTGGGAGCGGACTATGCCGTGGAGGACGCGGACGATCCGCGCTTCATACCGGGCAGGCAGGCCAGTCTCATGCATCGCGGCGCGTCGATCGGCGTGTTCGGCGAAGTGCATCCAGGAGTGCTTGAAAACTGGGGCATAACCATGCCTTGCGTAGCGGGCGAAATAGACGTAGAATCTCTGTTGGCGTAACGTGGCGTTATTTAATTTTAATATGGAGGATGACACTTGAGTTCCACCGTCCTTATATTGGCAAGCCGTCTTGCCGTCACCGCTGTGGCCACGTTCCTGGCCATCGCGGTATGGTCCAAGACGCGCGACGCCGCCTGGATGCTCATAGTCATCGGCATCATCGCCGGGTACGCGGACATACTCTTCTCGCTGCTGGTCGAGTTCGGCCTGGCCCCGCAGAAGCTGCCGCTGCTCGGCGATTTTCCCCTGCTTGGCATCCTGTTTTCAACCATGCCCTGGCTTTTCTTTTCCGCGGCGTTCGTTATCATGATACGGAAAAAATCCCGCCGCTGATCCACGCGCCGCATGCGCCGCCGAGATTCCGGGAGTGACTGTCTCGTGGAGGGTCGAGCCATGAGACTGTATGCTTTCGAACCCGTCGGCTTCGACGGAGAACTGGTCACCGTGGAGGTGGACCTGCGTCGAGGGATTCCAAGCGTCGATATCGTAGGCTTGCCCGACGGCGCCATAAAAGAAGCCCGCGAACGCATCCGGGCCGCAGTTCGCAATTCCGGTTTCGAGTTTCCGCTGGAACGCCTGCTCATCAACCTGGCCCCGGCGGGCTTAAAAAAAGGCGGGTCGTCATTCGACCTTTCCATGGCCCTCGCCATCCTCGCCGCTTCTTCCCAAATCCCCGAAAACGCACGGCGAATCCTCGCCCTAGGCGAATTGGAGCTGTCCGGCACGGTCCGCGCCGTAAGCGGGGTACTTCCCGCAGTGGCCGCCGGCCTCCAAGCGGGCATCGACGCCTTCATCGTGGCGCCTGGCAACCTTCGGGAAGCCCTGGTCTTGGCGCCGGGCAAGGTATGGCCCCTCCCGACGCTCGCGGTCTCGGTGAATTTATTCGCCGCTTTGCGTTCTCCGGCAGACGCAAGCGCGTTTATATCCGAGGTTCAAAACCTTATGTCAGAAAATTCAGGCGCCGTTAATTCCGGCACTGGCGGGCTGCATGCCGGCCGTGCCACTCAAAATAGTTCCATACCTGATTTCCGGGATCTCCGCGGTCAGGACAAATTGCGCCGAGCCATGGAAATCGCCGCAGCCGGCGGCCATCATGTTCTGCTGTTCGGACCTCCGGGAGCCGGCAAGACCATGGCAGCCAGGCGCCTCCCGGGAATCCTTCCCGATCTCGACGATGCGGCTTCCATAGAAACCACGAAGATTCACTCGTTGGCGGGCTTGCTCCCAGAACTTTCTGGACTGATCCGCACTGCGCCGTTTCGGACGCCCCATCATGGGGCCTCTACGGAGGGTATCGTAGGCGGAGGCAAATCCCTGCGGCCGGGCGAAGTAAGCCTTGCTCATGGCGGCGTGCTGTTCCTCGACGAGGCGCCGGAATTTCGTACCGACGTGCTGCAAGCGCTTCGGGAACCGCTGGAAGAAGGCCGCATTTCCATAGCTCGGGCGGACAGGACCGTTACGTATCCCTCGCGATTCACCCTGGTGCTTGCCTGTAATCCCTGCCCCTGCGGAAACCTGGGGCGCGAAACCGCCGTCTGTCTCTGTTCCGCGGAGGAAATCAGGCGATATTGGAAACGCCTGGGCGGTCCGCTTTTGGATCGGATCGATATTAGGGTTCCAGTAAAACCATGCTCGGCGGAACAACTTTCTTCCGATGCGGCGGAAGAAAGCGTTGATATTCTTAGGCGAGTCACGGCAGCGCGCCATATCCAGCATGCTCGAAACGTAAGCGGGGGTTTTCGCCTTAATGGCCACCTCAATGCGCAGGAGGTCGAGAGCGTCTGTCTTCTTGCCGGAAACGCGCGTAAGGCTTTTTTCAAGGAAGCCGAAAAGTCCGGCTTTTCTTCGCGTGCTTGCCATTCCGTTTTGCGGGTCGCGCGCACCGTCGCCGATCTGGCAGGCAACGAGATAATCGATCCTGCAAATATTGAGGAAGCTATTTCGCTGCGAAAATACGGCGATGACGATTGGTTCTGGCAGATTCCGTAATTGCAGGCGTTTTTAGCGAGAAGTAATCAGGTTCTTTGGTATGCGGATGGAAAAAGTAGTCAATTCACCGGGCGTGGAGTCTACGGATATGCTCCATCCGTGTGTATCTACGATTGATTTTACCGATGCCAGTCCCAACCCGAATCCGCCTTCGTTCCTGCCATGGCTTTCCCTGAAAAAAGGCTCGAATATCTTGCCTAAATTTTCCGGATGTATTCCCGCTCCTTGATTCGTTACGGAAATAATGACTTCACCGCTCGGAAGCAGTTCTGCCTTCAGGGCTACGGTTTTCTTCCGTTCCGAATATGCAGTGGCATTCACGATCAAATTTTCTAAGGTTCTGTGTACTAGATCTTGGTTTGCGGCCACGATCAGACCTTGAGGAATCCCAATGTCTTTTTCCAGCTCATAATCGCCCAGTTCGCTTTCCTCTGCAAAGAATGTCGAGAGTTCCTCAAGCATGTCTTTCAGGTCATGTGGAAGCAAGGTGTGTCGCCATTCGGCGGTGCTGATTTTTGCCATCTCAATAAGCTGGCCTATCCGCCACGAAAGCAGTTTGCTTTTTTCCTGAATTATTTCCAGATAACGGGCGGATTTCTCCGGTGTCTCGGCTAATCCGTCCTGAAGCGCTCCCACGTAACCTGAAATCACCGAGAGCGGCGTTTTCAAATCATGCGACACACTCATGATAAACCGATTGCGTCGTTCTTCTTCTTGCTTCAATTTTAAGCGCATGGTATCGAAAGCCTCGGATAGCGACGCCAAATCATCCGCTTGGGTAGAAATTACGCTGAAATCGAGATCCCCGTCGGCAATGCGCCTCGTTCCGGCTTCAAGCCGTTTGATGGACCTGTCGATTCCCCGAAGAATCAGCGTCGTCATTCCAATCGTAAAGGCAAAGAGCAGAAGAGGCGGCAGAAGAGGAGCGCTGAGCTGCATGAGCTTGAACCGGCGCTCTCCGGATTCCTGCGTTTCGGTTGCTCCGCGCTGGTAATCGATTGTCGTCGGTTCTTTGGCGATGCTGCCAAGCAAGCGCAAATCTTGGCCGGAATAAAACCAGATGAACGACGCCATCGCGATGGGTATTCCCGTGCTTCCGAGAAGCAGCACCGCGAATTTCGTTCTCAATTTCATGTTGTCTCCCTTCGAATCATGGACGCGTTGAAGCGATACCCTTTTCCGTGGACTGTTTCGATCAACTCGGGCTCTTGTGGGTTTTCTTCAAGTTTTTTTCGGAGGCGCTGCACGTATACGCCAACGTTTCCGGTGTCGCCATAGGCGTTTCCCCAGACGGCGTCATATAATTCATTTACGGAAAAAGCCTTGCCCGCATGCGTCGCGAGGAATATGAGCAGGTCAAACTCCTTCCCCGAAAGGATAACCCGTTCGCCGTTCCGGGAAAGGAGGAACCCTTCTGTATCGAGGGCGTATGGCCCGAAAAATAGTTTACGTTCCGCCGGTTCGACGAGTCGGCTACGCCGAAGCATCGCGCGTATGCGGGCAACCAAAACTCGGGGAGCAACGGGCTTGGTCACGAACTCATCCGCGCCAGTTCCCAGGCCCAAGATCAAATCCTCGTCCGCCTCGCGCGCGGAGCAGATTATAACGGGAATGGAACTATCCTTGCGCAAGATATGCAAAAACTCGAAACCGTCCATGCCAGGCAGGTTAATATCCAGCACGATCAAGTCGAAAAGGGTCTCGGCGAATTTTTCCAAGCCGGCTTCGGCGGAACCGGCGACGCTCACCCTTACGCCGTCCTTTTCAAGGTACAGTGCCATGAGGGCGGCTAAATCCGGTTCGTCCTCGACGATCAATACCGATGCTTGCATAGATTTCCTAACCTCCGGTAATCGTAAGCCTGACTACAAGTTCCGGGTTCAATGGTTTACCCGTTCGACATAGGACTTGGTAAAGACGGAGTCTGGGATGAGGGCCGTCGATATTCCGCTCAGGGCGACCTGCGTCTTTTTACCTTTGGCCAAGGCGTCCACGAAAAGAATTTTGTCCGCCACGAAGCTCGATCCGATCTTAGCGTAACTTGTATAGTAAGCGGTGCGCAAGAGCCGCTTTGCCAGCGAAAAATCCTCGCTTTTAAGCAGCAACGAATCTTTTTTGGTCACATAGATTTTTTTGTACGCATAGCTCACTTCGTTGTTTTTGGCTTCCAGTTCGATTATCCAGACCTCCATCGCGCCTATTTTTCCGTCTGCATGGGAACTTATCCTATAATCGACGGCCAGGCTCGATGTCGCAAAATCCGAATTCTTCGCGTCGCTTGCCATAAAGTTCTCCTTCATGGAGCTGTGCGAGAACTTTCTGCTGTCCGGGTCGTAAAACCAAAGGTTGTCTTCGATAAGAAGGTATCCCTGACCCAATTCCGCTTCCGGCGCAAGGATGAGCATAACTGATTTTTGGTCCTTATCCCTGCGAAACAACTGGATAGATTTAGAGCTGTTCCCTTTTTCCGGATCCTCGGTAATCATTACTACCTTGGCGGCGAAATCGTCGCGCGCGAAATTCGAGCGCTCGTCCACGGTATTCAGGATATTAAGAAAATCCGGGGCTTGCGCCCAGGCGAGGGCTCCCGCAGCCAGAAAAATTGAAAGCATGGCTTTTCTTAGTGCATTCATCGATATCTCCTTAAGGGCAGCTCTTATAACCCTGTTGGTTATCAGAGCTGCCTTGCTGATTCCTTGCGGGAATCAGGGTTTTTAATGGTCGACCTCGAAAAACTGAAGTTTTCGAGGTCCCCTCAATTTAATAACTCGTGCGCAGCGCATCCGCGGGTTTCAGGGCAGACGCTTTTTTAGCGGGAAGGTAGACGGCGAACACGCTCATCACCCAAATTAGCAGCATGTTTTTCATGCTGTCCAGAATGGATACGTCGAAGCGTAGCCGTCCTTGCATAAGAAATATGGAAAGCATCTGGTTTCCCCTCAAATCGATGAGGCTCAGGATGGTCATCAGGGCCATCGCACCCAGCAAGCCCGCAACCGAGCCTATCGTGGCAATTACGAGCGATTCGTATATGAAAATGTCGCGGATTTCAGTTTTATGAACGCCCAGAGCACGCATTGTTCCAATCTCGCCGGTACGCTCGATCATGACCATCCGATAGGAATTGAGGATACCCACCATGGTTATGAGCAGCAACGTCACGAAAACGCCGGACCCGACTGCCTTCAGGACGCTTACCAAGGATACGACGGTAGCCATCAGCTCGTTTAATGTAGAAAGCTTGAATTTCGTGCCCGCCCAGCGATCGTTTTCTTTGATATGCTTTTGACTTCCGGTGCCCAACATGTTTCTCATGAGGTTTTTAGGCATATCGGTAACACTCGAATTCTCGGTTCTCGGTTCTAGCGTTGCCAAACCCGAGAGCGCGGCATAAGCAGCTTTTGCGGCCGAATCGATATCGCCGATATCCCTTAGGTACACGTTGATGGTCTGGAATTCGCCTTCGGCCAAGCCGATCAATCGATTAATGTCCGCTTGATTCGCGTATCCGGAATTCATACCAAAAGTTGATTGTCCAAATGTCGTCGCGATAAGCACGAAGTCAGCGGCATTTTGCTGGCCTGTAACGGTCATAGCTTTAAAAATCAGGCTTTCACCCACGGTTATGCCGAGTTTTGCCGCCGTTTCCTCGGGCAGAACCAATGCGCCGGGTTCGGACATCAGCTCCAGCGATCCCTCCCTGACTTGCAGGTTCGCGCGGAATCCTCTTTCATCGTCTATATTCAGGCCTTCCAGCTTTTGTCGTGCCTCCCTGCTTCCGAACACGAGCGTCCCGCTCGCCATGGAGCGCCTGTGCACGGATTCCACGCGGTCTCCCAGCGCGGTCAAAGCTGTTTCTACCGGAGCGGGATCCACGATCCTGGCTATCTCGGTGCCCCGGTCGCTGATAGTCGTGCCCGAAAAATATAAGTGACCACCGAATGCGTGGCTGAAATTGCCGCCAACCGTTTTAACCAGGCCGGAGGTAAAGCCGTTAATCAAGGTAATCACCAGGAAACCGAATCCTATCGCCGCTGCCAGCATTGCGTTCCGTTTTTTTTGCCTGCTAATGTTCCGCCCGGCTATCCTAAGCATTTGGTTCATTGAATTCTCCTAGATTTTCTGCATTGCGCGGACGGGATCGACTCGAAGCGCGACCGTTACCGGATAAAGGCTCGCGATCGATCCAACGGCGATAATAAAAATAAGCGATATGCCGAGGGATGCCGCCGAGAGGGTAGGATGCAAGACGCTTCCCCCGATCAAAGCTTGGAGGAACTCGTTTGATGTCTGTAATCCTGCCATGTTAAGCGCCATGACTATCACCGATCCGACAGCGATTCCCAGCGTGCCGAATACCGCGGATATCATCAGGGTTTCGGAAACTATCATGCCGCGGATAAACCCTCGGGTGCCGCCGATCGCGCGTATGGTTCCGATTTCGGGTATGCGCTCCGTGACGGAAATTACCAGGGTGTTCATTATTATTATCATGACGACGACTGAAATCGCCACTACGACTATGTTGAAAATCGCCTGAACCGCAGTTACGAGCGTTGCCGACATGCCTGCAGCCCAAAGCCAGTCCGATACCGTCCAGTTGCTTTGATTCGCGGCCAGCCATGTTGCGATGCCCCGCGTGCCGGCTTCCATATCTTTCGAATCCTCAAGCCTGACCAAGATATAGTTCCATGCGTCGCCTTCGGTCTGGCTGTATTTGTCGCGCACCGATACATCGCCCAAGATCGCCTCATAATCAACCGTCTCCGCTGTTCCTTGATTTCCTGCTTGTCCCGAACCCGCGTCAAAATCGGCGAATAAGGCTGATTCATCCCCAAAGGTCTCTATCGCAGGACTTGCGGCCATTTCTTCGGCTGCGCCGGTCATGCCCTTGAGCTTTCGCAAGCTCGGCGCATCGATGAGCGATATCATATTCAGTTGCTCGTTGCCGTTCCTGAATTTAAATATTCCGCTTATCGGCATCTCCCGTATTTTGGCACCTGCGCCGCTTGTGCTGCTCAAAATCAGTGTTTCGCCCGCATGCACCGCTATCCCGGTTTCTTCTTCGATGCTTATTCGCAAGCTTTCAGGGAGGAGCAGGGCGGCCTCTCCGGGTTTTGGCCATGATCCTTCCATCAAATCCAGGTTGTCGGGAAACATAGCCCGGTAAGTCTCGAAATCCACGCCCCACAGAAGGCAGAATCCCGCTTCGCTGTCGTGATAGCTGAGGGCAGCGTTGCCTCCCAGTAAAGGCAATACGCCCGAGATGCCAGGTAATCCGCGTAAAAAAGACTGTGCCTCGGCTGTCTTGTGCAGTACGGGGATTTCCGTTTCGGTAGGCATTGGCATAAGCGAAAAAGTTTCCTTCGATCGGCCATGTAAAATCAGGTCGCTTGTAAAATTTTCCCTGTACGAGGTGCTCATGCCGATTTTAATCGTGTCTATTACGGAATTGCCCGCCACCAGCAAAACGATTCCCAAGGCGATCAGCGCTCCGATTATGATGGTTTTCGTCTTATGCTCGAACAGGTTCCGCAGCGCAATCTTCAATATGATCACGATGCGCCTCCCGTATCGGTTCGGTAATTTTCCGTGACTTTTCCGTCAATCAGCCGTATTACATGGTTTGCTACGCCGACTATCTTGGGGTCGTGCGTGCTGAATACGAACGTCGTGCCGAATTCCAAGTTCATTTTTTTCATCAGCTCAATGATGGATTCTCCGGTAGCGGAGTCCAGGTTGGCCGTGGGTTCGTCCGCCAGCACGATTTCAGGCTTCGTAACCAAGGCGCGGGCAATGGCGACACGTTGTCGCTGGCCTCCGGAAAGCTCGTTGGGTTTGTGCTGCCTCCATTGAGCGAGCCCAACCTCGCCAATCAGGAAATCTATCCATTCCCGGCGCTTTTTTTTCTCCGGTATCGACTTGCCCAAGAGAAGCGGGAATTCAATGTTTTCATACACGTCCAACACGGGGATCAGGTTAAAAGATTGAAAGATAAAGCCGATAACTTGGTGGCGCAATACAGTCAGCTCCCTGTCCCGCAGGGTGGAAGTATCGATTCCCCGGACCGATACCTTTCCGGCCGAAGGCGTATCGATGCAGCCGATCATATTAAGGATCGTCGATTTCCCCGAGCCTGAAGGTCCGGCAATGGAAACAAAGTCTCCCTTCTGTAATTCAATATCCACTCCGTTTACCGCATGAACCTCGGTCTTACCCAAGGGATATACTTTTTGTACGCTTTCAAGTTGGATGATAGCCATCGTTTCCTCCTGCGTAGAAGGATATTCAGAATGGTTTCACGGAGATATATAGGGTGTATGTAATGTAGATAACAAATTGCTATGGCATTGGAATAGTCGAAATTTACCGTAAACGTGTAACTAAAAATATTATTCGTGGTCTATGCGAAATTCTTTGCCGCTTCTTCCCAAATCCCCGAAACCGCACAGCGAATCCTCGCCCAAAGCGAATCGGAGCTGTCCGGAGAGATGCGAGATTCGCCGGACTCGAGTTTTTTTCTTTCCGCAGAACAAATTCCGGAATCCGAAAATCAAGACGCGACCAATACAGCGATACGCAGTATATCAGCCGCCGTGGCCATCATGTTCTGCTAGTCGGCCTTCCGGGAGCCGGCAAGACCATGGCCGCGAAGCGCCTCCGGGGAATCCTCCCCGATCTTGACGATGCAGCTTCCATAGAAACAACGAAAACCCATTCGCTGGCGGGCTTGCTTCCAGAGCTATCGGGTTTGATCCGCATGGCCCCGTTTCGTACCCCGCATCAAGGCGCTTCGGCAGAGGGCATCATCGGCGGCGGTAAATCCTTGCGTCCCGGCGAAGTAAGCTTGGCTCATGGTGGCGTGCTCTTTCTGGACGAGGTTTCTGAATTCCGATCCGACGTACTGCAAGCCCTTCGCGAACAGCTGGAAGAAGGCTGCATTTTCCTTTGTCCGCGCCGACAGAACCGTTATGTATCCTTCGCGATTCACCTTGGTACATGCCTGTAATCCATGTCCCTGCGGAAACCTGGAGCACGAAAGCGCGGTATGCCTGCGTTCGGCCTACGAGATCAGGAGGTACTGGAAACGATTGGGCAGGCAGAGTTATCCAGCGGGATAGAAATCCCAACGGACCGTTACGGCAAATGGCCACATGAGCGCGCAAGAGGTGGAAAGCGTCTGCCTGCTCGGAGGGAATGCCCGCACGTCTTTTTTCAGGCAGGCCGAGCAAGAGGGCTTGTCGTCGAGAGCCTGTCATTCGGTCTTGCGTGTTGCCCGCACGATCGCCGATCTGGCGGGTGTCGAGCATATGGATCGCTCTTCCGTAGTAGAGGCCGTATCGCTTTGGAAATACGGCGACGACGACTGGTACTGGCAAATTCCTTGATGCGCGCGGCAAACTGTTATGCCGCATGGCACGGTATTAGTTAATAAATATTTAAACATAGCGCCTGTTCGCGATTTTTTTTTGTCAGGATGTTTGAGGCGACTCGCCGAAAGTATTTATTTATTTACTGTTGCTAATCCTCCGTTGGCGGCATTATACTGTATTTATTATGAATACCAGAGCGTTTAGAAGGATTGCCGGCGCGCAAGCGAAAGTGGCATTCGGTTCGCTCGCGTCCCCACGGGACTCAAATACTCCGCTGACCGTCTTTCTTCTATATAAAGCAGCCTGTACTGCCCTTTACGCGGGTTACACGGGCTCCGCTTCAAGGGCTTACAAGGCAGCGCTGGACGCCAATGAAAATTTTTCCGGAAGCCTCCTCAAGACCGCGGGAATAATACGCTCGATAAAGCTTTCCCCGACGGCTCCCACCTTGCTCGAGGCGGACGGTCATGACACTCCCTTTACCAGTACGCGTACGGTTCGCGGCGCCGTTCCCTTGGCGCGCCAGATGGAGATTGCCGCCGCTAAAAAAGGCGCGGGCCTCTATGCCTTGCATTTTCGCCCCGGCGACATTATCGGCAGCTTCGATGAATTGCAGCGCCGGACGGCGGCGCTCGCCTGCAGCGGCCAGCTCGCGGGACTTTACTTCCTGCCCCGGCGTTGGGGTTTTTTCGGCTCGGTATCGTACGCCATTTTCGTGTACGGAAAAGAGCGCATGGTAACGGTCCCCGCTGCGGATCCTTCGGGGAACGGAAACGGTCACCGCAAAACCATCCTGCAGCATGAATGCCCCCTCGACGACTTTCCGGTCAACAAACGTTCTACCCAATTGATGGCGCCAGGGGCGAGCGTCGTTACACCCCAAGGGGGATTCATTCTCGTCGACTCGCTGCAGACGGGCCTTAAGCCGGTGGTGAACAAGCGCGTCTGGAGCAAGGAAGTTAAGGTCGTCCTAAAATCCAGGGTTCGTTTTCCCATCGGCATCAAGCTCATCGCGGTGGTGTCCTCCCTGCTCCTCGGGTCGCTTATCGCCATGACCGGACTTGCTTCGTTTTTTTTCCTTCGGGACGCTACCGTGCGCATCGAGGAAAATAACCACACTGTTTCGCAGATCACCGCGCTCAATATCGACATCGAAGTCCAGCACCTCGTCTCCCGCGCGCGATTGCTCCTTGACCTGAGCTCAGGATCCGCCGCCAGCGAAGCCGCACGCAGGTTTTTCTCGAATAACAGCGATGTTCTCTACGTCGGCGTCCCGGGGCTGGCCTCCCTTCCCAACGATGCCGCCTTGGCTCTTTTCGGGGCGGATACCGCGCGCGTTGAAAAGGCAGTTTCTAGGATAGGAAACGTCGAAGCGGCCACCGTCTTTAATCCGACGCTCGAGATGGGCGCCCCGGCATTGGGCGTGGCGATACCGTACCGGGACTCGGGATTCAAAGGTACCCTGTTTGCCTTCATGACGGCGGAGCGCTACCTGGAAGCCTTGAAGCCCAGGGGTATCGTCGGTGCCTGGGTGATAAACGCCGGAGGCGAGCTTCTCCTACATTCAGATGTAAGCCTTATGGCTGCTCGCGCGAATTTAAATTCCGTGCCGGTCGTAAAGGCGATGCGCGAAAACGCGGCGGATAACGGACTTCTCCGCTATGTAGACGCTAACGGCATAAAGTATATCGCTTCGTATAAGCGCATCGTGTTCGGGGATATGGGGGTAATCGCGACCGCCCCCTTGGACAAGGCTTTCGAGGCGGTCGAAGGAATCCAGCGGAGGAATTTCCTGATCATGGGCGCGGTGCTTACGCTTGCCGTTGTGCTCGTTTACCTGTACTCGCGCTCCATTACGGGGCCGGTCAGCATACTTATGGGCGCGGCCATGAAAGTGGAGCGCGGAGATTACGAACTCGACATACGCCCGCAAAGCCGAGACGAGCTCGGAGCGCTTACCGAGACTTTTTACGCCATGGGCAGGGGGCTTGGGGAGCGCGAGAAGATCAAGGAAGCGTTCGGAAAGTTCGTGAACAAGACGGTAGCAAATCTAGCCATGACCGGGGATATTCGACTTGGGGGTGAACGGCGCGAGGCGACCGTTTTTTTCTCGGACATACGATCCTTTACCGCCATGTCCGAAACTATGGACCCCGAGCAGGTTGTAGGGTTCCTCAACGCCTACTTTACCCGGATGGTAGCTTGCGTCCAGAAAACCGGCGGTGCGGTCGATAAGTTCATCGGCGACTCGATAATGGCGATCTGGGGCGTCCCCTTGAGCACGGGACGGGATCCCTTGGCGGCGATCGAGGCGGCGATGACGATGAGGAGCGAGCTGAGAGACTACAACAAGACGCGGGGGCGCCCGGGAAGGCCGATAATCCGGATAGGATGCGGCGTCAATACGGGTCTCGTCCTCGCCGGTCAGATAGGTTCCACCCAGCGCATGGAATATACGGTTATCGGCGATACGGTTAACCTTGCGTCGAGGATCGAGGAGCTGAACAAGCCTTTCAGCACGGATATTTTAATAACGGATTATACGCTCTCCAAGCTGCATGGGCTGTATTTCGTTGAGGCGATGCCCATGATACGCGTGAAGGGCAAGGTGAATCCGCTGCGAATCTATGCCGTCATCCGCCGGCAGGACGATAAAACAGGACCGCGCGACCTCAAGGACCTGCGCGAATCGCTGAAGATCGCCGACGTCCGCTTCGATGCGTCCCAGGTGTTCGAGGATTTTGAGGAGAAGAAATACGAGGTGCTCCATTCCGGAGGGCCGGGAGCGCCTGCATGACCTCGAAACGGCGAGACACGATCGTGATTGCCTGCGGAACCTTGCTTTTTGCGGCCTTTCTGGTCTCGCTGTACTTCGATATCACCAAATCGGTCGCCGAGCTCGGCAAGCAGCCTATAGGCGTGCTCGTGAGGAAGGAACGAATCGCGCAACGCCGAGCCTCGGACAGGGTGGTATGGATTCTGCTCAAGCGCGATGAAATACTTTATAACAAGGACGCCGTGCGAACCGACGTCGGCTCGTCGGCGGTCATTCGGTTGGATGACTCGACGGAAATACAGTTGGACGAAAACTCCCTCGTCGTGCTCGATTTTTCCGAAAAGGAAAAGGCGATACAATTCCTCGAGGGATCCGTCGTAGCCAGGAGAGTACAAAATGCCTCCGATGCCGCGATTGTCCCCCTGGTAGTCAAGGCGGACAAGGCCAAGCTGAACATGAGCGGAGGCGTCCTGAGCATCAGCCGCGGCGCCGACGAGGCGGTTTCCGTAGGCGTGAGCGGCGGAACCGTAACGGTAAGCGATTCGGGCGAGACGAGCACCATCACGGAAAACCAGTCCTTGTCGCTTGAAGACGGAAAGTCGATTGTATCGGAACTGAGTCTCGTTCCGCTCGTCCCGAGCGCGGGCGCGGTTGCCTTCGGGGAAGGTCCGCGGGTGAAGGTCGATTTTTCTTGGACGGCCTTAGGTGGCGCATCGCCGTTTTTCGTGGAAATCTCCCAAACCAGGGATTTTATCGTCTTTGAAAGCGTGGCTTCGCGATCGCTTGAGTCCGCCGCGTACTTGGCTGCCGGTTCTTTTTTCTGGAGAATACGGGACTCCTCGGGTAACGTTTCCAAACCGCTCGGTTTTTCAGTGACGGCGGACATTCCGCCGATCGCCCTCGAGCCCAAGGAGGGTGAGGAATTTGTATACCGAAGCGAGCTTCCATCCGTTTCACTGGCATGGGAAGTCGTGCCCGGAGTCGGTGCCTACGAATACGAAGTGGCCACCGACGGTGCTTTTTCCGCGACCGTCGCGCAAGGGTCAACCTCGAATCAGTCCATGCGCATATTGGCACCGGCAGAAGGATCGTATTACTGGCGGGTTCGAGCCCTTTACGAATATGGCGGCTTGACCCGGGGCAAGCCTACCGATCCGCGGCGTTTCATCGTTAGGAAAAGCCCGGATATTTCGGCTCCTGAACTTTTGCTGCCCGATGACTCGACGACGATCGCGAGCAAGGATGCGGCAAGCGGCAGCCTTCTTTTCGTCTGGCAGCAGGCGGTCGACGTAAAATCCTACGAATTCGAATTGAGATCCGGTGATGGGGCAGGGGAGCCTTCTGCCTCGTGGACCGGCACGGCGACCTTTACCAGACTTCCGGCAAGCCTGATACCTGGCATGTATCGCTGGGCCGTGCGCTCCGTAGCGGTAGATGGCACGACTTCTCTTTGGTCGGCGTCGAGGAGGCTTACCGTCGCCAGGCTCGTTCCTCCCGATGCCCTTGCCCCGGCTGACGGCCTCGAGCTCGAACGAGCCTTACCTTACGTCCTCGGTTTTTCGTGGGCGGGCGGCGGCGAGGCCAGGTTGACGCTTTTCTCCGATGCCGCGTTAAAGGAAGAAGCGGTCAGCACTGTTTCTTCTACAGGAAACGCCTCAATTTCCATGCCCGGGTACGGGACGTTTTTCTGGACTGTCTCGAATGCCGGAGGTACATCGAAGCCAAGGGCGATACGTGTGGAAAAGCCCTTGCAGGCGGCGACGATCCTTGCCCCCGCCAATGACGAAACCGTAGACCTTGCGCACGCTGCGCGCGTCGTCTTTGCATGGAGCCATGTGCCCGATGCCTCGAGCTATCGGCTGACCGTCCGCGACTCTCGGGCGCAACGTCCCGCCATCGATGTCAAAGTCGCCGGCACCGGCTTCGAGGCGGATCGATCCGCATTGGCGGCCGGAACGTATGTATGGTCGGTGTTCGCGCAAATCGAATCTGCCGGCCGAGTGCCGCGTCTTGGGCCGCTCTCGAGTGCCTCCTTTACCGTACTCGTACCCAGAACAACGATAGCGCCGCGTATTTTAGCTCCGGTGAACGGAGCCGTCGTCGACGGGCTCGTGTCTCGCCGAGACGGTATCCGCGTGGTATGGGAACCTTCCGAAGCTAAGGCCGTATATTCCGTGCGCGTTACCAAAGTTGGTGATGCCTCAAGGCCGGTTTTTGAAAAGACGACGCGGGAGACGAGCTGCCTTCTTCAGGATCCCGGTTCTGGCTCGTATCTAGTTTCCGTCGGAGGCGAAGGGTTCGACGGCGTGCCACTTCCGCAGGGACAGGTGGGTTTCAAGGTGGACGCGATAGAGCTGCTCGAGGCAGCTAGGATACGCCAGCCGGCGGAGGGCAGTAAGGTCGACATCACCGATGCGGATTTCTTGACGTTTGCCTGGTCGTCGGTGCAGGGAGCCAATGCCTACGGAATCCGGCTTACCCAGAAGGCAGGCGGCCGCGTCGTATTCTCGAAAGTCGTGGAAAAAGCGACGGCCTATTTATTCCGCGAGCTCGAGCTGTTGGACGTCGGTGAATTTATTTTCAGGGTCGAGCCGATGCTGATCGGTACCGGAGGCTCCGCCGAACGTTTCGGCGAAGAGCGGCTCTGCTCGTTTTCCATAACCGTCGCGCTCAAATCCTCCATACTCCCGGCGCTGCTTTCTCCAAAGGAGATATATGTGCAGCCGAAACGCTGACGCACGGCTTCTTCTGGCCTCCTGCCTTCTCGTGCTGGCGTTCTCTGCCCATGCGCAGGATGCCGGCGTGTCCAAGCTGGAGTGGAGGGCTGTCGAAGGCGCGCGAAGCTATGAAGTGGCCATCCGGAAAGCAGGGGAAGCCGATACGTTTTTCAGGGACAAGGTTCGATCCAGGTTCATCGAGGTAAGCCTGGATCCCGGTTCCTACGAGATCATGATAACCGCGTACAACGTATTGGCCAAGCCGATAGCGACCGCCGCGTGGACTCCTTTCGCCGTGCGCCTCACGGCCGACATCGAGAACGCGAACGTTACCGAGTCGTCCATCTATGCGGGGAGCCCGGAAAGTTTTATTCACGTAATAGGTACGGGAGTTTTTCCGGATACGGCGGTGGGTATCGAGACGCCGGACGGAAAGCTCCCGGCCTTCAAGGTCGTCCTCCGGGAAGGCGGCTTGGACGCATGGTTCGACACCACGGCTCTTCTGCCTGGCAGCTATGCCCTGCTTCTGGAGAATCCCGGCGGCAAGGATTCCCGCATCGATGGTGGCGCGCGCGTGCTTGCACGAAAAGCTCCCGAGATCGATAGGGTAGAGCCAGGCTTGCTGGCCAACGACCGTGCGTACCCGGCATTTACGATTATCGGAGCGGGATTCGACCAAGGCGTGTCCGTAGGGCTCACCGGCGTCGATGGCAAACAAATCCAAGGTCGCGTGGTCAGCGTCGACGATGCGAAGCTGGTGGCGGTCGTCAATCTTGCGGAACGCGCGGCGGGCGACTATTCGGTGCTTGTCGTCAATCCCGGCGGGCTTTTCGATAGCGTAGCCATCCAGGTTGTCGACGCGATGGCCGGCGTGGCGGTTCAGCCCCCAGTCGAGAGGCCCCCGGAAGAAAGCCTTCCCATACCGTCGCGGAGGCTGCGTGCGGAGGCCCTGCCCTTCGATGCGGAACGTATTGTGTATTCCACAAATGCCTCCATGGAATCGGCGGCTTCTCCCGACGAGCCCATCGAGGCGATCGAACTTCTGGTCGGGAAGTCGGCGGTTGAAGTACAGGATTTGAAAATTACGCAGATGGAACCTGCTCTGCTGGAAAGCGCGACCCTGGAGCCTGTACGAGCGTTCATGCAAACCGCGTCGGAAACTCAGGTTCCCGCGATTCCAGCAAGCGTGTGGCTTGGATGGCGTCCGGCTATACTCCTGTCGCAAACCTGGCTGGACGGCTATAGGCATTCCTTAGGTGCCGCGGAGACCGTCCTCCATTTGCCCTTGGGAGGGCCGTTCGCTAAGAGCGCGCTCCTCCGCATGTTCTCGATTGAGGTTCGCCTCGACGGCGCCTATCTGCGCGGCAAGCTCAACGAAGTCATCGCCACGGCAATGAGCGTACAAGCCGGCGTGGGTACAAATCTTGTTTTTTCTTTTGTACCCATACGAACGCTGGCTTTGTACGTAAGCCTGCGTGTCGGGTATGGTCAGACCATTACCTATCTCGACCGCGACGGAGTCATAGGGGACTTTAGCGGTTTGAGCCAGGATCCCACCGTGACGGCCGGCGTTTCCATAGGTTACGCGACCTCAAAACTCGGGTGCGAGGCCGGCATGGACTGGCAAGGCGTCTATTATGTAGGCGTACCCCTGGACCTGTTGCGGCCGTTTTTCCGATTCGGTTATAAATTCTAAATGGAATGTCGGTTCAATCCCTTTCGTAGGCGCCGACCGACCAGGGAGCGCTCCGCGCCGCTCCGGAATGGTCGTTCTGGAAGAATCGCAGTATCCCAGCCGCGTTGGGAGCCGCCGAGAGATCGAATCCCGCCGTCGAGAGGCCGAGGGAATCGGAGCCCGTCAGATGGAAGTCGAAGCTCATGAACGACGCATTCGTAATCCCGTCGAGAGATCCGCCTGAAAAATCCGTCGTGGAATCCGCCGCCTGGAACCCGACGTTGGCTACCCACCATGGCGAGTCCGCGGGCTGTACTGCCGCGAAACCGGCGCTTGCGGTAACCGTCGCGCCGTCTTCCGCGTTTCTATAGAAGGCTCCCCTCGACGAGCCCAAGCCGATGAAGGCATTATGGCCCATGGCCATTGGATTGGGATCGGCGGTACCGGCAGCGTAATTGGCCTCGTATACTCCGGCGTCGAGGGCGTTGATGGATATTATTATATTATCCACGATGATCGGCCTGGTTTCCCCGTTGATCGGGTTCAGGAATATTCCGTGGCCTTGGTTGTTGAGGCCGCCGAAGATCGTATTGCCCGCTATTTCGGGATTGGCGGAAAATCCATTGTTCGCAATCAGCGAGATTCCCGCCGCCGTATACTTGTTGACGTTTCCCACGATGATATTGTTGCGTATGGTCAGGTTGTCGCAATCCTCTGTCTCGGCCATCACGGCGATTCCCCAAGCGGAATCCTTGGAATTCCCCCCGAGTATCCTGTTGCGTTCAATAATCGTCTCAGCCTTGGCATTCTTGATTAATATGCCGTAGCTTGCGCTGCTCGTGGTGCCTCCAGCCACTTCCAGGTTCCTCGAGATCACGAGGCTCCGCGTAGCCGAATCGAGATTCTCCGCGAATATGCCCGCAAGCACAGAATCCGGTCCGCCTGCCTTGTTCGCGCGAATCGTAGACTCCCGTAGGGTCGGGTACGATGCGTTCGCATACACGGCGTACGCGTTACCGGGGCCGGAACTTCGTCCGTTTACTATGGTGCCGCCGTTTATCGAGCCTGTTTCGCAATCCATAAAACGCACACCGTAGGCGATGGCACCGGTTCCACCCTCTATCGTGCAACCATTGACGTTCAGGTTTGAATCAATCGCGACTGCTCCTGCCGAAAAGACGGTGCCTGCCCCACCTTTTACCGTGCAAGCCATGAGCCACAACGATCCGCTTCCCGCAGCTAGGATGCCACACGTGTATTGGGAGTCGGGTACCAGCGGGCTCACGAGATTATCGATGGTAAGGCCGCTTAGCGCTATGGTTCCGTCGTGACCGGCAGGCGATAGCACGACGGGATTCGGCATGCTGTCGCTGGAGGCTGTCGCAGTTGATCGAGACAGTATCGTCGGTGTCGCTACGGGTTCGCGCGAGAGGAAGTCAGGGCTGAAACCGCCCATTATGGTTATATTCGTTCCGCTGAGCGTCAATCCGTCCTCGTCGGTGTAAGATCCCGCAGCCACACGAACCTCGCCATCTATTCCCAGCGCGGCGAATTGATCCAAAGCCGCTTGCAGCGTGGCTTTCGGAGCGTCGATGGTTCCCGCATTTGCATCGTTTCCCGTGGTTGCAACATAAATCCATGGATCAGGGATTGGCACAGGATCAGGGTCGGGAACAGGGTCGGGAACAGGATCGGGAACAGGATCGGGAACAGGATCGGGAACAGGATCGGGAACAGGGTCGGGAACAGGGTCGGGAACAGGGTCGGGAACAGGGTCGGGAACAGGGTCATCGATGTACACATAATTGAACTGTGTGCTTTTCTGAATTCCCCATGAGCTTTCCGCGTAAATATTTAGGTCGGTCCACGTCTCATCGAGGGCTATGGGGGTGCCGGAATAAACGCTCGAAGAAGAAGATGCGGGAGCGTTTTTTTCATAATAGACTTTCATGCCGCCACGTACCCCAAGAAAGTAGGTCTTGGAACCTGGCCGGATGACGCTCCGTACACTCGGGTAGATTCTTGGAGGGTCGTTGATACTGCCCTCTTCCGCAATCAAGGCAGCGGTCGTATTCCTTCCCGCTACAATCAAAATGGTTTGTGCTGTTCCCCAAACCGTTTTGCCGTCGGCGATTATCGTCGCGGTAAGTGTGTGACTCCCGGCGTTCAAAGTCAGAGCTGTAACCGAGAGCGGAGATTTAGAAATCGATCCCTCATAGACTGTAGTAATGGCCCCTTCAAATGATACTACCGTTATTTTTGCCTGAAGATCCAAAACCGCCGAGGAAATATCAGAGGCATTCCACTCTAAACTGGTTGTTAAGGTCCCTGGGCCTTGAATCATCTCCAGCGTTATAGGTTTTACCTGGCTTTCACGGTCGATCGTGACATTCGCGCTGCCTGAACAGAGAACCAGCCCCTCCGAATCCAGGGCGTCCATGGTAAAAACCCAGTCTCCTGCGCTTGCACCTGCAGTGTAAAACCCATTGATTTCGGTAGCGGGTACTGTTTGCGGGCCAAATGCCTTACCCGCCGGTCCCGTGCCGGTCACAAGGAATTTCGCTACTTCAAGCGCAGCCATGTCGTCAGGCAGGATGCGTGCCGTATCTACTGCTGCAACTTGAAAGGAAGCGCTGGGTAGATCTCGGTATGTACTCGTAGGAAAATCGCAGCAAACTAACATGGCGACGATAAGCACGAAGCGAATAAACGAAAACCCCCTATTCGCGAGTTGTGTTTTCATTTTCGTATCTCGAATTTTAGGCGAGCTCCGTATGTATGACTGTCGTGTCGTATTTCTGCGGCAATCTCATAGTAACCGCTCGGAAGTATCCCAAGATTGATGGTGGTGTCGTGTTCGTCGGCTTTGAGTTCGCCGTTTAGGAACCATCGAATTGTAATGTCGTTGCTGAATGCGGCGGCGATCGTCGCGCTGAGCGGCGATTCCGAGTAATCGAACGCCGTCGCGTCGGTGCTTAAGTCAAGGCGCAGGGCTGCCCGGTCGTCGGATAAAGGCAGCTTGAGCGTCGTATCGAAGATAACCGGCCGCACCACCTTGACTCCATCCGACATGTCCATGCGTGTGCATGAAACAGCCAGGATAAGTAGTAATAAAACGTTCCATAACGATCGTTTCATCACTTCTGAATTTATCGCGATATTTGTTTGTATTCAAGTTTTCGTTTCTGAATTTCCCTTATTCCTCGTGGTTTTTGTCATTGCCTTAAGAGTGTCCGGTTATTCGCAGAAGCGTTTAATATCTATCCTCCATATTTAGATGCTTTGTGGCATTTTTTACTCTTAGCATTGAAGGATTGTTTTTTTTACAGCTAGCCAAAGTCTATTACTCGCGCCACAACCTTATCGGAATAATAATTTTAAGAGATTCTTGGTTGCCGCGGCCTTGATGGTGGTGGATATCGGAAAAATAGTGCACAGCATGGATAGTCTCCTTTGCACTTCTCGATTTTCGAAAAGCACTACAAGAGATTACAAAAACAAGTGGTGTTTTAGCGTATTATATTAGTTTGAAAACCAGGTTTTGCAATTATTCTTGTAACCAAATGCAATATTTAAGGTTTATGAAAAATTTGTTTGTTTTATGCAAGAAAGTTGTTGACACACAGTAAATATTCAGGCTACTGTCTGCCTCGTTGAACGGAAGCGAACGGCGTTGCTGAAAGGCAAAGCAAGCCGCTCCGGACGACAAGAAAAATTAAAAAAAAGCCGAAAGATGCTTGACACGGAATGCTGTAAAAGGCTAACCTGATAGAGCGCCTAAAGCACAATACTTAAGCAAATAGATGATGGGCTCGATTGTACGGCCCCTTCACTGCGAAAGCGGGAAGAGGTTGGATCTTGTTTTCGTCTG
>CAZAJF010000054.1:0-22261 GCA_964485395.1 uncultured Treponemataceae bacterium | reverse complement strand
TGGACGGAGTTATTGTCGATGCCGACCCCCCCAAAGTTACAGTTTCGCGCGTGCTGGACCAGCCCAACCCCCGGTAACCGGTGTAAGGGGCCGACCACATCGGGCTTGGAACCGACTTCGACGGATTTTCGCCGCAGTACGGCACCGTGATGCAGGACTGCTCGCGCCTGGGTGAACTCACCCGCGCATTAATGGAAAGAAAATATAGCGAGGATGATATTCGCAAGATCATGGGAGGCAACTGGCTCCGCGTGATCCGGGAAGTGGTCGGCTGAAATCTTTCAATCCGGCAGGGAAAAGCTGCCGGAAAAGGTACGGCGGGCGTTTCCCGTAAGCGAAAGGTAGGTCGGCGCAAGAGGGGAGTCGAAATCGACGAAAAGATCCTCTCCGCTCCTTACGCGAACCCTGACCGGAGGCGTTAGGAGCCCGCGCCTGGCGTACACGAGCGCCGACGCGGTAGTCCCGGTTCCGCAAGCCAGCGTCTCGCCCTCCACTCCCCGCTCCCAGGTACGAACCCAAAGCATTCCATCCTTGAGGAAACAAAAATTTACATTGACGCCGCATGGCGCGAAAACTTGGTGATGCCGCAAGGCCGGCCCGAATTTTTCAATGGGGAGTTCGGACATTTCCGCCTGCCCGAATTTTTCATCGATACTCACCGCGTCAAGGACGAAGTGCCTGCTCCCAAGGTCGACGAACCAGCCGTCCAAAGTCATCCCTTCCACCTTGAGCGCCATTACCGGATTCAGGCAAAAGGATGTATCAAGGTCAAGACGTATCCTGCCGTCCGCCAGCGCTTCCCCGGAATAGTCCGCCCCCGCGAACGAAAAGCGGACGGCTGCGCCGGACGTCATGAAACCGGATTCCCGGGCGAAAGCCAAGGCGCAGCGGGCGCCGTTGCCGCACAGCATGCCGCCTAATCCGTCCGCGTTATAGAAATCAACCGAGAATCGCGTTGCGGATCCAAGGCCGGTCCCGCCATCTACCACCATGAGTCCGTCGGCGCCTATGCCGTATTTCCTGCCGCACAGGAGAACGATGTCGTCTCTGGTCAGCTCGCGCGGCAGGTTTTTCCGGTCGATGACGATAAAATCGTTTCCGGCACCGGTCATCTTCGCGAACTCAAGCCGGTTAATTTCCGTCCCCCTGGTCCGCGACCGAGCGAGACCTGATCGTAAAAGCGTCCACCAGGCTGTTCGAGACCTTGATTGCCTCCTGCCCGGACGACGCGGAATTAACCGAAGTCAAACCCCTGTTCGTAAACAAATGGCTCAAGCTAAAAGCGATTACGCAAACCGTGAGCAAGATCGGGAACTTGCTGAATAATGGAACATTTTTCAGGAATAGCCTTCGCATTCAAATCACCGCCTCTTCGTTCAGCAAATAAAAATACAAAAGTCGTATGACAGAACTTCATAATAGCAGGATTTTAGAAAACATAATAATTAAATCGACATTTTATTTCATAAATAATATTAAATTTTGGTATTTTATGCTAAAATAGCGTTTTTGGGGAGGGTTCTCGCATGCCTTATCGAACTGGGTTCATCATCTATCAGAAATGTGAAGGCGCTTTTGACGACTGGGCTTTTGATACGGCTGACGCGACGCGCAAGTTGGACGATCGAAAATTCTCAGGGCAGGTGTTTCCTTTTTATAATGGCAGATCCTATGCATCGCGCGACATGACCAGCCCTGAACTCAAATTGGGGTTTCCCTGCGTTTCCATCGTTCCTTCGTGGATGGCCGATACGCCGTCGGGTACGTGGGTCGAAATTCTTCTCCGGGTCTGCCGGGAAACGGCATGGTCACGCTGGTTCAGCATGGGAGTCTGGGCATCGGACGAAGAGAACGTACGAAGGCATAGCGTCGAAGGCCAAGAAGACGAATTCGCCGCGATAGCGACGGACACAGTGAATCTCAAGTCGCCAACCGATAAAGTACAGCTGCGCGCACGCCTGTTTTCGGAAGACGGCCTGTCAGCTCCCGATATCCGCGCGCTCGGGCTTTCATATGCCGGAGAACGATCAAGCGTCGCGGATTTCCCGTCCGGCGATCCATCGATGTGGAATATGGACGTACCCGAGGTACCTGCATACTCGCAAATGGTCTATCCCGACGGCGGCAAGGTTTGGTGCAGCCCCACCTGCCTAACCATGATCGAGGATTACTGGCGCAAACCCGCCGGTCCTTGCGAAGATCGCATCCGAAGGAACGTAGCGGGCGTCTACGATAATGTCTACCGCGGTTACGGCAACTGGGCTTTCAATACCGCATTCGCTTCCTCGAATGCAGACGGGATGGACGCATTCCCCGTCCGTTTCTCTTCCCTGTCGCAACTTGAACCATGGATCGCGGCCGGGGTTCCCGTCGCCATGAGCGTGTCCTGGAACAACGACGATGGCCGCGCATTAACCGGAGCCCCAATTCCGAAAAGCTCCGGCCATCTTACCTTGCTCGTCGGTTTCGACGCGGCAGGCAATCCGGTGATGCACGAGCCTGCTTCCCCCGACGCCGCATCGGTACGGCGCACTTATCTCCGAAGCGAACTGGAAGCGCGCTGGATCTCAGCCTCGGGAGGGATGGCCTATATAGTCTACCCGCATGGCAGGGAAGTTCCTGGATTCCCATCGTAAAAATGCGGAAGAAGCACAGAAAACACCGACATGCTCTATACTGAATATAGTACATCAAGAACTCTTCCAAACTGTACGGGTTTTGATTAGTTCTTTATCGCAAGACTCATTGGATTCAGATTCTACTAGAAACGAGGATCTATGTTTTTACTGCTCTCACTCCTTTCCGCAAGTCTTTTTGGCCTCGCGGATTTCAGTTGCGGATTCGCTACCCGAAAGAACACGTCCCTTCCCGTCGTTTTTCTCTCCCAAGCAGCGGGAGCGCTGCTGCTCATCGCCATCGTGCCTTTTATAGAGGCGGGGAAGCCGTCCCTCGCAGATTTTCTTTGGGGAGCGCTCGCGGGATTGACGGGTGTCGGTGGGTTGGCACTACTTTATCGGGGAATCGCGATTGGAGTAGTAGCGATCGTCGCACCGCTATCAGCACTGTCCGCCGCAATGATTCCAGTAATTTTCGGCAGTATCCTCGGCGAGAAACCTTCCACTCCGGCTATTATCGGAGGGCTGCTCTGCGTTCCCGCGATCCTGCTCCTTTCTATAGAGCCAAAGTCCAACCATACAAAGGGGCAAATCCGCGTTTCGCTGCTTCTGGGCGTCTTCGCGGGCTGCCTGCTCGGCGGTTTTTATATTTTCATTTCCCGCAGTAATCCGGCGTCGGGGCTTTGGCCCCTTTTAGGTGCCCGTGGAACCGCAGTCCTGGCTGTCAGCGTTTTTGCCCTGTCGTCCCGCAAAAAAATTATACCGGTTCGGGGGACCAGGCTTCCGGCGATCGCTGGAGGCTTATGCGACATGGCGGCCAATATAGCGTTTCTACTCGCGAGCCGAATAGGACTCTTGATGGTCGTTTCCGTCCTGACTTCGCTCTACCCCGCTCCGACCGTAATTTTAGCCCGCGTCATCTTTAAACAGCGGCTGGGCTTGGCAAGGATTTCCGGCCTTGCCTTGGCACTCGTCGGCGTTGCATTGATCGCTGTTCGCTAGCGGAAAAATCTATGGTTTTCTGAAAAATAACGCTGTACGGAAGGCCGAGCACACGAAAAACGCCGAAAAGCACTGCTTGCGCGTGATGCTTTCCGGCGTTTTTTATGGAATCCGCTTTTTAGGGCGCTTTATTACGAGTTTCTTCCGGTAATGTCGTCTATCGCCTTGCGGGTACTGGCTACGGAACTGGCTCCCGGCTGTTGCCTGTTGCCATAGGCGGGGCGATCACCGCCACTCTGCCGGGAAGGGTTTCCGCGAGGAGCGCCGGATCTGGCGCCACCGTTACCCTGAGATCGCTCCGGTCGGCCGCGATCCTGCGAAGAGGAACTTCGGCTGGGCGCGGCTTGGGGTCTGGGAGCGGCCGATGCCGAGCTCTGACCTTCAGGCCTCGAACTTCTGGTAGCGGGTCGGCCTTTTGCGCCGCCGCTTCCCATGCCCCTGAAAGTCCTGCCTTGCGGCTTCTCGCCGCCTGACGGGCCACGGGGTGCGCCGCGGGCTGGACGGGAAGCGCGAGATTCTTCTTTTCTGCGGGCATCGGAATGCCAAGGCTTGCGGTCTTCGTCGTCGTTGTGCAGGTCGCTGCCCCGGACGCCGGCAAACGCATGCGCGTGTACCACCGGTATCGGTTTGTTGAGGAGTCGCTCTACCAAACGCAGCAGGCGCTTCTCCTCGGTATCGCAAAACGAGATTGCGCAACCGGAGGCTCCGGCACGCGCCGTGCGGCCGATGCGATGCACGTAGGTTTCAGGTTCGGTGGGCATGTCAAAGTTGAAAATATGGGTAATGTTATCCACATCGATGCCGCGCGCCGCAATGTCGGTAGCCACGAGCACGCGGGTCTCACCGGCGCGGAAGGCGTCCATGGTGCGGGTGCGGTTGCCTTGGCCTTTGTTGGCGTGAATGACGCCGGAGGTGATTCCAGCGGCGTGCAAGCCGCGGGCGATGCGGTCCGCACCGTGTTTGGTGCGCGAGAAAACGATGGCTCGGTCTACGTTCAGTTCCAGCATCAAATGTGCGAGAAGCTCTCGTTTGGCGCCTTTTTCCACATAGTATAAAGACTGGCTGATGAGTTCCACTGCCGGTTTTTCCGGTTCGATGGCGATGCGGGCGGGATTCTTGAGCAGACCCCGAGCCAGTTCCTCGATTTCTCCGGGCATGGTCGCCGAAAAAAGCAGGGTCTGCCTGACGGAAGGCAGCAAAGCGATTATTTTACGTACATCGTGGATAAAGCCCATATCCAGCATGCGATCCGCTTCGTCGAACACGACGATCTCGACCTTGGACAGGTCGATGGCGCCGTCATGGCGCAGGTCCAGAAGGCGGCCGGGAGTAGCGACGAGCACATCGACGCCTCGATCCATGGCGCGTATCTGGGGTACTTTGCCCACGCCGCCGTAAACGCAGGCGCGGTGAAGGCCGGCATGCCTGCCGTAAGCGGCAAAGCTGGCATCGATCTGGGCGGCTAATTCCCGCGTAGGCGCTACGACGAGGGCGCGGGCGTGCCGTGGAATTCGTTTTGTTCCTGTCTGTACCAGACGCTGAATTACGGGCAGGGCAAACGCGGCGGTCTTGCCGGTGCCTGTTTGGGCGCATGCGAGCAGGTCGCGGCCCTGGAGCACCACGGGAATCGCCTCTTTTTGTATGGGCGTGGGGTGCGTGTAGCCTTCATGAAGGAGAGCCTGGAGGCTTTCCGGCATCAGGCCGAGCGATGCAAAATCATTGTTAAGCATGAAAATCCTTGGTGAGAATAAGGACGGCGGTTGAAGGTCTCCCAGGCAAAAAAGTCGGTGACCACAAAGACATGCGATGCAGCCTTTCGCGTATATTCTCTTTGGCTACAGTATACCGGAAAACACCGCATCTCGCATAGTAGGCACTGCGGGGAAAATCATAGGCTCCCCGCAGCAGACTGGGCTATTTAACAGTCAGGTTGAATACACCGTCCCAATCCTTGGGCGGCGGTTTTACCTGGAACAACTCGATACGCTCTAAAAACACGGAGCTGGTCTGGTCCTTATGGGTTTTTACCAATTCCGTAAAAATTTTCTTGGCGCTTGCCCAGGATTGTTTCCTGTAGGCGGCGAGTCCCGCCTCGAATTTTTCCTTGAGCGGAAGCAACGAAGCCGCTGCGGCGGATTTCTCCTGAATGAATTCATAGATGCGCACCGGCTGTTTTTTCCCTTTAACCGTCATCAAGTCTATCTCCCGGCACAGGAAAACATCCTTGATGTTTTCATAGACGGCCTCGGTTACCAGAGTTTTGGTGCCGTATTCCTTGGTAGCGCCTTCCAGCCTTGCCGCCAGGTTTACGGTGTCCCCGATGCTGGTAAAGTCCATGCGGTCGCGCGAGCCGACGGAACCGAACGTGACGGGCCCCGTGTTTATGCCTATTCCTATGGCGATTATAGACTCGGATTCCTTACGGGCGCGTTCCTGCTCGGCGGCCATGGCTTTTCGTATGGCCATGCCCGCGCGGCACGCGTTGAGCTCTTTATCCGGCCCCTGGAACATGGCCATCACCTCATCGCCCACGAATTTATCCACGTCGCCGCCGTTGGCGATTATGGCATTGGTCTGGAGATCCAGATAATGGTTGAGCATCTTGACGATGTCTTCAGGCGAACGTCCTTCGCACAAGGTGGTGAAGCCCCGGATGTCGGTAAAAAGGAAAGCCAGATCGCGGCTTTCCGTTGCCGGAATCTCACGCTCGGAGTGCTGGAGCGTCGATGCGGAGATATACGGTACCACGCCGCGGATTACCGAGGTCATGTTACCTACCTCCAAGGATAATTTCTTTATCTCGTCCTTGGTGTCCACCCTGTCGTCGTACCGGAGGCGCTCCGCGGATATTTTCTCGGTACCCTTCACCATCGCCGCCAGCCGCGACGCTATCTCGTTGACGCTCATGCGCAGGAACAGGATGGGGAAGACGATTCCCTGCCCCAGCATATACGTCAGGAACACGGCGAGGTACAGGAACAGTGCTGAGATCATGATGGCCTTGGTGCGCGTCCTGAAATACGGGCCGTATATGATATCGCGGGAATACCGTACCGCCACATAGCCTATGGAGACGCCGCCCAGGGTAACCGGCGCCTGGAACTCCATGAAATCGTCTTTTTCCACGAGGATGCGACCGTCTTTATCCGCCTCGAACTTTTCGTTCTGCCGGGTAGCCTTGAGAAGATCGGGGCTCGTGCTCGCGGTTGTTATAAAAACATCTTTTTTCTTGTCGTAGCTGTAAAAGGTCAGGTCGGTAAAGCCGATGGCCGAGAGGCTGTTTTTCTTGCCTGCGTCAATAAAATAGGAATCGATGGCTATCTTGTCGCCTACCATCGTCTTTACGGCGCTCGAGGTCCTGTCCGCCAGGGCGTGCGCGTTATCCTTGACCGCTCCCAAGAGGGACCTGGAAAAATCCTGGAGCAAGACAGCGGCCAGAACGACGATCACGACGAAAAGAAGGCCGGTAAACGATATTGTGAGGCGTTTCTGTATGCCCCAGGTCTTCAAGGATGCGTACAGGGATTTTTTTCCCGCCTCGGCGGCGTTCCTGAAGGCGCGATACTGTTGATACGTTTCGTCGCGTCCGATAAACGTTGAGATGAGCAATATCACCGAATACGCGTTCCATGCGATGGAGAGCCCCATGAACAGCCATGTCCACCAGGGAAGCGCCGCGAAATAATCCGAACTGCCTGCGAATAGCAGGATATGCATAACCGGTACGAACAGAGTGACGGCCGAGGCGAAAATATCCACGGCCAGCGACGGTATGCTCAAGGGTTTGAGCCATTCGGGAAGCTTGGCGGCTATAATGGAGGAAATTACTTTCCAAGCCGCCAGCGGAATTATAAACCAGACAAGCAGCAAACCCAGTATCTGGGCAAAAGCCGGAAATCCAGCGCTTTTAAGAAGCGCGTAAAATTGCGAAGGCATGGGAACGACGTTTATCTGCGTGGCCGCCACGAACGACGGAACCAAAAACCAAGCCACAGAAAAAGCGACCCAAAAAAAATAGAGACCGGCAAACAGCAGTTTGTTCCTGGCCTTGGCGTCTTCCATCGTTTCCACCTTTCGTTACTGAGAGGCATCGAAAAATCAGTTTACGATGCGTTTAAGTTTTTACCGCAACTCATGGATCGAATCGCGGAAGCATCCCGGGAGTACAAGCGGGAATTCAAAATTGCCATTAATACTGATCGAGTACTTTTTGCTTTGCCTGGGCTTTTTCCAGGTAGCTCGCGGCTTCTTCGTTGGTCGAATCCAGCGTTATAACGTTGGTAAGCAAGGCGATCGCATCCTTGAAACGCTCTTCGTTATACGCGCGGACGGCTTCG
Organism: uncultured Treponemataceae bacterium; assembly: GCA_964485395.1. Classification (GTDB taxonomy): domain Bacteria; phylum Spirochaetota; class Spirochaetia; order Treponematales; family UBA12059; genus JANNSO01. The sequence continues at coordinate 14,307 of CAZAJF010000054.1, read as the reverse complement.
GCGTACATGGAACCGAGGCTTTCCCGCATCCGCTGGCTGCGTATCTCCAGTTCTTTTTTTTGCGCCGGGTCGGTTGCGGTTTTCATGAGGGCAAGCAGCAGGCGCTGCGCGGAAACCAGGTTTTTCTTTGCGATATACGCATCGAGATTCTGGAGCCCAGCCCCGAAATTCTCGCCGCGCTCCGCTTTATCCTTGGCTTCGGCAAGGCTCTTCTGGAGGGCCACCGCCTCGCTTCCACGCTGGATGGAAATGGCGCGCTGTACTTTTTCTTCCGCCTTGGCGTAATCTTTTTGGGCTTGATAATGCTTTGCCCAGCGAAGGTACAGAGTGTATTCGGCTTTTTGTATATCGGGGGCAAACATCTTGTCGATCTTGGAATCCAGGTCCCGGAGCATGGCTATCTGCGTACGACCCGTCTCGAAGGAAGCTTTTGCATACAGAGCCTCAAGGCCGGTCAGGTATTTCTGTACTATCTTGGTGATGTCGGCCTTGAGCGTGGAATGCAGGCGGGTTGCCTCGCTGTTCTGCGGGTCTATATCGCGCACCTTCAGGATAAGCGAGAAAGAATCGATAAGCAGCTTCTCGCGTTTCGGCTCGGCCGGCAATTTATCGAGCTCCACCTTATACTCGGCCGTCTTGGCCATGTATTTATCTATCAAGGCCTTACGGCTATCCTTGGTGCTGGCAAAAAGAGCGCGGGCGTCCTCGTTCTTGGAGTCTAATAACAGAGCATTGACTATGGCGTGCTGCAGGGCATATTCGTCGTCCTCGGTCCTGGTCGTCTTTTTTTGAAGCGCCGCCGCCGAGCGCATAAAGGCCGTAAGGCGGCTATTCTGAAAATCGTCCACCAGCGCCAGATATCGCTCTGCCGTTGCATTGGCGGGGTCGTATCGCAAAGCGGTCGTAAAATATTTGCGAATCTTCGGTATTACCGAAACGTCGCCGTTCTTTAAAAGCGTCTCTTTGTATTCGTCTATTCCCGCGTTGGTCAATGCCATGGAAGTATACGTATCGGGCATTGTATTGAGAACGAAAAAAGAATCACCCAAGGAGGTGCACGAAAAGAAAAGCAGCATGCTGCACAACCCTATTCCCACCACTTTACGCATATAATCTCCCCATGCTTGAATTATAATGAATAAAATAGCAAAAAAGCTATTTAATTCAACTCTAAAAACCTTTATTTACGACTTTTTTTAATACTTGCCACTCTATGCCCCTCGCGGTTAGAATTACGTCATGACCAGCGATAACAAACCGTCACCAGGACTACCCGGAGCACCCCTCGTAAGCGCTGCCCGACGCTTCATGGAATCCATCATTCCCAATCTCGAGCTGTTGCTTCCGGAAGCGTGGGGGCTTGCGGCCACCTGCATAGACCGCACCGCGATGACTCATCCGGACAGGGCCGCGTTCATGGCGCTCAGCTTCCTTCCCTTCATCAAAGAAGATGGTCCGGGCCCCGAAGGCATGAAGCGTTTTTTTCACGTTGATTATCTGAATGATAGCGACAAGGAAAACCTTCGCAAGTACTCGGGCGTCATATCGAAGAAAATAGAGGCTTATCGCGGGGCAGCCTGGGGTTCCGGCCTCGCCAAGCTCAAGGAGCGGGAAGAGCGCGAAGGCACCTCGGGGGCCAATTTCCACCGCGTGGCCACGGCATTCACGCAGTGGGCCGATGTGTATATGACCACGGGAGGGTTACCCGCCGATGCGGCGGATTTCCTGAAAAACCTGAACAAGCGCATCTTGAATCCCGAGGGGATTCCCGCGGTGGCCGGCGGACCGGCAGCAGGGACGTCATCGGGAGCCAATTTCAAGGTCGCCGAAAATCCGGAAGCCCGGAAAGATAACGAAAAAGCCCTGCGCGATGCGCTCGAGAAACTTGAACGACTGACGGGAATGAACCCGATTAAAGATCAGGTTAAAACCTTGTCAAACTTGATGAAAGTGCACCAGAAGCGCGCGAGCCTTGGCATGAACATACCGCCCGTCTCGCTGCACTCGGTTTTTACCGGCAGGCCGGGAACGGGCAAAACGACCGTAGCGCGCCTTCTCGGGCAGATTTTCGCGGCTCAGGGCTTTTTAAAAAAAGGCCATCTCGTGGAGACCGACCGTGCCGGGCTGGTAGCGGGTTTCGTGGGCCAAACGGCAGGTAAAGTTGACGAGGCCGTTACCAAGGCCCTCGACGGCGTGCTGTTTATTGACGAAGCCTACACGCTGATACCCGAGAATGCGGGCAGCGACTTTGGCCGCGAGGCGGTGGATACCCTGCTTAAGCGCATGGAAGATTACCGCGACCGCCTCGTCGTGGTGGTGGCCGGCTACCCCGATGAGATGTTCCGTTTCCTGGAATCGAACCCGGGTCTTGCAAGCCGGTTTTCGCGCAGGTTTACCTTCGACGACTTTTCTCCGCAGGAGCTGGAAACGATTTTCCTGAAATTCGTGGCGGACGCCGGCATGAACATAAGCGACGGCGCGCTGGGTAAGCTTCGAGTCTATTTGCAGGACGCCTGGAACCGCCGCGACTCGCATTTCGGAAACGGAAGGCTCGTGCGAAACCTGTTCGAGCGCGCACTGGAAAACCAGGCGAACCGCCTTGCTCCCTATCCGGAATTGACGCAGGAAATGCTGTCTTCCATCGAAGAGAACGACCTGCCCAACGATTGAGCCCGGGGCGCCTGAGGCAGCGGCCGCCGTTCAGTAATGGGGGGGCCGCTCCGAGGCGGCCAAGGGCCGTTCCATTCCGGCATCCATGTTTTTTAATTTATCCGTGACGAGCTTGAGCATGGCTTCGATGCGGTTGACGGCGCACCCTTGCTCGTACACGAGGGTGCCCAGTTCCTTGATCGTCTGCTCCTGATACGCAAGCTTCGTTTCCAAAACCTCAAAGCGCGCGTCGGCGGCCTCTTCATCCTTCATAGATTCCCCCGTATATTCATTCGCCCATGATGCCGGCAAGCTCTTCCCAGCGGGCAGTCCTCGAATCGATGAGCGCGGTGATTTCTTCATAACGCCTATGCTTTTTCTCGGACTCGCTTCCCGATTTTCCGGCGGAAAAATACGCTTCAAGCTCCGCCTTTTCCGACTCGAGCCCGGAAATTTCGTCGAGGATTCCGTCGTATTCCTTTTTCTCGGCGAAGCTGGGCTTTCGGCCGCGCGGGCTTCTCCCCGCCTCGGGCTCCTGGGCCCGCGCCTTGGCAGCCGATTCCGCTGCGGCTTTGGCCGAAGCCTGGGCCTCCGACAAAGCCGATTCCTCGAGGGCGGCGCGGTAATCCGAGTAGCAGCCGGGGAACAGCGATACACCGCCGTCGTCGCCGAACGCTATCGTTGTTTCCGTGGCCGAATCCAGGAAGGCCCTGTCATGCGATACTATTATAACGGCGCCCTCGAACGACTCCACGTAGTCCTCGAGCAGCTCGATGGTATCGATGTCCAGGTCGTTGGTAGGCTCGTCGAGCACCAGCACGTTGGGGGCGGTAACCAGGACCGACACGAGCTGCAGGCGCCGCAATTCTCCGCCCGAGAGGGTGGAAAGCTTCTGGTCGTGCATGGTCCTGTCGAACAGGAAGCGCTCCAGGAGTCGCTCGGCGTCCAGTACGGTGCTGTTGTCGAGGCGCATGAGCTCCGCCTGCTTGCGTATGAATTCCAGCATGCGAAGCTCGCGAGGAAGCTCGTCGGCCGTCTGGCCGTAATACGCCACCAGCGTGTTGATGCCCTTCTCCACGCTCCCGCCGTCCGGCGCTATCTTTCCGGAGAGTATTCCGAGCAGCGTCGTCTTGCCGCAGCCGTTGGGCCCCACGATGCCGATGCGGTCGCCCTTGTTCACCTCGTAGCTGAACGGCCTGAAAATCCTGCGGTCGCCGTAGACCTTGCTGACAGACTTGAGCTCGAGTATCTTCTTTCCCAGGCGGCGCGTACCCGAGGCGAAGGCGCCCATGTCCTCGGGACGCTCGAGCGCGGCCGCCTGCATGTCCTTGATGAGGCCCTTGCGACGCTCGCTCTTGGTGGCGCGGGCGCGCGCGCCGCGGTTCAGCCATTTCATCTCTATCTTGAGGATGGCCTCGCGCCTTGAATCCGCTTTTTCCAGGGAGTTCCAGCGCTCGCGTCGCATCTCGATGAATTTCGTGTAGCTGCCCGGATACGAATAGATCCTGGAACGCTCCACTTCCAGGATTCGCCCGCAGACGGCCTCGAGGAAGGCTCTGTCGTGGGTAACGAGCAGAAAGGCAAACGTGGAATTCCGGAGTTTTTTTTCGAGGAGCTCTATGGAATACAGATCCAGATGGTTGGTGGGCTCGTCGAGCAGCACGAGCTCCGCCCCACCCGCGAGGCATCTGCACACGGCCGCTTTTTTTATCATGCCGCCGGACATGCCGTCCATGCAGGACTCGATTCCGGGGAGCCCAAACTCGCTGCACAGCGAGCTGAACGAGCGCTCGAGCGAGAAGCCGCCCTCGTCCTCCATGCGCTGCGTCAGGACGTCCCGCTGGCGACCGTCGGGAACGCGGCCGTCGGGTCCCGGGCGCCCGTGCATGGCGTCCTCGTATTCCCGCACGAGCTTCGCGGCGGGAGAGTCGCCCGCTAACAAAAAATCACAGAGAGTCGTGCCGGGGGCGGCGGCGGGGGACTGGGGCAGCACGCTCGTGCGGAGACCCTTGCGGCGGGCGACGATGCCCGAGTCCGGTTCCAGCACGCCGGCGAGGACGCGGAGGAACGTGGATTTTCCGGCGCCGTTCCTGCCCACGAGCCCGATGCGCTCGCCTTCTTCTATTCCGAGCGAAACGCCCTCGAAAAGCGGCGTTCCGATAAGGGTTTTGGATATTTCCGTCAACGATACGATATTCATGGTTGGAAGCTCTCTTGCTGGCTGTTGCCGCCCCCATGGTAGAGAAGGAGGCGGTAAGGGTCAAGGACCCCGCAGCAGACAAAATACCCCCGCCGTGCTAGTATCGCCCTGATGAAAAAGCACGATAAGGACAGCAGGCGAATTCCCGGCGGCGGAAGGCATCACGTAGAGATAGTCTACGAGGACGACGATATAGTCGCGGTAGAAAAACCGGAAGGCATTCCCGTAATCGCCGCCAACGGAGGCAGGACCAAAAGCCTCCTCGATATCGTGAGCGCGCATATCCAGAAACGGAATCCCAAAGGCAGGGCTGCCGTGGTGCACCGCCTGGACCGGGACACTTCGGGCATCATGATCTTTGCCAAGAACGCGCGCGCGAAAACGACGCTGATGGGTTCGTGGAACGACCTCGTAAAAAAACGCCTGTACACCGCGCTGGTAGAGGGCGCTCCCAAGGAAGACGCGGGCACCCTGGATTCCTGGCTGCTTGAAATCGACGCCAGGATCGTGCGGCAAGTGCCTCCGGGCACCAACGGCGCCTTGCGCGCCGTAACGCACTACAAGGTACTGGAGCGCTTGGCCGGTTACTCGGTGCTGGAGCTGGAGCTTGAAACGGGGCGCAGGCACCAGATACGCGTGCAGCTTGCCGCGATCGGCTGCCCCGTTACCGGCGACGAGCGCTACGGGGCCAGGCACGATCCGCTGGCGCGCCTCTGCCTCCATGCATCGCTCCTGGAATTTCAGATGCCGTTCAAGGACAGCGTGCTGGTACTGGAAAGCCCCGCTCCCGCCAGGTTTTTCAGCCAGCCCCGCGAGAAATTCGTACCCAAGGAACGTTCCGCCCCCTCGCGCAAAACCGTACCTACCCGGGACGAAGCGCCTTCGCGAAGGGCGCCGCCGCCGGGCAGGTCGCCTCGATCCCCACTCGGGGCCGGTTCCCGCAAACCAGGAAGGCCCCAACGCACCGGTTCCGATAAAAAATCTTCACGCCGGTAATCGACGGAGTCCAGGCACAGCCCGAATGCCCCGAGCGAGCCGACGAGAGCGTGCCGAACGCCCGATTCAAGCATTCGCCGGACATCCGCGACCCCGATCCTGCCCAAGCCGGCCAACATCACTGCGGAGGCCATGAGCCGCACCTGATTGTACATGAAGCCGTCTCCGCGAAACGTCAGCCGGACGACGCCGCGGTCGGATTCCAGCGATACGTTTTCGACAGTGCGCAAAAACCCAAGCTCGTCGGACTTGGCGTTGGTAAAAGCCTTGAAACCCCAGGTTCCGGCAAAAGCCTTGGCCGCCTCCAAAGCGCGACCTCTGTCGAAGGGCTTATCGATAACTAGGGAATATTCGGAAAAACCCGACGCGCCCGATGCCGCTTCCCTGAAGATATACGAATAGGTCTTTCGAATTGCACGATAGCGCGCATGAAACGACGGCACGCACCTCGTTGCCGAAAGGCATGCGATATCTAAAGGCAGGCGGGAGTCAAGGTTCCGCAGGAGCCATTCAAGCTCAAGCGGCATCTTTGTATGGAAATTGGCTGTTTGTCCGAGGGAGTGCACCCCGGCATCGGTTCTGCCCGCCCCGATCAGGTTGATGCGCTCACCAAGCAATTCGGACAAGTCGGCCTCGACCGTTTCCTGGACGGTTCGCTGGGTACCGGGCAATCGTTGCCAACCCTTGAAGCCCGTGCCTGAATAAGCGAGCGTGAGCATTATATTTTGGTCACCCGGAGATGGTGGATTTTTCTGCCTCATCTAATGGCTCCCGTCCTGCAAAGCTCCATGGATTGCGCATCATCCTGATACCGCGCAATAGGCATCCATCCGGAAGGTCCGGCAATAAAACCGGGGCCTTCAAAAATGTCTCGCATCGATAAGCTCATGATATGCTAAAATAAGCGGCTCTTGGAAGGGCTCGCGTCTCCAAGACTGCTTGTGCCAAGCCATACATATTAAAAACGATTTTTCTTGAAACGTATTTTTCGTTTTAAATTTACGCGATTCTCCTTCGACCGCCTCGGCCTCGCGCAAAAGACTGCTTGGCTAGAGCGGCAAATCAGCGAGGCGAGTGATTTTTTAGAGAAATCCTGCTGTTTTACAGTAGACATATTTTTTTCAATATCTATACTTAAACCATTGGCTATCGAGGTGCCGTACATGGAAGACAAGCTGCAGGAATTAACACAACGGATATATCAGGAAGGCGTGGAACGGGCTCAGTTCGATGCTCGGGATATCTTGAGCCGCGCCGAAGCCAGCGCCGAAAGCCTGCTGCAGGCCGCGCGAAGCGAGTCCGAACGCCTGTTGGAGGTCGCCAAGACCCAAGCCAAAGACCTGCAGGCCAAGACGCTCGCCGACATAAAAATCGCCGCAGACCAGCTTCTTGCCACGCTGCGCCAGGAAACGGCGGAGATCCTCTCGGGAGCGGCTTTTCCTAAAAGCCTAAAAACCACGTTAAGCGAAGCCGATTTCCTGAGCTCCCTCATCAAGGAACTGCTTTTAGCTTGGGCAAAAAATCCGCAACTGTCCCAAAGCTTGATTCTTGACCTCCCTGCCGCTCTGCAAAAAGAGCTGGAAAAACAGTTTTACATCCGCTTAAAGGAACAATTGGACCAAGGGCTGGTCTTGAATTTCGACCGCAAGCTATCATCGGGCTTCAAAATCGGCCCGGCTGACGGCGGATGGAGAGTTTCGTTTACCGAACAGGATTTCTCGCAATTGCTGGCGACCTATCTCAAGCAGAAGACCCGGGACGTTCTTTTCCCCGGACAATAAAATGGGCAATTATACGTACTTGATGTCCAGCTTGCAGGAACTCAAATTGTTCGACCCGGGACGGAATTTTTCAAGCATGGAACTCTTCCTCTTCTGCAGGGAACAGTTATCGGCTGCGGACATGGAAAAAATACGCCGGATGTTCCTGATGAACGATATCCGAAATACGGTGTATCTCAATTTCAACGAAAAGCAGAGCAGGGAAGACTACGTACGGCCTTCCTATTACGACGAAGACTTTTTTTGGGTGGCCCGGCAGGATCACGCCCTATTTTTCCCCTTCCTGCAACGTTTTTACGCGGAGCTTGAAGGCAGCGCCCAAGCCTTTCCCGAGCTGCCGCGAGCCGACGAGCTGGCTTTTTTTCTCTATGAGGATATCGAAAGCCTGGTTTCGGGATTTTCGCTGCAGCGCTACTATATCGAGCGCGAGATTCGCAACCTGGCGCTTGCCTTAACCGAGATCCATGAAGGCAAACCGCCCCTGCGGCGATTAATCCCTTCGGGCATCGTCTATGACGCCGTAGCCCTTTCTGCCAATCCGGCCGATTGGCAACTTGAAAAAAGCCTGCCCTGGGCATCGGAATTGCTGCCGCTGATCGATCAGCCCCTGGAACTGGAAGTAGCGTTGGAAAAAATCCGCTGGGCATGGTTGGACGCCCAGGCTCCGGAAAGCTGGGACAGCCTGGAAGCCCTGATGATTTATTTTGCCCGCCTCCAAACCGTGGAACGCTGGGAAGCCCTGGATCTCGAGGCCGGAAAAACCTATTTCAACACACTTTTAAATACCTTGAACCGTACTATAAATTTTGCCATCGAAATTGCCAATCCGGGAGGAATTACATGACCGAAGCCAGTTCCATGACCACTGGTACGCTCCATGGAGTGGTGGGGAATCTTTGTACCATTGAAGTAAGCGGCCCGGTGGGCCAAAACGAGATTTGCTTCATAACCACCGCTTCCAACGAAGAGCTCATGGCCGAAGTCATTAAAATTCAGGGCTCCATCGCCTATGCCCAGGTTTTTGAAAGCACCCGGGGCCTCCGTTTCGGGGACAGCGTGCGTTTTGCCGGCCATCTCTTGGAAGTAGAACTAGGGCCTGGCATACTTTCGCGCAATTACGACGGCCTGCAGAATAATTTGGATACTAAAACCGGTATTTTTCTCAAGCGGGGCGAATATACATTGGCCCTCAACCGCGAAGAACTGTGGGATTTTAAGCCTTTGGCCAAACAGGGCCAAACGGTGGAGGCCGGCGATTGGCTGGCCAGCGTCAAGGAACTGGTCATCGATCACAAGATTCCGGTACCCTTTGCGCTCGCCGGTTTTTGGAGCGTCCTGTCCATCCGCAACGCCGGGCGCTATACCGTCATGGATGTAATCGCCGTACTGGAGAACGCCAATGGGGAGCAGGTGGAGGTAACCATGCTCCAGCGCTGGCCGGTCAAGCGGCCCATCCTCTGCTACAGAGAAAAACCCAGGCCTTTTAAACTGCTGGAAACCGGCATTCGCATCATCGACACCTTTAATCCCATGACCGAAGGCGGTACCGGTTTCATTCCCGGCCCGTTTGGCTGCGGAAAAACGGTTTTGCAGCACGCGCTCTCCAAGAATGCCGAAGCCGATGTCATCCTGTTCGCCGCTTGCGGCGAGCGCGCCAACGAGGTCGTGGAAATCTTTACGGAGTTTCCGGAATTGGTGGATCCGCGTACCGGCAGAAAACTCATGGAGCGCACCTGCATTATCTGCAACACGTCCAATATGCCAGTCGCTTCGCGCGAGGCTTCCGTATACACGGCCATGACCATCGCCGAGTATTACAGGTCCATGGGACTCAAAGTGCTCCTGCTGGCGGACTCCACCTCGCGCTGGGCGCAGGCTCTCCGCGAGATGTCCAACCGGCTGGAAGAGCTGCCCGGACCGGATGCCTTCCCGATGGACCTCGGGGCGGTCATCGCCAACTTTTACGCCCGCGCCGGTTTTGTGCGCCTGAACAGCGGAGCCTCCGGGTCGATTACGTTTATCGGAACGGTTTCCCCGGCCGGCGGAAACCTGCGCGAGCCGGTGACCGAGAACACGAAAAAAGTGGCGCGCTGCTTTTATGCCTTGGCCCAAAGCCGCGCGGATTCCAAGCGCTATCCGGCCGTCGATCCCGTGGACAGCTACTCCAAATACCTGGAATACCCCGAAGTCATGGATTTCTTCAGCAAGGAACTGGGAAGCGACTGGGTGCTTACGGTGAACACGCTGCGAGACCTGGTCATCCGCGGCCGCACCGCCTTCGAGCAGATCAACATCCTGGGCGACGACGGCGTTCCGCTCGACTACCATGTAGCCTTCTGGAAGTCGGAAGTCGTGGATTTCGTGCTGATGCAGCAGGACGCGTTCGACCCGGTCGACTCAAAATGCCCCTTGCAGCGCCAAAAATACATGGTGGACCTGGTAAGGCAGGTAACGCAGTCGAATTTTCAGTTCAAGGTCTTCGAGGAAGTCGCGCCTTGGTTCAAAAAACTTATCAACGCCATGAAGCAGATCAACTACACGGTTTTTCACTCGCCCGAATTCGACGAGCTGGAAGCCGCCTTCAGGAAGCTTTGGGCCGAAAGGAAGGCGGTATAAATGGAGAATTTCAAGAAGATTTATACCAGCATCACGCGAATCACCAAAGCCACCTGCTCGCTCAAGGCAAGCGGGCCGGCCTATGAGGAACTGGCCTTCGTAAACGGCAGGATGGCGCAGGTGGTCAAGATCCGCGGCGACGAAATTACCCTGCAGATTTACCAGGGGACCGACGGCATCGGAACCGACGCGGAAGTAATATTCACCGGCAGCCCGCCCGCCTTGCGGGTATCAAAAGGCTTGGCGGGACGCTTCCTGAACGCATACGGAAAACCGCTGGACGGCGGCCCGCAACTGGAGGGCGACGTGCGGGAAATCGGCGGCCCGTCGGTAAATCCGGTGCGGCGCAAGCAGCCGTCCGAGTATATCGCCACCGGCCTCGGCGGCATCGACCTGAACAACGCCCTGGTAAGCGGGCAGAAAATCCCCTTCTTCGCGGATTCGGACCAGCCCTACAACCAGGTCATGGCCTATGTGGCCTTGAAGGCCCAGGCCGATAAGATCATCCTCGGCGGCATGGGGCTCTCCAACGACGATTACCTGTATTTCCGCCAGCTTTTCGAAAACGCCGGAGCCCTTGACCGCATCGTAAGTTTCGTCAACACGACCTCGGACCCGGCCGTCGAGCGCCTCCTGATTCCGGACATGGCGCTCTGCGCCGCCGAATATTTCGCGGTGGACCATAATGAGAAGGTGCTCGTGCTGCTCACCGACATGACGTTGTACGCCGAAGCCTTGGCCATCGTAGCCAATAAAATGGATCAGATTCCCTCCAAGGATTCCATGCCAGGCAGCCTGTACTCCGACCTCGCGCGGATTTACGAAAAGGCCGTCCAGTTCCCGTCCGGCGGCTCAATAACGCTGATTGCCGTCACCACCCTCTCAGGCGGCGACATTACCCACGCCATACCGGACAATACCGGCTACATCACCGAAGGTCAGCTGTTTCTCCGCCGCGATTCCGAAATCGGCAAAGTGGTCGTGGATCCTTTCCGCTCGCTTTCCCGCCTCAAGCAGCTGGTCATCGGCAAGAAAACCCGCGAGGATCACCCGATGGTGATGAACGCGGCCGTTCGGCTTTACGCCGACGCGGCCAGTGCCTCGACCAAGCGCGACAACGGATTCGAGCTTACCGACTACGACAAGCGCACCCTGCAGTTTTCCCGCGATTACGCTTCGAACATTTTGGCCATCGACGTCAACATCGAGACTACCGCCATGCTGGATGCCGTGTGGACGCTTTTTGGAAAATATTTCGATCAATCCGAGGTTGGAATAAAGCAGGCGGTGATGGACCGCTATTGGAGGCGGGCTACCTAAGATGGCAGTGGCGTATCAGTTCAACCGCATAGAAATTCAGAACCTCCGCAAACAGCTGAAAACCAGGCTGACCGCCCTGCCCACCTTGAAAAGCAAGGAATCGGTATTGCGAAACGCCGTGCAAAAACAAAAAGAAGCCCTGGAAGAATTGGAAACGGGTTATAACGCCAAAAAGCAAGCCTTGGAAGCAACGTATAAATTGTGGCCCGAATTTCCGACGGATCTTTTAGCCATCGAGAGCGTGGATTTGGGACTGGAAAAAATCGCCGGCGTTCCCGTGCCGGTACTCAAGGAACTGCGCTGGAAAACGCGCGATTTTTCGCGCTTCAATAAACCCGCCTGGCTGCCCGTCGGCGTGAGCCTCTTAAAGGACCTTGGCAGGATTACGGTCCTGCTGTCCGTTACAAAACAAGTATTGGGCGTGTTGGAAACAGCCAGACGCAAGACTACCCAAAAAGTGAATCTGTATGAAAAGGTGCAGATCCCCGAGTATAATGCCGCGATTCTACATATTAAACGCTACTTGGAAGACGTGGAGAATCTGGAAAAAGCCGCTCAAAAACTGACGAAGGACCGGATGGACGCGGCAAACGCGGGAGGCGCCCCATGATCAGGAAGATGCGTAAACTGCAGCTCCTGCTGCACCGGGATGACCGGGAGTCGCTCCTGAACCGGATACAGGAACTGGGAGTGCTCCACGTATGCACGCGCCAAACAGGCGGTACGAGGCAACTGGGAGAGGATTTGGACGTGCTGCGCAACGCCGTCGGCGCGCTGACTGCCTTCAGCGACGAGTGGAAACCCAACCTGCCTCCGGACAACTACCGCGGGTCGGCACTGGAATTGGCCAGAAACTACGCGGACCTCACGGCACGATATAAATTATTGATGGATCAGCGGGCGGACTGCCTGCGCGACATAGAAATTCTTCGCCCCTTCGGCAATTTCGACCCTGAGTTGCTCACTACCCTGGGGAACCACAGGATACGCGTTACGCTGTGCTCCATCGCCCGCAATCTCTATGTAAAGCTGCCTCGCCATGCGGCAGTGGTACAGTATCTGGCGGAATGGTACGGCGGAATCTATTTCGTGGTGATAACCCACCAGCAGGACCGGATATCCGAGGACGTTCAGCGCCTCCTGGCGTGCGAAACCGCCGTTCCGCGCCAAAGCCTCGCAAACTTGGAAAAAACGGTCGCGGAGCTGGAGCTTGAAATCGACAGGATCAACCGCGAGCGCATCGATCTTTCGCGGTTTCTGGAATGGCTGCAAGCCGCCGCGCAAACCGAGGCCGATAAAGTGTTGCTAGCGCTCTCCGGGCAATCCCTGGAAGAAGGCGCGGCCGGAAGCATACTGATCCTACAGGGCTTTTTTCCCGCCTCCGAGGAAACGGCTCTGCGAAATTGCCTGGCCCAGTTTGCGTTGGTGCCGATTATTTCCGATCCGTCGCCGCACGAGCAAGTACCGGTATCGCTTAAAAACGATCCTTTCAGCCGGCTTTTCGAGCCGATAATGAAGATTTTCAGCCTTCCCAACTATAGGGAGCTGGATCCGACGCCTTTTTTTGCGCCGTTCTACACCCTGTTTTTTGGCCTCTGCCTGGCCGACTTCGGTTATGGGATTCTATTGCTGGCGGCTGCGCTTGGCGGACTTCTGTTTATTAAAAAGGCCGCGATTCGGCCCTACCTGCTGCTCGGCGCCATTTTCGCGCTTTCCGTAATGCTTGCCGGAGTGATGCTGGATGATTATTTTGGCGTACGCATCGGTGAGGGGACCGGCAGCCTGCCGGCTGACTCTGCTCCAGTCCTTTTCAGATTAGGCTGGTTCAGAAACCAGAACGACGCCATGCTCCTGCCCTTGATGCTGGGCGTAATCCAGGTTCTTTTCGGGTTGGCGCTGCGGGTGGTAAACCAGGTTAAACATTTAGGCGCACAAGGAGCCTTGCAACCGATCGGCACCATAGCCCTGTTTTTTGGAACCTTGGTTATTTTTATCCCACGGCTGGGCGAGAGCTTTGCCATCGGCCCGGTACCGGTTGGACAATGGTTTTCAGTGTTCCCTGCAGGGCTGGGCACCTGGTTGGTACTTATCGGCCTTGCCTTGATTCTCTTGTTCAACGGGCTGGAAAAAGGCACCAAAATTTGGTTCCGGCCGCTGACGGGACTCTGGAAGCTGTACGAGTTGGCTACCGGCATGCCTGGAGACATCCTGTCGTACGTGCGGCTTTTTGCGTTGGGCTTGGCTGGAGGGCTGCTTGCCGAGGCGGTAAACAACATCGCCATGATGCTGACTTCCGGTTCGGGATTGCTGCGCTACGTGGCCATGGCCCTGGTATTGCTCGTGGGGCACGGCCTGAATCTGGCCATAGGCATGCTGTCCGCCTTCGTGCACTCCCTGCGGCTCACTTTCGTGGAATTTTACAAGGCTCTCGAATTTACCGGCGGCGGGCTGGCATACAGCCCGTTGAAAAAATCTAAAGCGAACAAACTGATACCCCCGGCACTGGAACCCAGACGGGGAGAGCAATAAAGGAGCACATGATGGAAGTAGTATTGGCGACCGTAGGGTTGGCGTTAATGTTCGGACTCTCGGGGGCAGGTTCGGCCATGGGCTTGGTTATCGGCGGAAACGCCGTGGTCGGCGCCATCCGCAAGCGACCGGAAATATTCGGCTTGAGCCTGGTTCTTTCCGGCTTGCCCGCAACCCAGGGTTTGTACGGCTTTGTGAGCTTTATCATATACACAG
>CAZAJF010000053.1:0-23193 GCA_964485395.1 uncultured Treponemataceae bacterium | reverse complement strand
GTCCTTGCTTTGGACGTATTACTTCTGGGTACTGCCATACTATAACCTCATTCCTCGTGGAATATTTGCCTGAACATATGAATACTGCCGTACCTTAAAGGAATGCGCCCGTTTTGTCAAGCCAAGAAAACAACAATTTTACAAAAAGACCACAAAATGTCTGATTGTCAAAATGATTTTTGACAAGTTCCAAGAAGAAGCCTCGCTTCCGGTTGGTGTACGATGATGCCCAAAATCAGACTTTTCCGGGTACCGAATCCATATTGAAGCGTTCCAAGGCTTTGGCGACGATAGGTGGAACCATAGCGCTGATGTCACCCCCGAATGAAGCTAATTCCTTGATGGCACTAGATCTAAGAACAAAATATTTGGGATCCGTCGGCATAAAAAATGTTTCTATTTCCTGATCGAGGCCCTTGTTCATGATGGAAAGCTCAAACTCGAACGAAAAGTCCTGGACGCTTCGCACGCCCCGCAACAGCACTTTGCACTGATGTTGCTTGGCAAAGTTGACAATGAGGGTATCGCAGGTGTGCAGGGAAACGTTAGGCCAGGGAGCTATCAATTCCTTCATGAACGCCAGCCGTTCCTCGGGTGAAAAAAGTGAGTTTTTACCGCGGTTTACCGCGACCACAACCAGCACTTCCTCAAAAACGTCCCGGGCCCTCTCAATGATGTTGAGATGCCCGTAGGTGGGAGGGTCGAATGATCCGGGAAAGATTGCTTTCAGCATGAACGATACCATAATCGCCAAGCTTGCTCCCGTCAAGGCTTAAAATTGCGCTGGTAGTTTTTATGGAATCGTGTACACTTAGAGCACCATGAAATTTTTGCGTCCGCTCGCGCTTATGATATTGTCCGCAGTCCTGTTGGTGTTGTCCTTGCCCAACGAACTGTTCAATTGGGGGAACCCGGCATTCGGCTTGGTTGCGCTCGTGCCACTCTATGTCGCGCTCGCACAGCTGGAGCGCAGATCCGCCGTGTATGCTCTCGGGGCTGTCTTCGGAGGGCTCGCGCACGGTTTATCCAGCTATTGGCTCTGGTTTTTTAAAGACTTCAGGATATGGACCCTCGGCTCGACGGTCGTGGTCTACATGATCGTGTACGGATTTTTTGCGCTGTATCTGCATGCGATTATAAGGAAGACCGGCATTTTCAGGACCGTTCTGTTCGCCGCAGCCTGGGCAGTCTTTGAATTCGGCAAATCCAACGGTTTTTTAGCCTATCCGTGGGGCTTGCTTCCGTATTCATGGAATACGGTCCTGCCTTTTATCCAGCTCGCGGAAGTCACGGGAATCTACGGCCTGACTTTCGTCTTGGCCCTGTTTTCCGCGAGCGTCGCGGAATTGTTCCTCGTACCCGATGCCCATGACGTATTTCAGGGCCGCTGCGGCCCTCGAGGTTTTTTTGCCTCCGTATCCAGGAATATTCATATGGCTTCGCGTCCCAGCCTCATCGAGCGTTCCGGTCCCCTGATGATCGCGAGCGTTCTTTTATTAGCCGTGCTCGGCTATGGTTTTTTGGCTCTCGATCGGCCCAGGCCTTCGCGCGGGTCGATCCATGCCATTCTCGTGCAGCAGAATACCGATAGCTGGGTGTTGAACGATAACGGAAAAAAAGCGCTTGAAGTAGGCGTTTCCCTGGCTGCGGATCTACTTGGATCGGTATCGGCGAAGCCCGATGTCATACTGTTTTCCGAAACCTCCCTCGTGCTTCCGTGGAAGGAATACCAAAGCTTTTATAGGACGAATCCACCGTCGGATCCCCTGATTCCGTTCCTTGAGAAACACCGGGTATATCTTTTCGCCGGTTCGCCCGTCGTCCTCGATTGGGATAAAATGGAGGCGACCAATTCCGTCCTGCTCATCGATCCATATGGCCAAATCGTGGAGTCGTACGCTAAAATTCATCCGGTGCCCTTTGCGGAAGCCATTCCTTTCTGGGAATATCCGCCGATGCGCAAGTTCATGCAGGAAACGGTAGGCCTGCAATCCGGGTGGGTGATGGGTACGGAACGCGTGATTTTCGAGCTTCCCACTCGCGACGCCGGTATCGTTAAATTTTCCGCTCCGATCTGCTTTGAAGATGCTTTTCCCTATCTTTGCCGGGAATTCGTGCGTGACGGCGCGGAAATTCTCGTGAATTTAACCAATGATTCCTGGTCGCTCACCAATTCCGCCGAAATCCAGCATTTCGTCGCGGCGCGTTTCCGTACCGTAGAGCTCAGGCGCACCTTGGTACGATCCACGAACGGCGGCGTGTCGGCGGTCGTATTGCCGGACGGCAGCATACAGACCCAGTTGCCGCTTTTCGCCGAGCACGCGAGCATGGTTGAAATACCGGTGTACACCGGGGAACAAACGCCGTATTTGGTCGCGGGGGATTTATTTTCCTGGCTTTTGATTTTTTTGCTGTGTTGTACCATACTGATTGTAAACCGCGATATGCGGGCACCTCCGGAAAGTAAACAGTATTCGAAGGGGAGAGTATGACGGTACGAGAATACATCAAGGAGCCTTTTTTCGAGTTGCAGGCGTATCATGCCGAACCCCCGCAGGATGCGGTGGGATTCACCGGCTCTCCTAGAAAGCACCCCTATGACGACAGCAAGATTATCCTCATTGCCGATCCCCATGAGGGCGAATCGGCGATATTGGAGTTTCGCGCCTCCGACATTCTGGCGGCGCAGGATTTGCCGAGCCCGGTGACCATAGACGGAGAAAGTTACTCCGTCGTGCGGCTGTGGCTGCGCCGCGGCGCGATAGGTTTGCGCTACCAGCCTTTCGAGGTGGATACCCCGCTTCGTTATATGCACCCGAAAACCCAGTAGGCAATCCATGCAGCGGGCGCGATACTACGATAAGGCGGCCGACGGCGCCGTGCAATGCACGCTATGTCCCCATGGGTGCCGCTTGAAACCGGGCCAGGCGGGACTCTGCAAAGTGCGCTTGAATCGGGAAGGAACGCTGGTTTTACCGTACTACGGCTGCCTTTCCGGAATAGCCATCGACCCCATCGAGAAAAAACCGCTCTATCATTTTCTGCCGGGTAGCGAAGTGTTTTCCGTCGGCTTCGTCGGATGCAACCTGCGTTGTCCTTTTTGCCAGAATTACCGGATATCGCAAAGCACCGATGCGTCCACCCGTCGCTACTCGCCGGAAGACCTCATCCAGCAGGCCAAGGATTCCGATTGTCCTTCCATCGCGTATACCTACTCGGAGCCGCTGGTACATCCGGAATTCGTCCGCGACTGCATGATCCTGGCGCGCGAGGCCGGGCTCAAGAATGTGCTCGTGACCAACGGTTGCGTCAACCCGGAGCCCGCCGGAGAACTGTTGGAGCTCTGCGACGCGGCCAACGTCGACTTGAAGTCCTGGTCGGGCGACTGGTATGAAAAAGAACTCGGAGGAAACCTGGCGGCCGTATGCGCTTTTATTCAACAGGCTGTAAAATTATCCGTACATGTAGAGGTAACGACTCTGGTGATTCCGGGTAAAAATGACGGCGACGACGAAATCCGCGGGATCGCGCGATTTCTGGCGGGCATTTCGCCTAAAATTCCGTTGCATTTGTCGGCGTATAGGCCGATGCACAAGTATTCCATTCCGCCAACTGCGAAAACCTCGCTCGTGCACCTGCGGGGGATTGCGGGCGTTTTTCTGGAAAACGTTCACCTCGGTAATGTCTAGCCGTTTTATTTTTCCTTTTTTCCATCTGCCCTATTGACATTTTTTTAGGGTTTTGGCATTGTAGCTCTCGCTTAGCGCGGTGGATGTAGCTCAGTGGTAGAGTCCCAGAATGTGGATCTGGACGTCGCGGGTTCGATACCCGTCATCCACCCTTTTTCTGCCGCGCGTACGGTAGGGTGTTCCGACCGCTGTCGCAAGCAGTTGCGGGCGTTCGTAGCTCAGCTGGATAGAGCGACGGACTTCGAATCCGTAGGTCGCAGGTTCGACTCCTGCCGGACGCATGTTTTTGTTTACGACCAGGGCCGTTAGCTCAGCTGGTAGAGCAGCAGACTCTTAATCTGCGGGTCGCAGGTTCGATCCCTGCACGGCTCATTTTTTTGTTTGTGCTGAGAAGTGCAAATGGAAAAGTTTAAGAAGATTCCGCGAATGCGGAATCTCCCGCCTTAATTTGGAAGGCTTGCCTGCTAAATTAAGACGCGAAGGCCTTGACACGGCTTTGAGGTTTTCAGTATTGTTTTGGTGCTTGAGGTTCCAGGCGAGAGTGGTGAAACTGGCAGACACGCCAGACTTAGGATCTGGTGCTTCGGCGTGAGGGTTCAACTCCCTTCTCTCGCAGTGCTTGCCTAATGGCGACCACTGGATTTACTGGGAATCAGGGCAAATTTTGCGGGAATAGCTCAGTGGTAGAGCGCCACCTTGCCAAGGTGGATGTCGCGGGTCCGACTCCCGTTTCCCGCTCGGCAAGAAGGCGGTCCGGAGAAACCCGGATCGCCTTCTTTTTTTTTGGTACCAATTTTGCGGCCGGCCGCCGGTTCGCGTTGTATAAGGGGTCATACGTGATTAAAAGCAAGAACTTCGAGAAACTCGAGAATTCAGCCGTCAAGCTCAGCGTTACCGTAGGCAAGGAAGCCGTAAAGACGTCATACGATACCACCATGAAGGAATACGCCAAGAACGTCCGGATGGACGGTTTTCGCCAGGGCAAGGTTCCCGTCTCGGTTCTCGAGCGCAAATACGGTCAGCAGATCAAGTTTGACGCGATGGGCAGGCTCATGGACGAAGCCGTGGAAAAAGCGCTTGAAGGCGAGACCCTCGTGCCGCTTTCCTACGGTCAGCCGACCCTCGAAGGCCAGCCCGAGTTGAACCTCGACTCGGATTTTACCTTTGCCATTACCTATGACGTTTTTCCCGAAGTTGTTCCCGGCGACGTAAGCGGCGCGGAAGTGGAAGTTCCCGCATGCACCATCGCAAAGGCCGACGAAGACCGCGAGCTGGACGAGATCCGCGACCGCAACGCCATCGTCATGGACAAGGAAGATTCGGCCAAGTCCAAGAAGGGCGACATCGTTACCGTGGATTATTGCGAGCTGGACGATACCGGCGCGGCCATCAAAGGCAGCGAGCGCCAGGATTTCGTATTCGAACTGGCCACCGGCTATAATATCTATAAATTCGACGACGAAGTAATCGGCATGAAAAAGGGCGATGAAAAATCCTTCGAGAAAACCTTTCCCGCCGATTTTGAGTATCCCGAACTTGCGGGCACCACTAAAAAGCTTAAAGTCAAGCTGACCAAGCTCAAGGAAAAAAAGCTTCCCGCCCTTGACGACGACCTGGCCCAGGACGTATCCGAGAAATTCAAGACCCTCGACGACCTCAAGGCGGACGTGAAGGCCAAGCTGGAGAAACGCCTGGAAGAACGCCTCAAATCCATCAAGGAGAAAGGCATCATCGACGCGCTGTTGGAAAAGAGCACCGTGGTGCTTCCCGCCTCCATGCTCCAGGCGGAGCTGGACATGCGGAAGCGCAATCTCATGCAGCGCATGGGTATCGAGGACGAGGCGAAGCTTCAGCAGATCGTGAGCATGAGCGGCAAATCCATGGACGGCCTGTATGACGAGTGGCGCCCTGACGCTACCAAGGCAATCAAGACCCGCCTGATCCTGGACAAGCTCGTAGCCGCCGGCACCTATACGGCCAGCGACGAGGAAGTGGCCGCCGAGTTCGCCAAGATGGCCGCCGAATCCAGCATGTCCGTCGAGGAAGTAAAGGCTGAATACGAACGCCGCGGCATGGTCGACTATCTCAAGGACCGCATCAAGGAAGACAAGCTGATGGCGGAACTTTTCGCCAAGGCAAAAATAAAAAAAGGCAAAAAAACCGCATTCGTGGACTTGTTCAAGGAAAATGAGTAATTTAAGTTGAATTGCAAGTCCTAATGAGGTGAAGAATGACTGAACGAATGCATAATCTGGTTCCCATCGTCGTCGAGCAGACAGGCATCGGCGAGCGTTCCTACGATATCTACTCGAGGCTGCTCAAGGATCGAATCATATTCATCGACGGCGAGATCAACGATCTTTCCGCCGATCTGGTCGTTGCTCAGCTTCTGTTCCTGGAATCACAGGATCCTGAGAAGGACATCGACGTTTATATCAATTCTCCGGGCGGCAGCGTAACCGCGGGCCTTGCGATCTACGATACGATGCAGTACATCAAGCCCGAGATAAAGACGATCTGCCTCGGGCAGGCCGCCAGCATGGGCGCACTGCTCCTTGCCGGCGGAAGCAGCGGAAAGCGCTTCGCCCTTGAGAGCTCGCGCATCCTGATTCACCAGCCTTGGGGCGGGGTTCAGGGCCAGGCATCCGATATCAGCATCCAGGCGAGGGAAATAATCCGCCTCAAGAAAATGACCGTCGAGTATTTCGCAAGGCATACAGGAAAGACCCTCGAGAACATTTCCGCCGACATGGAGCGCGATCTTTTCATGTCCTCCGAAGAAGCGATAAGCTACGGTCTCGTGGACAAGGTCCTGGAGCGGAGGAAACATGGCAAAGTCCAAGGGAAGTAAAGGTTCGGGCGACAGCAGCCAGGAATGTTCCTTTTGCGGCAAGAGCGCGGAGTTTGCCAGGCGTCTCATTGCCGGACCGGGCGTCTATATCTGCGACGAGTGCGTACAGGTCTGCAACCACATCATGTCCGAGGATCCGCAGGTATCCGGCGGTGACTTCAACGTAGAGGTTCCCAAGCCCCAGGAGCTCAAGGCCTACCTGGACGATTACGTCATCGGCCAGGACTACGCCAAGAAAGTGCTCTCCGTCGCCGTATACAACCATTACAAGCGCATCGCGCACTCCAAGAACCTCCCCGACGGCGTGGAGTTGGAGAAAGCCAATGTGCTTCTCATGGGCCCCACCGGCACCGGCAAGACGCTGCTCGCCAAAACCTTGGCAAAAAAACTTAATGTACCGTTCGCCATCGCCGACGCCACCACGCTGACCGAGGCCGGCTATGTGGGCGAGGACGTGGAGAACATCCTCCTGAAACTCATCCAGAGCGCCGGGGGCAATATCGCGGCGGCCGAGCGGGGCATCGTCTACATCGACGAGATCGACAAGATCGCCCGCAAGACGCAGAACGTCTCCATAACCCGCGACGTGTCCGGCGAAGGCGTACAGCAGGCGCTCCTCAAGATCATCGAGGGCACCCAGGCCAACGTGCCTCCTCAGGGCGGTCGCAAGCATCCCCAGCAGGAATACCTGAAGATAGACACGACGAATATCTTGTTCATATGCGGCGGAGCCTTCGTGGGCCTTGAAAAGACGATCGAAGCGCGTGTAGCCAAGACTCCGTTGGGCTTCGGCGCGGACATCACCTCCCGCAAGCAGAAAAACCTGCGCGAGCTTTTCGACAGCCTGCATCCGGACGACCTCGTGCTGTTCGGCATGATACCCGAATTCATCGGAAGGCTTCCCATACAGGTAGCCCTGGACGACCTGAAGGTAGAAGACCTGAAACGGATCATCACCGAGCCCAAGAACGCCATACTCAGGCAGTACCAGGAGAGTTTCAAGCTCGACGGCGTTGAGCTCAACTTCATGCCCGATGCCATCGACGCGATCGCGGAACAAGCCATAGCCAGGAATACCGGCGCGCGAGGCTTGCGCTCCATCGTGGAAAAGCTGCTCATGGACATCATGTTCGAGATTCCCGGAAATACCGAGAAACGCATGGTTACCGTAACGCGCGATACCGTACTGCTTCGCGTTCCGGCAAAAGTCGAGGATCTGAAGAAAAGCGCATGAACGGACGAGCCTTGTAATATATGAAAATTCTTGATTCCCTGCGCATGAAAAACAGCGCCACCGAACTGCCTCTCGTCTACGTACGGGAGGCAGTCGTGTTTCCGCAGACTTTGGCGCCCATCCTGGCGGCCACGAAATTTTGCGCGGCAGCCGCGGAGCTTTCGTTTTCCGGCGACAAACTGGTCGTCATAGCCCTGCTGCGCTCGATGCCCGCGGACGGCGCCAACGACATAGACGTTCACGACGTCGGCACGCTGTCCCATATCATCCAGGCCGTAAAGCTGAACGACGGCTCCACGCGGCTGCTCGTCGAGGGGCGCAAGCGCGTACGCATCAAGCGGACCGTCTACCGCAAGGATTACCTGGGCGCCCTGATCGAGCATATCGACGACGACATGACCGGGGACGATGCCGGCGGAGCCGAGGCACCCGGTGAGCAGGCCGGCGTTTCGGAAGCATCCGGCGGGGCCTCGGGCACGGCCGCCGGAGCTTCGGGCACGGCCGCCGGTGCTTCGGGCACGGCCGCCCTCCTGCAGATCATCAGGAAAGATTTTATAACATATTCCGACCTTCTGCGGAAGATTCCGCCGGAGACCGTGCAGGCCGTCCAGCGGGCGGACTCCGTGCACGCGATATGCAACATCGTCGGCAACGCGATGGGCCTCAAGATAGAGAAAAAACAGGAACTGCTTTCCGTCATTAAGCCGCGCGATCGCCTCGAGTGTACCGCCACCATGCTGGCGCAGGAAATAGAGATGCTTTCGCTGCAGAAGAAAATATCGCAAAAAGTTCGCGCGCGCATGGAGAAAACCCAGAAGGACTATTTTCTCCAGGAGCAGGTCAAGGAAATAAACCGCGAACTTGGCCGCGACGTCGAGGAAAACGAATACGCCGAGCTCGAGCGCCGCATCGAGGAAAAGAACCCGCCGAAAGAAGTGGCTGACAAGGCAAAAAAAGAGCTTGCCCGCCTGGCAAAGCTGCAGCCTATGTCCCCCGAGGCGGGAATATTGCGTACCTATTGCGAATGGGTGGCGGATTTGCCCTGGGCGGCGAAAAAACTGGATACCGCTGAAATCGCCAGAGCCCGGGCCATCCTCGACGAGGATCACTATGGCATGAAAAAAGCCAAGGAAAGAATCCTTGAATATATAGCGGTAAGAAAACTCAATCCGTCGCTGAAAGGCCCCATCCTCTGCCTCGTGGGACCGCCGGGCACCGGTAAGACGAGCCTGGGCCGTTCCATCGCGAGGGCGCTGGGCAGGGATTTCGTGCGCATGAGCCTGGGCGGCGTCCGCGACGAGGCCGAAATACGCGGCCATCGCAAGACGTACGTAGGCGCGCTGCCCGGAAAGATTCTCCAATGCATGCGCAAGGCGGGATCCTCGAATCCCGTGTTCCTGCTCGACGAGATAGACAAGATGTCCAGCGATTTCAGGGGTGATCCCGCGAGCGCCTTGCTGGAAGTGCTGGATCCAGAACAGAACTCTAGCTTTTCGGACCATTACCTGGAGTTGCCGTACGACCTGTCCGGCGTCGTATTCGTTACTACGGCCAACAGCCTACACGGCATTCCGTACCCGTTGCTCGACCGCATGGAAATCCTCGAGATTCCCGGTTACAGCGAATACGAAAAGCTCTCGATAGCCAAGAATTTCATTATTCCCAAGCAACTGGAAGAAAACGGCCTGGGAACCTCGGGCGTAAAGATTCGCGACGACGCCGTGCTGGAAGTCATCCGCCATTACACGATGGAATCGGGCGTGCGCTCGCTTGAGCGGGAAATCGCACGGATGATCCGAAAGACGGCGGAGGCAGCCGTGGAATCCGGGGTCAGCGCCGAAAGCGACTCCGTGGGCTCGTACAAGCGGATCATACACGAAAACACGGTAGCCAAGCTTTTAGGCAAACGCAAGCACGAGGGCGGCCTCGTGTTCTCGGAGCCCGGCCCGGGCATCGCCTGCGGCCTGGCCTGGACGGAGCTCGGCGGAACCGTGCTTCCCGTAGAAGTCTCCAATTTCGAAGGCGAGGGCGAGCTCATCCTCACCGGTAACTTGGGCGACGTGATGAAGGAGAGCGCCCGTGCCGCGCTGACGTATCTCAGAGCGCACGGGCCCAAATACGGGCTTACCGCGAAATCGTTCTCCGGTCGCACGCTGCACGTCCACGTTCCCGAAGGCGCAATTCCCAAGGACGGACCTTCCGCGGGCATAACGCTGGCGTCCGCGATCCTCTCTTCCATACTGGACAAGGCCATCGCTCCCGGTTGGGCCATGACCGGCGAGATTACCCTTACGGGCAGGGTTCTGGCCATCGGTGGAGTTAAAGAAAAGTTACTGGCTGCCCATCGCCACAAGATGGCCAAAGTCATACTTCCGGAACCCAACAGGAAGGACATCGACGATATTCCGCCGGAAGTGGTACAGGCCCTGGAGCTAAGATTCGTCGACACCATAGAGGATGTTTTTTCCATCCTGTTCCCGAAGGGCTCATGGTCCGGAGCTGCGGCAAAACCCCGGTCCAAGACCAAAAAAGAAACATGAACGCGTCATCGGACGTACTGTCTGGATCCCAAAGCCTCATACGCGCGATAGTCGCCGCCGTTTTCCTGCTGAGCCTGTTCTCGCTTTTCCTCTATGTGACGGGGTCCCTGGGCGGCTTCACCGAGGAGAACCTCATGCTCCTGCTTTCGGTCGCCAGTTTTTCGTCGGCAGCCGTGCTCGTCTCCGTAGGGTTGCAGGCTCTCATCGTGCTTTTCGCGCTCATGTCGCAAAAAAAAGTTTTCTGGAAATATTTCTTCGCGGATATCGCGTTCGCATCCCTGTCGGCCGGAGTCCTCTACCTCGTTTCCCTCGTGCGCGTGCTGCAGGCCGGGCTTTCTTTCTAACCCGGCTGCCCGAATCGCGCTTCCTCCTTGATTCTGGAATGGATCCGCGGCTATACTTCGTTATCTGACGAATTATACGTTTCCTTCCAAGGATTCGACCGGGAGAGTAACCATGAGTGTTCGCGTCCGCTATGCCCCTTCACCGACCGGCCTTCAGCACATAGGCAGCGTTCGAACCGCCCTGTTCAATTACCTGTTCGCGAAATCGATGGGCGGCACCTTTATACTGCGCTCGGAAGATACCGATCGCACGCGCTATTCGGAAGTTTATATCCAGAACCTGTACGATACCTTCAAATGGCTCGGCTTCTACTGGGACGAAGGTCCGGATGTGGGCGGTCCTTTAGGCCCGTATATCCAGTCGGAGCGTTTCGGGCTCTATAAGGAACATGCCCAAAAACTGGTGGACATGGGCAAGGCCTATTACTGCTTCTGCTCCGACGCCAAAAAAGCCGCCGATGCCGCGCACGCCGATGCTGCGCACGCCGATGCCGCGCACGCCGATGCCGCGCACGCCGATGCCGCGCACGCCGATGCCGAGGAAGAGGCCGACGAGATACAGGGCCAGGGCGGCTATGGCTATGGGCGCAAGTGCCGAAACATCGATCCCACCGAGGCTCGGCGTCGCGCAGACTCGGGCGAGAAATACGTCATCCGCCTCAAGATTCCGCTGGACGGATCGACGAAATTCACCGACCTTCTCCTGGGGGAAATCGAGTGGAAGAACGCCGACGTCAACCCCGACCCGATCCTCATAAAAAGCGACGGTTTTCCCACGTATCACTTGGCCAACGTCGTAGACGACCACCTCATGCAGATTACGCACGTGCTGCGCGCGCAGGAGTGGATTCCATCGGCGCCCATGCATATGATCATGTACGACGCGTTCGGCTGGACGCCGCCCAAGCTGTGCCACCTGCCCATGGTGCTCGGCGCCGACGGCCACAAACTGTCCAAGCGGCACGGCGCAACCGCCGTCAACGAGTTCCGCAATAAAGGCTACCTCAAGGAAGCGCTGATAAATTATATCGCGATGCTGGGCTGCTCCTACGAGGACGGCCGCGATTTATATTCACTGGACGATCTCGTGCGCCTGTTCGATCTCAAGCACCTCAACAAGGCTCCGGCCATTTTCGATTACGTAAAGCTCGACTGGTTCAACGGCCAGTATATCCGCCAATTGTCCCTCGAGGCTTTGGTGCAGATGATGGTTCCCGTCCTGGCCGATGCCGGCTTGGTGGCGAATCCTCCCTTGGCCACCCAGACCGCGCTGCTCGAGGCAGCCGCGCCGCTCGTGCGCGAGCGCCTGAAATTCATTACCGACGCGCCCGAAGCCCTGCGCTTCCTTTTTACCGAACCCGCAATTCCGCCGGTAGCGGACATGCTTCCCAAAAAGCTGGACGCCGCGCGCACGGCACAGCTGCTCGAGCTCGCGAAGGATTTGCTCGCGACCGTAGGCGTCGCCGACCATGCGGCTATCGAGGCCGCGTTCCGCGCAAAGGCCGAGGCTGAAGGCGTGAAGCTCGGCGACATGCTCATGCCGCTCCGCATGGCGGTGACCGGTACCAAGGTGAGTCCTCCGCTGTTCGAGAGCATTTTGGTGCTGGGCGTGGATAAAGCCTTGCCGAGAATCGACCGGGCCGTAGAATCGCTGCGCAAAGCCGAGTAGGGGGCCGTATGGTTGAAGAACGAAGGAAGGGTTTGTACGAGCGCCTGTACGCGCAGCTCGAGGGGCTCGTAAAGGATAAATCACCGACCTTGATCGCGGGCATGGCCACCGTCGCGGCCGTTCTCCACGCGAAGCTCAAGCACCACTCCTGGACGGGGTTTTATTTCGTCACGGCCGAAGACGAGCTGCAGGTGGGACCCTACCAGGGACCGGTGGCCTGCCAGATTCTCAAGGGCAAGGGCGTCTGCCTAAAATCGGCCAGGGACAAGGCTCCCGTGGTCGTGGTGGACGTCCACGCGTTTCCCGGGCATATAGCCTGCGATTCGCGGTCCCGGAGCGAGATCGTCGTTCCACTCCTTAAAAACGGCCGGGTCGTCGCCGTGCTGGACGTCGATTCCACCGAGATAGGAATGTTCGACGAGGATGATATCGCCCCGCTCCAAAAGATAGTCTCGCTGCTCGAGGCTCTCGCGTAGAGGCTGGCTTGTTAAGCGCCGCTTAAGAAGCGCCGCTTAAGAAGCGCCGCTTAAGAAGCGCCGCTTAAGAAGCGCCGCTTGACCATCGCATCCGCTTGAGGCATAGTTATCCTGCCGCGCCCCTGAAGCGCGGTAAGGAGCCCTTTAATGGATGAAACAAAAATCAATCCCGAAGACGACGGACGAGCGCCCGGCTCGGACTTCCTCCGGGAAGCGATCAAGGCCGACCTGGCCTCCGGTCGCTGCGGGGAAGTGCATACGCGCTTTCCCCCCGAACCCAACGGCTGGCTGCATATCGGCCACGCCAAGGCAATCTGCATCAACTTCGACATCGCGGCCGAATTCGGGGGCGTATGCAACCTACGCTTCGACGACACGAACCCGGAGAAGGAAGACATCGCCTACGTCAACGCCATCAAGCGCGACATACAGTGGCTGGGCTACGACTGGGCCGAGCGGGAATACTACGCCTCCGACTACTATGAATACCTCTACGACCTCGCGGTAGGCCTCATCAAAAAAGGCGTCGCCTACGTGGACGACCTTTCCGACGAGGAGACGCGCCAGTACCGCGGAACCGCCGTACCCGATAAAAACAACATAACCATGACGCCGCCCGGCCGGAACAGCCCGTACCGCGAGCGCTCCGTGGAAGAGAACCTGGACCTGTTCGCGCGCATGCGGGCGGGCGAGTTTCCCGACGGCGCCAAGACCCTGCGCGCCAAGATAGACATGGCTCACCCGAACCTGAACATGCGCGACCCGGTCATGTACCGCCTGAGGCGCATGCCGCACTACCGCTCGGGCGATTCCTGGTGCATCTATCCCATGTACGACTTCCAGCACCCGCTTTCCGACGCTAAAGAAAAAATAACGCACTCGCTCTGCTCGCTGGAGTACGAGAACCACCGGCCGCTCTACGAGTGGTTCATCCGCGAGTGCGGCGCCTACCCGAGCCGCCAGATCGAGTTTGCCCGCCTTGCCATAAGCCACACCGAACTCAGCAAGCGCTGGCTCCTGCGGCTCGTGCAGGACGGCATGGTGTCCGGCTGGGACGATCCGCGCATGCCCACGATCAGCGGTCTTCGCAGGCGCGGCTACACACCAGCGGCGATACGCGATTTCCTTTCGCGCATCGGGCTTTCCAAGACCAACAGCCTCGTGGACATCCAGGTGCTGGAGCACTGCCTGCGCGAGAGCCTCAACAATAACGCCATGCGCGTCATGGTGGCGCTCAAGCCGCTGAAGCTCATCATCGACAACTGGCCTGCGGGCACCGTGGAATATCTGGACGCCATCAACAATCCCGAGGAGCCCGAAGGAGCCACGCGCAAGCTTCCGTTCTCCGGCGAGCTGTACATCGAGAGCGACGATTTCATGGAGACGCCGCCACCCAAATACTTCCGCCTGTTTCCCGGCAATTCGGTGCGCCTTCGCTACGGCTACATAATCACCTGCGTCGGCTTCGACAAGGATGCCTCCGGCGCGGTTACGGCCGTTCACTGCACCTACGATCCCGCCACGAAAGGCGGAAACGCCCCGGACAACCGAAAGGTGAAAGGCACCATCCACTGGGTGAGCGCCGCGCATGCCGTGAAGCTCGAGGCGCGCCTGTATGAACATTTATTTACTTCCGAGCGCCCGCGCGACGTGCCCGAGGGCGTTGATTGGATCAAGACCGTCAATCCCGAATCCGAGCAGATACTTTCGGGGGCGATGGGGGAACCGTACCTTGCGGACGTGAAGCCGGGGGATTCGTTCCAGTTCGAGCGCCTGGGATACTACGTGTGCGATACGGATTCCAAGCCCGGAAGCCTCGTGTTCAACCGCTCGGTTTCGCTGCGCGATACCTGGGCCAAAATCGAGAAAAAGCAGGGCTAGCGTATTTTTCGGGAAACGGGCAACCGTAACCCTCAAGCCGGCGCGATGACCATTGAAGGTCGGGCGCCGGCTTTTATTATTGCCGGCGATGCCTTGCCACGGTATTTACCTGGCTATGGGCTTTAATAGTACGATGCAGCGCTCGTCGTCCAGGTAGGGAACCTTGAGCGGATGAACGGTGGCCTCGGAATACAGGCCTGCTATCTCGGACAGCTCCGCCTCCGCCTTGTCGTGCCTGCCTTTATAGGCGATGACGAATCCGTTGCGGTCGCAGAGGGCGAACACGCGCTTGAAGAGCTTCCGCTCGAAAGGCCTGAAAGCCCTGAATGTTATTAAATTATAACAGCCTTTGGCGTGCTCGACCTGCTCCTCGATTATTTCGGCGTTGGGAAGCGGAAGCTCCTCCTGCATGCACGCGAGGAACTGTATGCGCCGCGTCATGCGGTCCACGAGATGCACCGAAAACTGTTCCCGCGCGATGGCCAGGGGAATACCCGGCAGGCCGGCTCCCGTGCCCAGGTCGGCCAGCGTAACGGGTTCGTCCATGGTTTCCGGGGCGCTCGCGAGGCGGCTTCGGAGGCAGTCGCGCGCGCAGGCGTCGATGAGCGGAAGCGGCGCCAGGCTGTCCAGTATGTGCTTGATTATAAGCTCGTCGCCGTTGGCACCCACGAGTCCGTACACAGGGTTCCATTTCTCTATGGCGGCCACGTAGGCGCAGATCTTGGCTATCTGCCCATCGTCGAGCGCGACGGCCATCTGCGCCAAGCCGCCTTCGAGGAGTTCCAGGTTCATGCTGCCTGGATCGCCGTATCGGTGGCCAGAGCGCTCAGCTTGGTCCTCGCAAGAATGAGGCTTGCCATGAGCGCACTTCCCGCGAGACCGGCTGCCACGAAGGGCAGTCGAACGAATCCGTCGTCGTTGAAGAGCCACGTGAAGTATTCTTCCTTGTTGACTATAAGCACGAGGAGGGAATTGTAGGCGCAGTGGACCGCTGCGCCGGGCCAGATGGAATCGAAACGCGAAAAAACGAAGCCGAGGTAGACGCCCACGAGGATGAGCGTGGCCAGGCCGAAGTAATTTTGGTGGATCAGGGCGAAGAATCCGCCGGAAATTACGTAGGCCAACGGTTGCGCTATGCGGCGCGACAGCGTTCGGTGCAGGTAGCCGCGAAACAGGAATTCCTCGCAGATCGCCGGCGTTATGCCGATCGCGCCCAGGATCAGCACCCACGACAGCGGGGTGTCTGCCTTGAGAAGCGCGTTGCCCGGCCCTTCGAGCTCCTTGAGGATCGGGAACGCGCGTCCCGACAGCTCGCCCAGCGAAATGGCGACGGGCAGAATGAACGCGATACCGCCCAGGGCGAGAAGAACCGACGATATGTTAGTTTTTCTTATCCTGAAGTATTCCTTGAGCGGGAGCCCGTGCCATTTTTTGAACACGAAGGCCGTAAGCCCTAAAAAGACGAGGAACTGGGACGCGACGGTAACGGCGAGTATCATCCATCTGTAGCGCTCGTACGTATGGGTAAGCATTTGAAAGTAGCCGCCCGAAAAGGAATCTCCGATGCCGGAGACTTTTTCCGCGAGAAGGTCGACGAGGACGAGTATGTTGGCCACGAGCGAGCCTATGAACCCGTAGGCGGCCATGATCAGCGACGTGGTGAGCAGCGCCGCGACAATGGGATTCTTGTCTTTTTGTTCCCAGAATCTAGGGTTGTCCAAGTGCTGCTCCTTGGTCGGCGACGGGGGCGTCCTGGCCTGAGGCTACCGCTTGGTCTTGGAGGTTTTCGGCGATCTCGCCCTTGCGGAGGGTGAGGTCGGTGTACATGAGCGCGCCGAAAATCGGGTAGAGGATGTAATAGAATACATACTGGATGAACACCGCTATGCCCATGCCGGGGGCAAGGCTCTTGAACATGCCGAATATCTGCGTGGCCGAATAGTCGTCGCCGGCCTGGAACATCGTCTTGATGAAATCGATGTAGCCGGGAAGTATCATGATGAAGACGACCGGTCCGCTCAGCATCGAAGTGGCGAAGCTGATGACCATGCTTATGAGCAGGTAGATTCCCAAGGTCCGCCAGAAATTTCCCTTGACGAGCTGGAAGCTGCGCTTGATTCCCTGGAAAGGGCCGCAGCCTTCGCGGACGACGGCCTGGGGCGCAACCAGCGTCTTTACGAAAAACCAGTAGAGCGCCGGTATCAGGAGCAGGTAGACTCCCAGTATCATGACCATGGTGAGGATGAAGGTTCCGGAGGCGCCGGAGTCCCCGCTCGAGTTCGGAACGATGACAATAAAAAGTAACGCCATGAAAATTCCGAGGACGAGGACGCAGAACGCCGCGACCAGTGCTCCGACTATGACGCCTTGCAGCACAAGCGGCCAAAAAACGGTCTTGAAGGCGGATTTTACCGGCTGGACGGGGGCTTCCTCGCCATGGATTATCGAAAACGCTTTTTTACCGACCATGGCTGTAAGCAGATGATGCCCCGCGGCGGTAAACAGGCCCGCCGGCACGAACCAGAGGAATCCACCGAGCATCCTCAGGATAGGAAGCCATACGTTCTCGGGGTTGGACGTCAATTCCTCGATAAGCTCGAAACTGGTTCCGAACGACAGGAAGCCCAGGAAATAAAAGAACCCTGCGGGCAGAAAAAGCGCGATGGCGACCGGTAGGCAGGACTTCAGCATTTTAGGCACCAAATTGACGATGTTGTTGAAATAGTCGCCGAGCCCGTAGCGTTTCAGATAGTTCATGGAACCCTCCCCAGTGCTTGCCTAGATTCGGTTTTTCTCAAAAACTGAAGGTGTTTTGAAAAACATACTATATTTAAGCATATTTGACATTCTTTGTCCAACCATGAAGAATTTCGCGGATTGGCCATATTTTGCCGAAGATTTGTCGACCCAAATATTGGACTTTCCACCCCGTATGGCTTAGTCTTAAAAGTACGTCTAATCTGTTTAAGGAGTATTGTATGAAAAAAACAACGGCGTTGGTTTTTTTGTTCCTGATTCTTGGCCTTGTCGCGGCCCCTGCGTTCTCGGATGAGATTTCGCTTGGATTACGGACGGTTCCTCCCTATGTGATGCAAGACTCTGCCGGCAAGCTATCGGGTCTTGAATACGAGATTATCGCAGCTGCGCTCGCGGTCAAGGGGCATACCGTAAAAGTGGAGATTTTCCCCCTCGCCAGGGTAATAGAAAGCATCAAAGCCGGAAGCATACAGGCAGGCGCGCCTTTGCTACCGTCTCACAATACGGGCCGAATCCTATCCGATGTGTATATTACCTACAATAACATCGCCTTAGGCCTAAAAAGCAAAAATTTCAAGATTGCCAAGATATCGGACTTGAAAGGAATGGGCGTCGTCGCCTTTCAGCGCGCGACCGTTGTGCTTGGCACCGATTTCGAAGCGGCAATGGCCGGAAACGCGAATTACAGCGAGGAGTCAAACCAGGCGCTGCAGATAAAGATGCTGTTCGGGGGCAGGGTGGATTTCGCGATCGGCGAGGCACGCATCCTGAAGTATTTTATTTTTGACCCCGCCACGGGAGTCGATTCCAAGATCCCCGTAACGGAATTCAGGATTTTCCCCCCTACCGAATACCGCGTCGCTTTCGTAAACCAGAAATACGCGACCGATTTTAACGAGGGGCTCGCCGCGATCAAGGCCAATGGCACCTATGACAAATTGCTGAGCAAGTATTCCGTAAAATAAAAATCTTGCTGCCATGATGCGAAGAAGTGATTCCCTCATGGAAAAACTTCTTCGCGTCAAGCACTTTCGGGATCTGCCCAATTCTCCGCTCGCGCTCGAAGACTTGGGCTTTTCGGTTCTACGCCATTTAGCTCCCCAGCGCAAACTCCATGATTTTAGGCGGCTGCATTTCTTTCCCTTCCGAAAATAAACGCAGGAAGGATTCCGCTCCCAGCTTTGCCTGCGCGTCCGCGAGGGCTTTGTCGTAGAGAGCTTGCGGCTTTTCCTGCATCGGCGTTCCGCCGGAACCATGTAGGCCGGAAACGATTCCCATCAGGATAGCGCCCCTGGATTCTTTACCTTCGCCTACCAGTATCATGGATACAAGCCCAATGCAATTGGCCATTTCTTCAGGATTTTCAAGCGTGGCGATGATTGTAAGGCTTTCAAGTGCATGGGCCCGCGCGGTAGCGAAGTCGCTCAGGCAATAATCCGCGAAACCCAGGGAGATGAGGCCGCTGGCCTCGTTGTATCTGTCGACGCCACGGTTGGCCGCAAGGCATTCCGCGAAATAGCTGCGGGCGGCCACGTAATTCCCCTGGTTGAAAGATAGATCGCCTAAACTGAAAAGGCACCAGGCAATGTTGGTCTTATCGCCAAGGTCGCGGCTTTGCTCAAGACCTTCCTCGAGTTCTTCGTTGGCCGCGCCATACTCTCCGAGCTGGACGCTTACGTACCCGCTGCTGCCGAGCGACATGCATATCGTTCGTTTGTCCCCGATTTTCCTGCTTAAGCCAAGGCTTTCTTTGTATAGGTCCCGGGCTTTAAGAAGCTCGCCCTTCTGAAGCGCCATGTTGCCCAGGTTATTAAGCAGGCCAGCCGTATTCATGATGTCTCCAAGTTCGCGGTTAAGCTCGAGGCTTTCCGTAAAAAAAGCGATCGAGGCGGGAACATCGTTCATGGCCTGGGAGAGGGTACCCAAGTCGCAGAGCGACATCGCGTGCCTGCGCTTGTCTTTTAGCTCGACGGCGATGCGCAGTCCCTCCTGCAAATTTTCCCGCGCCTCGGTCAATTCGCCTTTCTGTATCTGTATCAGGCCGATGATGCCCTTGATTCGGCTCTCGGCGAGTTTGTCTTGCAATGCGGACCACCCCATCCCGGCGGCTTGAAGGAATTCCATCGCGACAGCATGCTCTCCCCGCGCCCTGTAGATTTGGCCTATCGCCTCCTGGCATTGGGGAACCATCTTTTTTGCCCCGTCGGATCCTTCGATCGCCGAAGCCGTGCCCAGCGCCGAGCGGAAGCATTCCTCCGCCGACTCCAGCTTGCCGACATGCTTGTAAACCTGGCCGCACTCCATGGATGCCTCCGCTTTTTCCAGGCCGGCCTCCAGCAGCGGAAGCAGGCGCCCGTAATAGTCGAGAGCCTCGCCGTTCCTGAATCCTTCCTGGGCCGCGTCCGCGGCGAGGCGGTAATATTTTATTTGCCTGCCTTTGTCGGCCGAGCCTTCCGCATGGTATGCCAGCGCAGCATAGTGCGAACCGAGGGTCTTGGCGTACAGCGTCTCGAAGGATTCGAGGGCCAGCGCGTGGAGATCGCGCCGGCGGGCGAGCAGCTGCATGTCGTAGGCCGCGTCGCGGAGGAGCGCGTGCTTGAACAGGTAGCGGATTTCGCTCAATGCCGACCACACGGCTACCGATTCCGCCTGCCGCATTTTTTCCGATAGGCTGTCGTCCTCCCGCAATATCCGGGAAAGTACCTGTACCTCGAATTCGCGCCCCAGCACGGAGGCCGTCTGCACGACGGCCTTGACGCCGGCCGTCAGCCGATCCAGGCGGGCGACGAGTATGGCGTTGAGGCTCGATGGCAGGTCGCCGAAGGAAGCCGTCACGCGCTCGCGCAAGTCCAGGAGCAGCTGTTCGGCGAAGAACGGATTTCCGCCGGCCTTTTCGGCGATAAGGCTGGCCATCGCCTTGTCTATAGGTTTGTCGAAGATCCGCGATGCGAAGTCGGCCATGTGGCTTGTTCCCAGCGGCTGCAGGTCTATTTCCTCCTGCACGATATCGGCGTCGAGCTTGAGTCCGAGCCTGCCGCCGTCGTCCTTGAATCGGCCGGCCAGGAGTATGCCGAAAGGCAGCGCGCCGACGTTCCTGGAAACAGTGGCCAGGAGCTTCCGGGAGTCGTCATCCAGCCAGTGCGCGTCCTCCACGACGAGCATCGTCGGCCGTACCTTGCACTCCGCAAGAAGCAGGGCCTTGACCGCCTGCCCGGTATTTTCGAAGCGCAGTTTCGGATCCAGCCGCTCGTAGAGCGAATCTTCCCAGCGAAGGTCGACGAGGAAGGCGAGGATCGACCTGAGACGCTCGAGCTCGTCGCCGTCGGTAGCAGCCTGGGTTGCTATAAGTTCATTTAGAATAACGTCGAAGCGACTGCGGTTTTGCTCGGCCGGGACGTCCGCGGATTGCCCGAAATAGCGACGCATCATGTACTTGAAAGGATTCAGGGATTGTCGTAAAACCTGGTCGCATTGACATTCAAGCCATAAAAACCCTGACGCCTCGAGTCGTTCCCTGAATTCGCCAAGAAGCCTGCTTTTGCCGAGTCCCGCTTCGCCGTAGACGCACGCGGTTCCCGCGAATCCGTTCCGTTTCATCGGCGACGCCCAGTCAAATAGCCGGGCAAGCTCGGTTTCCCTGCCAACCATGGGGCTGCGGAAGAATGTCGAGCGGGAGGATTCAGGATTGAATTCCATGAGGCGTGCGATGGAAACAGCCTGTTTTTTGCCTTTTACCTGGACTGGATTTTTCGCCCCCGTCAAGAATGAAGAACCGAGGCTCCTGCTTACGCGCATGCTCACGAGTATCTCTCCGGGCTCGGCCTCCTGCATGAGCCGCGCCGCTAGATTTACGTCGTCTCCTAAGGCGCTGTAGGCATGCCGCGTAGGGCCACCGTAGCTTCCCGTCCGCATGGTGCCCATGGCTATGCCGATTCGGGCGGTTCCCGAGGATAGTTCCCTGAGCTCGAGCGCTGCGCGCGCTGCCCTGCGGGCGTCGTCCTCGTGCGCCGTGGGTGCGCCAAAGCATACGAAAAGGTAATTGCCTTTGTCTCCGATAGTGAGGCTCAGGAGATTTCCTTCGTAGCGCGCCGCGATAGCCTGTACCGAGCGTACGTAAGCGTCCAGGACGGACCACGAGTCGGCGGCCTTGATATCCATGCCGTCGAATCTCAGGAAAACCGCTACGGCCGGCCTAAGTTCGGTGAGAAACTCGCCGAGCCCTGCCTCGAGCCGATCGTTGACGGCCGGTAAAATCCATTGACGCAGGCGAGACGGATCGGCGGACGCGTTTAGTTTCTCGATTTTAGGAAATTCCACGCCGTCCGCGATGGCGTCGATCACGGTGAATCCATCGCCTGAGTACGCCCGGCGCCGTTGACCCGTCTGGACGGCGGTACCCAAGAGCGCCAATGAAGCATCGTCTGCCACTATTTCGCCTTTTTCGGCGAGCTGCTCGCCTGAAGACATACGCGAGATGGTGGTGCCGATGAGTGTGTCTACCAGCTGCACTTCGGGATTGCCAAGGGCAAAGCGCCGTACCGGCCCGCTGGCCATTGCTACTTTTATGGAAAGAGGAATGGTGTCGGCGGAACCTTCCGCCGAAGAAACGGTTCTTGCCATCGCCTGTTGCATCGAACAGGCGCACCGTGCCGCCCGCAGCGCGGCGTTTTCCGCGCTACCGGCTTCCAGAGCGTCGAACCAGCAGGTAATCGCGTCTCCGGCAAAACCTATGACGTTGCCGGAGAATCGCTCAACCTCGGAGATAAGGCAGGCATAGATCGCGTTGAGGTGCTGCGATAACTCTTCGGCGCCCCGGGACAACCCGTGAATCTGCACCAGCGATTCGGCCAAAGGCGTAAAGCCTGAGATATCCGCGAATAAAACCGAGCCTGAAGCCCTGTCCGGTAACGCATGGCCTTCGAGTATCGAGCGAAGTCTGTCTTCGGGAATGTACAGCGCAGCGCGCTCGGCGTAGTTTTTCATTGTCGCATCCTTATAAAAACACCAGTGTTCACTGTAATTACCGATCTTCCGCATGTCAAGCAAAGTTTTTCCCTTGCCCCCGTCTAAACCCTTCGTATATACTTCCCCTGCGCGGCGGCTGGCCGGGACAACAGAGCAACTCCAATAACCCCGTTGGTTATTGGAGTCGCTTTGCTGATTCCCTCCAGGAATCAGGTATTTTAAAGGAAGGTCACCAAAAACTGAAGTTTCTGGTGACCCTCAATTAGTTCTCGTACCCCCGCTTGCGACACTAAACGCCCAATGGGCGCGCCCACAGGGCGAGGCCACTTTCCTCACCAGGGAAGGCGGCAAGGAGTATTACATGGCACAGAACGAAAACGGCGGACCGGTAACTATGGATAAGATCACGTCGCTGTCCAAGCGTCGCGGTTTCGTGTTCCAGTCTTCGGAGATTTACGGCGGGCAGTCCGGCGCTTGGGACTACGGTCCGTTGGGCATCGAGCTCAAGAACCGCATCCAGCGATTCTGGTGGAAGGAAATGACCCAGCTTCACGATAATATCGTGGGATTGGACGCGGCCATCCTCATGCATCCCAAAGTGTGGGAAGCCTCGGGCCACGTGGAGAATTTTACCGATCCATTGGTGGATTGCAAGAAATGCAAGCTGCGTTTCCGCGCGGACCTTATCGACGAGCAGAAGCTCGCCAAGAAAGAATGCCCCGAGTGCGGCGGCGAGCTTACCGATACCCGTAAGTTCAACCTTATGTTCAAGTCCAACATCGGTCCC
>CAZAJF010000052.1:0-23599 GCA_964485395.1 uncultured Treponemataceae bacterium | reverse complement strand
ACAATTCTGGAAGACGTTATCTTCGATAGAGGTGACTCCACTGGGTAGGGTCAAGCTCGTCAAGCCTTTACAACCCTGGAATGCCCAACTTCCGATAGACGTAACGCCACTTGGGATAGTCAAGCTTGTCAAACTTTCACAATTATTGAATGCAGCGATTCCGATAGAGGTGACTCCACTGGGTAGAGTCAAGCTCGTCAAGCCGCTACAACCATCGAAGACGCTACCTTCGATAGACGTAACTCCGCTGGGGATAGTCAAGCTCGTCAAGCTGCTACAACCATTAAAGACGTGAGCTTCGATGGTTGTAACTCCGCTGGGGATAGTCAAGCTCGTCAAGCCGCTACAATCCTCGAATGCGCTACCTCTAATAGACGTAACTCCTATGGGAATAATCAAGCTTTTTAAGCCTATGCAACCCTGGAATGCCCTACTTCCTATAGACGTGACTCCACTGGGCAAAGTCAAGCTCGTTAAGCCGCTGCAACCACTGAAGACGCTAAATTCGATAGACGTAACTCCGCTGGGGATAGTCAAGCTCGTTAAGCTTTTACAGCCATAGAACGCCATATTCCCGATAGACGTGACTCCATTAGGAATAATCAAGCTCGTCAAGCTTGTACAATTATCGAACGCCGAATTCCCGATAGATGTGACTCCACTGGGTAGAGTCAAACTCGTCAAGCCTGTACAATTATCGAACGCCGAAAAACCGATAGACGTGACTCCACTGGGGATAGTCAAGCTCGTTAAGCCTGTACAATTTGTAAATGTGTTATAACTGATAGATGTGACTCCATTAGGAATTATCAAGCTCGTCAAGGCTGTACAATTATAGAACGCCGAAGCTCCGATAGATGTGACTCCACTAGGTATAGTCAAGCTCGTCAAGCCGCTACAAGCAGCGAATGCACCGTCTCCGATAGACGTAACTCCACTGGGTAGCGTCAAGCTTGTCAAGCTTGTACAACCGCTGAACGCACTACGTCCGATAGACGTGACTCCACTGGGTATAGTTATGCTCGTCAAACCTGTGCAATTATAGAACGCTTGTACAGAGATAGCTGTGACTTTTTTTCCTAACCAGTATTCGGGAATAATAACAGTGCCGGTTTTAGCAGATCTGGAGTAGACTTCATATCCGGTTTCGTTAAGGTAATACGACAGCCCATCGGTAGCCGCATACCACTTTGCATAAACAGTCAAACTGGTCGTTACTGTGGTGGTTTCGGTAAACTCTGTTCCTCCGCCATTGGATTCCGTGTACCAGCCGCCAAAAGCATATCCGTCTTTTGTGGGCGGGGTAGGGAGCGTCATTGTGGTAGTGTCCGGGGCTGTTACCGTTAAGCTGGCTGGGTCCGCAGCGACCGTTGCGCTTTGGCTGTCAAAATCCACCGTAAATGATGGGGCTGCTACAGGAGAAGCCCGGGTAATCGTTACCGTATATGTTTTTATTGTACCATTCTGGGCCGTTACTGTAATGGTAATGATATTCGCACCTTCTTTTAAGGTAGTTGGCTGAATTGGGCTGATAGTAAGCGAAGCGGCTTTATCCGCTTTGTTTGCCGTTACGGTGACCGTTGTGACCGCGTAATCTACGGCAACGGTATAGTCGGTAGTCGTGGCCGCGAACGCAGGCGTCAAGCTTCTGCTATCCAGCGTCAGGGATGCAAGATCGGCATTTGTGGATAAAACCAATGGATTTGGGCAACTCATAACCAATAACCCAAACAGAACCAGATAAGCTGTAAAACCTGCTTTTTTCATAGTATGCCCTTTTCTTATAATAGTTTGATAGTAAATATGGAAGATTCAGATTACAACAGGAGTGGGCTCTTAGCAATGACTAATTTCCGGGTATACTTGAATATTGGGTTAAAATCGGGCTTAATCGGGTAATTAGGCACGGAGACACGGAGAACAAGGTGTTAGGAAAAGAGGGTTATAAAAGAAAAATATAGAGAAGATGAAAAAGTGCTGCGGGGGATCTGCCGATTTATTGTTGAACAAGCTCCGGGTCTTGATCACCGCAGGCTACCGGAGTATTTCGAGCATGCTGAAGCTCCCTACAATGTGGCGGAATTTATGTACGGCCTCAATTCCCAGATTTTATCCTTGAATTTAAAGAATCGTTTTGCCCCGGTAACGCTTATGGAGACCTCTAAAACTTCAGTTTTTAGAAGTCTACCTTTAAAAACCAGATTCCTGAAAGGAATCTGCGAGGCACCTCTAGAAACCAAAGGGGTTTTTAGAGGTGCCCCTATGCTTGTATGGAGCTGAAAGAACTTTCACTGTTTGCAGTGCAGGGGATTACAAGCTGACCGTATTTAACCAGAAGGAACAAAAAACAAAGATTCTGGAAACGCCGATCGGCTCGGCTTTTAGTCGATCCGGTAGGTAATGGAAAGAATGGGAATAGGGATTACCGTGCCCCCGAACATTCCCTCAAGCATCAGACTGCCGTCTCGATAGCCCAGCCAGAGAGGTACGAGCGCTCCGATGTCCCAGGACAGGCGGGCGCCGGCGATGCGGAATACTGCCGATGGGAACAGGTACATGTCCAACGAGTTCCAAGTCCAGCCGTCGCTGTAGGCCATAATCCAATTCTCGGTAACGACAGATGCCGAGGCGGATACGATGATCTTGACGCCGATCGCGCCCAGGATACCGACGGGGCGTATTGCGCGGTCCTGGGTCCATACAAAGGGAACTCCGGTGCCCAGCGTCAGATTGCGGTTGGGATGCCCGAAAGATACGATGGCGTAGGGGAGGACGGCTCCGGGCCAATCGAACCAAACCAAGCCGGCAAAGGTGCCGAGCGAGAGGGCGCTCTTTTGGCCGAATGGGGTAGAATACCGCAGATTGACGACGGCCCCCGGAATCGATACGCCGCCCCACACGGAGAATCGCGGGGAGATTCCGTAACTCGCCGTAATAATGACGATTTCCTGGGCGGCTACATGGAATTCCCCTGTTTCCATGCCGAATCCCGTAGGCATTATAACGAGGCGGTTTGCGGCGGAATCTTGGAAATATTCGGCAGGATCGCGGGAGGTATCTATCGTCTCGATGGAGGCGAGCAGCGCCCTCGCGACGGCAATGATGCGCCCTTCGCCGTCCAGGAGCTCGATCCTGTCGGGGAGCACCGCGAATAGGGATCCCCGGAACTCCCCGCCGCCGCTCGTCCTCGCGATAACGATCCGACCGATCAGCCCGGATAAAAGTGAGTCGTCCAAGTCAGGCGATGAAAGTATTGCATTGTTTTCCTGCGCCTGTACCGCCATCCCTGCCAGGCTCGCGGCAAAGAGAATGGCGAGCATGACCAGCGGCCTTATATTCCTGCAGCTTTGCTTACGCATTGTTTCCTCCTGTCCAGCGACAAGAAGCCTATAAATCTAATTTCACGCTGGAAGAGGGGGTTGTCAAGTTAAATTTTCAAAATACGGCGCATCCGGAAACGCCGACAACTCCGCGAAACATTGAGCGTACACTAGTTGCGACGCGAGTTTCGTGGCGATATCATGCGCGAGGGATTGAAGCGAGTAGCCCGCAGCGCGTCTGCGCGAGGACTACTCGCGAAAAGCCCGACGGCCGAGAGGCCGTCGCGCCCTTACTTTTTCTTAATAACCTCGAACCCGCAATACGGCACGAGCGCCTTGGGCAGCTTTACGCTGCCGTCGGCTTGCTGGCAGTTTTCCAGCACGGCGATGATGCCGCGGCTTATGGCTATGGCCGTGCCGTTGAGCATGTGCACGTACTTGTTCTTGCCTTCCTCGTCCTTGTACTTGGTGTTGAGGCGGCGCGACTGGTAGTCGGTGCAGTTGGACGTGCTGGTTACCTCGCCCCATTCGCCGCCGTTGCGGCCGGGCATCCAGGCTTCCAGGTCCCACTTGCGGTAGGCCGGCGCGCCTAAGTCGCCGGTGCAGGTGTCCACCACGCGGAAGGGAATTCCCAGGCCGGTAAAGATTTCTTCCTCCACGAGGCGCAGCTCTTCGTGGATGCGGCCGGAATCCTCGGGCAGGCAGCACACGAACATTTCCAGTTTGGTAAACTGGTGCACGCGGTACAGGCCTTTGGAGAACTGGCCGGATGCGCCCGCTTCGCGGCGGAAACAGTGCGACAGCCCCGCCATCTTCAAGGGGAGTTGGTCTTTGGAAAAAAGTGTGTCGGAATAATAGCCGCCCAGGGTTATCTCGGCGGTGCCCACGAGGCAGGCGCCTTCGCCTTCCACCGCGTACACGTTGGACTCCGCTCCGCGGGGGTTGAAGCCGATGCCTTCCAGGATTTCGGTCTTGGCCACGTCGGGCGTGATGTACGGCGTAAAGCCTTTTTTTACGAGGATGTCCAGGGCGTAGCGCACGAGGCCCAATTCCAGGAATACGCCTTCGTTCTTGAGGTAATAAAATTTTGTTCCCGATACCTTGGTGCCCGCGTCGAAGTCGATGATGTCCAGGTCCGCGCCGAGTTGCACGTGGTCCTTGGGCTCGAAGTCGAACTTGGTGGGTTCGCCTATCCGCTTTACCTCGGTGTTGTCCTTGTCTTCCTTGCCGATGGGCGCGTCGGGGTGGGCCATGTTGGGTATGCGGCGAACCTCGACATCAAGCTGCTTCTCTATGGTTTCGGAGCTGGACTCGAGCGCGGCGATTTCTTCCTTGAGGCGCTTGCCTTCCTCGATGAGCGGGCCGCGGGAACTTTCGTCCAGCTTGCCTTTCATGAGGGATGCCACTTCGTTGCGGCGGCGTCGTTTTTCCTCGAGCGCCTGCACGGCGGCATTGCGTTGGTCATGGAGGCGTACCACGGCTTCGGGGTCGGCCTGCATGTTGCGTGCGGCTACGTTTTTGCGTACCGCGTCCAAATTGTCCTTGATGAATCGTACGTCTAGCATAATGCCGCAATAATAGAACAAAACTTCCCGTAGGGCAAGGCTGGTTTTTTTATTGGGCGTCTCCTTGCGGCTTTTGCGCTGACGCGCAACGTCGCAAGGCCGCGTCTTTCGCTGCAAGTCCTCGCCGGCGCACTAATAACTAAGCGCGTCATTGCATGCCGCCCCTGAGCTTACTGTACCGGCTGTGGGCTTTTCGCTGCAGCCGCTGACGCGCGGATACGGTTTCTGTTGACAACTAATCAATCTAGCAGTATTATCATAATGATATCAATATGATATCATTTTTTTGAAAGGAAGGTATTCTATGGCTACAAAGCAAAATCTCCTATCTGCCCCGTTGGAGCAAGATGAACGAAGCGCGCCTCAGTCAAACGGCATGCTTGTGCTGCTGGTCAATCTGCTCGTAATGATGGGTTCCGTAGTATTGTTCGTGTTGTGCATCGTGC
Source organism: uncultured Treponemataceae bacterium (assembly GCA_964485395.1). GTDB lineage: Bacteria > Spirochaetota > Spirochaetia > Treponematales > UBA12059 > JANNSO01. The sequence goes on along the minus strand of CAZAJF010000052.1, from coordinate 18,268 downwards.
GCTTGCAGGAATCGTCCGCCACGATATGGATCGTTTTGGGTATGGTAGCAAGCCTGCTGTACGCGAGCGTCGTTGGTCCGCTAATTTTTGCCGGGCTCAAGATTCTCAAGCCCAACGAAGCCCTTGTTTTAACCTTATTCGGAAAATATTACGGTAGCTTGAAGCGCGCGGGCTTTTATTTCGTCAACCCGTTCGTCTCGGCGGTTTGCCCGGTAGGCACGAGGGATTTACCGGGTACCGTAAGCGCCGAAAAGCCGGTAACTGCCCAGATGTCCGCCAGCTTGACGGTCACCCAGGCAAAAAAGACCATATCGCTCAAGGCCATGACCTTGAATAACGACAAACAGAAGATAAATGACGCTCTTGGAAATCCGATCATCATCGGCATCGTGGTAATCTGGAAAGTAGTAAACACGGCCAAGGCCGTATTCAACGTGGACAATTACGCGGAGTATCTGTCCATACAATGCGACTCCGCGCTCCGCAATATCGTGCGCCTGTATCCGTACGATTCCACGAACGAGGAGCAGGAAAAATCTTTGCGGGGAAGCAGCACGGAAGTGGCCGCCAAGCTCAAGGACGAGATTCAGGGCAAGGCCGTAATCGCCGGCATCGAGATACTGGAGGCGCGCATCACCCATTTGTCGTATGCCCCTGAAATCGCCGCCGTAATGCTGCAGCGCCAGCAGGCCAGCGCCGTCATCGCAGCGCGCTCCATGATTGTGGAAGGTGCCGTGGGCATGGTAGAAATGGCGCTTGCCAAGCTCAGCGAGAATAACATCGTCGAGCTTGACGAAGAGCGAAAAGCTGCCATGGTCAGCAATCTGCTGGTGGTGCTCTGCGGGAATCGGGACACGCAACCGATCGTAAACGCCGGCTCCATCTACTGAGGCGGAAAATTCAATTCGCTCGGCGAATTGAATTTAAAGGATACGGAATGAGGGGTGCGCATGGCGGACAAGACCGACAAGGATAAAAAGCAGCTGCTCCTCAGGCTCTCGCCAAGCCTTTGGCGGGAGCTGTCCGCCTGGGCGGAGGATGACTTCCGCTCGGTGAACGGCCAGATCGAATATATTTTGAGCGAGGCCGTGCGCCAGCGGAAAAAGGGTGGAAAACCCTCTGAAGATGCTCTTCCTCCTGAGTCGGCTTCTTGACAAATCCAAGTATTAGGAGCAAATTTACGTAATCGGTGCTGCTGAACGAACAAATTCTATCGATTCACTTTGGGTTCAAAGGAGAAATGATATGAAAAGAATCGTTTTCCGCGTTGCCTTGGTCATTCTTGCCGCTCTTTCAACCTCCTGCCCCTCCCTGTTCAAGACCCCGCTTCCCGACGAACTCCTGGGCTCATGGACCTACGGATATGGTTCCGGCTATTACCGCTATACCGCAACCTACACCTTCCGGCAATATGATTTCGATTTTTCCGAAACCGCCGCAAGCATGAATGTGTATAATGAAGGGTATACCGATGATGTCGAAGAGGTTTTTCTGGCGGAGGAGATGTTCAGAACGCCGGACAATACGCATTATTGGTGGCATGTCGTAGGTAATCTGTGCTATTTCGGCAAAACGAATCCCGGTGACCCAAAACCGACGCTCGCCGCGAATTGGTGGGTCGGTTCTTCACCGATGACCAAGCAGTAAATGAATCGCGCCGGGGCGACAGGCACCGCCGAGGGACAGACCCCGCAAACAACTCCAAAGGGGCCTGACACCCGACCCTTGTGCAGGACGCCTGTTTTTGGTACTTTGTTACCATGAAGCTAGAAATAAACCCTCGCGGGAACGGCGCGTGCCCGCTCTGCGGCAATGACAAGACCTGCGGCATCAAACGCAGGATCGGCAGCAACGCCGACGATATCAATCCATCCAGCACGGCAGAGATGGAAATCGTCATTTATACTTGTCCGTATTTCAAGGAAATGATGGTTCCGTGATCGACAAACTGGAAGCAGCCAAGGCGCGCTTCATCGAACTCGACGATCTGGTATCGGACGGCTCTCTCGCCAAGGATCCCGCCCGCTACAAGGACGTGATGCGCGAGCGGGCCAATCTCGAAAAAATCGTCGGGGCGTATGACGAATACAAAAACCTCGTCTCGCAGATCGCCGGCGCAACCGCAATGTTCCGCGACGAGACCGATTCCGAGCTGCGCGAAATGGCCCGAGAGGAGCTTCGCGGCCTCGAGGAATCCATGCAGGCGCTCGAGGCGCGGATTCGCCTGTTGCTCGTTCCCCATGATCCCCTTGACGACAAGAATACCATCATGGAAATCCGCGCGGGTACCGGGGGAGACGAGGCGGCCCTGTTCGTCGCGGACCTGTACAGGATGTACTGCAAGCTCGCGGATCGGCGCAACTGGAAAATGGAAGTGATGAGCGCGAGCGAGACGGGCTTGGGCGGCTTTAAAGAGATAATATTTTCACTCTCCGGCGATGGCGTCTTCGGGGCGCTCCGTTGGGAATCCGGCGTTCACCGCGTGCAGCGCGTGCCCACGACCGAGGGCTCGGGACGAATTCACACGAGCGCGGTAACCGTGGCCGTTTTGCCAGAGGCCGAGGAAACCGAGATCGTGATACGGCCAGAGGATATCCGCATCGACGTCATGCGCGCCGGCGGCCCGGGCGGCCAATGCGTCAATACCACCGACTCGGCCGTGCGGCTTACGCATTTGGCGACCGGCATCGTGGTAATCTGCCAAGATGAAAAAAGCCAGATAAAGAACAAGGCGAAAGCCATGCGCGTGCTGCGGGCCCGCCTGTATGAGGCCGAAGAAGCCAAGAAAAACGCCGAGCGCTCTGAGAGCCGCCGAAGCCAAATCGGCTCGGGCGACCGATCGGAACGGATACGCACCTATAATTTTCCGCAGAACCGCGTAAGCGACCACCGCATCGAGCTGACGCTGTACAAGCTCGAGCTCTTCATGCAGGGCGACATGGACGAGATGCTGCAGGCGCTTGCCTTGTGGGCCAGCGACGACGCCATGAAAGCGGAGGCCTGAGGCATAGAGCCGATAGCCATCATGAAAATTCGGGAGGCGTCGCATGAGATGTGAGCCTTCACCGTATTTCGGGCAGGGAATTTGCCGAAAGGGGCAGCCGTATCATGAAAATTCGGGAGGCGCTCGCCGATGGCGCTGCCGTTCTTGCGAGCGGACATTCCGGTTCTCCAAATCTTGATGCCTCGCTTCTTTTGGCATATGCCGCCGGATGTACCCGGGCCCGCCTGCTTTCCAGGCTTCCGGAGGAACTGGAAAATTCCCTTTATGACCAGTTTGTAAAGCTTCTGGAAAGGCGCAATAAAGGCGAGTCCGTCGCGTATATCGTAGGTCATAAGGAGTTTTACGGTCGCGCGTTTTTCGTTGACGCGCGTGTTCTCGTTCCCCGGCCGGAAACCGAGCTTCTCGTCGAGGCCGCCCTTGAGCGCTTGCCTCCCTCGCGCGCCAACCTGACCATCCGTTGCCACGACGCTTTTGCCGGTTCGGGCTGCATCGGATTGACCCTGGCCTGCGAGCGGCCCGACCTGCGCATGGAGCTGTCGGACTTTTCCGCGGACGCCTTGGCCGTATGCGAAAAAAACGCTTCCGCGCTTTGCGTGTCCCCGGTATCCATAAGCCGGGGCGACGTTCTTTCCGCCGCCTCGGGAAGTTATACTATGATAACAGCCAATCCTCCCTACGTAAGCTCCTCGCTGACTGACGAGATTTTCTCGCGGGGAAGCTGCGAGCCGAGGCTGGCCCTGGATGGCGGCAAGGACGGCATGGACCTGTATCGACAGCTCTCCCGCGAGGCTTTCGCGCTCCTCGCCCCCGGCGGCTGGCTGCTCGCGGAAATCGGGGACGAGCAGGGAAGGGCGGTAGCCGATTTTTTTCGCGACGCGGGATTCCGCGGGGTGGAAGTGCTTCGAGATCTTGCCGGCCAGGATAGGGTCGTGGCGGGGGAAAAACGATGAAACACGACGAGAACCTGGATGACTACCTTGGCGGGTTTTCCGACCCGGATCGCGAAAGGATACTGGCCGCTCGGGAGCGTGCCCGACAGCTGCATGAAGGGGAGCTGCGCGCCTCGGGCGAGCCCGCCGTCATGCACCCTGAACGCGTCAGCGCGATATTGGCCGGAATGGGCATGGATGCGGATGCGATCATCACGGGACTCCTTCACCACGCCATCGAGGACGGCAGGAGCACGCGAGCGGAGATAGAAAAGGAATTCGGCGGGCGGGCGGCGGAGCTCGTCGAGGAACTGCACAAGATAGCAGCTCTCAAGGCCAAGAACAAGACGCTGCAGGCGGCGGAAACCATACGCAAGATGCTCTTCGCCATGGCAAAGGACGTACGCGTAATAATCGTCAAGCTTGCGGACAAGCTGGACAACATGCGCACGATCAAGTGGCTGCCGGAGCTGGACCGCAAGCGCATCTCCACCGAGTGCATCGACGTGTTCGCGCCGCTCGCGGACAGGCTGGGAATCAGCTGGCTCAAGGACGAGCTGGAGGATCTGTCATTAAAAGAAATTAACCGAGAGGCTTTTGACCAGATCAAGGCCCTCGTGTCGGGCAAGAAGGCGGAGCGCGAGGATTATCTGCGGACGGTGAGCGACGCCCTCGTGAACGGCGCCGCAGAAGAGGGCATAAAGCTGACCGTAACCGCCAGGGCCAAACATTTTTATTCCATCTATAAGAAAATGCGGAAGCGCGCCAAGGCCGCGGAGGAGCTCTACGATCTTTCCGGCATTCGCGTCCTGTGCGAGACGCCTGCCGATTGCTATTCGGTACTGGGCATAGCGCACCGCCTCTGGAAGCCCTTGGACGGAAGGTTCAAGGACTATATCGCCATGCCCAAGCCCAACGGCTACCAGAGCCTGCATACGACGGTGTTGGCGCATGACGGGAGGTTCCTCGAGATACAGATCCGAACCGGCGACATGCACCAGGTCGCGGAATTCGGCGTGGCTTCGCACTGGCTCTACAAAAAAGGCAGCACGAACGAGATCGTGCGCGCGCAGGATCTGCCGCTCATCAACAAGCTCAAGGACTGGAGCGCCATGCTCGAGTCAGGCGCGGAATTCCTCGAGGACATAAAACGCGAACTGCTCAAGGACTCCATCATAGTCTTTACTCCCGCGGGGGACGCCATAGAGCTTACGGCCGGAGCCTGCGCCATTGATTTCGCCTACGCCATCCACAGCGACGTCGGCAACCATTGCATCGCGGCAAAGGCGGACGGATCGATTATCTCGCTTTCCTCCGAGCTCAAGAACGCCCAGGTCGTGGAAATCCTTACCGGCGCCAACGCCCATCCCAACGTAAATTGGCTGCAGGCGGCCAAGACCAGCAAGGCAAAGTCCAGGATCCGTCAATGGCTGGTCGCAGAGGGGCATGTGCTCGCCATCGACAACAACGTTGTAGCCAGGAAGCACGAGGCCGATCCCAGGAAACCCCACCCGGTAGAAGAAAAAATAACCGTCGCCTCGCTCGATTTCCATGCCGCCCACGAGGAGAGCGTCCTCGATTCCACTAAGGCCGGCTTGGCCATCGCGGGCGGCGAGGGCCTGCTCGTGCGGTTTGCCTCCTGTTGCAAGCCTTCGGTGGGCGACTCGATCGTGGGCTACATCTCGCGGGGCAGGGGAATCATCGTGCACCAGTCCAATTGCACGAACCTCGCGTCCATCTCGGAATTCGCCCAGCGCCGCGTGGACGTAAGCTGGGAGATTTCCCCGGATCTGCGCAGGAGATACGAAGTCCATGCCCATCGTACCTACGATCTTTTTTCCGAGATAGACAACGCGGTTAAAAAGCACGGCGGCCAGTTGCTCGAAGGCAAGCTGGAGGAGGGCGCAAACGGCTTGGCGGGTTCTTTTACGCTGTCATACGCCACGGCGGCGTCCGCCCGTACCGTGGAGCGCAACCTCCGCCATATTCCGTCCATCATCAAGGTGAGGCGGGTGGACTGAGTTCGGCGCCGCAGTTCAGGCTGCTTCCGCTTTGCGGATAAAAAAAGACGCCCGTCTTTCCCGGGCGTCTTTTTTTATCCGCGGCCCCGCGAGAGGCCGCCTTGATATCAGTATTACTTTACGCTGCCGGTAAACTTGAGGAAACGCGCTTTTTCCACCTTGGCGAGGCTGGGTTCGTCGCCTATCACTATCCAGGAAAACGTTCCGTCGACCATGTATTTGTTTACGACTCGAACGATGTCCTGGGGCGTGATAGCCTGGATCTTGTCGATGAATTTGAGGTATTCCCTGGGGTTGCCGTAGTAAATGAAGCCTGAGGCGATCTGCGCCCCCGTTTGGGCGTTCGTCTGCTGGGAAGAGAAGAATCCATTGATGAACTTGTTCTTGTACGCATCGATGGTCTGCGTGAGGGGGGCGTATTTTTCGGCGGTTCCGGCTTTCGTGTTCATCGTCATGCCGGAAGCGAGCAGGGCTATCGATTCGTCGATCCACAGCTTCGCCTCGTTGGGCTGATCGGTCTTGTATACCACCAACGAGCCGTACGTGTTCTTGAAGCCGTGCGCATTTGCCCACACTGAGTAGCAGGCTCCGTGATCGGTTCTGACTATGCTGAAAAGGATTTCGCCGAGCATGGCGTTGGCAAGCTGCTGCACCGCGAAATCGGGGCTTGCGACGTCGGCGATGGGATAGTCGCCTCGGATATGGCTGACGCCCTTGGCCTTGGGAAAGTTTTCAAGGAGAAGCCCGGCCTTGGCTTCGTAGCGGGCAATCGCTGGGATCTTCACGCCCTTTTTTGTTATTTTGCCTATGGAGGCGTTCAAGTCCTTGATCAGGGCTTTTTCGTCGAAGTTTCCCACCGCAACCACGAACATGCGGTCCGCGTCGAGGTTGTCGAAATAATATTTCTTAACTTCATCCAAGGTTATGGAAGCGAGCGACTCGAGCGATCCCGCGAATTCCGCGGCGTAGGAGTGTCCCGCGAACATGCTGCCGTGGAGCCTGCTGATGGCCACCTCGTATTGATCCGACAGTTTTTTCTGGGCGGCGACCTTCATGTCGTTCTGCACTTTGGCGAACTGGTCCGCGAGGAATGTCGGGTTCAGGAGCAGGTCCGAGAATATCGGGTACATTTCGTTCCAATACTTGTCCAGGGTGTTCAAGTCGAACGTCGAGTAATCGTAACTGGTGTTGTACGCGATGCTGGAGCTTTTTTCGTACTGTACGTTCTGGAGATCGTCATAGGTATATTTCTGCGACCCGCGATTGAGCATGGCCAGAGCCAGGGCCTCGATACCCGCGTCGGACGGGGTGATCAGGGACACGCCGCCTTTGAAAACGACCTTGAGGTTGAAAATCTGGTTGGCGGGATTTTTTTTCACGATTACGGGCATGCCGTTATCGAGGGTAAATGTCTCGATGGTTTCCGCGTTGGCTTTCAGGAATGCGCTGCCCTCTGTTTTTTGCGGCCCGCTTACGCAGGAGACTATCGAGAGCAGGGACAGGAAAGCGAGCGTCGTCAACGCCGCGCGTTTAAAAATCAAATTCGAACTCATTTGCGTGCCTCCCACCAAAATGCGTTTTCGGGTGTAACGGTAATGAACCCTGCGGTTTCAAGCGAGGTTTTTTCCGCTTCGTAATCGGCGGGGTTGACCCGCACGACGATGACTTCCTTGTTTTCCATAACGTATTTCCGGAGGAAGCCGGCGATGTCCTTTTGTTCGACCTTTTTCATATTGGCGATATAATTGAAATAATAATCGGTGGACGCTGAAGCCCACCAGAAGGAAAGCGACTCTATGAATTTCTCGGCGGTCTCAAGGCCGATAAGCTGCTGGTCCTCGAGCTTTACCTTGACCATGTCGAATTCTTCCGCGCTGAAATACGCGGCATCCTCGATCATCGCCGTAAGTTCCCCGCCCACGACGGCATCCTTGAATTGAACGATCGCGCGTTGGGCGATCGGCAGTTCCGGGTCCGTAAAGAAATAGGTGGAAAAGAAAATCTGGCCGCCGTCGCGCTGCGTATAATATGACGCGCCGATGTAGTCCTTATTGTAAAGTCCGGGAACCTTTTCCATGATGGCGTTCTTGAATCGCCCGTCCGGATTGTCGAGCAGGAATCCCCACACGTCCGCGGCGTACGTTGGCGCGGGGGTGGCTATCACGTCGGGACCTCGGTACGTGAGCAAAAGGTATGCGATGCCTTGGGGCAGCGATTCGTCGGGCATGACCAGGTAGGCCGGCTTCGATACGGCCGGAGTGTCATGGGCGGGAAGCGGCTTTACCCACGGATCCGCGCCTTTTTTCCAGTTTCCATACCAGTCGTTTACCAGCTTGTAGACTTCCTGCGGCTTAACGTCGCCTCCGACGAAAATCGCGGCGTTGTTGGGAATGTAATAATTGCCTTGCAGCGTCTTGAGCATGTCGGCCGTGGCGGAGCGGATGGTTTTTTCGTAGCCGCCAACATCGCGTCGCCATGGGTATTTGGAGAACATCGTTTTGGTGAGCGCCGCCTGGTAGATGTGGTCGGGATCGCCCATGCCGCCGTTTATCTCGTTGACTACGACGTCTTTTTCGAGAAGCAGCTCCTCCGCGCTGAAAAGAGGCTCGCGTACCGCATGCGACCAGAATTCCAATCCTTCGTTTACTTTGTTCGAGGGAACGGTAAAGTAGTAATCTACGTATTCGGTGCTCGTTCCCCCGTTCCATTCGGCCACGCCAAGTTCGGTCATGGCCGAGGCAAACTCGGTCTCCGTCTTGTATTTCGAGTTTCCCTTGAAGAGCATGTGCTCGTACAGGTGAAAAAGGCCGGCGGTTTCCGGGGTCTGCGTAATCGCGCCGCAACGAAACGTAATCTGTATTCGCGCAAGAGGCACGGTATGGTTTTCCAGGACGAACAATTCAAGACCGTTGTCCAGTCTAAAGCGGGAAAGACCTTTGATCGGGGTGCCTTCCGCATGAAGCCGCGTTGCCGAAAGCAGTGGCGCGGCAATGAGCGCGATCGCAAGCAGCGCAGCGAGCGTGGTTCGTTTCATCTGCAAAACCTCCTGGCAGCCGGCGAAAAGGCCGGCTGCGATTTTATGGGCGCCTCGGGTACGGCGTACGCCAATACTAATGCCTGCTGTGTCGGGTGTCAAGAAACTTTTATAGATTGAAATATATTATTAACCCCTTGGGCGGCGGCGCCGGATGCATCGCGCCCCCGGGCCGTATGCCGATTGTGCAGGGCCTGCGATTCGTAGTACTATATGCGGCGGGAGATCCATGATATTGAACAAGCTCGCGACAAGTGAAATAGAATCGCTCATGATACCCGCCCTGAGAGCCGCGGCTTGCGGCATCGATTCCCGGAAGGAACTCCCGCGCGGCTTGCGGAAATTGGCCGGTAAAATATTTCGCCATGTTCTTTTCCTGCTCTTTTTCCTTCATCTGGCCTACATCGGAATCACCGGGGTCCTTGTTTCCTGCTATTCGTTCGTCGATCCTCCCATAACCGTGCTGGCGCTCGTCAGAAAATACGACAGTCATTTCAAGGTAAGAAAATCATATCCCGTGAAACTGGCCGCCGTACCCAAGATAGCGCGCAGGATGCTCGTGTCTGTGGAGGACGGGAATTTCTGGACGCATTGGGGAATCGATCCCGAAGCCGTAAAGCGGGCCGCGGAGATAAACAAGAACAACGGCAAGATCCTCTATGGCGGCTCGACGCTGACGATGCAGTTGGCGCGCACGTTGTTCCTCGTACCGAACAGGACTTACCTTCGCAAATACCTTGAAGTTATCGTAACTTTTGAGCTTGAAATGATATTATCCAAGGAGCGTATCCTCGAACTCTATCTTTCCTGGGCGGAGTGGGGAAAGGGACTGTTCGGAATAGACGCCGCAAGCCGGTACTATTACGGCAAGCCCGCATATAAGCTGGAGCTTGAGGAGTCGGCTCGTCTCGTGGCTCTTCTTTCCTCGCCCATCAGGTACACGCCGTCTACGATGCTCAGAAGCAATCTTCTCCGCGAGCGCTATGAATACCTGATGGCGAAATACGGTTCGTAGCCGAGGTGCCGGTCTCAGGATTCCCCGTTCGCGGCTCGCGACATCCTGATTGAAATCAGCAAGGCCTTGTCCAGGGCATTGGCGAAGGCACTCTGTTCCTTTTTTCCGAAAGTATTGGCTTTCGACATTTCCGCAAGCCCGGCGTCACGGGCCGATGCCATGAAGTCCCTTACCGAAAGCCGTTCCCGAACGGTATCCTGAGTCCAGATCGCGCCTCTGTCGTTCAATGCCACGAGCCCGGCGTCCAGCGCGCGCTTCGCGAGCGGGATGTCCCGAGTTATGATTATATCAGCCGGCTTGGCCGCCGCGATGATGTGGTCGTCCGCGGACTCGCCCGATACGACGCGTGCGGAAACGAGGCTCCCCGGAGGCAGGGGAATTTTCCTTGCGGAAACGAATATGACGCGGACCTCATGGGCGCCGATGCCGCTCCTTCGTGCGCAGAGTTCGCGCACGCGAACGGGAAGCGAATCGGCGTCACCCCAGATCGTCATTTTTTTGCCTTTCTCGAGTTTTCCAAAAAGGAGCGCACGCTCGCGCTGAGGCCCGCTATGTCGGCAAAGGCGGTGTTGGTCTTGGGGAGCGATGAGAGGAATAGCTTGCCGTATTGTTTCTTGAGTATCCTCGCGTCGAGGACGACCACCGCGCCCGTGTCGTCGGAGTGCCTGATTAGCCTGCCGAAGCCCTGCTTGAAGCGTATTACGGCCTCGGGCAGCGAAAGCTCCATGAACGAGTTTCCGCCCCGCCGCTCTATGGCCTCGGACCTGGCCATCTGCACGGGGTCCGTGGGTACGCGAAACGGCAGTTTCGTAATTATGACGAGCTGCAGCGTGTCGCCGGGCGCGTCGATGCCTTCCCAGAAGGAATCGGTCGCGAACAGGACGCTGCTCAGGTTGTTCTTGAAGTTTTCCAGGAGCCGCGACCGTTCGTCGTCCCCTTGCCTGAATGCGCTGATGCCCAACGCGTCGAGGCGCGGCCTTACCGCTTCCCAGCAGAGCCGCAGGCTTTGGTACGAGGTGAACAGCACGAGGGCGTGTCCGCCCGAGGCTTCTATCAGATCGCCTACGGCATTGTTTACATAGTCTTGCCACAGGGGGGAGTCGGGGAACGGCGCGTCCTGGGCCGCACCGAGCAGCGCGGTCCGCTCGAAAGGGAATGGGGAGGGAAAGACGACGCAGCGGGCCCTGTCGTCGCTGTAGCGGAGGCCGGTCCGCCGCTTCCAGAACTCGAAGGAGTCCCCCACGGAAAGCGTGGCCGAGACGCAGACGGTGGTACGGTAAGGCTCGAATACCGCGTTGTTCATCATCGCGGCGATGTCCAGGGGCGTTATCCTGAATGTTACGAAATATTCATCCTTGTTAGTGCGGTTGCGCTCGAGCCAGAACACGCAGTCGCTTTCGTCCTCGAAGGCGCGGAAGCGGGAGCATACGGCCGCCAGCTCGATGAGGCGCCTCTGGGCGAGAACCGCCTCGTAGACCGATTGCTCCTTCTGCTTCTCCTCGGGAATCTCCTCGAGCACCTGCTTGAGGATGTCGGCGAGGGCGAGCAGCGCGCGCTCGAGCGCCCCCATCGGCGTGAGGACGAATTCCTCCAGCTCGCCGGTCTTTACGGTTATTCTTTTGTTCATGGCGTCCGCCATCAGCGACATGGCCCTGTCGTCCAGGTAGTCGGCCGTCGCGCGGCAGGCGTCCACGGCGTCGGGCAGCTGCTTGAACAGCTCGTGGGGGATTCCCTGAATATTCTGCAGTTTGGTGATAAGCCCGAATTTGCGGTTTCGCTTTTCGCGGTACAGCCTGGAGAGCTGCTTGAAAACCGTAAACTTCACGAGCTCGGCCGAAAAGAAACTCGTGGCGCTCGATTCTATCGCGTGCGCCTCGTCGAAGATGACGATGCTGAACGGGGGCAATACGACCGTCTCCTCGTAGCCGGCGCCGGCCATGCGCGCGGCGAGGTCGCTGAACAATATGTGATGGTTGGCCACCAGGATATCCGCGTCGGCGGAATCTTTTTTCATCTTGAGCACGAAGCAGGATTCCCGGAAGTTGCAGCGAAGCCCCAGGCAGTTGTCGGCCTCCGAACAAACCCGCGACCATACTCCGTCCTCCGGCCAGAAGGATAGATCGGCCTTGTCGCCCGTAAGGGTGGAATCCGCCCAGGCGCCTATGCGCTTGAGCGGATGGTCGTCGTCGGCGAAGAGGCCCTCCTCGTCGAGCGCTTCCATGAGGCGCTCCCTGCACAGGTAGTTGCCCCTTCCCTTGATGAGCACGGCCTTGAGTTTTTTCTTGAATACGGACGCGACGAGCGGAATGTCCTTGTCCATGAGCTGTTTTTGCAGGTTTATGGTCGCAGTCGATATGACGATGCGCTCCTGGTTCCGGGCGGCCCAGGCAAAGGCCGGTATCAGGTACGCGAAGGATTTTCCCACGCCCGTACCGGCCTCGGCCGCCAGTATGCTGCCCTCGTTCATGGCCTGAGCCACGGCGCGCACCAGTTCAAGCTGGCAGGGCCTGGCCTCGTAGCCGTGGAGCCGCGCGGCGAGCTTGCCCCCGTTTTCCAGCAGCCCCGCGAGCTGATTTTCGTCTATCGCGATGAGAGGCCGCGTGCGTATGGGTTCCGCCACGACGTAGACTTCCTCCACGAGATTGTCCACGATATACGAGCCTACGCCGTTGGCACCGGAACGCGAGGCTATCGACATGTCCGCATCGCTGGGGGTAAGCAGCCCCGACGGATGGTTGTGTATCAAAACGTCGCCGCGCTCGAGGAATCCGGACAGCGCGAGAACGCTGTCCTTCTTGCCTCTGGCCGCGACGTTGATGGTGTCGACGAGACCTTTTTGATCCAGCGAGCCTGCGGCGAACACTTCGTTCCCCTGCGCGTCCTGTATCGCGTCCCTGAGTTTGAATCGCGCCGTGTCGGTAAATCGCTCGCTTGCCTTCATGGTTATATTGTTATAATTTCGCCAGGATGTCCAGGATAAGCCGCTTGAGCTCGGCCTCGACGCGCTTGCCCACGGCAACGACCTCCGCGTGCGCGAGGTGCTCGTCGGTGATGCCCGCCGCCATGTTCGTGACGCAGGAAATCCCCAGGATGCGCATGCCCAGATACCGTGCCGCTATCGCCTCGGGAACCGTGGACATGCCTACGAGATCTCCGCCCATCGCGGCGACCATGCGTATCTCGGCCGGGGTTTCGTAGGAGGGACCGGTGAACGCGGTGTAGACCCCTTCGTGAAGCTGCCTCGACGCGCAGGAACGGGCGATGTCGCGAAGTTCCTTGGGATACGTCGTGCCCATGTCGAAGAATCGCTCTCCGAGGGTGCGGCCGTCCGTGCCCAGCGGATTCGGGCCGATCAACGGGTTGGTACCCATGAAATTGATGTGGTCGCTTATCAAGACCAGGTCGCCCGGCTTGTATTTTTTATTTACTCCGCCGGCGGCGTTCGTAAGTATGATCGTCTCCACGCCGATGGCCCTCAGCACGAAAATGGGCAGGACGACGTCATCCATCGGGTATCCCTCATAGTAGTGGAAACGCCCGGCCATGATGGCCGTCTTCTCCGAGAGGCACAATACCCCTTTGTGCCCCTGGACCGTTGGTTTGGGGAATTCCGGAATATCTCCGAACGCCATCTCCTTGTAACCAAGGCCGTCCACGATTCCCGAAAGGCCGGAGCCCAGCACTACCGCCGTCTTTGGCCTGAAATTCGCGGGGATAGCCGCCGCCGCTCGCTGTACCCTCTGCTCAAAATCGACTTTCATGTTTTTTTCCTCCCGTACTTTCCTAAAAAAACCTATCAGTATCCGGAGATAACCGAAAAATCAAGGCCATATTTCATGGTTTCGGGATTTATCCAGATTTCAACCCACGATTGCGGATGAATCTGGGCCGCCATGCCGTAGGCTCCCGTCCATGTCAGGCTCAATCTGCCGTAGACCGTGGCGAGAAAGTCCAGGGTGGATGCACCCGCATGCCAGGTTCCCGGCGAGGCTATGGCGCCGCGCGCGCCTGCCTCCAGGCATAGCCTGTTGAAATAGGCTATGCCCATGCCGCCCTGTATCGGGGCGTGAATAATTCGTAACTTGGCTTCGGCCTGGGAATACCAGTCTCCGGGTTTTCCGCTGCTGAATCCCCCGAACGAAGGATAGGATGCCGTGCCGCCGAAGGACTGGGTCGCGCCGCTTATCGAATACCCCTGGGGGCTGTACACCATGCTGCCGAACGGAGTATACGCGGCGTAGACGCTGAGCTCCAACGGCGTCGCCTTGAAAAACCCGGTAAGCTCCAGTCCGGTGGAGAAGGGGGTGCCTGCCGACGGTACGATCGTGTAAATATTCCTGGAAATCAGCTGCAGGCCGAAGCCTTTGGAAAAATAAGGATCATTGGTCTTGCGCCTGAACTTGGCGAAGCCCAGTGCGCCGTTTGCGTTGAGGTTGACGATGTCCCAAAGCCTGTATGCGGATTCAAAGCCTTCTCCGGTGATATCGGAACTCGCAGAGGCACCGGTTCCGAGCAGCCAGGAGAATGACGAGCCGGAAAAATACTCCTTCGTTCCCCTTAAGACCGCCTCCGCGCGGGTATTTCGGTATTCAAGCGAGGAGCCGGAGCAGTACGGGTCGTTTTGCCTGTTGAAGCTTTCGGAGGCTGACAGGCGGATGGAGGTTTCCCAGGCGTTTATATCCAGGCTTGCGCTCCATGTCGGAAGCCCGATGACGGCATCCCAGCCGGCGGACGCCTGTGCGCCGAGTCTTTCTATGGGATCCTGCATGTAGAGGCTGATTCCGTATGAGGTGATGCCTTCGGAAAGATTGCCCTCCAGTGTGGGATGCCAGAATCGCGGAAGCAGCCAGAACGCTTCGTTATAATTTTTTTCTCCCTCTCGGCCGTCCCGGTCGTACACGGAGGCTTTTGGCCCGAGCTCGCCCGCCGGAACCCAGCTTACCTTCGCCTCCGCGAACCCCAGTTGCCCGCGATCCATCGGGAAGCGGCTTGGCGCGTTGCCGTCGGATAGATTCGACAGATGGAATATGCCGTCCTTCGTGGCCACCGGAAAATGGACGCCTCCGGAAATCGGCATGGTCTGCCACCGGATGGCATCGCCTTCGATTTCCACCAACCGGTACAGCTTGTCGTCGTCCCAGCCCATGTAAAGCATTCCGTTGCCCTGGGATAAATAGCGCAGCCAGGCGAGCCCTTCCGGCGTTTCAAGCCGTTCTATCCGCGTGCCGTCGGACATGTCTACGCGTACGAGCGAGTTTACGCCGTCTATTCTGGCCATTGCGTACAGCTTGTTTTCCGCGGCGAAAACCAGCGGGTTGGAATACGCTATGCGCTCGTTTCCTTCAAGGATGGAAAGTACGCCGGTGCCGTTTACCAGAACGATGTCCGTCTGGTAGCCGTTCGTCCTCACCGCCACGAATTCGCGTCCTCCGTCATCGACATATGAAGCATCTCGAAGTTTTTCATAGGGTAGAATCCGTTGCTTTCCGTCAGCCAATTCCAGTTCCCTGAGCTCCAGCCTAAGAAACCCTTCCTCCACTCGGCTCGTGGAAATCAGGAGCTTCGCGCCATCGGTGCTTGCCGAGAGCTTGGTTATGGAGTTTGCATCCAGGATTTTTGTTTCTTTTTTGGTGGCGGGGTCGTAGCGTAGAAGCGCCTTACCGCTTGCGTCGGCGTAATAAAGACAGGAATCGCCGGCGCAGATGGCGCTGATGGAACCGACCTGTCTGACCGGATCCGTAGTCATCATCATAGGCGTTTGAATCGTCATGGCGGTTTTTAAATCTTCCCAGGCTGTGTCGAGGCTGAGCCCGTACACGTTCGAGAAATGCCCCGTCCAGCGCCCGAGGTCCTCAAAGGGACGAGTCAACAAGCCGCTTCCCAACTTGTGCCATAGCTCGGCGTATTTTTCCATGCCATAGCGGTCCTGCAGCATTTTTGAAAAATAACCTCCGTAGAGATAATATAAGGTTTTTGCGGGGAAATCGTCATAGGCTCCCATTGTCTGGGTGAAGGTTTTCCATTTTCCTTCTATTATATCCTGTCTGAGCACGGCTGCGGCGAGCGGGTCGGTTGCTCGTCCGAAGCCGTCCCGGCTTTCGAAGGAAACCGTGATGCCTTCCGTAAAGTTGAGCGGCGTCGTGTACATGGACAGCCCCAATGGAGTGCCGAACGCGGCGACGAGGATATTTTGGATGGTTCCCCGTAATGTCATGGAAACCGCATGGGTCAGCTCGTGGTAAAAAAGTTTATATAGATCGTTGTTGAACGATCCCAGCCTTGAATTGGGATCGATTGCGGCTTGGTATAAAAGTATTTTTAGATACGGATACTGGGTAAACGAGCCGTTCAGGATTTCCGAATCGGGGGTAAAAACGACGGGTATTCGGTATCGTTTCCGGGTACCCAGGAGTCCGCCGATCTCGTCATAGGCAGTATCGGCGAAAGTAGCCAGATAATGCGCGGCGCTTCTGGATTCATCGGGGAATATAATATGGAAATACCGTGTGTCGAGTGTAAAAAGCCGGCGATTCGGGGAATAAAGATCGGCAAAAATACCGGTAACGCACAATGACGCAAGCAGGGCCAGAAAAACGAGGCGTTTCATTGTTTCCTTTCAAAGAAAATATGTATATGATTATATGGAGAAAAATGGAGTACGCGCAACCGGTCGCCGACGTGGTTTATAAAAAAACGAAGCATGGTGGTAGATTTGATTTTCCGACTTCTATAAACTAAAAGAAATAGTAAAACCTGCCGACAATCGAATGTAAGATAGTTTTTTAAAGGAAGATATGACCGTTGGGCAGAAAGCGTCAGTAAGCCTTCTCATCGCTACCGTTTTGGCAGCGGGATTCGCCGTATTGGCGTATTCCGGCCTGTTCAATCTGGTTGAGACGCGCTTTTTTGATGCCCGTGTGCGAACCAACGTCGATACTTCGCTGGATTCGCTGGCTGCATCGGTGGATTCGTATCACTCCGCCAACAGCGAACGCTTCGGTATCCTGCTGCAGAAAGACTTCGTTCGCAGAAGCTTCCTTCCCAACCAAAGCGCTCAGGATGTCTTTGACCGGACAAGCGCCTTCGGTCAGCTGCAGGAGCAGACCCCGAGCCTGCTCGGATCCCGTTTCATCGATCTAGACGGCAAACGAATCCATTTTTCCAACTTTCCCTCGGATATCTCAAAGGCGGAAGAACTTCGTACCGTATACAGGAATTATGGCGAAACCGGCGATGAGCCTTTTGCCGATATAAGCGTAAAAGAAAATTCAAACCCGATAATAAAACCCCTCCGCGCCAAGCGCGCATTCGCGTATCTTTATCCTTTCGTCGATGGTTTCGGGGTCTATCGCGGCGTTGCGGTCTTTTATGTATCATTCAACGGCCTTCTCGAGAATCTGGTTCGCGAACGGCATATAGCGATCGGCGAAGATATACAAGTGTCCGGTTCAGGTATCGTATTTGGAGCCCCGGCCTGGGGAGGCGAGGCGCTTCTCGAACGCATCGAGCAAACCTGGGCAAACGGCATAAACGCCGAACCGGTGCCTATCGGCGCTTCCGGAGCGTCCGATACGTTTATTCTCTTCGTACGCAATACGAAAATGGGGGCGCTGGGGAAACTGATTCCCGCAAGCTGGTTCGAGTTCCCCGTGTATATGCAGTGGCTTTTGCTCGCCGCCTTTTTCGTAAGCGTCTATCTTTTGACTTTTCTGCTCTTTAACATACGGCAGGATGGCATAGCCGTCCTTTCCGCCCGGATCAAGCGTCTGCAGATCGGTCTCGTCGAGGAGTATCTCGACGCCGGCGGTGACATGGATCCCGTCCATTGGCGCCGTGAGCTTGAAGCCAGGCGCGCGGAAGTGGGCGATAAGATTCGCAGGAACGCCGGCAGATTTTCTAAAAAACAGCGTGTCGAGGTTGATACTCTCATCAATAAAGGATGGGATGACATAATTGCGGTTCTGGCCGGTCGGCAAGCGCCAGCCCCGGTGACGAGCGCTGCCGCGCCTTCGACATCCAGCGATATTACCCGAATAGAAGCCTTGCTTCGCGAAGCTTTAAGCCGCGGCAATTTTACCGTGAATGCCGGTAGCGCGCCATTGGTGTTTTCCACTCCCCCCAATATGCCCATTTTTCCGCAGGTGCAGGCCCTTGCCGGTACGGAGTCGGCGGACGAAGTCGAGGATCTGGAAGAGGCTGAATCCGTGGATGAAGCCGAGGAACTTGCCGAGGCGGAAGCGGCCGACGAAGTCGAGGATCTGGAAG
>CAZAJF010000051.1:0-24358 GCA_964485395.1 uncultured Treponemataceae bacterium | reverse complement strand
AATCTCTTCCATGAGCGCCGCAAAAAGCTTCTGCTGGGTCTCATTGGTCAATATATCTGCGAATTTATCTTTTATTTCTTTTATGGCAACTCGGACAGCCTCAAAACGCTCTTGCTTCACCTTGGTAAACAGGGCTTTTGCGAGCAAAGGTTTTGCAAATGCTTCTATTTCCTCTTTACGAGTAAGCTCTGCCCGAACGGGTGCGAGCGGCAATTTTTCCTTGCCCACGGCGTCGCGCATTGCGCGTATCATCGTGCAAATTTCGGTAATAGGCTTTTTTGCCGCTTCAATAGCGCCGAGCATGAGCTCTTCGCTTACTTCGTTGGCGCCGCCCTCGACCATCGTGATGCCCGCTTCGGTGCCGGCCACGATAATCTCAAGAGCCGATTTTTCAATCTGCTCATAGGTAGGATTGATGACATAGGCATCGTCGATATAGCACACTCGAACGCCGGCTATGGGGCCGTTGAAGGGGATATCGCTGATATGGACAGCCGCGCTGGCGGCATTGATTGCGAGAATATCGGGCGGATTCACCATATCCGCGGAAATTACGGTGGGAATAATCTGGATTTCACGGCCAAAGGCGATATCGAATAAGGGGCGCAGGGGTCTGTCTATCAGACGACAGACAAGGATTTCCCTGTCTTTAGGCCTGGCTTCGCGCTTGATGAATCCACCGGGAATTTTGCCTGCGGCGTAATATTTTTCGTTATATTCAACAGACACGGGAACAAAATCGAGGCCTTCCTGCACCTGGCTGGAACAGCAGGCGGTTGCAAGGACAGCGGAACCGCCGAATCGGGCGAATACCGCGCCACCGGCCTGTTTGGCCATGCGTCCGGTCTCAAAAATCATCGGTTCACCATTAATCATGTAATTACTGGTATGTACCATATATAAACTCCGTTTTCTTCTACGCGTCCGATATAAGACCTGCGAGCAAAACGGGACGCGGACCGTTTGCCGAAGTGCACAACCATAGTGGTGTCCTAGAAGAAACAAGCCCGAACAGTGCTGGTTCGGGCTTCGTCAATGGATTACTTCTTGATAATGTCCCTGATATTCAGCTTCTCGATTAGCGCCCTGTATTGCAACAGGTCGCTTCGCTGCAGGTATTTAAGCAGGCGACGGCGTTGACCGACCAGCTTAAGAAGTCCGCGGCGGGAGTTGGTGTCTTTCTTGTTTACCTTGAAGTGATCGGTCAGCTGGGAAATGCGCTCTGAGAGCAACGCAATCTGCACTTCCGAAGAACCGGTATTTTTTTCGCTGGCGCCGAATTCATTTACGATTCTAGCCTTGTCGTCTTTAGTTACAGCCATTTCAAAGTCTCCTTGTATTCCGTGTTACAGTTTTTGACCAAACACAATAAAATCGGGTTTCACTTCCGTTGAAGCGTTCCATTGTACGATACCATTTTCCTGAACTTGCACCGAAACAGCACTCAAGCGGTCATCCACGCGCAGCCAGGCAGCATACCGTCCTTGAGCGGGGATCACAGATAAACGTGCATCCAGTGTGGCAAACCGGATGTCGGCGCGCGATTCTATACTGTAGCCGCGTACATCGAGCGTGTAGGGGGATCCGAGCATGGCGAGTGCCAGATCTGTTCGGCCTTCCAGCAGGGCTGCGCGGATTTTTGACGAGCTTACTACGGTACCGTCCAAGAGAACGGGCGCGATTATGTCTACCTCCACAGTATGATTGGCAGCAATGCGCCGCAAATCGACAGCTTTCGTAGACAAGCGATAGCCACATGTAAAATCCCAACCCACGATAAAAGACCGAACGCCGCAGGACTGTACGAGCGATTGTATAAAATCCTCGCCTGACATTTTACTGAAATTCTCAGAAAAGTCAATGAGGAGGCAAAGATCAAGGCCGTTGGCCGCAAAGGCTTCGAGCTTTTGATCAAGTGAAAATAAATCGCCGGCATAGTTTGCCGGAGCCATGACTTGCTTGGGATTCTTGGTAAAGGTTACGGCCATGGTCCGCCGTCCCTGCGCATGTTCCTTGACTGCGTTTACAAGCGCCTGATGTCCTTTATGGAGACCGTCGAAAACGCCGATCGTTGCGACCGATGGAACATTTTCGCCGATTGCGCCATGAATGGCTTGATCCCAGCGTATTACGCGCATGTGGACCCCTCAAAGACGACGGCATAGCGCCAGGCGGAGTCTTGGTATTCGGCAATCCCCAGGAACTCCTCGCGGACGGAAAAAGCGGCAAATGGTTGGAAGGACGGGCGCGCCGGAAAAAATCTTGTTTTATGCGGCGGAAGCCCATGGATAAAAGCGCGTGCGTCCTGGGGGTCCAATATTTGCGTCTCCAGGTTCAGCGCTTGCGCGAGTGCCGGCGTAAACTTTCGGAATCGGTCGATTTGACATTCGTCTTCCGCTATCGCGTCATCCAGGGTAAATGGCCCGGAACTGGTGCGGCGCAAAGCCGAAAGATAGCCCCGCGAACCGCAGGCAAGGGCAATATCACGCGCAAGCGAGCGAATATACGTGCCTTTTGAGCAACGGACATGGATGCGCGCGATGCCGCCGGAAAATTCCAGAAGTTCCAATTCGGAGATAGTTACCGCACGCTTTTCCATCTGCGGGTCTTCCCCACGGAGCGCTAACTGATACGCGCGATTCCCATCGATATGAACCGCGGAATAGGCGGGAGGAGCCTGGAGTATCTCGCCGCGAAACAGAGTAAGCGCCTCGGTAAAAGCGGCTTCCGAGGGTAACTCGGCGGTTGCGATTATATCTCCCCGCGGATCCAGAGTGTCGGTTTCCGTACCCAGCGCGATGGTGGCTTCGTAGCTTTTACCGGCGTTCATGAAGTAATCCGAAAGACGCGTATATCTGCCAAAAAGGCAGATTAAAATACCGGACGCAAACGAATCGAGCGTACCGGCATGACCCACTTTTATTTGCTTTCCCAGCATGCGGTGAATTCTGGCGATTGTTGTATGGGATGTGGAGCCGGGGGACTTGTCCAAAATGACAAAGCCCTCTGGGTTACCGGAGGGCTTGAACGTCACGAAAGCAGGCCTTTCAGCTTTTCGCCCATCTCGAAGCCTTCTTTTATGCCGGTATCCATGATGAATACAAGCCGAGGCGTAAGCCGAATATTCAGGCGTTTACCCACGGCGCTTTGTATAAAGCCGGCGGCGTGGTTAAGCCCTTTGACGGCTGCCTCGAGAGAGGCTTCATCCTTGAACGTCGAAACGTAAATCTTGGCGTGCGAGCCGTCCCGGGCGACTTCCGCCCTCGTGATCGAGAGGAAGCTGTCTACCCGGGGGTCTTTTATTTCTCCGCGCATAAGCAGGGCGGCGACCTCTGTCCGCACCTGCTCTTCTACGCGCTTAAGCCTTATTCCGTCCATTGCCGTTGTCGCTGAGCTTTCTGCTTACCTGTATTTGTTCATACACCTCGAAAATATCGCCTTCTTTCATCTCGTTCCAGTCGACGATGCCGATACCGCATTCATAGCCTGCGGCCACTTCGCGGGCATCATCCTTGAAGCGCTTGAGCGATAATATCTTGCCGTTGTGAATCTCGACGCCTTCGCGGGTAACCCTGACGCTGGCGTTTCGCTTTACGAGACCGGTGAGTACGTAACAACCGGCGATAGCGCCGACTTTGGGTACCTTGAACACGCTGCGAACTTCGACTTCGCCGATATCCTGTTCCTTGATCTCAGGCGATAGCATGCCTTCCATTGCGGATCGGATTTCTTCGACGGCCTTGTAAATTATGTTGTATTTGCGGATTTCGACTTTTTCCTGGTCCGCGAGCATTTTAGCCTTGGGAGTCGGGCGAACGTTGAAGCCGATGATTATGGCATCCGAGGCGCTGGCAAGGTTGACATCGCTTTCGTTGATCGCACCGGCCGCCGTGCGTATGGCCACAAGGCGGATTTCCTTAGTGGAAAGCTGCTCGAGCGAAGACTTGAGAGCCTCGACCGAACCATGCACGTCGCCTTTTATGATGACCCTGAGTTCCTGCATGTTGCCATCGCTGATGGTGTCGTACAGATTATCGAGGTTAACTTTCTTGACGGCTTTCGATTCCTCGAAGCGCTTGAGTTCCTGGCGCTTTGCCGAGAAGCTGCGGGCGATTTTCTCGTCTTCCACCGCTTCGAAGGGATCGCCCGCATTGGGGATTCCCTCGAAACCGATTACCTCGACCGGGCATGACGGGCCGGCGAATTCGAGCTTTTTGCCTTGATCGTTGTACAGGGCGCGAACCTTGCCGGGAAAGATACCCGCCACGAAACTGTCGCCGACGCGGAGTGTTCCGCGTTCGATGATAATGGTGGAAACGATACCGCGTCCTTGGTCGATGCGGGACTCGAGCACTTTACCCTCTGCGCGGCAGTCATAATTGGCGGTAAGTTCGAGAACCTCCGCGGTAAGCAGGATTCCGTCCAAAAGCTCGGTAATGCCTTTTTTCTGCAAAGCCGAGATTTCGCAGAACATCGTGGTTCCACCCCAATCTTCGGGAATCAAGCCGCGCTCGGACAACTGCGTCTTGACGCGATCAGGATTGGCTTCGGGCAGGTCGATCTTGTTGATGGCGACGATGATGGGTACACCGGCGGCTTTTGCGTGATCCAGGGCTTCGATTGTCTGGGGCATCACGCCGTCGTTTGCGGCTACTACCAAAATAACGATATCGGTGATCTGGGAACCGCGGGCTCGCATTTTCGCGAACGCCTCGTGACCCGGGGTATCGAGGAAAGTAATCGAGCCTTTTGGAGTTTCTACCTGATACGCGCCGATATGCTGCGTTATGCCGCCGAACTCGCCCGCGATTACGTTCGTCTTGCGGATGGCGTCCAGAAGTTTCGTCTTGCCGTGATCGACGTGTCCCATGACGGTGACGATCGGTGAACGATGCGCCATGTCCTCGGGGGTATCCACGGTCTTGTCGATGAGCGTTTCGTCATAGAGCGAGACGATATGGACTTCGCAGCCGTACTCGTTTGCGAGCAATATCGCGGTATCGGAATCTATCTGCTGGTTGATGGTGGCCATGACGCCGAGGCTCATGAGCTTTGCGATAAGTTCGCTGGGCTTGAGATTCATTTTTCGGGCAAGTTCCGCCACTGAAATGACTTCCATGATGTCCACGGACTTCGGAATCGGGTTTGCCTTGGGTACGTTGTTTTTCTTACGCTGAAGCTGGAGCTTCTGTTCGAGGCTTTCTTCGCGCTTCTGGTAGGAAGAGGCTTTCTTGGGTCTCTGGACGAACCTTCGGGCAACCGTTGGTTTTTCGGCAACCGGAGCTGTCGATCCGCCCGGTCCACCGCTCCTGGGGCCGCCCGGTCCACCGGGACCGCGAGGGGTAAATGGTCTGCCGGGTCCACCGGGACGTGCTCCTGGAGCGCCGGGACGTGCGCCGGGTCCACCGTAGCCGCCGCCGGAAGGGCGCTGGCCTTGATAGCCGCCGGAGGAAGGTCCACTCGGACGCTGGCCCTGATAGCCGCCCGTAGACGGACCTGCGGGACGCTGGCCTTGGTAGCCGGGACGCTGTCCCTGGTAGCCGCCGGAAGACGGACCGCTGGGTCTTTGCCCCTGATAGCCGCCGGAAGAACCTTCGGGACGTTGACCTTGGTAACCACCGGGAGAACCTTCAGGGCGTTGACCTTGATAACCACCGGGAGAACCTTCGGGGCGTTGACCCTGATAGCCGCCTTGGGAAGAACCCTCGGGGCGCTGGCCTTGGTATCCGCCTACAGACGGACCACCGGGTCTGCGTTCGCCTTGATAGCCGCCTGGACGTCGTTCGCCCTGGGGGCTGGAACTCGGTCCGGTGCTTGATCCGGGAGTCGGGGGGCGACGATCGCCGCCGCCCGGTTGGCCGGGACGGTAGCCGCCTACCCTGCCTACGACTCGAGCACCGGTACGAACCGGTGCGTCGGCAGAGGGAGGCGTCGCATTTTGCGGAGCTACGGGTGTAGAAGCTGCCGGAGGAGTATGTACTTGCGGAGCGCTGGCTGGCGCGGAATCAGAAGGGGTATGAGCTTCGGGTTCATGCGTCGCAGCGGGCGCAGCTGCTTTTACCTCGTGATGGGCAACTACCCTGGTCGCGGGTTTTTTATGGGCAACCGGAACAGCCGCGGCAGCAGGAGCGCCGGTCGAAGGTTCAGTAGCCGCGGGAGCAGCGACGGGTTTCTTCTTGACGACGACAACTTTTCGCTTTTCTGGAGACGAGGCTGCGGTTTCAGGCTCTTCCTGCGGTTTTGACTTGACCTGTTTTATCAGAGTTGGTTTTGGTTTATCTTCATTCGTTTCCGGCATGTCTCACCTTCAGGATTCCTGGTCATCCGCAGACTCGTCTTCATATTCAAACGAGAGGGCGACCCCGCATTGCGGGCAATTCGTCATATCTGGCGTTACGAGAGCGCCACAATCAGGACACTCATACACTTCGGACTCGGCCTCGGATTCAGGTTCAAAACCTGGCTCTTCTTCGGAAGGAAGTGACTCTTCCGGTATCTCTTCTTCGATTACTTCGATATTTTCTTCGATAATCTTGCGAATCGCCAGAATATCCTCGGTCTTGATTCCTTCTATAGCCAAAAGCTCTTCATCGGTTCGGGCCAGGAAGTCTTCGATGAAATCGACGCCGTTCGCGGAAAGGAGAGCTGCGATCTGGGGATCGACATCGGGCAATTCCGTTATATTGAGAATCTCCTCTTCGCCGTCGCCTTCAAACAGATCGGAGGCAGCGCGGCGAGCATCGCTGGATAGATCCAGCTCGCGGAACTGCTCGTCGGTCTTTACGTCGATATTCCAGTCGCAGAGGCGATTCGCGAGGCGAACGTTCAAGCCCTGCTTGCCGATCGCGACGGAAAGTTGGCTTTCGTCCACGACGGCTAAAGCGGTGTGCCTGGCCTCGTCGAGTATATAGACCTCGCGGACATCCGCGGGAGACAGGGCGTTTTTGATGAACCTTCGAGGATCCACTTCGTATTTAAGAACATCCATCTTCTCGCCCTCAAGCTCCTTGATGATGTTCTGTATGCGGATGCCCTTGAGGCCGACGCAGGCGCCGACCGGGTCAACGTCCTCTTTCCGGGAGAATACCGCGATTTTCGTCCTGTAGCCGGGTTCCCGGACAATCTTGAAAATCTCTACCGTTCCGTCGTAAACCTCGGGTACTTCAAGTTCCAGTATTTTTTGGACGAATTCGGGATGCGTGCGTGAAAGCACGACTTGGGGACCATTCTTGTTTACCTCGGCTATAAGCGCCTTGATCCTGTCGCCCGGTTGGTATGTTTCCCGTGAAGACTGATATTTCTTCGGAAAAAAGCCTTCTATCTTGCCGAGGTCGACATAGATGTTTCCGTTTTTTTCACGCTGATAATAGCCGATGATAATTTCGCCGAGCTTGGCATGGAATTCCGAGTAGAGCGTATCCCGTGAAATCTCGCGGAGCGACTGCCGGGTCGTCTGCTTGGCCAGCATGACTTCCTGCAAGTCGAATTCCTTGGGATCCACGGGGATTTCGAGGATATCGCCATTTTCCGCGTCGGCTGCGATTTCCTTGGCTTCCTCGAGGGAAATCTCGAGCACCGGATCGTCGACTTCCTCGACGATGGTCTTTTTCGCAAGGATCTCTACGCCTTCGTAGTCGCTTTTAAAGCGTACGATGGCGTTTTCCGAAGTACCGAAACGTTTTTTGTACGCTGCGATGAGCGCGTCTTCTATAGTTTTGAGAACGAGATCCTCGGAGATACCCTTCTCGTTTATTAGCTGGCGGATCGCCTCTGCCATATCTGAAGCCATGGCCTACTTACCCTCCTGGGAAAAATCTAGCTTGCCTTTTCTTATCCGGTCATGGGGAACAGACTGTTCCCCTTCTTTCGTATCCATCACGACGGCGGTCTCATCGGACCTCTTGATGATGCCCGCGACCACGCTTCCGTCGTCGAGCGTCAGGCAGGCTCCGCGTCCGGCGAAGACAAGGTATTCGCTCTTAGAACGAAAGGTCCTGTCGATTCCCGGCGAGGCGACTTCCATGTAGAAGTCGTCCGTACCGAACAGAATCTCCAGCCGCGGCCTGATAAGCTTGTGAAGGCGGGAGCATTCATCGATGCCGGTGCCCTCTCTCTTATAGACTACCAAGCGTACCTGGATGGATCCATGCTGCTGGCTTACGCTCGCTTCCACGAGCTCCAAGCCTACGTCTTTAGCAAGACCCGTAATATCCTTGCGGAGTTCTTCCGACTCAATCATTCAAGGGCACCTCGAAAAAAACGCATATTGCTCTGCTATAAAAAAAAGAGCCGTTAAAAACGACCCTTCTTATTACTAAGAAAAACCACTGTCTATACTATAATATGCTCCGGGAGCAGTTTCGTCAATACGCATACGCCGGTGCCGAATGCTCAGTCGATGGCGAGACACACGGCATCCACCGATACGGCACCCGCGTCTTTGAGGACTCCTGCGCATTCGGAAAGCGTTGCCCCCGTGGTAAAGACGTCGTCCACCAGCACGATTCGCGGCGGAAGCGCGAGCGCGGAATGAAAATAAAACTTTCCGAGTATGTTTTCGGCGCGCTGTTCGTGGTTGAGGGTTTTTTGCTGAACGTCACCGCGAACCCGCCTGAGGGCTTTGGTTACTGCGATACCATGCCGGGCTGAGAGTTCGCGCATGATGGCGTCAACCTGGTCCCAGCCTTTTTTCCTGATTTTTCCCGGCCTCGGAGGCACGGGAACGACAAGGCACGTTGAGTAATTTTTCTTAATGACGGTGGAGATTTCAGCGGCGAAAAATCTGGCGAGACTGATTCTTTCATTGGTTTTATAGGCGGAAAGCAAGGTTTTCATGGAGTCGACATAGGAAAAAAGAGCGATTACCCGGTTAAAGCGGTATAGGGCGAGCCTGCAGCGCATGCAGATTCCCTTTTCGGAAATAAGGGGCTTGCCGCAATGCTCGCACGTTGCGCCCGTGATTCGCGGTAAGGCGGCTGCGCAACGATCGCACAGCGGGAAAGAGGCCGCCGCGTCCATTCTCGCATCGCAAATTACGCAAAAGCGCGGCAATAACGCGGCTGCGAGGGCATGCAGGGGAAACGTCCGTTTCATCATGACGCTACTACGCGCAATCCCGGTGAAACGCACGCGAAAAAATTATATGCAGGTATCGGTGTGTCAGCGAATTGTATCGTCGATGACGACCGGGGCGCCGCCTGAAGGATCGGGGAACCGAAGGCAACTGGCGTTGAGGCAGAGCCTCGCGTCTTCGTCGGTATCGTCGCCGTACAGAGGATCGCCCACGAGTGGAAGGCCAAGCCAGGCCAAATGAGCCCTGATCTGGTGGCGGAACCCGCGTATCAAGCGCACTTTCAGTAATAATTCGCATGGATCGTCGCTGACTCCCCCTTGGACGGAGAGAACGGCGGTCGAGTATTCGGTATCGGTCCAATCTTTCTTGCCCGCCGACGAACCGTCCTTGGGTTTGACCGCGCAGGCCACGCGTTTGCCGCCCGGCCCAAAGGGCCTGAATACGCCGCGAATGCCGCGTCCCGACAGGAAGCGGATCAAGGCGGCCGTGTCGTTGCGGCGCAGCGATGAAAGCCAGGCGATGGGATCGATGCCGTCGGGCGTGTGCAGGAGCGGCTTGGAGCCTTCCAGCCCCGCGATGGAGATTCGAGCCAGCGCGTCGTATTCCTTGATGAAGCTGCCCTGGATTCCGGCCTGCATGAAAAAATCGAAGGCTTCCTGGGTTCTGGCGAACAGCACGAGGCCGGATGTGTCGGAGTCCAGGCGGTGCACGAGACCGCCCTCGTCAATGTTCCGTCCCTTGAAGGACAAAATCTCAGGATGGCTAGAAAAAAGCCAGTCGAGCAAGGTGGCCTTGCCGTCGGGCCGGGGACCGGGGGCGGTGTGCATGCCCGAAGGCTTGCGCGCCACGATGAAGCCGTCTGTCTGGGCGACGATGGACGGAGTATCGAAAACAGGGAATATTTCTTTCATCGAGGTTCCTTTTTGAGATCGCGCGACCGGTCCGGCGCGAGGTTTTTCTGCAGCGCGGCAAGCCGGGCGAGCGCGTCGAGGGGCGTCATGCTGTTTATGGCGAGATTGCGTATCTCGTCCAGCACGAGGTCTTCCTTTACGAAGAGGAATCCGGGATCCGGCGCGCGCTCCTCCGGCCGTGGAATAAAAAATTCACCGCTGCCTGCCTCTTTTTTCTCGCGGACGGCGAACATCGCCCGGAGGCTTTCCGCGCGGGCTATCACCGACTGGGGGATTCCAGCGAGGCCGGCGACGTGGATTCCGTAGGAACCGGCGGCCGGGCCCTCCACGACGCGCTTCAGGAACACGACGTCGCCCGAGCGCTCCTCCACAGCCATGGAAATGTCGAAGAGCTTTTCGTGGCGCAGCTCGGTAAGCTCGTGATAATGCGTGGCGAACAAGGTGCGGCACGAAAGCGTGTCCAGCATGTATTCGCTGACGGCCCAGGCTATGGACAGGCCGTCCTGGGTGCCGGTGCCCCGCCCCACTTCATCCATGATGACGAGGCTGGCCTCGGTGGCGTTATTGAGGATGCTTGCCGTCTCGTGCATCTCCAGGAGAAAGGTGGACTCTCCCCGGGCCAGGTTGTCCTGGGCGCCCACCCTGCAGAATATCTTGTCGCAGATGCCTATCCGGGCGCTTTCAGCCGGAACGAAGAGCCCTGCCTGCGCCAGGAGCACGATGATGGCGTTCTGGCGCAGGTAGGTGGATTTTCCGGCCATATTGGGGCCCGTAAGCAGGGCGAAGCTTTTTCCGCTTCCTTCCAGCGCCACGTCGTTGGGTATGAATTGGCTTTTTCCGAGGTGCGCTTCGACCACGGCGTGCCTGCCCGCGCGGATGTCGAGCCTCAGGGACTCGTCCATCACGGGCCTCGCGTACGAGCGGAACGACGCGCAATAGGCGGACGAGGCCGCGCAGTCCAGGTCGGAAACCGATGCGGCGAGGGAGGAAAGCATCGGTATATATTTCTTAACCTCTAATCGGATGCCGGCGAACAGCTCCTTCTCGAGCGAGACGATCCTGTCCGCCGCCCCCAGGATGTCGCCTTCGAGCTCCCCGAGGCGGACGGTCGTGAAGCGCTCGGCGTTCAGGACGGACTGCCTGCGGATGAAATGCGCGGGCGCGTCCTTGGCGGCGAGCTTGGAAAGCTCGATATGGTAGCCGATTATCTTGTTATATTTAATTTTCAGGTTCTGCAAGCCCGTATCGCGGCGCTCCTCCTCGAGGTATGCCTCCAGCACGAGCTGCGCGGAATCCTTGAGCGTTCGGAGTTTGTCCAGCGCGGGGTCGAAGCCGTCGCGGATGACGGGGCCGTCGGCGCTGGACATCGCCGGCTCGTCGAGTATGGATGACTGTATGTAGGCGGAAAGCAATGCCGATGCTTCGCGGTCCTCCGGGTTCCTGAAAAGCACGAGGGCGGAGAATAATGCGGGATTTTCCGAGAACAGCGCGTCGACGGCGTTTGCGTGGACGAGGGTGTCCCTGATTGCCAAAATGTCGCGCGGGCTCGCCTTGTCCATGGACAGCCGGGAAACGAGCCGCTCTATGTCCAGGCAGCTGCCCAGTATTCCGCGCACCCGTTCCAGGACGCGCTGCTCGCGATAGAGGGTTTCCACGGAATCGAGCCTGGCGTCGATGGCCGCAAGCGACCTGAGCGGCTGGAGGAGCCGTCGCCTGAGCGCCCGCGCGCCCATCGCCGTCTTGGTAAAATCCACGGTATCCAAAAGTGAATATGACTTGCTGCCGTCCCGCAGGTTTCGCACGATCTCGAGGTTCCGTTGGCTGGAGTCGTCGATGCTCACGAACTCGCCGTCTTCCGCGGCGCGCAGGCTTGAAATATGCGAGATGCCCGTTTTATAGGATTCCCGCAGGTAGTCGATCAAGGCTCCCGCAGCGGCGAGCGCGGGGTCGTCTTCGGAAAAGCCGAAGCCGCTCATGCCCAGCGTATTGAAATGCGCAAGTAAGGAGCGGCGTCCTTGTTCCAGGTTGAAAACCCAGTCCGGGCTGCGATTGAGCATGACCAGGGGATGCTCGCTTAAGACCGACGCGACGATGGCGTTCTCGAGGCTGGATTGGCGTACCAGCAGCTCGCGGGGCGATAGCCGGCCCAATTCTCGCCGAAGAAGATCCCTGTCCTGTGCCGGGAAACTGGTGGCGCGAAACTCGCCGGTGGAAGGAGAAATCCAGGACATAGCTATGAGGTCGATACCCTGCTTCTGGAAAACACCCAATGAAAGCAGGTAGTTATCGGTAGAAGAATCGAGATAATCCTCGTCAAGGACGGTACCGGGGCTGATTACCTCGATGACGCCGCGCTCGATGATCCCTTTGCCGCGCCCGGCCGGATTGAGCTGTTCGCAGATTGCGACTTTTTTTCCGGCCTTGAGCAAGCGGCCGATATAGGAGCGGGAAGCGTGCCAAGGGACGCCGCACATGGGCGCCTGCTGTCGGTGCGTCAGCGTCAGGTTGAGTATTGCGCTGGCCTCCAAGGCGTCGCCGTTGAACATTTCATAGAAATCGCCGAGCCTGAAAAAGAGGATGGCATCGGTATATTCAGCCTTTATGCGTTCGTGTTGCGCAAGAAGCGGTATCTGTTCGGACATATCCGTTGCATTATACGGTAACTTGCAGTACGATACAATGGAGAGCGAAAAATTTTCAGGCAAGAGGAATTCGGTGGAAGAAGCATTGTTCTATAAGGAAGCTGACTATATCATTTACATTCGCGCACAGGGTCATATTACCGCGAATACCTGCTCGGACCTGAAATCCCGCGTGTTCGAGAGGCTCGACATGAAGCCTCCCATCAATAATATTTTCGTTGACCTCAAAGACTGCGAATATATGGACTCCACGTTCATGGGTTTGCTCGTCGGCTTCAACAAGCGGTTTTTGCGGTTTTCCGAACGCGCCATCACGATTTTGCACGCGAACGAGGCCTGCCAAAAACTTCTTAAGACGATAGGCGTCATTAAATTGGTCGTCTTAAGCGAGGACAACCTGCCGTTCCCGGCGATAATGGAGAACATCAACACAAGCCGGAAGGCCGAAGCCCAGCTTATCCTCAACGCCCACGAAGACTTGATCGAGCTTTCCGAAGAAAATGAAAAACGATTTTCCGCCTTGCGGACCATATTGAAAAAAACCGTCGACGAAGAAAAAAAAGACAGCTGACAGCCCTTTTTTAATCCCCCTCCCTGGCAAGTATGCGAAACTGCCTGGATACCCGGCTTCCGTATTCATCCACGAGAACGAGCTCATGCTCGCCGGGCGCAGGCCGCGCTTCCATGCGGTGATCGCCTACCGTAGCTCCGATATAGTCTCCATCGAGATGCCAGAACAGCCTCGCTGCCTTCTGCGGGACCTCCGACGTCCGCACGGTAGCCCTGAGCGCGGCGCGAAACACGGTTTTTCCCGGCGTTCCGTCCAGTTCTATGGGAATATACAGGATGGCCCCCTGTTCCGGCGCGATAAATTCGATGGACGAGGAATCCACGGGGGCACAGCCGGGTTGCCATGGAGGAAGCGGTTTATAGTCGATGACTGATTTTCTGTAATACCATTCCATCGCGGGCGGCAGCGCGAAACGCTTTTCCGTGAGCATCTGCCCTGGAGGGCTGCACTCGGCCGTGGTTCTGAAGCGGCCGTCCGCCGTCAGGTGCACGAGCGTGCAATACGGGCAGGTTGCGTTTACCTGCGAGTTGAGCGGTGCAAGGACCGAACGTATTCCCGCGCAGTCCGGACCCGCCCTGTAGCCGGATTTATCGCACACATCCACGATTTTCATGGAATCCATAGGACGCGGAAACCAGGGCGCGCGCGGGAGCAGCTGGAATAAGTCGAACAGGATCGGCGCGGCCGCATCCGTACCCTTGAGCTCGGGCCGGCCCTCCCCGTCGGCGTTTCCTGCCCAGACCGCCACGACATAGTCCGGGGATATGCCGATGGCCCAGGCATCGCGGTTGCCGAAACTGGTTCCCGTCTTCCAGGCGACTTGCCGCGAAGAGGCGAATTCCTGCCAGGAGGCTTCGTCGCAGGGGCGGGCGACATGCACGAGCGCCTCGAGGGTAAGCCATGCGGCGGCGGGTGAAAAAATGGAATCCGTGGCGCTGCAGGATTGCGCAAGTTGACGATAGGCGTCGGCGGCGTCGATCAAGGATACTTCCGCGCCGCCGAGTATCAAGGTTAATCCATAATCGGGCAGTGATCGGTTCAAGCTCGAAAACCCAAGGCGCTTGAGAAGGTTCCCGAAACGTTCCACGCCATAGCTGCGGAGGAGGCGCGCGAACGGCACATTCAGTGATCGCGCGAGCGCATCCTCCGCGCGCACGGCGCCTGAGTAGGTTTTCAAGTTGTTTTCCGGGCTGTAGGAACCGAAGCGCGTGGGAATGTCGCTGACGAGGCGCGTCGGCGTCAGCTCGCCCGAGTCCAGCATGGCGGCGTAGAGAAACGGCTTCAGGATGCTTCCCGAGCTTCGCCTCGCCCGGGCGCAGTCGACGAATTTATCGCCAGCCGTGCCGGCGGTGTCCACGTTGCCGATATAGGCGGCGGTGGATCCGTCGGATACCCGCAGCAGTACCGCGGCGATATTGCGGATTCCTTGCGCGCCGAGCCGCCTGGATTGCCTTGCGACCACCGAATTCGCGCGAAGCTGCAGGGCGTAATCGATAGTTGTTTCAACCCGCGTCTCTCCCCGCGCGGCAGCCGCGTAGCTGAGGTGCGGACTTATCTCGGGCATGGGAACCGGTTTGAGCGGCAGCGGTTCCTTTTTTGCCAACCACAGATCGTCGGAGGACAACTGGCCGTTTGCGGCCAGCGCGTCCAGAAGCCGGTTGCGTTTTGCCTCGAGCATTTCCGGCGAGCGCCCCGGATGGAGCAGCCCCGGGCTGTTGGGCAATACCGCCAGGGTAGCCGCTTCTGCCCAGGTACAGTCGCGGAACGGGCGGCCGAACCAGCGAAACGATGCGGCTTCGAGGCCCACGACGTTTGCCCCGTACGGCGCCAGCGAGGAATATAAAGACATGATTCCGTATTTGCCCAGATGCAGTTCCAGGCGGATTGCCAGAAACATCTCCCGGATTTTTTGACCAAGCCGACGGTTGTCCGCGTGGTAGAGCAAGCGGGCGCATTGCATGCTCAGCGTAGATGCTCCCGAGACGACGCGCTTGCCCTGGAAATTGTCCCGCAGCGCGCGAATGATGGAGCGCGCGTCGAGCCCGGCATGCCCCCAGAAACGGCGGTCCTCGTACATGACGACGGCTTGGGCGTAACGGCCTAGCCCACGGTTCGGAGAGGAATCTATCCTGGCAAGATTGATCGGCATGGCCCTTTTGAGCTTTTGCGTAAAATCCGGAGGCGGCTGCATGCGCCATTGCCCGTCCTTGGCGGTTTGCGCGCCCATAAGCTCGCCGGTTGCGGCGTATACGGCCGTTGAAAAGGAAAAATCGGATTTTGGAACAGGGAGCAGCAGCAGGAGGAATAACAAGCCGGATCCGGCGAGCGCAGGCCAGAGGTTTGGCTGCCTTACCCCGGCCCAAACTTTACGAAATACCCTCCGGATTTTTTTTTGTCCGGAGGGTATGGCCATGGCGGCTATTTTTGTGCGCCTCGGGGCGCGATGGACTTTGAGGGAACGGCCGTTGTTCCGACGGCGGAAAGCTGCCGGCCGGGTATGACGGCCTGAATCTCGGGAAGGTACATGGCCTCCGCAGTTATTGCCGGGAGGAAAAATTCACCCGCATAGGTTTTATTCGCGTACATGCGGAATCTCCGCGTTTCGCCGCGGGCTAGCGCGAAGTATGTCATGACGCGGTCGTCGCGGATATCCCGGTAGGAATAGGCAGAATCGGGCCCGGTGTCTTCTGAGGACTCTTCCTCGGAATCGTCCGTGCTCGTCCTGCCTATGCGCGGGTTGGAAAGTTCCCAGCCGGAGGGCGCGCGGAACGTCAGGGCGATGTCGCTCAGGTTATCTCCGGTCCTGTTGCTTACCTCGATATCCACGAGAATATCCTGGCCTAAAAGCACTTTATCCGGATTGACCTCGTTTTCGGAACTGTCCATGTACACCGCCGTCAGGCTCAGTCCGTTGGCGCGGATTTTTTCTTTACCGGGTCTCGGAACGCCCGAGGACACTACGCGGGCGTAGATGGCCGCGGCGGACTTGTTCGCCAGCTTGAGGCTCAGCGCACCGATGGAGACGGACAGCGGAATGCGCGCCATGGTCTTGCCGATCGCGACGGTTTCTTCGCCTCTGTTATAGGAATATGACACGCTGGCTTCTTGGCCGCCCGAAGCCTTCATGTAGGGAAGGCAGGCGATGAGCGCATAACTCAGCGACTGGGTGGAATAATCCTTGCCCGACGACAGTTCCTCGGCTATCTGCTTGAAGACGGGCAGGCCTCGGGACGTATCGCCTAGGGCGTTGAGGGCGTCCAGGATCAAGGCCTTGTCGCGAAGCACAGAGCCGTAGACGCGGTCTATTCCCGGATACGCCTTGATGCCGGATGAAGTATTGCCCAAGAGCGAAACGGCTTTCTCGCGCATTCCGGCCAGGGCGTAGGCGGCCGCAAGCTGGTATACCGCCGATGGCTGCGGCGTGCCGTATTCCATGAAGCGGTTCATGGAAGGAACGTCCGGTTTGCCCGCGAGCGCGAGCACGTAGAGCCGATAGGCCTGCTCCGCCCGGGAATAATCCTCGCGGGAGCTCCAGATGCCCGTCTGGGCGCGCAAGTAGGCAAGCGCGTCCTGCAGGGTTGCTTCAGGCACGGTGTAGCCTTGACGCTTGGCCATAACGAGGAAATGGCTGATATACGCTGATAGCCACTGGTTTTCCTCATACTCGCCCGGCCAGAAAACGAAACCGCCGCGGGCCGTCTGGAATTCCTTTATCTTGGCGATGCCCGCCGTGACGTTGACCCGAACGGCCTCGGCTTGCTCCGGGTTCAAGGCCACCGAGTCCGCGAGGAACAGCTGCGGAAAAGCCTTGCTGGTCGTCTGCTCGCCGCAACCGTGCGGGTAACCGATCAGGTAACCCAGGCGAGAGGACAAGTCTATCGGAGGCAGGAGCGATAGCTCGAGCCAGGCTTGGTTGGAGCCGGGCAGGCCGGGAAGCTCGCTGACTATGGTGGCTGCGGAATTGCCGGCCACCAACTGGGATTGAACTACGGTGACGGGAATCGCGGAAGACCTTACGGGAATCTCTATCGTCTGTACCGAGGTTTTTCCGTTGGGAGCCGTCGCGCTCGCGCTGATGCGCACGGCGCCGATTTCGTCTCGCACGGCCATCTGGAAGCTCGATGACTGTTCGCCGTCTTCGGGGAACAGTACGGTCTTGACGGCGGGACCGACGATATCCGCCGCTCCGTCCACCTTTAGCGTCAGCGTGGCTTGCGAGTTTTTACCCAGGAAGCCGAACACGCTGACGGGAATCGTGACTTTCTCGCCGGGGCCCAGTACCCGCGGGGCCGTGATGAACGTCATGAGATCCGAGCGTACCTTTACCTCGGCTTCGGTCTTACCGTAGGCGCCGGCGGGAGTGCCCGCCACGATCATGAAACGCACCGCGCCGACGTAGGGGCCGAGTTCCAGCTCGTGGGTTCTGCGCTCGCCTTTGGCAAGGGAGAACGGGCCGTAGAATTTGACGATGGGCGGGAAGCGCGCCACCTTACGGTTGCCGCCCGCGTCGCCGAATTCGGAACCGCCGATGGAAAGGAGCGTCTGAAGCTTGCCTGAATAGGCACCGGCGACATCCTTGTACAAGTCGTAATGTTTCAGTAACGAAGCTTCCTTTTTATAGAATTCGTTCCAGGGATTCGGAGTGACGTAGCGCGTGATTCCCAGGAGCCCCTCGTCGACGACGGCCACCGTGTAGGTCATGGGCTTGCCGTTTTTCTCGAACACGGTAAATGCCGATTTAGCGGAAGGCTCGAGGCTTGGGGGCAGGTCGAAAGAAGGCTCCAGCCGCGTCTGGGGGTTTTCCACCATCACGGGAATCGTGCCGTAGAGCCGTATGGGCAGGTCGTTCGCCGTTTGCAGATGCGCCTGGATGAAGGAAACGTGCACATAGACGTTGGGCGCCATCTCCTCGCCGGCCTTGAATTCATAGACGGTCGTGCCGTCTTTTGCTTCAACCCACTCTTCGCGTACGATTCGGCCCGCTCGTTCCACGGAAACCATCGCCCGGCCTTCTTTATTGGAAGGGAAGCTGATGCGTACAGGATCCCCGACGGCGTATTTTTCCTTGTCCGCGCTTAAGGAGAGCATAAGACTGGAGCCGCCTGCATCGGCGCGCCCCTTGCCTGCCCAGCCCGGCCAATCCATATAAAAAACTTGGCCGGCGGCGTGGCCGCCGTTCTCGTCGCTGACGCGGATGAAATACCTGCCCCATTCGGGGTATTTCACATTGAGAGTCCAGATAGCCCGTCCGTTCTTGATTGCGACGGAGCTGCTGGCCAGGGTTCGCTCATACATGTCGCCGGCCTGTTCAGCCAGGCTTTCCTCGCCTTTTTCCCACCACCAGCGCCATTGCATCTTGTACAGGGTAATTCGAGCCTTGCCGTCCGGTACGGGATTCCCGTCTCGGTCGACCATCGCTATCTCCACGCGGTGATCCGTGTCCGTAAGCAGCATGCCTCGCGCTTTGTCGCCCTCGGGCAGCTTGAACCCGACGTAGCGCGCGTAGGGGTGGAAGGGAACCGAAAAAATCTCGCTGGAGAACAAGCCGCTCTGCTCGAAAACGCGCGACAGAAGCGTCGCGGTAAGCGGTCCGGGGGATTCGTTTTCGGATGACAGGTTGACGCTGAAATCCGCGGCGCCGGTCTCGTCCAGGAAACCCTCGTATAAAAGCTGCCGTTCGGACGGTGCGCTTCTCGTGGGATCGATGAAGGTGTATCCTTTGAAACTGCCGAATCCCTCGCTCGATTCGGACAAGAGAAGGGAGACGTCGGTCTTTAGACCGGGAGCGGGCGCGCCGTGCAGCCATTGCGCTGTAATTCCCATGGAATCGGTATCGGCGGAGATCCACGGTTTCTTGCCGTAGTCGAGCGTCATTTTGAGGCGGTTGGGCATGACCGTCTCGACTTTAACCGATTTGGTCATGGTTTTTCCGCCGACGCGCACGCGGGCCGTCCAGGTGCCGGTGGGCGAAGACGCTTCCGTGGTGGTCTTTATATAGTAGAAACCGTTTACCGGATTGGTATAGGTGGCGCTGCGCACGACCTGGCCCAGCGGATTCTCGAACTCGAAGGAAATCGGATGGTTGGCCGGGAGGGTTTGCAGGCGGTCGTAAAGCACGAATACGAGGTGGATGTCGTCACCGGGCCGCCACACGCCCCGCTCGCCGTAGATAAAACCCTTGAGACCGTTCTCGCTGGCTTCGCCGCCTATGTCGAAATGGCTGACCGCAAGTTCTTGGCTTAATTTTAAATAACCTTTTTCGCGCGCCATCGCCGACTTGTCGGGCGTCGTGCCCGCCGGCGGTGAAACTACCACGAAATAGGGTTCGGTTCCTTGAGCCGGTTTGAAGACCGCGATGCCGTTCGCCGCCACGACGCTCCTGCCCAATTCTTTCTTGGCGAAGCTGTAGAACGCGGCGGTAGCTCCGGCCAAGGGCCTCGCGCTGCGCATGTCGCTCGCTGAAACATGCCAGGCGCCGTCTACGTCCCGTTTGGCCATGAGGCCCACGTCGGACACAAGGACGTTTCTTCGGGCCGATTTATCGTTGCCGTCGCGGGTTATGTAATACGCGGGATGGCAGGGATCCTCGCGGTATTTGTAGTATTCATCCCAATCGAACCATTCTTCATACCAATCCCAATACGAATCCTCGGAGTCGCCCCTATCGGCTATGGCAATCGGCGGATACTTCCATTTACCCAGGCTCGTGTGGGAATTGGGGCAGACATAGCGTATAAAATCGTGGCCGAACGTGACCCGCAGCTGGAACATGCCGTCGGGATGCTTGGCCAGCAGGCTGGAAAGGTCAAGGGCGAAGGGAACCCATTGATTTTTCTTGTCGTCGGTCCACCCGAGATCGAGGGTGCTGGACCATACGACCTCGCCGACGCGCTTCAACTCGTCGGAACCGTTCATCTCGTTCACCTGGAGGAACTGGAGCATATTGTCGCCGTAGACGCGCAGCGCCTCGATATACACCTTGGTCAAGTTCATCGTCTCGAGCACGACGCGCGTACCTTGGGTGGAAGGAACTATGGATCCTCCGGGAACGAAGCGCACCTGCGGTTTTTCCCAGTCGAAGGCGACCGACGCCCTGACGGGAACCATGAGGCTCTGCAGGGAGGAGCTGCGTACGCCCTTGTCCACGACCACGTCCACTTTTTCCGGCCAGCTGAAATTGGCGTACACGCGGACGAGCCCGCCGTCCACTTCATAGTTCAGGTCGTCACCGGCGGAGCTTCGGATGAGTCCGCGCAGGTCCTGCGACGGATCCACCGGTGCGCTGAACGCCACCGTCAATGCGCGGGAACCTTCCGAGACAGGCCCCTGAACGGAGAGAACCTCGAAGCTGCCCAGGGCGGGCACCCGTATTTTTTTATCGCCTTTTTCGCGGGAGCCAAAGCTCCGGCCGTTCCACGAAAGCGTAAGCGCGGAGCTTTTTTCCTGTTGGATTATGTCCTTGATTAAAAAATGATGCAGGCCGTTTCCCGGATGGCTCCAGGAAACCGAAAGTTTTTCGCCGGCAAATCGGGCGGACAGGTAGTTTTCAACGTCGGCGCTGGAGGATACGTCCCGCGCCCTTACGATGCCGGAAAGGGAGAGGCCTCCGTTTTTCCCCGCGGAAAGAGAAGGTTCGGAAACAAAGGAAATTCCGGGTTTTTCTGCCTGGACATTAAAGGAAAACCAGCCGTTGGACGCTTCTCCGATGCGGGAAAAGTCGAAAACGATGCGATACGCCTGCCCTGCGGCCAGCGGCAGATTCGGCTTGAAGTCCGCACGGGTGCCGTCTTCGCTCCAGGTAACCGTTCCGGGTACCGGCGGCTCGATGCGGAAGGGATTTTTCCCCGCCAGGGATGCGCTTTCGCGGGCGGTGGACAGGACCACGGACAGCACGGCGCCGCGCGAGACGATTCCCTCGCTGTGCGCGATGACGACGGCTGGATTCGGGGCCGCTATCCGTTCGGTGCCGCAGGATACGAGCGATAGAATGGAAACCGTGACCATTGCAAGCATCAGACGTTTCATATTGAATCCTTTCGTGGCGGCGGGGCCTGCTATCTGGAAAGCCGTTGCGCCATTATTTCCCGAAGGTCGTTCCAGACCGCGTCCGTCGAACCTTCTCCGCGTATCGATACAAGTTTATTCTTTTCTTTATAGTATGCAATGAGGGGTTCGGTTTTTTTGCGGTAGGAGACGAGACGCTGCTTTACGGAGTCCTCATGGTCGTCATGGCGGACGTACAGCTCGCCGCCGCATGCGTCGCAGATGCCTTCCTTGAGCGGAGGCACGAAAAGGGTATGGTAGCTGCGCGCGCAACCGCGGCACATGCGCCTGCCGGCCAGTCGCTCGATGATGGTCGCGTCGCTTACCACGATATCCAGGACCACGTCCACGGGATATCGATGGGACAAGGCCTGCGCCTGCGGAATCGTCCTCGGGAAGCCGTCCAGCAGCCACCCGTCACGGGCATCGGGTAAAGCCAGGCGTTCGAATACCACTGCGTTTGTAAGCTCGTCGGGGACGAGGTTTCCGTCGTCGATCAGGGCTTTTACCTTATTCCCGAGCTCGTTGCCCTCGCTGATGGCCACGCGGAATAAATCTCCCGTGGATACGTGAGGCAGCCCGAATTCGATGGAAGCTTTTACGGCAAGCGTCCCTTTGCCCGCACCCGGTGCCCCGAAAAATACGAATCGCATTATAAGTACGCTCCTGGTAAATCCTGGTGTCGGGTCAACCCGAGGTCAACCATCAAAAACCCCATAACCGACGGATTATCGGATATTCCTTAAACCATACCCTAAATAAACCCGTACGTAAACACCAAAAGGGTGCGTAGACAGCGGCGATTCTTTTCTATTATAAATAAGCATGAAAATTTCCGCAGTTGGATTCGACATCGACGGCACCTTGTACCCCGCGAGCGCGCTCTATATACGCATGGTCCCCGGAGCCATTGCGCGGCTCAAGCTGCTTCGGGCATTCAACGCCGTCAGAAAAGATCTCCGCAACGACGAGGTTCTCGCGCGCTTCGGCGTAGAGACGCCCACGACCCTCGCGAACTTCCACAGAAAACAGGCGGAGATGACCGCGGAACGCCTGAAGGTGACCCCGGAAAGCATCCAAAGCCGTATCGATTATTTTTTCTACAAGAAATCTGAAGACCATTTCAGCCGCATTAAGCTCTACCCCCATGCCGTAGACCTGCTTTCCGTGCTCGCGTCGCGCGGCCTGAAACTCGGCGCCCTTTCGGATTTTCCCGCGGACCGCAAACTGGAGCTCATGAAGATCGCCGATAAATTCGACGTCATCATGACCAGCGAGGAAACCGGCAGGGTAAAACCGCACCGGCATTCGTTCGACATTCTCGCGGAACGCCTGGGCGTACCGGCGGGCGAGATACTGTATGTGGGAAATTCGGAAGCCTACGACATAGCCGGCGCAAAGGCAGCCGGCATGCACTCGGCGCTTATCTCCGCTAAAAAACGGCCCGAATCAAAGGCGGATTTCGTCTTCAGGACATATGCCCAGCTTGAGAAATTCATTCTGGCGCACATCTGACAGGGTGTCGAAAAACCTTAATCCAGCCACAAATCCGCGACAACCACGCTTTCCCGCAATTTTTCCAGCACCTCGTCGCGCGGGGCGCAGCTGATCTGGGCATGCGCCCTGACGAGGCTCTGCCCGTGCTGCGTCGGCACGTGAAAGACGATGCCGCATTGTCCGGAAGCCCCGAATAGAATATCGCGCAAGGGCGCCAGATCCTGCTCTCGGCGTATTGAGTTAAGCACGATATGCAAGTCCCGGTAGCTTTTAGCCCTGAGACTGGCCGGCTCGGTAAAATCCTCCACTTTAAAACTGGGGTTCTCGCGGCCCGTATCGATCTTGCCTTGCAGGAATACG
The DNA here is from genome assembly GCA_964485395.1 of uncultured Treponemataceae bacterium. Taxonomy (GTDB): domain Bacteria; phylum Spirochaetota; class Spirochaetia; order Treponematales; family UBA12059; genus JANNSO01. The sequence goes on along the minus strand of CAZAJF010000051.1, from coordinate 1,261 downwards.
ATGGCGTCGGCGACGAATCTGCCGGGGTACTTTTCCAGCGTTGCGGGAAATACCACGATCTCAAGGATGCCGTCGTAGGTTTCAACCTTGCCGAAGGCCATTTTCTTTCCCTTTCGGGTAACGATTTCCTTGAATTCTATAAGCTGCCCGATGAGCGTATAGGTTTTATCGGCACTGGAGCGGCCTATGTGGGCAAAATCTATGTCGCAGCATTTTTCGTACACGTCCTTGTACGCGTCCAGAGGATGTCCCGAAAAATAGAATCCGAGCAGCTGCTTCTCGATGCGCAGCATTTCCGCGCCAGGCCATTCGTCGATGGGATCGTAGCGGAAGGACGGAAATTCCTCCTCGCTCGCCGCGTCGAACAGGCTCGCCTGCCCGTAGGCTCCCGCCTCGGCTTTTTTCTGGGCGTACTCATAGGCCCGTTCCAGGTTGTGCACGAGTTCCGCGCGCTTATGGCCCAACGAATCGAAGCAGCCCGCGTTTACCAAAGTCTCGATTACGCGCTTGTTCATGCTGCGAACGCCAACGCGCTCCAGGAAATCCATGAAGTCCTTGAACGGGCCGTTCTTGTTGCGCTCGGCCAGGATGTCTTCGACGACGCCCTCGCCCACGCCTTTTACGCCGATGAGCCCATACACGATCTGGCCGTCGGAAACGGTGAATAATCCCTCGGATCGATTTATGTCCGGAGCCAGCAGCGCGATGCCCATGGATCTGGCTTCGCCGATATACTGCGTCAGCGTCTTGGTATCGTTGATCTCGTTGGTCAGGTTGGCGGCCATGTACTCCGCCGTATAGTTGGCCTTGAGCCAAGCCGTCTGGTAGGCGATTATGGCATAGGCGGCCGCATGGCTTTTATTGAAACCGTAGCCGGCGAATGGAACGAGAATGTCGAAAATCTCCTTGGCCTTTTCCTTGGTATAGCCGCGAGACACGGCCCCCTCGATGAACGGCACCTCTTCCTTGGCCAGTACTTCCAGCTTCTTCTTTCCCATGGCTCGCCGCAGCAGGTCCGCGCGTCCCAGGGAATATCCGGCTATCTCCTGGGCAACCTGCATGACCTGTTCCTGGTACACGATGACGCCGTAGGTTTCCTTCAGATATTTCTCCAGCGCGGGAGCCGGATACGTGATGGGCGTGCGCCCCCATTTGGACTCGACGTACTGAGGGATGTTGTCCATGGGGCCGGGCCGATACAGGGCGTTCAAGGCGATGAGGTCCTCGATGCTGCTTGGCTTGGCCTGACGCAGGATGCCCT
>CAZAJF010000050.1:0-26027 GCA_964485395.1 uncultured Treponemataceae bacterium | reverse complement strand
AGCGAACGTTCTTTCCCGGCGCTGCGCCGCAGGCGTCAACCTAACATACGCTTAAGTGGGAACGCGTAAGTGGCGCGGTTTGTGCGCAAGAGCGGAGCGATAGCACAAACCGTGACATAGCGTTATCCACTTGAAGCGATTGTTAGGTGATTCCAAATCTCTTGTTATTGTTTTATTTAACTTGCTTTATTCAATTTCCAATTCGAATATTCAATCAAGCAAAATTAGAAAACCGAATTTAATTAGTTAATTCTACCATTAATTCTAATTATTAATTTCCTAATTAAAATTGGGTAATTAATTGCTATTCTTAAGATTTCAATTATTACAAAGCTATATTGCTCTTGAAATTGGAAATACATTCCGTCTTAAATCCAGAAAGAATTTAGAATATTAATAAGGTTAGAGCAATTAGCTTTCGAATCAAGAATATCATCCAATTTTAATTTGAATTTAGAATTGAGAATTGAGAATTGAGAATCGCTTTATCAACTAATTTTCTTTAGCTTTCACCTAATAATAAAACCTAATAAATGTAATTCATCATTTTTAATGTAACTGGAAAAAAAACAAAATGTTTTTCTAATTTTCCGAATTCATATTATACTTTGAATTGGTGTACACGCAATACACTTTCTGAATTTCGCGCGCGTAGCGCGTCCACCTAACATTTGCTTAAGTTGCAACGCGTACATTGGCGCGATTCTTGCCTGGTTAATGGTTTGCTTTCTTAGCGTTTAAATGCTTCTTTGCAAGAAGCGTGACAATAGCGTTGTCAACTTGAAGCAGTTGTTAGGTTTTATTTTTGAGTTATTATTTCTTTAATAGATACATATGGATGAGCATATCTTCCTTTTGTTTCTGTATACGATTTCATCCACCATTTTGAATAAATTTGAACAGATTCTTTCGGACAACTGTTCAAACAACCATAGCACAGATAACAAGTAGTTTGTTTTTTCCATATTGGTTTATTATTCTGCATAACTATTTTATCCGACGGACAAATTTTTTCACATGTTTGACATCCAATGCATTTACTATCATGATAAAAATATTTTTTGATCTTTGGTGAAATATTATGGGTCATAAATGGTACTAATTTCTCTAAAATATTATTTAGGAATTTATTTTTTGAAAATGTTACTCCATCATAATCAAAATAATCAAGTTTCTTTTCAATTATAGTTTTCATAGTTAAGATCTTAGCGATGATTGTATTTTTTGTACTAATGATTTCTTCTTTTGTTGGTAGTTCAAAAAATGACAATTTAGGATCATTATTGAAAATAGTAAATAGAAAAATTGAATTTAATTTTTTACATTGTTGATTCAGTATTTTTTTAATCAATTCAGTACCTCGAAAAATAGTACCACCTCGAGTAGGTACCGCAAATATATATGTAGCATTTTCAAGCTTCAATTTATTTAAAAATATTTTTACTGGAATTGGAATTGTTAGGCCATGAATTGGAAAAATAAATCCAACTGAATCTGCTTTTGAAATATATAGTTTCGAATTTAAGCATTTTGTTATTGAAGTAATTTCTACGTCTTTAAGAACTTTAGAAAGTTCTTGTGCAACAAATAATGAATTACCTGTTCCTGTAAAATAAAATAATTGTACTGACATTATATTTCTCCTAATCTTTACGCCCGAAGGGTCAACCTAACATTAACTAGACCGATCAATAATTGAATGGACATTATTTAATAAAGATGGATTGAAAGAATTTTATCTGAGATATGGTATGGCTAATTACTATTGAGAAAACAGGTTGGTCATTCTGGGGTGGGCGAATGTGGGTTCTTATACTGATCGGTAAAACCGCTATAAACCGTCCATTGGACTACGGACTCCAGATGGACCGCGGTTTAGGACGTGGGTATAGATCATGGTGGTTTTAACGTCGGCGTGGCCAAGGAGTTCTTGGATAGTGCGGATGTCATGGCCGTTTTCAAGCAAATGAGTGGCAAATGAGTGACGGAATGTATGACAACTTGCACGTTTTGTTAAGCTAGATTTAAGGGATGCTTCATGAACCGCGCGCTGTACTAACGATGGATCAAGATGGTGACGGCCTTGTTGACCGGTTTTAGGATTTATCCAGCGTTTTTCCTGGGGAAATATCCATTGCCAGCGCCACTCTTTTGATGCGTTGGGATATTTATTTGCCAAGGCGTTAGGCATAAGTACCTGCCCCCATCCTTCAGCGATGTCTTGATCGTGAATTGACCGGACGGATGCTAATTGATCTCGCAGAAAGGTCTTCAAGGACTCTGGCAGCATGGTTGTTCGGTCTTTTGCGCCTTTACCGTTTCGAACAGTAACTTCATTTCGGGCAAAGTCTATGTCTTGGACGCGAAGTTCGAGGCATTCCATGAGGCGCAAGCCTGTTCCATATAAAAGCGAGGCTATAAGCCATTTGTCCCCAGATAATTTGGAGAGAATGGTTCGTACTTCTTCGCGACTCAGGACAACGGGAAGATGGAGTGGTTTTTTTGCCCTGATTACGTCGTCCAGGGAGCCTACCGATTGTCGGATAACGAATCTATATAGGAAGAGTATGGCAGCCAAAGCCTGATTCTGGGTTGAGGAACTGACCTTCTCTTCGACGGCCAGATTGGTAAGAAAGGTATTAATTTCTTTTTCAGCCAAAAAAACAGGGACCTTGTCATCGTTGAATGCAATGAACTTGACTATCCAGGCAGCATAAGCTTGAAGGGTTCGGGGGCTGTAATGGCGAGACTCAAGTGCTTCCGTATATTTTTGTATGATCTGCACGGCCTCGGGTGACGGTTGTTTTGGTACTGTCGGAGCGTCTGGATGAGGTTCATATTTTTCTAGTGGCATAAGAGATTCGGAGATTTCGTGTTTGGTTTCTGGCTTGGGTTGTGACGGAACTTGATCGATTAATGCAGTTTCATCAATATTATGGAATAGTTTGGTATCATAGAGATTCTGAAGCAGCGAATCGATGTTGGCTTGAGCATTCGGAATATGCCACGTATGATCGGCCTTGTTCCATCGACGACCCAGGGTTTTTCGCATGGCTTCCAGAAGAGTTTCTGAATAAGGAAATTGTATCGATAAGAAGTCTCCTGAATTATAATTGATGGTTAGTTCCATGGAGTTGAACTCCTTATGTTTTATGAATGGATAAATAAATATAGAATACGACTGCGTTACCGGTGTGCTGCAATCACGCTGAGATCCGATTTTAAATACTGCGTATCAGCGGTGCCGGAACAACCTGCCGATGCTGCCATGATGAGATAGTATATCAGCGATGGAAGGCAATGCAAGAAAAAAAATGGTAAAAGAAAAAATAAAAAGTTAAAGTAAATTGAATGGAGAGATTGGAAGCGGAACGGCTATTGAGTGGCCGATGCCCAGGCGTGAGGGGCAGAGCGAAAATCCTGCGTCTTGCGTAGCAAGGCGCAGATTGCAGCGGCGACCCGGCCCCGCGAGGAGCGCGGGGACACGCTAAAAATAAATTAAAGCATATTTAATATAAAAAACCGTCCAAGGCGCGAATACGCGATGGACGGTTTCATATCAGGAGGCGCGTTTTAAGGCGCCGGCGTGATTATTTTTTGCCGAGCTTGAACTTTTTGCAGAAGTCGTTGAGCACCTCGGTGAGGTCGGGGCTGCCGATCTCCTGGAGGTCGTAGCCGACTTTTACGGTGGGCTTGGTGATCTTGACGATGCGGTTGAGGTCGATCGGGGTGGCGATGATGACCGTGTCGCAGTCGACTTTGTTGATGGTTTTTTCGAGGTCTTTGACCTGCTCGTCGCCGTAACCCATGGCCGGCAGGAGGGTGCCGATGTTGGGGTAGGTCTCGAAGGTGCCTTTGAGCTTGCCGACGACGTAGGGGCGGGGATCAACGAGTTCCTTGGCGCCGAACTTGCGCGCGGCTACGGTGCCCGCGCCGATTTTCATGTGGCCGTGGGTGAGGGTCGGGCCGTCTTCGACGACGAGGACGCGTTTGCCCTTGATGAGCTCGGGCTTGTCCACGGTGATGGGGGACGCCGCGTCGATGACGATTGCCTTGGGATTGATGCGCTCGATGCTGTTGCGCACGGTCTGGATGTTCTCGGCGCTGGCGGTGTCGATCTTGTTGATGATGATGACGTCGGCCATGCGGAGGGTTGCTTCGCCGGGGTAGAAGCTGGTTTCGTTGCCGGGGCGGTGCGGGTCGGCGACGGTGATCATGAGATCCTGCTTGTAGAAGGGGAAGTCGTTGTTTCCGCCGTCCCAGAGGATGACGTCGGCTTCTTTCTCGGCCTCGCGGAGGATGGCTTCGTAGTCGACGCCGGCGTAGATTACGTTGCCGCGAACGACGTGGGGTTCATATTCTTCCATCTCTTCTATGGTACATTTGTGCTTCTTGAGGTCGGCGACGGTGGCGAAGCGCTGTACTTTCTGGGCGACGAGGTCGCCGTAGGGCATGGGATGGCGGACGGCGACTACTTTGAGGCCTTTGGCCATGAGAAGCTCGGCGATCTTGCGGCTGGTCTGGCTCTTGCCCGCTCCGGTGCGCACGGCGCCGACGGCGATGACGGGTTTGGTGGACTTTACCTGGGTGTCGTTGGGACCGAGGAGGCGGAAGGAAGCGCCGGCGGCGTTGACCATGGCGCTCATGCTCATGACGTGGTTATAGGTTACGTCGGAGTAGGCGAACACGCACTCGTCGACCTTGTGCTTCTTGATGAGGGCGGGAAGCTCTTTTTCGTCGAAGATGGATATTCCCTTGGGATAGAGCTTGCCGGCGAGGGCAGCGGGATATTTACGGTCGTTGATGTCTGGGATCTGGGCAGCGGTGAAGGCTACGACGTCGTAGGCTTCGTTATCGCGGAAGAACGTGTTGAAGTTGTGGAAATCACGACCGGCGGCGCCGATGATGATTACCTTTCTCTTGTCAGCCATGGGAATCTCCTTGTTGTGCCTAAAACAGCCTGACTGCATGCCGGAGGCGCGTCGTCTGTAGGAACTGTGTTTCCTTGCCGGTAGGACTTGTCGGCTTTTTGCTGCTCGCGGCTTGCTGCGGTCAAGAGAACCGAGGCGGGGAGCCAAGGGTCGACGGCAACGCTTTGAGCCCGATCATTATTGCCGAGAAAACGCGGCTTGTCAAATGTTTATGTGTGGAGTTTTTTGAGTTTACAATAACGAACGCGTTTATGCGGAATTTATGGCGTGAATTTAAAAAGCGCCTTTAAAATTAGATGAATTTTAAAGGCGCCGGTGACGCAATCTTTTAGGGCCGCGAAAGAGCGGCTGGAACGCGCAGGTGGATCGTATGGTTAAAATACCGTAAAGGGATTATTTTACCTCAGAATCCGTAGCTCGTTCCCAGAACTGGCTTTTGCCGATTCCGAGCCCGATTTCGCCGCGCATCTCGAGCGTGTCTTTCTTGAATTTCTTGCCGTCCGCTGCATGGTAGACCATTCTGCAACTGTACATCTTGCCGTCGCCCGGATCGATGATCTTGCCTTTTTCCCATTGGCCGGGAACTTTCATGATAAGGTTGAAGATCCACGGCGTTCCGATGACGCGCATCTTGTTGACGACGCCCGTTACGGGAAACTCAGGATAGGATTCCTTGGTTTTATTGGCGATTTCCGTGTCGGGTTTATTGGGGACTTTGATGATCTCGCCGCGCAGCGAACCGTTGCCTATGACGTAGATCTTCCAGAATGCGGTGACTTCGCCAGTTTTTTCGTCGATGCTTTTCCAGTATCCTTCCACGGGATCTGCCGCGTAGACGAAACCGATGGCCAGGAAAAGAACCAATAATGAAAGAAAGATTCTCTTAGACATAAAACCTCCGTATAGCTCCATGAAACAAATATTGTTTCTGAAACCAGTGTAACCTGTAATCTAAAAAATGCAAATTTTTCCCTCATCTTCCCCGTAATTTCTTGCTTAACTAGCAAATTGATTACGCCGATGCTTTAAAAGAAGACTTAGGAAAACTTTAATAAGGTGAGGTACCTGCGTGAAACATTGGCCAACGTTGTTTTTTTTGCTGCTGATAATTCCGGTCTCTTCCATTATGGCGCAAACTATCGAGGTTGTTGCCACGGAAGATGCGCGCCTGTCCAGCGAAAAAACCTTGGGGCTCTCGGAATTCATCGTTTCCGGCTGCCTGGATTCATTGTTTGACTCGGGATTCATAGGAACGAACAAGCGGGCCCAGGCTGGTACGCTGGCAGGTTTCGAGGCGACGATGCCTCAATCCGACAGCCGGGAATCGTTCATTGACTATCAGTTGCTTGTCTATCTGGTGTACGCGAACGGGGAGGTGCTTCTTCCGCCGAACGCGGTTTTTAAGCTCGTAAGAGTTGCCGATCTCGTGATTTTAGGCGAAGGGACGCTGGCTTCGCTGCCTGCCGCTTCCCAAGCTTCCGTCGATATTGAAAACGCATGCAGCGCTATGGGTAAAAGCATTGTTTTGACAAGTCTTGTCTGGTTGAAGGAATAGGGGGAGGGCAGTATGAAAGCAGTTGTTCGATGGGTAGCCATGGCGGGGGTGTTACTCGTATGTACTCTTCTCGTATCGGCATCGACCTGGGAAGGAACCGCGATTCTTGGCTCCTATGGCGATTTTCCGGCAAGCGGATATTATGCCGCCTGTAATTCATTTCCACGCAATACGGTAGTTGAAGTTACCAACGTGGATAATGGCCTGAAGGTGAGCGTGATTATTACGCGTAGCGTGGACAGCCCCGGGGTATTCATGCTTCTGTCAGCGGAAGCTGCTCAGGCTCTCGGTGTGACTCAAGGCGTCGTAGCCCGTGTCAGCGCGGCCGAGCCCCGAAGCGTAAACGAGTTGAGCCCCAGTAAAAAAGCGGGGACTGCCGCCTTTGATCCTGATTTTGACCCAAAGCGCATGGCGGAAACCGAACTGAAGAAACTCGGCTACTCGGTTGAGCCCGTGCAGGCGCCCGCGGCCGTTGCGACTGCTCCTGTCGCCGCCCCGATAACTTCGGCCCCTGTTGCCACGGCGGTAGCGCCAGTAACGCCTCCGATAACTCCGACCGTTACGCCGACCGTTACGCCTCCGGTGACCCCGGAAGTTAAAACCACCCCTGCGGTAGCCGTGGAGCCGAGCATCACAGCCCCGGCAAAAGCTCCGGTCGCCAGCGTCGCGGCTCCTGATACCAGCGCTGTTCGGATTAGCCCGCCAGCTTCCACCTCGGCTCAGTTGCCTGCTCCCGTGCCGCAGAATTTCAAGCCGGTTGAACGCGTAAATCCGCCGACTGCAACGCAGACGCCGACTGCAACGCAGACGCCGACTGTAACACAGGTAATTTCTGAAACGCCCATGGTTATAAACGGCAAGCCGAAACCGGTGCGCACGATTATTTTGGCGGCTCTTCCCGAGCCCCAGGCAGCGCCTCCCGCGCCTATGGTTACTTCGGCCAAGATTCCCGAGGCTGCTCCGGTAATTGCTCCGGCAACGGTAGCCCCTGTTACGCCCACTGTGCAGGATGCGAAACCCGAAGTGAGCCAGACGGCTCAAAAGGCTCCGCAAACCGCCACGGTGATGGTAGCTCCTCCAGCTCCGATTCCGGCACGGGAAAAACCGGAGGTTATAAGCAAGCCGATGCCCGCTCCGGATGAAACCCCGGTGATCGTCAAGCAGGCTCCCGTACCCAAGCGCTATGAAAGCGCTTCCGTGTATCCCGATGCCTATACAAGCCCGGCGATCCCGATGGCTCCCGAAACGGGAGTGGCGACCAAATTCAATGAACCGGTGCTCGTCGATGCGCAGGCTTTGGATCGAAGCAATCCCGGCGTTCCTTCATCGACCCCGTTCATCGTGCTTGCCGAGCCGGCCATTCCGCGCGCAGAAACCGCCGTTGTGCTGGACAGGAACGGCAAGCCTGTTTCAGGGAAACCGGTAAACGGTTCTTTGGTGGACCCCGCGGCGCCTCGTTCGGAAACGGCCAGCGTGCTGGACCGGAACAACCCGAACCGCGTATCGGGCGAGGTGACTGGCGAGCTGCGCGACCCGATGGCGCCCCGGAGCGAAACGGCCAGCGTGCTGGACCGAAATAACCCGAACCGCGTATCGAGCGAGGTGACTGGCGAGCTGCGCGACCCGATGGCGCCTGAGAGCGAAATGGCCAGCGTAATCGAAAAAACTAATCTGGCCCGGGTCACGGGCACGGTAATAGGCGAATTGCGCGATCCTTTCGCCCCTGAGAGCGAAACCGCAAGCGTGCTGGACCGGAATAACTTGGCTCGCGTATCGAGCGACGTAGACGGCGAGCTGCGCGACCCGATGGCACCCGAGAGCGAAACCGCCAGCGTGTTGGACCGGAATAGCTTGGCTCGCGTTTCAGGCACCATAGACGGCGAGCTGCGCGACCCGATGGCCCCTGAGAGCGAAACCGCCAGCGTGCTGGACCGTTCGTTCCCGAACTTGTATTCAGGCGAGTTGGCGCTGGATCTGGCGATGCCCGAACTGGTTCCCGACGAGCTTCCCGAGATTGTGCTGCGCTCTCTGGCCGAGCCGAAGCTGACTGTTCCGGAGACTAATCTGGCCGACGGCGAGATTCAGTTCAACGAGGAAGAAAAAGCCTTGGCGATTACCATTGATACGCCGTATTTCGCCGCGGTGGAGACTGTCGTGGAGCTTGCCGACGCGAGCGAGAAGGAAAGCGAGAAACCGGTTGCGAGCCTGACAGGTCCAAGCCCGACGAAAACTCCGTTGGCTTTGGGCCTTGCGGACGCCGCGGAGCAGAAAGCGGAAACGTCTTCCGATCGTCCCGCGCCTCTGGTGCCTACGAAAACCACGCTGCCTCCGGTAGCTTTGGCGGACGCGACGGTAGCCCCTCGAATCGTGCAGCCGCTGGCGCAGCCTTTGGTGACCGCGCCTGCCAAGGGCGACACGATCGTGACACTGACCCCAACGGCGCCAAAGGCTCCGGATTCTACGGTACCGGTTAAGCCGGCGACGACACCGGTTACGACTCCGACGCTTACCCCTGCGACTGCGCCCGTAAGCGCGGCGATGCCTTCGGCGACGCCCTTGAAGAAGGACTATTTCTATATCCAGCTGGCCGCTTACGGCAGCGAGAAAGCCGTGCGCGAGGCGGCCGGGAAATTGGGTAAAAAATATATTACCCTCATCGAGCCCATAACGGTGAAGGGAAAGCCCATGTTCCGCCTGTATGTGGGACCATTGAGCCGTGACGAGAGCGGCGTGGCCCTCGTGCAGGTTCGTGCGCTGGGTTTCAAGGACGCTTTCATAAAACAGGGAAGCTGACGGATACCCTCGCATAAAAAAAACGTCCCGCTTTGCGCGGGACGTTTTTTTTTATGGCGCGGGTTATGGTCAGGATGCGTTGGCGGAAAGGTAGCCGAGCAGTCTGCGCGTGGCCTCGAGGCCAAGGCAGGGATCGGTGATGGATATTCCGGATTGGGGCAAGCTGCCGGGAACCAGGGGTTGCGAGCCGTCCTGCAGGAAGGATTCCAGCATGATGCCGCGCACGGGAACATTCTTTGCGCGCAGGCGGCAGACGCCTTGGGCCACTTTTGCCTGGTTCGCCGGATTCTTTCCGGAATTGGCGTGGCTGGCATCGATTATTATGGCGGGAACGAGGCCTTGCTTGAGCATGCGTTCGGCGAGCGCGGGCGCAAGCTTCCAGTTGGGTCCGCTTGCGCCGCCCCGAAGCACGATATGGGGCAGTGGATTGCCGGGCGCCTGTATTTCCTGCAGTAATCCTGAGTCGCCGTAGACAAGTACGGCGGAAGGGTCCCGGGCGGACGCGAGCGCGAAAAGGGCCGAGTCGGGCGAGCCGTCCTGTCCGTTCTTGAATCCGCAGGGACAGGGCAGGGCTGCGGCGGCTTCGCGCAAGGCTTGGGATTCCACGCCGCGCGCGCCTATAGAGGCCCACGATACCGCATCGATCCAGTAAGGCCAGAGAAAAGGGCTTACGATCTCGACGGCTACCGCTACGCCCAGGGAGGCCGCGCTGACGATAAGCTTTCTGGCCAGCGGGATTCCCTCCGGGGTTCCCGTCCCCCCCGAAAAGGTCGGATCGCGCGCCATGCCCTTCCAACCGAGGCCGGTGCGTGATTTTTCTACATAGCATCGCATGACGATATATAAATTCTTCTCATGGATTTTACGCTGTTCCCGGATGAACCTGGCGTATTCCAAGGCGCTTTCGTAATCGTGCACGGAGCAGGGACCGGCTATCACGAGAAGCCTGGGATCGGTTCCCTGGAGTATGCCCCGTATGGCGGCCCGGGATTCCGCTACGAAATCCGCGGTTGCGCCATCCAGGGGGATACTGCCGCGAACCGACTCCGGGGACGGCAGGTCCGTTCCCGAGGTCTGCGGTTTTTGAACCATGGTTACAGGTCGTCGCGCTTGACGGGGCAGGTCATGCAGCGGGCGCCGCCGCCTCCGCGCGCAAGCTCTGCTCCCTCGAATCCAACGACAAGGCGGCCGTAGCTCATGGGGTCGTCGTTGCCCTCGAGGAAATCCTTGGCGTGCTTGAAGGTGAATCCTTCCTTGACGAAGGCGTCAGCCGTATGCACGTTGCAGGCGTACATGAGTATTTTCCCCGGCGCGAAGGAGAAAGAATTGGCGCCGGACAGCCATTGCTCGCGCTCCGCGTGGATGATGCTGGTTCCGCCGGTGCAGACGGGTTTCAAGTCTATGCCGATAGCCTTCAGGCCCTCGATCAGCGAGGGAACTTCGGTGAGGCGCGTTTCCTTGCCCGGTTCCGCGTCGATGCGGATGACGCGGCTGCGTTTGGGCCCAAGGATGACGGGTTCGAAGACAAGGCAGGCGTCCTGGTCTATGACGGTAAACACCATGTCCAGGTGGATGGTGGCCCGGGCGATGGGGAGCTCTACGGCGAAAATCGTGACCGGCTCGTGCCAGCTGGCCGTAACTGCGGCGGCGATGGCGTCAACGGCGGCGGCGCTGGTGCGCTGGGATACGCCGATGGCCAGTACGTTCTTGCTGATTACCTGGAAATCGCCGCCCTCGGTTGCGAAGGTGTCGTTGGCCAGCGAGGGGCCGTCAAGCAGGCAGCCGTTGCCCTTGAAGTCCGGATGGTTTTCAAAGATGAAGCGGTTGATGAGGGCTTCGGGCGTGCGCACCGAATAGCGCATGGCCGAGGCGATCGATTTATTGCGGTAGACTTTTACCGCATCCCGCATGAAATACATGTTGGGCAGGGGCTTTAAGTCGTATTCCTTGTTGGAAAGGTAATTGGTGAGGCTAATATTGCGCGCGGGCAGGCCGTTGATGGCCGTTGCGGCCAGCGTTTTGGCGTCCATGGCGGAGAGTTCCTCGATGCGGTGGCGGGCATCGTAATGATCGGTCAGGACCGTGGAAAAGGTCGTTCGGGCAAAGGGGCTCGAGAGGCTCTGCTCGAGGAGTTCGGATACTTCATAGACTTCGGCCACCTTGCCCAGGAAACCTTTGAGCTCGGCATGCTCTTTTCGCACAACTTCAACATGGATAATATCGTTGTACAGGTCCTCTTCCGCCTTGCTCGGCCTCATGGCTTCCACTTCGTGTCCGGGTGAGTGCACGATAACGCGGCGTAGGCGTCCGGTTTCGGACGTGATATTCAGGGTATTCATTCAGTGTCTCCTTCAGTGTTGCACCTTTCAGGATACTGGATATTAACCCTTTTTACAATCGGGGCACGGTTTTTCCTGCTGGAAACTGCCCTGAAAATACTATAGAATCCACATGTGGATACAAGAATCATGGAATCCGTCATCAGCCGCAAGGATGACGGCGCCCAGTTGCTGCAATGGCTCTGCTCCCGCTTCCGCTACTGCGACGAGGCTCGCTGGCTTTCCTACATAGAAAGCGGCGCGGTACGCGTCAACGGCCAGCGCGTGGAAGAATCCTCACTGCTGCGTCGCGGCGACCTTTTAGGCTTTGCGCCGCTGGATGTCGTCGAACCCGAAGTCTCCGTGGATTACTCGATTATATACGAGGATGAGGATTACTTGGTGGTGGACAAGCCGGCGATGCTTCCCTGTCACCCCGGCGGCCCATTTTTCAAGAATACGCTGTGGTACCTCCTGCGCGAAAAATATCCGGCGCCGCACTTTGCCTCCCGCCTGGACAGGGAAACCTCGGGCCTCCTGCTCGTGTGCCTGAACCCACGCGCCACGAAGCACATAGTCGCCCAGCAATCCCTCGGGAAGATACGCAAGGAGTATCGGGTGATCGTTCACGGGCTTTTTCCGCAATCAGTCGAGGCGCACGGTTTTTTGGTGCATGACGGCCAGAGCGTCCTTCGCAAAAAGCGTAAATTCGTGTCTGAAAAGAGTCTTGATGCGGACGTCGGAAAACAGGAATACGCGGAAACCTCTTTTTCTCTCCTGTCGACGCTTGCGAGGAGCAACGGACACTTAAGCCTGCTCTCGGCCCGTTTGGGTACCGGCAGGACACATCAGATACGCGCCACGCTGTATTCCCTGGGGTTTCCCGTCTGCGGCGACAAAGTATACGGCCTCGACGAAAGCCTGTTTCTGCGCTTCGCGAACGATATGCTGAGCGCAGAGGATTCTCTCCTGCTCGAGCTTCCGCACCAGGCCCTGCAGAGTTATAGGCTCGGGTTTTCGCACCCGGACGGAAGGGATCTTGAATTTACCGTTCCGGACGGTATTTCGCTTTCACAGTTCGGGGAAACCGCCGATATTCTAAGGGGAGAACCCAGATAAATGCACGTTTGCAAACACGACCGGATACCTAAGTCTCCATCATTTTTTTGCTTGGTTTCCATGGTGTTTTTCGCCGTCTTCACTTCTTTAGTTCCCTTAACCGCGCAGACCGCCGCGCTTATTCCTGCGGGCAGCGAGCCCTCGTGGCTGAGCTTCGCGCGCGGCAAGCGGCTGTATGCCAGCAAGGAGTTCGGCAATGCGCTCCTGGCATTCGACAGCGCCATAGAGTTTCGCAGGGTAGCGTTCGCGTACGCCGAGGATCGACTTACGTTCGTTCTGGATACCCGAACCGCAAAAAAATCCGACGGAACGCTTTCAGGGCTTCTGAACGCGTTTGCCTTGGAGGATTTCCTGGCGAACGACTATCAAAAAATGGTAAAAAGCGCCCAAGGTCTCCTGCGACCCCTCATCAAGCTGTTGAAGGCAGAGCGTATTTCCGAGGCTCACCGAGCCTTTCTGGACGTCCTGGAGCTGGTGCTGCAATACCGGTCCTTCGAGAGCCTCTCTGATTCTCCGGGCGCCCTCATGATCCAGGTTGACGAGCTGTCGCTCTACCCCGAGGCGGAATACTGGAAGGGCAGGGTATTCCTGATCGAGGGCGAGCTTGCCATTACGATACGCCAATACCTGCGGGCCTTCGACATGCGGGGTTCCCTGGAGATTCCGGAAGACCGCTACATGATCCTGTATTCCCTCGCCGACATCTACGCCACCGGCAAGGATTACCTGGCCTGGGAAAATACCATGAAACGAATATTGCGGGCTGATCCAATTGCGGGAGATCCCAACTATACTTCTCCCTCAGGAATGTCTTTTGATGTCGATTTTTCAGATCCAAAAATTGACGTTTATTTGCGCGATGCCATGATGACGACGCTTTCCGGCGCCGGAGTGGATAAATTCATGACGCTGTACCGCGTCCAGCCTTCGTTCTCGCTGCGGGCCAATACCGAGATCGCTGCCTATTACCTGGAACGGGGTCGTGCCCGGGCGCCGTTGCATGCCGCCATAGCGGTGAACATGATCCTGACGCGGGCCATGGCCATCTACGCCTCGAGGGAACGCGATTACGTGTGGAACGGCCTGGCGGATTTTCTCTCGCGCGCCAAAACCAGGGAAGACGTATCGGCGTACATTGAGGACACCCAACTTTTCTCGCTGCTTCTTACCTTGGCGGACTCACTCTATCTCGGGAATTCGAGGCAGAGCGCTTTGGAGATATGGAAGATAGCGAGCGCGGGTACACCGGTTCCCTGGTCGGCCAGCGCGAGGGAACGCCTCGCGAATCCGGCTGGTGCGGTGAAGAGGAATGTCTCGGGTTTGGAGTAGCTAGTTTTTTATGCTTGCCAGCTTCTTGGCAGCGAGCATGTCTTCTATCAGATTTTTAATGAACGGATCGATTATGGAATATACGCGCTTGGTCTTTTGACTTTCGGCGCTGACTATGCCGTTTTCCTTGAGTATCGCCAGGTGCTGGGAAATTACAGCCTGCGGCTGATTGAGGCATTGCCACAGATTGGAAACGCAGGGGTCCTCTTCGTGGGCAATGAGGCATAAAAGGCGCAGCCGAACGGGGTGGCCAACCGCCTTGAGTTTTTTCGAGAAAAACTCGATGTCTTCATCGTCGCATTTATTTTGTCGTTCCATAGTTACAGAAGATACCAAAAAATCATCAACCTTTCAATAGTTGGGTCATTGAAAACCTAAGCGAGTTTTTCGAGCTTCCCCAGTGCCTTGATTTCGCGTTCGGGCGCGCTTTTCAGGTAATTCTTGAGCAGGTTTTTCTTGTCTTCGGGCATGCCGTCGAATCCAAACGCCAATACCGCTCCTTTTCGCACGAGGGTGCAGGAGAAACTGAAGATGGTGTCGTCGATGCGCATGCTCGCATCCTCGATGCGCGCGCCGGTTTCGAGATCCGCGAACAGGGCGGGAGTATCGGGGACGAGGGAAATGCCGGTGGACGATATGGTTTCTATCCGACCGGTCAGGGTCGCGAAGGTTTGCGGGTGGGAACAGACGAAGTCGAGCTTGTCCCAGCGCGCCAGGGGGCGACGGTCTGAGATGCGGGACTCGTCGATTTCTATGTAGCGCTTGAACAGCTGCTGAAAGCGGGTAATCTCGTTTCTGTCGGCAAGATCCTCCTTAAGCACGCCGTTGATGCCCAGGTACGCGGCTTTGGCCGCCTCGTCGAAGCTGAAGAATTCGCCTTTCAGGAGGATTACGATGCACTCGCTTTTGGTGCAGTGCGTGCGTACGTTGACGATGATGGTCTTCCAGTGGCGGGGGAAATCCCGGGCGCTCATGATCACGGCGTCGGGATGGATCTCCTCGAGGTTGTCCAGGGCCTTTATGGGATCGCGGTAGCGGATTATGTCCATGCCCATGGGTTTGAGGTAGAACGACGCGATCGAGGCGGTAGTGTCATCGTCTATTATTAAAAGAGCCTTCATTCTGTACCTTTATTCATTACGGTATACGAAATGATATACCATACATCGTCTCGTTTTTCCAGCTCGTAAATGTAGAGTTTTACCATCCGGAAATCCTGATAGTCGAACTTTTGCGTTACCTGCACCGTTCCGCGCGATCCGCCGTAGCGCGTCTCGAGGATTTCGAACGACGAGGGGATGGTGACGATGTCCGAATCCACGACGCCGGCCATGAGGTCGGTCTTGAAAGCCTGGATCATGCGCCGCCTGCCTTCGTCGGATTCACGGTCGTAGGACCGGCGTTTGTCCGCATTGCGGCGAAGAAGCGACTCGATGTCGATATACAGGAAAAACTCGTTCCAGCGCGCTTTTTGCCGAGCGTTGATGGTGCGGATTATCACTTCGTCGGGGGATACCTGCTCGGCCTTGAGCACCTCGGCGGTACCTGCGCGGAACGATTCGGCGGCGCCCGGCGACGGGACGCCCGGCCGCACGGACAGCGTCAAGACGTTGGATGCCATGGTGGCCTGCGACGGCTCGCGGGATATAAGTTCCGGATAGAAGGTGCAGCTGACCATGTAGGTGCCCGCTTCGCTGACGGCGACATGGTCGGATAAATCTTCCATGAACGAGTATTCCTCGCCTGCCTCCAGCGCCAGTTCGCGGTAGTAGGCGGGCGTAGTGGAGCTCATGGCGCGTTTCCAGGCGTCGCTGACCTCGAGCGTCCGGTTGCTCAAGGTGCGCACGTCGAAGGCAAGCGAGCGGCGACGCTCGTCCGCGAGCTTGAAACGATAGACTGAGGGCGTATCGTTTTTAAGCGTAATCTTGATGGGGACCTCGCCGCCGGGCACATAGAGTCGCTTGTCGAAAAAGTGAATGGAAACGCTTACTTGAGCGCTTAAGCCCAGCGCGCATACCAGGCTCATGAGTATGACCATCATTATTTTACTGTTTGACACGATGCGAATCTCCTTGTGTGCGCCGCATACTATCGTGTAGTATACTGAACGTACGAAACTTCTCCTACTGAATATCGGACGATTTACATGAACACCTTACGCCTGAAGGCGATTTCTGAGCGACTACTTTCTTATCCTCCGCTTGCACAGACCCTGTCGAGGGTTTCTGCGGGCTCTTTTCCCGTAAACTGTTCCGAACTCGAGCTTCCTCTGGCCGCTTTCCTGTCTGCTTCCCTCGCGAAACAGCGCGGCGCGGGCCGGGTGTTCGTGGTTGTACCCAGCGATGCCGAGGCCGAGGCTTTTGCGTCGGATTGCGAGGCCGCCGGCGTTCCGGCCCTTGTATTTCCGTGGTGGAAGACCGCGGCCTACCGCCCTGTGGAGCCTCGCTCCAGCGCCTTCGGCCAGCGCGCGGCGGCGCTTGCCTCGATTTTGGACGACCACGGTCCCCGAATCGTCGTGGCAAGCCAGCGCGCCACCATGACGCCGGTTCCCCCTCGGGACATATTCGAGGCCTGCCTCTACAGGGTAAAAAAAGGCGAGTCCATCGACGCCGTAGGCATAGCCGACAAATTGGCCTCCTGGGGCTACCTGCGCGTGCCCCGCGTCAGCCTGCCCGGGGAATTCGCCCTGCGCGGCGAGGTGCTGGACGTGTTCATGCCCGCGGACGAGGAAGCGGTGCGCGTCGTCTTTGCGTACGACGAGGTCGAGGAAATCCGCCTTTTCGAGCCGGTATCGCAGGCCTCGAGCCCCGAGCGCCCCGAGTCCATACTGCTGCGTCCCGCCCGAGAGCTGATCTGGAATGAAGGGCTAGCCCAGCGGGTCGGCGAACGGCTTATGGCCAGCCCCAAATCCGCCTTGGACAAGCATGCGGAGGCAGTGGCTTCCATCGTGGAGTCGCTTGAGCAGCGCGGCGAGTGCAAAGGCGAGGAAATGCTGTTTCCGCTGGCCTATGGCACGATTTGCACCATTCTGGACTATATGGACCACAATTCCGTCGCCGTGCTCCTGGAGCGCGAGCGGCTTACCGGGCAGGCCGAGGCAGTCCGGCGCGAATACGGCGGCCTGTACCGCAAGGCGCTCATAGAAGGCCCCGTGCCGCCGCCCGAGCTCGTGCTGGCCGACCTGGACACCGTGTTCGCGAACCTGCCTAAAACGGTTTCCAGCTGGAGCCTCAAGGACGTGGACGCAGCCGACAGGCTCGCCTTCGGCGCGGAGGCTCCGCGCTCGTATTTCGGCAACGTCAACTATTTTCGCGACGAGCTGGCCACGCTCATCAAGGCAAAGTACGAAGTGCACGTGTTCGCCGAGAACGCCGTGCAGGCAGAGCGCATCCAGTCGCTCATCAATGAAGAAAAAATTACCGTGCACGCGGAGGGGCTTTCCGCCGGCTTCACGATTCCCGCGGCCAAGCTCGCCTTCATACACGAAGGCGAGATATTCGGCCGCAGGAAGCGCGCGCCCAAGTCGCTCAAGAGCGCGCGCTCCAAGATAATCGATACGTTCATAGAGCTGAACCCCGGCGATTTCGTGGTGCATGCCAATTACGGCATAGGCCGGTTCTCAGGGATAGAGCGCATGAAGGTGCTGGGCCACGACCGCGACTACATCAAGGTGGAGTACGCGGAGGACGAAAACGTGTTCGTTCCCATCGAGCAGGCCAACCTCGTGCAGCGCTTCATCGGCAACGAGGGCGACGCGCCGCGCCTGGACCGGCTGGGTTCCAAGTCCTGGGAAAACCGCAAGACCAAGGTAAAGAAGAGCGTAGAGGACCTTGCGGAGCGACTGATAAGGATTTACTCGCGGCGGAAGCTTTCCAAGGGTTTCGCGTTTCCGCCCGACGGCGAGTGGCAGACTGCTTTCGAGGCGGCGTTTCCGTACGAGGAGACGCCCGACCAGCTTTCCTGCATCGACGACGTGAAGAAGGACATGGAAAGCGAGCGCCCCATGGACCGCCTCGTGTGCGGCGACGTAGGCTACGGCAAGACCGAGATAGCCATGCGCGCGGCCTTCAAGGCCGTGATGGGCGGCAAGCAGGTGGCGTTCCTGGCTCCCACCACCATCTTGGCCGAGCAGCATTACGAGAGCTGCATCGAGCGCTTCCGCGGGCTTCCGCTCACCTTCGGCATGCTCTCCCGCTTCGTGGACAAGCGTGACCAAAAGATAACGCTCGCCGCCGTGGCCGAGGGCAAGGTGGACGTGCTCATAGGCACGCACCGCATTTTGCAGAAGGACGTGGCCTTCAAGGACATCGGGCTCCTCATCGTGGACGAGGAACAGCGCTTCGGCGTGAAGGACAAGGAGCGCCTTAAGGAGATAAAGTCCAACGTGGACTGCCTGACTCTTACGGCGACGCCGATTCCGCGCACGCTGCACATGTCCATGCTCAAGATACGCGACCTTTCGGTGCTGTCTACGCCGCCCAACAACCGCCACCCCATACAGACCATCGTGGACGAGTTTCAGCCGGACCTCATTGCCAAGGCCATCAGGCGCGAGATAGAGCGCGACGGCCAGGTGTTCTTCCTGCACAACCGCGTGCAGTCGCTGGACGACACGCAGGCTTATATACAAAGGCTCGTGCCCGAGGTGATGGTGGAAACGGCCCACGGCCAGATGTCGCCGCACGAGCTCGAGGACATCATGCACCGGTTCATACACCGCGGTTTCCACGTGCTCGTGTCCACCACCATCATCGAGAACGGCATAGACATTCCCAACGTCAACACCATCATCATCGACCGCGCGGACATCTACGGCATCAGCCAGCTCTACCAGCTTCGCGGGCGGGTGGGGCGCTCGGATCGCCTGGCGTACGCCTACCTGTTCTACCCCGACGGCCGCGCTCTCTCCGAGCTTGCCATGAAGCGCCTGCAGATAATCTCGGACTTTACCGACCTCGGCTCGGGTTTCAAGATAGCCATGAAGGACCTCGAGGTCCGCGGAGCCGGCAACCTGCTGGGACGCGAACAGTCCGGCGACATATTCGCCGTGGGCTTCGACCTGTACCTGAAGCTTTTGGACGAGGCCGTGGCAAGACTGTCCCAGGACGGATACCAGGAAACCGAAGAGCCGTACCTGGAGCTCGAGTATTCGGGCTTCATTCCCGACGGCTATATTTCCGGGCAGGCGGTCAAGATGGAGATCTATAAAAAAATCGCCTCGATACTGTCGCAGGAAGACCTCGAGGCGCTGTACCGCGAGCTCGACGACCGCTTCGGCCCCTTGCCCGAGGAAGCTTCCAGCCTCCTTGCCTTGGCCGAGATTCGCATCCTGTGCAAGAAACTGTCCATAGCCACGCTCAAGGAGCGTAAAGGTTTCGTAACCGTGGAATTCTCCAAGGTGTCCAAGGTTTCCGTGGAACGCCTCCTCCGCATGATGAAGGAGAGCGGCCAGAAGATAAAGCTGGACCCCGTGCGGCCCAACGTGCTCATGATCGCCACCGGCCCCATCGGCCTCAAGGAGAAGAGCGAGTTCATACGCGAGAAGCTGGCCGCGCTGGTGGGAAACTGAGCCTGGGATGAGACTATGGACTTTGCATCCTAAATATCTTGACTCGAAAGGGCTGGTTTCGGCGTGGCGTGAGGGTTTGCTGGCAAAGAAAGTTTTGGAAGATAAAACCGTCGGCTACCGGAACCATCCGCAACTGGAGAGGTTCAAGGAATGCCGGATTCCGATAGTCGCGATAAATGCATATTTGGAATGCCTGTTGGCCGAATCCCTGTCGCGTGGATACAAGTTCGATAAAGGCAAGATAGCCGTCGGTTCTACCCGGGTGCGGGCCTTGATCGCGACGACTAAAGGGCAAGTCGATTATGAATGGAAACTATTGCTGCATAAACTGAAGGCAAGGAACTTGAAAGCCTATGAGTCCATGAGAAAAACGGCGGAAGTAGAAGTGAACGATATTTTTAAAATCATCGAAGGCCCGGTGGCCTCATGGGAAAAAATAAAAAATATTGCCGTTGCGATGGAGGAATGAATGATTGTGCTTCACGTGAATGAAGATATCCTGTTTGAGTCGGAACGGCTTAGGATGAGGAAAATTACCGGGGCCGATGAAGATTTCATGATTGGCATATTTTGCGACAAGACCATGATGCAATTTCTCGGAGATGTCTGGACCGAGGAATTCACGGGCGAAACCATGCTTGAATGGATCAAGGAATGGGGTGTTAATAATTATTATTATGGAATAATAGAAAAGATGGATGATGGCGAAAAAATCGGTATAGCCGGAATTTCCGAGGATACGAATCCGAATGAGCCGGGGATTGAATTTTCCTGGTTTATAAACAGCGCACACCAGAATAACGGCTACGCCTCGGAAATTACCCGGGAGATGCTCGGATTTGTTTTTGGCTCCTTGGAAAAGGACCGGTTATTCGCGGAAACCGGGGTTGCCAACGCGGCTTCCAACCGCGTATTGGAAAAGAACGGTTTTACGAATATCGGGAACAGGAATTATACCTATGATTATATCAAGGGCATGGACGAGCAGGCGCTGTGGGAATATCGCAGGGAGAATTGGGCGACGCGCATGAAGAGCGCGTCCCACGCGTAAGCCCGCATCAGAAAACGTTTCCTTGGAAAGATAAATTTATAGCTATTTTTTTGTGTTGATTCGTTCCGAAAAGCGGTATTTCTCGATGATATCCGTAAGTTCGGCGGAGAACGAAAGCTCCATGGCTACTTTTTGCGCGCCATTGGGGAGTTTCACGGATTCAGCGACTTTTCCGCCTATGGTGAATTGGTAGCTCTTGAAGAATAATTTGATCTGCGCTTCCTTGCCGGGCTCGAGCGCCGGTCCGCTGACCGGAATGAGAAAATTGACGCTCGCCGTCGATAGCAGGAACACCGCGACATGCGTGGTCGTACCCCCATAGATTACATCCGCAAAATTATTGTAGCCCATCAGTTTTGAGGAATCGGGGTTTATCGGTATTTTTTGGCTTTTATAATCCTCGTATTCTATCTTCAGGCGATCGAGGAGCATGAGGTAATCGCCTATTATGTTGATGAAATCGGGCGGGCAGGGTTTCCATTCCAGGTTTATGAAGCCGATGGAATCCCTTTTTGGTATCGGGACGATGGATTTAATGATGCAGCGCGCAAAAACTTTGATAGGCTGCGGCGAAGTCGTCGGCTGGATTTTAATGGTCAGGCCAGACATCCCGTTCAGGTATTTCTGAAAAAACATGAACTCCTCGCGTGAGAACGAGGCCATCATGGTGGCATTTTTCATGGACATCCGATACGGCACGCAGATAATATTATATGTTTCAATATGTAAAACGGTTTGCCCGGGCAGTATGCCCATCCTGGAATTTGCAAACGGCGTTAAGGAAACCTCAGTATCGATATATTGCGAATAGATGTTTTGCGTATTTACAAGTGCCATTATACACTGATTGTATGCGTAAAAGGAGATTCGTCAAGGGTCCGGGGTAATTTGTCAGTGCCGTTTCTTTCCGTGCCCTCCCGACGGTACCTGGTTGACCGCTTGGAGCAGGTTTCCCGAGAGCAGGAATACCGTAGGGGTTTTACCGATCAGGCAGCTGGTTTTCTTCCATACCCGTATCGTTTGGCTGATAACGCGCTCCTCGGTGCTCATGAGGCCTGAGGCCACGCAGAACATGGTATCATCGGAAAGTGCCTGCATGGCGCTGGTAAGCATGGCGTCGCTTCGGTAGGGCGTTTCTATGAATATCCGGGTGGATCCATCGCGTCGAGAGGCGGTTTCCAGGTCGCGGAGTGCTTTTATTCGCCCGATGGGGTCGGCGGGGATATACCCGACGAAGGAGAATTTCTGGCCGTTCATGCCCGATGCCATGAGCGCCATCATGAGCGATATGGGGCCGGGAAGCGGTACGACGCGTATTCCGGCACGGTGCGCGGCCCCGACGAGCAGCGCTCCCGGATCCGCGATGCAGGGACTTCCCGCTTCCGACAGCACCGCGGCGTCGCTGCCTTCCTGCAGGGGTTTGAGCATGGCGGGTATTTCCTCGGGCGGCGTGTGCTCGTCCAGCCTCGTCATGGAAATTTCGCGCATTGCCTGTACGTCCAGGATTCGGGACAAAACTTTGGCGGCGCTTTTTTCGTTTTCCACGATAAAATGCCTGATTGGCAGGATGGTGTCCGTGACGAGCGAGGCGAGGTCCCGGGCGGGGAGGCCTTCCCCGATGGGAACCGGGCAGAGAAACAAAGTGCCGCTCATAGAGAGTCTCCGGGCGCGCTTGCGAGGAAGGCCTGCACCGCGTCGGCCAGCATGATGGACATGGCGGTGGGAGCGCCCCTGCTTACCGCGGCTTCCAGGAACTGGTGCCTGGCGGATTCTATTTCCTTCTGCGAAAGCGGGAATTTCTTGCCGATTACGGCGATCTCGAGGCTGCGGTCCCGGATGAACACGTCTCCCGACGCGATGATCCGCAGATCGCTTATCGTGCCTTTGTCGAAGCAGGCGAGCGCGCAGAAGGTGAAGTTGTCGCCGCCCGGCAGGAGGCCTTCTCCCTTTCGCAATATGCAGGCGCAGTTCCATTTCTTGAGCGGTATGCGGATGCGCGTGAGTATCGTGGCCGCGGGGATCGCGGGCTTGAATTCCTCGCCGACGAGCCTGTGTATGCTGCTCCAGCGCGTTCCCTGCAGATCGCGCGCCTCGATGGAGGCGTCCAGGCAGGAGAGCAGGGGAAACAGCGAGCCGAAGGCGTTTTTCGCCGCGATGTTGCCGCCGATGGTGGCAAGGTTCCTGACCGTGGCCGTGGCTATCGTTACAATAACTTTTTTTAACGGGTACAGGGTGTCGTCGTCGGGGAGAAGGAGTATCCTGGCGAGCGTGGTGGCAGAGCCGAGCTCGATGAAGCGGTCCGACTTGCTGACGGTGGCCAGTTCCGGGATGGCGTGGGTGCACACGAGCGCGTAACCGGCCGGAGCAGAGGCTTCGGCGGCGGGCTCTATCATGAGCAGCGTGTTGCCCGCGCAGGGAACGGCGTCGGGGCGCCGTTTCTGGAAGGCTGTCGCTTCGTTCAGCGAGACGGGCAAGGCGACTTCGTCAACGCGCACGGCTGAAAGCCCTTCCTTCCTTTATTCCGATGGCCGTGTGCGCGGTGGCTATGAGCAGGTGAGGCGGCGTGCAGCGGCAGGAGACGGAGGACAAAGTCTCCACGATTTCCTGGTCTACAGGCCTGTTTTTCCGGTCCATGAGCGAAGCGATCAGCAAAAATACCGCAGGCTCGCAGAATCCGCAGGGGCTCACGGAATTCTCGTTGCAGGCGCGGCGGACCATGTCGTGTTCCTGGGTGGAGGCGAAACCCTCATAGCTGATTATCTCCGCCCCTCGTGCCCTGAAAGCCGGTACCAGGCAGGAGTTTACCGGCAGCCCGTTCATCAACACGACGCATTTTCCGCAGACGCCGATCCTGCAGTCCGGGTGTATGCTTCGCGCGTTGTAGGACTGGAAGAGCAGCTGGGCCAGGCTTTCGCCCGCCTCCGCCTGAAGGCTGATGTCGTCGCCGTCCAGAATGAATTGTATGGTCATGGCTTTCCTCCGATGCGCGCCGGGCGGATGGAGTCGCTCCGCCATGGCGAGTCCATCGCCTGGCTCAGAGCGTTCGCGAAGGCCGCGGGGATGACCGCGTAGGGCAGGTCGCCGATTCCGCCCGACCGCGCCTTGGGGTCGTTTCCGACGAATTCCACGGTGATGGGCGGCGCATCGCCCGTGCGGGCCATGCGATAGCGCCTGAAGGCGGAAACGTCGGGGATGCCGGCGTCCAGCGAGATTCCCTCGAAGCGGATCTGGCTCAGCGAATTGGCTATTCCGCTGCAGATCGTCGCGCGCGCGTGTTCCTCCGATAGTATCTTTCCCGCGTCCACGACCATCCATGCGCCCAGGACCTTGGGCTGGCCCGAGTAATCGTCCAGCTCCAGCTCCACGACCGCGCCCGCCCAGGAATCGTCCTCGCCGGGATACGGTGCGTTCCTGGCGACATGGCGATAAGTTTTCTTTACACGTATGGGCAGGGCCTCGCGGAAGCGCCTGGTGCGGATGGTTTCGCATGCCGATTCTATGAGCCGCGTGATGAGGCTCACCGTGCCCGAGGTGGAGGAAAGACCCGAGTCGGGGACGAAGTCCGTATTGATCGATTCAATCGTCACCCTGCCTATTTCGGCGCCGATGATGTCCGCGGCCGCTTTCTTCCAGATTTCGAGCGTTCCCGGGGTTTCGGGAACCGAGCTCGATCGGATCAGCACCTGCGATTCCTTGCCGAGCTCCACCTCTATGCTGATGCCCGCGCCGATGCCCGACGGATGGAAGCCCGTACCGGATTGCGAGGCGAACGCGAAGCCGATGCCCCTGCCCGGAGGACTGCCCGGGTCGTTCCTGCGCTTGCGGGTAAGCTCGCACGAGGAGCGCTTGCGGCGGAAATCGCTCAATGCGCAGAGACGCTCGGTGATGAGGCTGAAGGGGATGTTTTTTTTTCTCGGTCCGCCCGGCGTCTCGCCGCCTTTCTTGAGCATGTTGATCTCCCTGATTTCCAGGGGATCCATGTCCAGGGCCTGCGCGCATTCGTCCATCAGGCATTCGATGCCGAACAGGGCCTGGTTCATGCCGATGCTCGTAAAGGATCCCAGGGGAGGCAGGTTCGTACTTACCGCGAAGCTTTGCGCCTGTACGTTGGGGCAGGCATACGGGCCTGTCGCGGCTTTTGCGCTCCGCTGTGCCAACTCGTCCGCGAGCACGCCGTACGAGCCGCTGTTGATCATGATGCGCGAGTCTACCGCGAGCAGCTTGCCGCCCGAGTCCAGGCCCGCGCGGTAGGAGACGAGCATGGGCGCGCGTTTCGGGGTGTAGCGGAAATCCTCCTCCCGGGAGAGCATGAGGAGCGCGGGTTTCCTGCACACGAAGGCGGCGAGGGCGGCCTGGCAGGAGAGCAGCGTGGGGTACCAGAGCTTGCCGTCCAGGTGGAGCCCCAGGGCGGTGGGCTTTACGGTTATATCCTCTTCACGCGTTTTGAGCGCCGCTGCGACCTGGGCGCGGACGTGGAACGGCCACTGCGTGGAGGTGTAGACGACCAGCTTGTCGTAGTCGAAAATGGCGGCCGCGCCGAGCGCCTCGGGATAGCAGTTGTCCAGCGGGCCGGTCCTGAACTCGGCCTCGACGAGGGTGTGCGCGATGGAAAGCGCCAACTCCACGTCGCCGTGGCCGACGGAATGGCGGGCGAGGAGCCGCTCGGAGCTGAAGCGCTCGAAGTCGAATTCGCCGGGCTCCTCGTCCACGTTCACCTTGGTGAGGCGCACCGCCTCCTGCAGCCGTTTCGGGTCGGGACCCACGATGAGCGCGACGGCCTCTCCCTTGAAGGAAACGCGGCCGGATGCCAATATCGGAACTTCGTGCCCGAAGGCCTCCATGGTCCTCCGCCCGGGAATGTCGTCGGCGGTTATGCTTCTGTAATCCCTGGGCAAGTGCGGTATGTGGATGGACGAGAGGGCGCCTTTCGAGGCGGGGGAGCGGACGGTGGCCACGTAGACCATGCCTTCCGCCCGGAATTCCGCGACGCGGGTCTTGGGTTCCTGGAGCTTTTTCCCGGAATGCTTCGTCATGCCTTGCCGGTTCCCAGCGTCCGCTCGACGTCGAGCACGGCCTCGATGACGGCGCTCGCGGCGGTTTCGCCCATGCCCTGCCAGATGGGCAGGCTTACCGATTGCCCGAAAATCTCGAGCGCGTTGGGAAACGATTCGGGCTTCAGCTTGTAGCGGGTCGCGTAGTAATCCATGATGTGCAGCGGTATGAAGTGCACGGAAGCCCCCACGCCGCGCTCGGCGAGCGCCTCGATGAAGCGGCCGCGGTAATCCTCGGCGCCTTTCCTGGCGACGCGTATCGGGTACAGGTGCCAGGCGTGGTCCACCCAAGACACGACGGATGGGATGTC
>CAZAJF010000049.1:0-26697 GCA_964485395.1 uncultured Treponemataceae bacterium | reverse complement strand
AAGCTCGCGCCTGGCTTGCCAAGGGAGCCACTCCCTCCGACACCGTACGCAGCCTGTTCAATAAAAGCAATATCCGCTTAGACTGATCATAATAGAAAGGAGCGACTCATGGAGCGCGACCTCATTGAATACATCGCCAAGTCGCTCGTAGACGATCCCGCTGCCGTTTCCGTAAATATCGTGGAAACGGACGAAGCGACCGTCCTTGAGCTGCGAGTGGCGCCCGAGGATATCGGCAAGGTCATCGGCAAGCAGGGACGTATCGCCAAGGCGATACGAACGGTGCTGTCGGCCTCCGCTACCCGCAGCGGCAAGGATGTCAGACTGCAGATCCTGGACTGATATGGATCAGCTGGCCATCGGTAAAATAGGCGGCTCGTTCGGAGTGGAAGGCTGGGTTAAAGTCCTGTCTTTCTCCGGCGAGTCAGGGCATTTTCTTGAACTTGAATCCGTTCTTGCGAAAAACGACGACAAATCATTGAATCCCAAGTCGCTGACTCTGAAGGTGGAGGGTGTCGAGGCCCATGCCGACGGCGTAGTCATGAAGTTTGCCGGTTACGAAACGCCCGAAGCCGCGCGCGTCCTCGCGGGACTCGAGCTTTGGGTGCCGCGCGACAAAGGCGCACACTGCGCGGACGGAGAATTCTACATCGCCGATCTCGTGGGTTGCCTGCTGTGCGACAAGGGTAATTCCGTAGGTCGCGTGGTAGGCGTATCGGAAGGCGGCAACGGCTTCCTGCTCGAGATTGACAGGTCCGGAGTAACTCCGGGAAACGCGGGAGCCGGCGCTACGAGCTATGTTCCGTTCAGCCTGCCTTTCGTGGGCGAGGTGGACATGAAGACGCGGCGCATCGAGCTTCTGACGCCGTGGGTACTTGAGTGAAGATAGACGTTCTGTCGCTGTTTCCCGAGATCATGCGCGGCTTTTTCGAAAGTTCGATCATGGCAAAATCGGTAGCGAAGGGTCTTATTTCCTACGACCTTGTGGATATCCGTAATTTTGCGACGAACAAGCACAATAAGTGCGATGACGAACTGTATGGCGGCGGTCCGGGCATGCTCATGATGACCCAGCCCCTGTCGGCGGCTCTCGAGTCGGTGCAAACGCCCGGCGCGCGCGTTATTTATGTTACTCCCGGCGGCCGCCTGTTCAACCAGGCATATGCCCGGGATTTGGCGCGCGAGCAGAATCTGGTTATTATCTGCGGCCGTTACGAAGGTATCGACCAGCGGATAATCGACAAGTTCGTAACCGATGAGATATGCGTAGGCGACTATGTTTTATCGTCCGGCGAGATTGCCGCCCTGAATATCGTGGATGCCGTGTATCGCCTGGTTCCCGGCGTAATAACCGGGGAATCGCTCGAGGAAGAAAGCTTTGAAGGCGGTCTTCTCGAGTATCCCCAGTATACACGCCCGGCCATTTATGATAACATGAAAGTCCCGGATACTCTGGTTTCCGGGCACCATGCCAAGATTGTTGCGTGGCGATATAAGAAGAGGCTTGAGAAGACCCTTTTGTACCGTCCTGACCTGCTTACAGGCAAGGGACTTGAAGGTGAGTTACGAGCCATACTACTGGAACTGATGGAACAAGGGGGAGATTCATGAACCTTATTAAGAAGATTGAGGCAACGCAGATAAAAGAAATGCCGGACGTAAAAGCCGGTGATACCGTTCGCGTAAACTTCAAGATCGTTGAAGGCAAGACCGAGCGCATTCAGGCCTACGAAGGCCTTATCATCGCGTTCAAGAACGCCGGGCTTTCCCGAACCTTTACCGTTCGCAAGACTTCCTATGGCGTGGGCGTAGAACGAGTATTTCCGTTCCATTCACCCCGTATCGAGAGCATCGAAGTAATTCGCTATGGTCGCGTACGCCGCGCCAAGCTCTACTATATCCGCGAGAAAGTGGGTAAGAAGGCCAAGATCAAGGAACTCCTTGGCGGCCGCAAGCCTCCGTTCCGCTCCTTGGCTCCCAAGGCGTAACAGAGAGTTTGAAACCGTTAACGGTAGATTCGGTTCTACGGTTTACACAACAGAAAGGCACCGATCCGGGACAAAAGCCCGTATCCGGTGCCTTTTTGAATTCCGGAAAAGCGGCGGCGAAAGCTACCTCGAATGCATTAGGCACGCTTTTATTCCGAGGGCTTGGCAAAGATTCCCCCGCCAAGCTTCCACTGGAATCCGCGGGCGGAACGCAAGCGCGCGTACGGGACATTCTTGCCGGGCTTAAGCTGGGTTTTACGCGGCAGAATGATTTTGCCGTTCGAGCCCTTATTTCCGAAGGGCTGCCCCTGACTCTTAAACTGGTTCAGACGGTTAGCCGCATTCAGCGGAAACATCCCGCGGAGGAAGCTGCCGCCGCCCGTATCGCCTCTCGTGCGCTTGCTGCCGGTATTGATCCTGAATCCCCGGAGATGGACGAGGTATGGCTGCAGATTTTAGGCTCCTCAACCGCAAACGACAATGGTTCCGGCGGAAGCCAGCAGGGCAATGGTCAAGGCAGCAAGTCTTCGCAGGATCGCCCCTCTTACCAAGAAGGCGAGTTGGCTACGAAACTGGCCGATCTGTGCATCCAAGCCTTTAAAAAACCGGGAATGTTGAATTTTTATCGTCCCGGACCATTGAATACGGCCTGGATACATGTTCCTTTTGCCTTAAATCTGGATTCAGTTGAATTTTCCGGTATTTTTCGTATACTTTATAACTACTGTACGGGTATAACCGAGTGTTTGGCTGCCGATATAAAGACAGGGGCTGTACGACGTTTGCTATGCATATCGGGCCAGGGCTCTTCGATTTGCCTGCGCTATGCAAGTACTTCTCAGGACGAGTGCTCGGCGCTCAGGGTTTTGATGGCTCGCGAAGGGCTGAATGTACTTGTCTATGCGTCACTCGGGCAGCTGGACGAAGCATTGATGGATATGCCGCTGGAGATGAGCGCACATGTATAAGCGAGTGCATCGGAAAGCCTTGGCTTTGCGCTACGATCCGAAGTTCCCTGCGCCGTTCATTACCGCGCGGGGTACGGGGCGAATGGCGGATCGCATAGAATCACTTGCGCTAGCCCATGGCGTTCCCGTAATCCGGGACGATTTGCTGGCCGGTGCTTTGGTACCGCTGGATGTGGGTACCTTCGTTCCTGAGGAGTACTGGGAAATAGTCGCGAAGGTTTTGGTCGTGATTCGGACTTTTACATAAAAATTTCGTTTGGGACGAATATTATATAAAGGAAAGTAACGTATGAAAAAGAAGTATTCGCTGGAAGATCTGAAGGCGGGAGATGTTTTTACCGCCGATGTTTTCATCGAGGGCGACAGCCTGTTCGTACCCGGCGGCGTCGCGGTGCGCCCAAAGGATCTTGAGAACCTCCAGCGCTGGGGTGTAAGCCATGTTTTTTCCGAGGGTGAGATAGAAAAACTCGCTACGTTGGCCAAAACGGTGCCAGGCGTCTCCGGCGGCGGAAAGAATACGCTCGCCTCGGTTGTGGCGGGTACCGAAGCCTTCGGCGATTCCTCGCTGTATCACAGTTATTCCGTACTGGTGCAAAGCTGCGATGATTTTTTAACCGCCTTGCGAAAATCGGAAACCCTGAAGAATTTATCCGTGGACGACGTGGCTCGCGACATCATCAACCTGGTGCAAGGCAAGGAGACGATTATCGTCTCGGCGATCCTGGCCAGCGACATTGTCGGGTTCGAGATGGCGAAATCGGCGGTAAATTGCGCGATTCTCTCGGTTGTCGTGGGCACGACCATGAAATTGCCCCAGTATAAGCTGAATCACCTGGCCGTAGGTTCTCTCCTGCACGATGCGGGCATGCTGCGCATTCCCAAGGAGATCGTGGATAAAAAAGAAAAATTGACTCCCGAGGAAGCGCAGAAGATCCGCGCGCATCCGCTTTTGTCCTACCGCGTCATCGTCAAGGACCTCCACTACCCCGAGGATGTCGGACTGATCGGCCTGCAGCATCACGAACGCTGGGACGGCGAGGGTTACCCTCGCAAGACGGCCGGAGTGAATATAGACCAGCTGGCGCGGATAGTCTCGGTAACGGACGCCTTCGAGGCCATGATCAGCGAGAAGCCGTACCGCAATTCCATGATCGGTTACGCCGCCATGAAGAGCCTGCTTTCGGACAACGCGCGCCGGTTCGACCCGGACGTGCTCAAGGCTTTTCTCCGAGGCATGGGTATTTACCCCATCGGCTCGCTGGTGGTGCTTAACAACGCGGCTATTGCCCGTGTGGTGGAAACCCATGCGGACGCTCCGCTACGACCGCGCATCAAGATAATCGTGGACGAGTTTGGAAAAGCCCATAAAGAATCCGGCAGCGAAGTGCTGGACCTGCTTACCGAGAAAACCTTGTTTATCGCGCGCGCTATCGATCCCCGGGAATTAGCCGTCTAAGTGGACAAAGTACCGACTACAATTTCCAGGAGCATGCGAGGCCGGCAGGGTGAAGACTGCGCGGCCTCGTTTCTTTTGGAGGCGGGTTGGCTGATACTCGCCAGAAACTTTCGCGGTAAACGTGGCGAAATCGATATTATCGTACAAAAAAAACCGGAAATCGCCTTTGTCGAAGTAAAAATAGTGGATGCATTCGGCCTCGAGTCCATTTCAAGGAGCGTAGGAGCCGATAAACGACGAAGAATTATCGAAACGTCTAAACTCTTCCTCGCCATGCATCGAGAATATAGTAATATGATTCTTCGATACGATGTTATTGTCGTCCGTGACGGACGGCAACCAGTATGGCTCGAGCGCGCTTTCTCGGAGCAAACATGACAACCACGGAAACACGGACAAGGGTTCGCGAGGAACGCGAGCAGAGACTAGTCGAACTTAAGAGAAAAGTGCATGATGAAACCTACCTTTCCGGCGCCATCCTGCGCATCGCGCAAGTCATGAGCGCGGAAATCATGGAAGGGTATGGAGCCCACAATGTCCGACAATAACAGAGATTCAAGGAAGCGATTCAACCGCGGCGGCAGAAAAGACCGTCCGGATACCCGTGAGGAAGTAAAGCTCAAGCTGCCGGAATTGCCGGCTGTGAGCTGTCCGATATGCCAGCGTCAGATTTTTGATGTTTCCTCCGCGCTTGCGGACCCTAATTCGGGCGAGCCCGTACATTTTGACTGCGCGCTTACCAAGCTCGCTGAGATGGAGCGCCTGGGCCCAAACGAGCACATTGCCTACATAGGGCGCGGCTCTTTCGCCGTCGTAGAGTATCGCGACCGCTCTCAGACGCTTTTTACCATCAAGCGCAAATTGCAATACGAAAAAGAAGGCGCGAAATACGATTGGCGCCTTACCATGCAGAAGCGAATGGGTATTTGAAAATTACCAGGAGAGCATGATGGATGTTACGGAAATTGCCGGGATGTTCTTGGCGTTGGTTTTGACGCCTTCGATCGTTTTTGGATTTATCCTTTTAGCCAAGCGCGGCAAGTACCGGGTTGAGGAACTTCGCTACAAGAAAGAAATTCTTGAGCTTGAGGTAAAGAAGGAAGAATTGCGTCTCTACAATATGCATGAAGAAAATAAGAAACTCGATAACTTGATCAATCGCGAATTGGAAAAGCTCTAATACGCATGGGCAGCAGCGCCTCATGAACGTCGATAATTATGCCAAGAATCTGAATAACATTCCGGTTAACCCAAGCATCGCCGCCAAGGTGCTGGAAATGGTTGAAAAGCAGGATTTTAGTTTCAGTAAATTGGAAGAGATAATAAGCGCCGATCCCGGCCTTACGACTAAAATATTAAAAATAGCTAATTCCGCGCTGTATGCCCGGCAAAATCGCGTAACGAAACTGCAAAGCGCCATTACCCTGCTGGGAATCAATACCATAAAGAATCTGGTTATCCTGATTACCGGTTCCAGCCTTTTTAAGCGGAACTGGGATTCACCTTTTTATGCTCTCTTTTGGAGACATTCCCTGGGAAGCGCTTTTATCGCACGCGATCTTGCCTTGAAAACCGGGAATGCTTCCTGTTCCGAGGAAGCGTTCATCGCGGGACTTCTGCATAACGTGGGGCAGATAGCCCTGTACCTGCACGATCCGGCGATGTACGATACCTTGATTGCGGACGTTTTGGCCAAAGGCCTTAGGATCAGCGAAAAGGAAACCGAGCTTTACGGCACCAACCATAAGGAAGTCGGGTACACGGTGCTCTCCGGCTGGAATTTTCCAGCCATCTACTCGGACGCCGCGCGTCAGCATGGAGACCTTAATATTACCTCGGAACAAAAACAGGCCATCGTACTCGTCTCCGTGGCTTCGTTCATCGCCTCGAATTGGTTCTACTACCCGGAGCGCCTTAAACCGGCCAGTCTCATCCAGCCGTTCCTCTCTTTCTTGGGCATGAGCTCGACCTCGCTGGAAGCGTATCAGGTTGAGTATCGGGAGCTTATCCAAAAAGACAAGCTCTATGTAGAGTGCCAGAATTTCGTTACGGGATGATGTAGTTCGGAGCGGCTGCTGTCCCTCCCATACTGACTTGCAGGTACCAGTACGCATTTCCCGCCGTATTCGTCCTCGAACCGTCCACCGAAAGGTAGAGGCGCATATCCCGCTTCGATAATTCGGCGCGGAATTCGCCGTCCATCGTCAGCGCGTTTTCGGCTGGTACCGCGTATAGCCCCGCCCAGAACCTGCCCGATATCCCGAGCGTCCAATCCTTTCCCAGTCCTATCCCGGTTGAGATGGCAGGGCCGCCTTTTGCGATGAGCACGCTATCGGGCGAGTAGTACGAGGTCGTCAGGGGGTTTTTCGAATCCTCCCATGACGCGCTAAGGCCGAGCGTAAGCGTAGTCCAAGGTGCGCTCGTCAGCAGAAAGGCGAAGCTGCCTTCCGCGAGTCCCAGGAATCGCAGGTTCGTATCGTCGAGGATAGGCGAAAAGACGCTTTGCCCCTGGGCGTACAGGCGTAATCCCAGGGATCTGAGGAGTGACGGCTCGGCGAAGGAAAAATACGTCGAGACGTTCAGGTCTCCTTGGTGGGCGTAGTAGGGGATTCGCCCCGGGAAGAACGTATCCGCGATCTGGTTAAAGCCGTAGGAGGAGGCAAGGGCGAACCAGAGCCTCTGCCACGAGAGGCTGGCTCCGAGCCGGGGCGCGACGGCCGCGTAGGAGCCAACGGTCTCCTTGGTGAAGCCCGCGAGCGTCGGAGGCTCGATTCCGTTCAGCTTGTTCTGCAGCGTTCCCCCGAGCCTGGCGCTCGCCTTGAGGCCGAGTGAATAAATATTTATTGGAATGGATAGCTCGACGGTATTCAGGTTCATGGCCTCGGGCACGTCGTCGGCGGCCGGAGCGTGTATGCGCGCGTGGTCCGCTATGAGGCTGGCCTTAATTCCCGCAGCGCTCGAAATATCCGAGGAAAAGTCCAGCCGGGCCTGTTCGGCCGTCCTGCCAGTGTCCAGGTAGGCGCTCAGGTCAGCGCTCAGGGAGTCGCCGTGAGCCTTGGCGAGACGGTTGTATGACGAGGCAGCGCTCTGGTACTTCGGGTCTTGCTCGAAGGCGGCGCGGTAACGGCCCATGGCTCCGTGCCAGTCGCCGTATAATTCCATCGTCCGGCCGAGGGTGAAGGTAGCCGCCGTGTCGCCCGGGCTGGCCGCCAAGATCCGGACGAGCTGCTCCATGGCTTTCGCCGGTTGGCCGAGCTTGAGGTATACGTCGCTCAGGTCGCGCCGGTCCTGAAGCGACTCCGTATCGTGCTGATAGAGGCGGATTCGGAGTCGGGCGTTCGCGCGGTCAAGGAGGGGTTGGCAGTAGCCTTGGATCGCGCTTGCGAGCCCGTTTGCCCGCGCCAGGATCTTCTTTAATTCTGAGGCTGTTTCGTTGGCTGCGCTCGCCGTACCAGGGCTGAACAGCTGCTCTTGCGTCGGCTTGGGAACCAGCCTTTCGGCCGCGGCGACGAGCTCAGCTCCATTCGCGAAATAGCTGGTCACCGGGAAGGCCGCGACCTCGAACTTTGCCCCCGACCAGAGCTGGGCTTGAAGTACGAGGGCCTGCTCCCAGTCGCGCGGCTGATCGCCGGGGATTCCCAGGTAGGGTTTCTGCTCGAACATGTTGATTCTTGTCAGGGTAGCTCCGGCCAAGCGATTGCCTTGCCTGGATAGATTTTCCAGGAAACTTTTGTCTGCTTCCCGCGGCCAGGTCCAAGGGCTCAGTTTTTTAAGCGTAGCTTTGTCGACTTGTGCTTTATCTGCTTCCGCAGCTATTCCCGGCTTTAAGCTTTCGATGTAGGTCATCGCGCCTAGAGCGGAATCAAGCTCCGAAAACGCCTTGGCGGCTTCGCTCGCTAGGTTTGCTTCCGCCAGCGATAGTGCCGAGGCGGCCTTTTCCAACCTTGCGGGATCTTTTTTCTTGGCTGCGGCAATCGCTTCGGTTTGGGCTCGCTTGAGCAGCTCCGAGGATTTTTCCAGCCCCGCGATAAGGCCGGTAAGCCTTGCCGGCAAGGCTGCGGCGTAGGTTCGGTGAAGGTAGAGGATGTCAAGCAAGCGGTATGTCTCCGCAAGATCGCGATCCATTTCCAAGAATATCCTGTAGAGCTCATTGACCAGGATATTATTGCCTTCGCGAGCTGCTTCCGGCATTTTGTCGTTCCAGAAATACGCGCGCAGCAACTCCCTGCGCAAGTCCAGGTCGTCCGGTTTAGCTATGAGCCTCTCTTCATAGCGGAGGAGGGCATTCGACTTCATCGTGGAATTGCGCACGATTCGCTCGAGGACCCTGCTCAAGCGCTCCGACGCCGGGAATCGCTCGACGATGCGGGCCGCCATGCGCTTGGCGCCGGCCTCGTCGTTCTGTGCGTAATACGCGCTGGTAGCCAGGAGATAAAGCTCTATATTGGAGGGAAATAGTTTTATCCCAGATTCATAGGCCGCGATCGCCTTGTCGCGATAGCCGTTCGTCTCGAATATTGCCGCGAGCTCCACGATTAAGGCTACGTTTGCTTTCGATCCTTCCCAAGCGTCAGACAGTTCGCGTTCGCCTTCCTTGACCTTGCCTGCCCAAAGCTTGGTGAGGCCGTAGTTGACCCTCAGGTTGAGGTCCTCCGGGAATATTTCGAGTGCGCCTTCATAAAGCTTGAGCGCGTCCTGATAGCGGACCAACCAGGCGCTCATCTTCGCTGCCTCCGCCCAAACAGCCGGGTCTGCCCCGGGGGATGACAAGTATTCCCTGTAGAGCCGGAGTCCTTCGTCGAATTCGCCGCTCCAAACGCGGCTTTTGGCGGAAAGCAGCGTGAATCGCAGGTCGTCTCCCGCCACGAGCCTTCCCCTCGATAAGGTTTTTATAGCGTTACCGTGGTCGCCGAGCAGGCTGTAGACCTGCGCCAGCTGCAGGTAATGATCGCGGTTTGTCGGCTCGTTCTGTATCCTGGTCTCGTACTCCGCGAGGGATAGGTACGGGTTGTCGATCGAGCGGTCCGCGAGGTTCTTGGGAAAACGGGCTGGGAGTTTCGCGTCTGAACCCTTGCCCGCAAGAATATCCGATCCTTCGCGGACTAAAAAGAACGCGTCCAGGAACAAATAATATCGCGTATCGTAGCGTCGCCTCTCGCTTACTTCAAAACGGATGATGTGGCTTCCCGCTTCTAGCTCTAGAGGCGCTTTGAGCGCGACCCAATAGTTGTTCGTCGTGTAATTCTCATTGACATATACGTCTTCCCTGTACGCAGGGATCGCCGCCTGGCCGTCTACGCGTATGCCCACAGGAGAGATATACGAGGAAAGCAGGTCGCTGCGGGGACCGGGCGGGGTTCCTCCGAACCAAAGGAACCAGCTGCCCTTTGTTTCCACCTCAAACGAGTATTCGGCGAAAAACGGGCCTGCGGCTTGCGGCTCCCGGTTCAACTGCAACGTCCTGTAACCAGAGGAGCTGTAATCCATCGTAGCTTCACTGGTGAAATTCGTGGTTATCGCGTCTTCCGCCTCGATGTAGATCAGGTCGGAAACCTCAGGGGGGAAAATTGCCGTTTCCGGTTCCGTCTTTGTCCCTTGCTGAGAAAACGCCGAGAAGGCGAGTATGCTGAGGACGACCAAGTTTAACCGCTGCTTATTCATGAAGACTCCTCGCATTGACTTTACCCATGATGCCACCTACAATTATAGTACTGGAAATTATGAAACAAAAGCCTTTATCGCGCATAATAATCGAAGTGCTGCTCTTGGCCCCCGTTCCCCTGGTCGCAGACCTGCTGATTCCGGGCGATCCGGGATTCCTTTCCGTCTTCGGGCTGCCATATCTCCTCGCCTTTCCGCTGGTGAGCGCATTCTACGGCTTCGGCTGGGGCTTGCTTTCGGGCGTGGTCTCGGCAGGCGCCGGTCTCGCGCTATATCCTTGCTTGCTGGGCGTTTGCTGGAGCGAGCAAGCGGCGGCCCTGGTCCCCGGAGCCTTGCCGAGCGCCGTGCTCGCCTTGATAGCCTCCGTGCTTATCGCCTTCTCGCGCGACCGCAATGCGCGCTTCCGGAAAAACGTGCTCGACCGCTTCCGAGCCGCCGTGCACAAGGAAGTCGCCGCCTCCAAGAAGAACCAAGTGCTCGAGGACGTGAACCGCGTGCTCGAGAACAGGGTTTCAAGCCAGAAAGATTCTATAACCTTGCTCCATAATCAGGTAAAGAAGCTCGCCTCGCTCGACTTGAACAGGGCCATGTCGACTATCCTGGAGACCGTGGCCCTATTTACGGAAATGTCCGCCGGCGTCATCTGGACCCTGGACGGCGAGCGGAAGTCCCTGGTACCCGCAGCCGTATTTGGATGGGATCCCGAGAAGACGAGGGAGACGGCGATAGACCCCGAGAATTCCATAGAAGGGTACGTGCTGAGGAATCGCAAGACCTTCTCCGCGCGCATGGTGCTGGACAGTCCCGAGTTCGACCGTTTCGACCTGTCATCCAACGTGATCGCGATGCCGCTTATCATCGGCAACAAGGCCTGGGGCGTCCTGTGCGTGGAGGAACTTCCATTCGAGCGCTATTCCCAGTACTCCGAGAGCGTGCTTGCCATACTGCTCAGCCTCGCCGAGCCGTACCTGCTGCATATACTGGAATACGAGGCTTTGAACGCCCAGCGCGAGCTGGACGGCGATACGGGCTATCCCATGTTCCCGATGCTTTACCGGATACTGGAGAAGGAAGTCGAACGGCTTTCCTACGAGCAGGGCTTCATATCCCTCGTCGTATTCGAGGTCCTCAATTTCGCCGAGCTCTGCGAGAAATGGCCGAGGGCTAAGATCAAGAAAATTCTTTTCAAGCTTAAAGACGAGATGGACAAGGTAAAGCGCATGAAGTCGAAGGTCTTCCATTTCAAGGAAGACAGCCAGCTGGCTATGCTGCTCCCGGACCTGGACCAGAACGGTACGTCCTATTTCTGCCTCGACCTCCTTTCCCTTATTTCCGGGTTTTCCTTCTCCATAGACGGCGAAGCGATCCCGGTGGAGATACTGCTCGGTTTCAGCTCGTCCGCCGTGGGCAACGCAAGCGCCGATTCCATGATCGCCACGGCGGAGCAGCTATTGTCCATCCAGCGCCTGTAGCGTCTTTATACTGAAATCCCTTTAGGAGCGAAGAAGATGAACGATTTCAAGCGGCTTATGGCCTCGAGAACGGGTTTCCTCCCGAGGACGCAGACGCAAGCGCTCGTAGCCATGTCCCAGGGCATCGTGCGCGAGGAATTCTTCGTGAATAAGGCGGTCAATATACATCCCGTCTTCGAGGAACCTTGGGATTTCGGCGAAATAGAGCGGCTCCTCGCCAAAGACGACCTCGGAATGGATACGGTCCTCGTGCTGATGTCCATTTTCGAGCGGCTGATACAGGGCGGCGACAAGGAAAGCGCGCTGTTCGCGGCGGAAAGCATAAACGCCCTGGAAGTGCGCTACCGGAACAGGATCCAGGCGCTGAAGAAAAAAATAGTAACATCGCTAAGCGTAGAGAGCGCCCGTACGCTCGTCGCGGCGTGCCGGGACTTGAGCCGGCTGTATTTCGCGAGGCCCATGCTCAGGAACTTTTACCTCGCCGAAGCGAGGCAATGCTTCGAGCGCTATCGCGAAACCTTGGGGGACGACGACCAGGCCGTCGCCGAATACGCCGGGATCCTCCTTGAGCTGGGCCTGCAGGACGAGGCCGACCGAGTGATAGTCGGACCGTTGCGAAAGGATCCCGAGAGTCCGGAGTTCAGGGCTCTTGCGGCGAAATCGGCTTTCGCGCGGAGGGATTACCTCGGTGTGGTGAAGCAAATGGAAAAGAGTTGCGTCCGCGGCGAGAACCAGGCTTTTTCCGAGCTCCAGCAGTTCTGGACGAAAAGTACGTGCCATGACTGACCGTCTCCGAGTATGCATCATTCTCGAGGGCTCGTACCCTTTTATAACCGGCGGCGTGAGCGCGTGGGTTCAGGACATTATTACCGGTCTCCCGGAAATCGAATTCGCTCTCTTCACTATATCGCCCGTGGCGAACCAAAGCCTCCGCTATGTCTTGCCGGCCAATGTCGTGGAGCACAAGGATATCGTGCTCGGCGCGGAGCACCCGAGGAAGAAGCCCGACCGCGCCCAGCGGTCCGGGGCCGTCGAGGCGATACTTCCGGCGCATGCCAAGATGTTCGCCGACGACATGCCCGACATCGCCGCCATGATGAAGAGCGTTCCCGAAGGGATCGACCTGGAACAGGATATGCTTAAGGACGAGCGGGCCTGGAACCTGCTCGTACGCATGAATCAACAGCGGAATCCCGCATACCCGTTTTCCGATTATTTTTGGGCGTGGCAAGCCGCCCACGGCATGCTGTTCGACTCGATACGGGAGGCTCCGCCTGAGGCGGATGTCTATCACGCCATCTCCACCGGCTTCGCGGGCTTGGCCGCCCTCGCCGCCCAGGGAAGGTACGATAAGCCCTTCCTGCTCACCGAGCACGGGCTCTATCACAAGGAGCGCGAGATCGAGATCCGCAAGGCCGACTTCGTAAAAGGCTACCAGCGGGATATGTGGATAAAAGTTTATAACCGGATTAGCGAGATATGCTACAGGAAGGCCGACAGGATCAGCGCGCTCTTCGAGGAAAATCGGCAGAAGCAGATCGCTTTAGGCGCACGCCCCGAATCGGCCATCGTCATTCCCAACGGCATCGACGTCCAGCGCTTCTCGTCGGTTAAGCGCGTTCCCAGGAAGGGCTTTCACGTGGGGCTCGTCGGCCGAGTCGTTCCTATCAAGGATATTAAGACGTTCATTACCGCTGCCAAGCTGGTTCTGGACAGGATTCCCGGCTCGGAATTCTACGCGATCGGCCCTACCGACGAGGATCCGGAATACTATGCGGACTGCGTAGCCCTGACCGACAGCCTGCACATTTCCGATCGCCTCCATTTTACCGGGAGGCAGAACGTGCTGGACTACTACGCCTTCCTCGACCTCATGCTACTTACGAGCATACGGGAAGCCCAGCCCCTCGTAATAATGGAAGGATGGGCCGCCGGTGTTCCCTCGGTCTGTACCAAGGTCGGCAACGTACCCGAAATGCTCGATTACGACGAGCGCTTCCTCTCTCCCTCGAAGGATCCGGAGAAGCTCGCCAGCTGCGTCATGTACGTCTACGAGCATCCTGAGGAAATGAAGGCCATAAACGAGCGTAACAGGAAAAAGACGCTCTCGCTCTACGACAAGAAGGACATGCTCGACAGTTATAGAAAGCTCTATGCCGGTATGCGGGGAGGTTCCTGATGGCGGGTATTGGATTCCAGCTTAGGCGCGTTATCGGCAAGGGAAGCCTGGCCGGCACGGTAAGCGCAATGGTATCCGGCGTATTCATAGTAGCCGGTCCGTGGATACTCTCCATCTTATCCATGTTCCTTATCCGATTTTCCTTCTTGAAGGCGGATTTTGCGTATGCCGACGTTTTTCAAGCCTCGGTTATATATTCTTACTCCCTGTCGCTCTGCCTTTTTTCAGGCTTGCATCACCTTTTTATCCGTTTGGTTTCCGACCTGTGCTGGGCCGAAAAGACGGGAGAGGCATCCGGTTGGCTTATCCTGTTCCTCGTCGGAATCGTCTTGTGCTCGGCTCTCGTCGCGGCACCGATCGTCGTACTGTCGCATTTCTCCCTCGGTGCGGACGAGGCGCTATTCAAGATCGGCCTTGTGCTGTTTTTTGTTTCCGTAAACTGCATGTGGATCGCGCTGCTGTTCTCCTCGTTGCTCCGAAGGTACAAGGCCGTGCTCGCCGTGTTCGCGCTCGGGTTCGGGCTTTCCGCGGCATTAACGGTCGCCCTATCGAGATTCTTGGGCTTGGGAGGAGCGCTTCTGGGCTTGGCCATCGGGCATTTTTCCATAGTCGCCGCCTTGCTTGTCCTTGTGCTCAGGCAGAATCCCCCCGAGCGGCCCGTCTCCGCGTTGACTACGTTTTTCACGTACTCCAGGAAATTCCGCTGGCTCGTATATTCGGGATTCTTTTTCTATTGCGGGCAATGGTTGGACAAGTTTTTTTTCTGGATCACGAGGGGTAGTAATGTCGCCGATACGCCGTTCAGGCTGTACGAGACGTATGATTACTCGGTGTATCTCGCTGGCCTGTCGGTAATTCCCGGTCTCGTCTATTTCATAGTTTTTTCTGAGACGCGCCTTTATACGAACCTGCGCCGTTTCCTCTATAATCTGTCTCGAGGGACGTGGCAGGCCATTTTTCAATCAAAAAAACGTCTTGTCTCGGGCTTACGGTCGGAATTATTCGCCCAGATGACCTTGCAGCTGTTCTTCTCGGCGTTGGTGTTCTTTTTCGTCCGCTTCGTCTTCTCTACAGGACTGGAACCTGTGGGGCTATACCTGGCTATCGGGGCGGCGTTTTTCCAGTTCTTGCTGCTGAGCGTCGTTTGCTTCCTGTATTACTTCGAGTTTTATGGGCTCGCGTTTATGTGCACAGGAGCTTTTTTTCTTATAAACGGCCTTGTCGGGTCCCTTGTATACTTGGCGTTGCCAACGCTTCCCCCAGGCGTAAGCCACCTGGCGGCCGCGTTGTTCTCTTCAATCCTCGGCTATTGCCTTCTGGATAGGTCGGTAAAGAAACTTGATAGGATAATATTCCTTAGGATGATAAAAGCTTAATCGGAAAAAGTTAACAGGCTCGCAAAAAAAACCGGAGGCATTCGCCCCCGGTTTTTAAGTTCTCACGGAGCCGTCGTTATTACCGCAGGGGAGCTATTGATCTTAACTATTATATAGTCTCCCGTACCCGAGTAGTTGCTTACTACCGATTGCATGCGAGTGTCCCGCGTAGCTCCGGCATAGGTGACTGTTTTATTCAAATCATCCCAGCCGTATACGATTTCCTGCCGAAGGACGCTCTGCGCCAGCTTTGCGCCTCCTTTGGACTTCTCGGTCAAGGCAACTTCGAAAACTATCGTGCTCGATACGAGCTTCGTCCTGTCCGCGCTGATTTTTTCGGTATAGATACGCCGGCCGTCTATCGTCTTTACCTTGTTGCCGTTCCAGAAGCTCAGCGTCGCGGTATCGCCATATGTTCTCGTGTATTCCACTATCGAGGAGTACGACGCGTCCGGATCCGCTTGCGTGGTAAATTCCGCTGGGTAATCGAGCGGATCCGTTACCGCCCATGGCTTAAAAGCCTCGGGGGTGAATTTTACCACGGTAATGATCTCGTCATTATTACTGCCGTCATTATATATTACGGAGTTTACGATCCTGAATTTCGAATCATCGACACCTGCTTCGTTCGTGATGGTATCGGCGGTTGTCCATTTGCCATCGGCATTCCCGTCTTTTATGTAATATTGCTCCTGTTGGCTCTTGCGCGCGTCGGTCGACGAAAAGGTCGTATTTACCGTCACGAGATAGAGCCCGGCAAGCGGCGGATAGGGGCTAACGGTCCAGGTTGAGGTTTGTCCCGGCTCGGGATAATCCGTTTTACTTCCCGTGGTGCTGGTGCCTGCGGTCGGAAGCACATACTCTTCAGTACCGCTCAGCGGAACCGTTGCCCGGGCGCGCGCAGCCTCCGGCGAGCTGAAAGGAGTAAGTGCCTTGCTTGCGGCCGGCAGGAAGTTCCCATTCATGATATCGAAGGTGGTCATATAGTTATCTTGAAATGAGGCTAATTCATCGACTATCGAAGGGCTTGTTAAGGTGCAGGAATACACGGAAAAAATAAGGGCGATTGAAAAAAAAGCAATTGTTCTGGACATGACGTCCTCCATAAAAGCGTCTACAATCGACGCGAACCAAGAACGGGTAAACCCGGAAACACCGCGCGAATCGACTACAAGCTGATAATAGTGTTTCTTTTTAGAATATACTTCCTCAGAAATAGAAAAGCAAGCGTTATTTGATATTTCGACAATTTTGTGTGTCATATTTGTACTTATTTTGAATATCTGATAAATTGAGGGACGGTAAGGATATCCTACCAAGATTTATAACGACGTTTAAGACCTGTTCAGCATCATATCCCCGAATTTTTCTTCATATCCGCATTCTCCGAATTGATTTTAGGCTTCCTTAACTAATATTTCTACGACAATTTTACGAAATTTGTACGAAGCTTACGATGGAACAACACCCGAGTAGTATTCAAGGCGGTACAACAAAGAGATATTGGATCTCGAAGTTAAAAAAATGAAGTGCGCATTTATACAATGCATGAAGGCGATAAAAAATTGACCGCATCATCAATCATGGATTGGAAAAGCTCTAACGGAAGTTTTAATAAAAAGAAGCGCGGCCGGCCGCGCTTCTTTTTATATGAGGCTTTGCCGTAAAAAAATATGCCGTACGGACTATGCCGTTTTTAAATCCGCGATCGCCTCGCGTACGGCGACGGCTTCCGCTTCGATTTCTTTCAGGTAGGCTTCAAGCCCCTGTACTTTTTCTTCTTTTGACTTATAGCGGCGTTCGAAGCCGGTTCCACAGCAATTGCCAAGAATCGACCCGATATCCTGCATGCTTGATTCGCCGTCCATCCCAACCCTGACTACCTTGATTTTTGGCCCATTCGCGCAGCATGCATCTTTTTCTGTACTGAA
Source organism: uncultured Treponemataceae bacterium (assembly GCA_964485395.1). Lineage (GTDB taxonomy): Bacteria > Spirochaetota > Spirochaetia > Treponematales > UBA12059 > JANNSO01. The sequence continues at coordinate 9,666 of CAZAJF010000049.1, read as the reverse complement.
ATTCACGTAGATCCTCCGTTCTTGTATCTGCTTTCGTAGAGCACCATGAACTCATCCAGCCGTTCCCGGGTTTGGCGGAGGTTCGATGCCCATCCATGAAGGCATGAGACGCCTTCACTCGTCATTTTGTAGAGTCTTCTGGCCGGTCCGTTTCCGCCGGTTTCCCATTCGGAACTGACCACGCCGTCGCTTTCCATTTGCCTAAGCGTCCTGTAAAGGAGGGCAGTATCGGCAGGAGGCTCTGTGGAATCCTGGTGAAGCCGCTCCAGCAATTCGTAGCCGTGGCTCGGTTTTTCCGATAGAAGCAGCAATATCCATGGTTGGATAAAGCCCCTGATGCGACTGCCCGGTTCGGGAGAACAGCATGAATCCCCCTCTGCCTTGATAATAACTACCTTTTTTAGTCCTCTATGTGTCATAGTCATATAGTAAGATCATGAAGGAATAAAGTCAAGATAAAAAAAATTTTACGGAAAAAGGGTCTTCTTGTTTTATTCCTAATCTTAGCTATACTTTATAATCGGCAGACAGAGGGGCATCTGAATGAATGAAACCGAGCCGAAAGTAATCCTGCTTTTAGTGGAAGACGAAGCAATTATCGCTTTGGCTCTGGCACAGATCATAAAAAGCTTCGGGTATGAAGTGATAATCGCACATTCCGGTGAACAAGCCGTTAAATTGTGTACGGGCAGCGATACCATAAAGCTCGTTTTGATGGATATAGATCTAGGTCCTGGTATTGATGGTCCGGAGTCCGCTCGGCGGATACTGGCAGCGCGCAACCTGCCAATCGTGTTCTGCACGTCGCATTCCGAGAAAGAGTATGTTGAGAAGGTAAAAGCAATTACCCGCTATGGCTACGTAGTTAAAAATTCCGGTAATTTCGTGCTACGCACCACAATAGAAATGGCCTTTGAGCTGTTCGAAGCAAATTTGGCCAGTCAGCTGCATTTTGAGGAAGAGATGACGCGCATGGGCGTGGTGAATAGACAGGAGATTTTAGAAATATTCGGCCGTTTCATCAGTGAATTGAATGAACTAGGATTGTTTCTCGAGGATGCCGCGAAAGCCAGGAAGCGAATCCGGAAATTATGCGACGACTATGAAAAATCCTGTTTTTTGATTACTGAAAAGGTGCAAACCTAAAAACTGGAGGCCGGTATGTCTAAGCGCCTGTCGCTCTACCATATGGTTTTAGCGGCTTTTTTAGCTTTTGGCTTCTTTGCAGCCGCATGTGAGCCTTTTTTACTTCCTCCAGAAATGAAATTCGACCGTATTACCCTGGAGCAGGGGCTGTCCGAGAACGTAGGATTAAGCTTGGCTCAGGATGGAATGAAATTTATCTGGATAGGCACGCAGGATGGGCTCAACCGTTTTGATGGGAATTCTTTCCGCTTATTCAGAACCGATCCGAACAATCCATCGAGCCTCAGTAATAGTTATATTTCCATCCTGCACACGGATCGGACGGGAACCTTATGGGTGGGAACCGCCCGCGGTCTCAATCGCTTCGATCCGAATGCTGAAAATTTCATTCGGTATATGCATGATCCGGCGAAATCGGATTCATTGAGCAGCGACAATATAACCGCTCTTTATTCAGACCATTCCGGGATGCTGTGGGTGGGAACCGATAATGGCCTCAATTTGCTTGATAGCGCTTCCGGACTTGTTACCAGGTACATGCATAGCGATGCGTCGGCAACTACCTTGAACAACGATCAGATCAGCGCGATCTGCGAAGACCGCACTGGAACCCTTTGGGTGGGAACCCGTGGCGGCGGCTTAAACAGTATGGACCGTTCCTCCAATAGATTCACGTCTTTTGAAACAAAGATGGATTCCTCCCCGAAAATCACGTCCGCCATAATCACCGCGTTGCTAGCGACCGGGGACGGCTTTTTATGGATAGGAACCGAAGGCGGCGGCCTTGACCGGTTGAATGTGACTACAGGTCATTTCGACCGCTTTCGGAATATATCGGGGGATAACGGCAGTATCAGCCACGACACGATCAACGTGATACGGCAGGATTCCCAGGGAGCACTTTGGATCGGAACCGGGGGAGGCTTGAATCTTTTAAGGCGAGGGGCTTCGCGTTTTGAGAGATACCGGAATCGGCCTGAAAATCTTCAAAGCCTGTCCAGCGATTCCGTTCTTTCAATCATTGAAGACGATGCGGGCATCATGTGGTTTGGCACCGCTGACGGCGTAAATAAATTTGACTCAAAGAAATCCAAATTCGCCCATTACACCAACGTCCCGGGAAATTCCGACAGTATAAGCAGCAAAATAGTATCAGCCATACTCAAGGACACGACGGGTACTCTTTGGATTGGCACGTTTAATGGCGGCCTCAACCGCTTTGATGGGAGAACTGGGCGTTTCGTTCAGTATCGACACGACTCGGCAAATCCCGCCAGCATAAGCGACGACACTGTATACAGTCTCTATGAAGACCGTGCCGGAACCCTGTGGATCGGTACGGAATTCGGAGGACTCAACAAATTCAACCGGGAAACCGGGACATTTACCGCCTATCGCGCTATCCCCGGCGAAAAAGGCTTGAGCTCGGATTTTATATTCCCTATTTACGAAGACTCCACCGGAATCTTTTGGGTAGGTACCTGGGGAGGAGGCTTGAATAAATTCGATCGGAAAACCGGTACGGCGACAGTATATAAGTACGATTCCGAAAACCCCAACAGCCTGAGCAGCGATATTATTTCTTCAATCGTGGAAGATCATCAGGGGAATATCTGGATAAGTACCTTTCAGGGACTCGATTGCTTTAATAGGCTCACTGAGACTTTTGTACGTTACCAGAATAAACCCGACGACCCGGGCAGCCTGAGCAACAGCACTGCGGTGTCCTTGTTTTGCGATACGAGGGGAACGCTGTGGGTGGGTACTTTAGGCGGATTGAATCGATTTAACCCCGTTGATGGAATGTTCAAACACTATGGTGTAAAAGACGGCTTTCCGAACGAGGTAATAGTCTCCATAAAAGAAGATGATTTCGGGGCGCTCTGGTTCGGTACCTTCAATGGTTTGGGCAGGTTCGATACTGTTAAGGAGACTTTCAGGTTCTTTGGGCCCGGGGACGGCTTACAGAGCAGGAGGTTTCGCACGAACTCCGCGTATAAGGCCGATGACGGGCAAATGTTCTTCGGCGGAATCAACGGCTTCAACGCGTTTTATCCGGACAAGATCGTTGCATACGATTATTTACCTTCCGTGGTTTTTACGGATTTTCAGCTGTTCAACAAAACGGTGGCGCCAAGCTCGGGCGGCCAGTTTTCCCGTTCGATTACCACCACCGAAAAAATTGGCCTTTCTTACCGCGACAGCGTTTTTTCCATCACTTTCGCGGCGCTGCATTTTTCGGCTCCCGAAGCGATCCGGTACGCATATATGCTTAAGGGCTTCGATAAGGAATGGCGGTATACCGACGCAAAGCGGCCGTTCGCCACTTACACGAACCTGAATGGCGGATCGTATGTCTTTCTCGTAAAAGGAACGAACGCCGACGGCTTATGGAACGAAAAGCCCGCAGAATTAAAAATAGATATTTCGTCCCCCTTTTGGCAAACGATCTGGTTTTATCTTGGCGTGGCTGCTTTGGCTATCGCCATTATCTCCATTGTCATTGCGTATCTCGTGAGATTGAACAGGGAAATAGCGGATCGCAAGGCGTCACAAGAGGCGGTTCAAAATCTTTTGCAGGGGAAGGAGCTCTTGCTCAAGGAAGTTCACCACCGTATCAAGAATAACATGAACACGATAAAAGGTCTCGTTACCCTGCAGATCTCGGCGATGGACGATGCGCGGGCCATCGCGGCGCTGACGGATACCGAAAGCCGCGTACAGAGCATGATCGTGCTGTACGACAAGCTGTACAGTTCCGAAAGCTACCGGGAGATTTCAGTCAAGGATTACCTTACCGCGCTGATAGAGGAAATACTCGTAAATTTTTCCAAAGCAAGCACGGTAAAAGTAGCGGCTTCCATTGAAGATCATATTTTAAACGTAAGCGTTCTCACACCCTTGGGCATCATCGTAAACGAGCTGTTAGGGAACGCCATGAAATTCGCCTATATTGGCCGGGCAGCTGGAATCGTAAAGGTTTCTGTTACTAAGAATGATGATACAATGACGCTAATCGTGGAAGACAACGGAATCGGTCTTCCGGAATCCGTGGAAGTTGCCAATCCGACAAGTTTCGGCCTGAAACTTGTCGCCATGCTCGTGGAGCAGATGGGTGGAATCATGAAGATGGAGGGCGAGGGCGGAACAAAATTCATCCTTGATTTTAAAGTTTGACGGCAAGCCGCACATTGACTTAACAGCTTCCTTAACCTATTATTGCAAGACAGTTTTGCATAATCTGTCAGAAGGATAGGTATGGAACATCCCAGTATTATTCAAGGTGGCATGGGGGTCGGCGTTTCCGACTGGAAACTGGCGCGCATGGTATCCATGCAGGGTGCTCTCGGCGTCGTTTCCGGCACTGCACTTGATGTTGTCATGGCCAGGCGCCTCGAGCAAGGCGACCAGGATGGCCAGATGCGGCGTGCGCTTGCCTGCTTTCCCGATAAATCCGTGGCAGAACGAATAGTATCCAAATATTACAGGCCCCAAGGCACGCCGGAGACGCATGATTTTTCTTCCGTCCGCATGCATGGCGTCTTGAACGACTCTACGACGACTACGCAGCGCTGCGGCGCCGAGGATATTCAGCTGGATCTGGAAAAGCTTACCGTCGCCGCCAACTTCGTGGAAGTGTTCCTTGCCAAAGAGGGTCACACCGGAGCCGTTGGCGTCAATTACCTGGAAAAAATACAGTTGCCCAACCCCGCATCCATTTATGGCGCGATGCTGGCGGGCGTGGATTATATTTTGATGGGCGCCGGAATTCCATTGGAGATTCCGGGGCTTCTGGATAGATATGCCCGCGGCGAAAGCGGCGAGCTGAAGGTGTTTTTTACCGGAGCCGGCAAGGAAGACCGCCTAAGCGTTAAATTCGATCCCAAGCAAGTCTTGCAGTCTCCGCCTCAGTCCATGAAGCGTCCTTTTTTCCTGGCCATTGTTTCATCCAATATACTCGCTGCTACCGTAGTCGCGCGTTCTTCGGGCAGGGTGGACGGAATCGTGGTGGAGAATTATACCGCAGGAGGGCATAATGCGCCGCCTCGGGGCGTGTTGTCGCTGGATGCGCAGGGTGAGCCGATTTACGGCCCCAAGGACACGGTCGACTACGCGCGCATGGTAGGCCTCAATATTCCATTCTGGCTCGGCGGTTCCTGCAGCATGCCGCAATCCCTTTCTGTATCTAAAACTGAAGGCGCCACAGGAATTCAAGTAGGAACGCTGTTTGCCTTTTGCCGCGAATCGGGCTTGCTTACGGAGATTAAAAAGAAGTTCCTGCAAGCGGTAGAAGCGGGCAAGGCGCTCGTGTTTACCCACCCCGAAGCTTCGCCTACCGGCTTTCCTTTCAAGATAGCCGCCCTCAAAGACACGCTCTCGGAGAAGCTGGATTTTCTCACGCGGAAACGTGTCTGCAACATGGGCTATTTAGCCGAGCCATATCGAAGCGACGACGGCACGATCAAGTATCGGTGCCCCGCTGAACCCGAGGCCGCGTTTCAGGCCAAGGGCGGGGAGCCGTCCCGCTGCCTGAATGCGCGCTGTCTGTGCAATGCGCTGCTTGCGAACATAGGATTAGGAATGAGCTATGCGGGCAGCTATCTGGAAAAACCCCTCCTTACCGTGGGGAAGCATCTTGAATCGCTCCGCTTGCTCATAAAAAAAGTGGGTACCGATTATTCCGCGGCCGATGTCATTGCATTTTTGCGATCAGAAAACGCGAAGGGGCTTGAGTCATGAACGATAAAACCGTAGTGGTGACGGGAATGGGTATCGTGTCGTGCAACGGCACGACGATAGACGAATTTTGGAAAAATTGCATTGCGGGGGTTTCAGGCGCCAAAGGAATACACGCGTTTGATCCCGCAGGTTTTCATAGCCGCATCGCGTGCGAACTAAACTCGTTTGACCCCGATTCCCGCATCTCCAAAAAGCAATCCAGGCGCATGGCGCTTTTTTCGCAATATGCCGTGTTTGCCGCCATCGAGGCCGTTGCCAACGCCGGGCTTGATATAAAAAACATGGACCCTTCAAGAATCGGCTGCGCGGTTGGATGCGCGGCGGGCGGTTTTGACGTGCTGGAGGAACAGTTCTCGTCGTTCGCGAAAAGCGGGCCCAAGAACGGCAACCCCTTGGCGGTTCCAAAAACCATAGCCAACATGGCTGCGTGCACCGTTGCCATCAATCTCGGCATAACCGGTCCCAATATGGCCGTTTTGACCGCCTGCGCCACGGGCGGCCATAACTTGGCGATGGCGAAAATGCTGATACAATCGGGCTATGCCGACGTAGTTATCGCCGGCGGAACCGAAGCTTCCATAACCCCGCTGGTGGTGGATTCTTACGGCTGCATGGGCGTGCTCTCCACCCGCAACGACGAACCTTTGCGTGCCAGCCGACCTTTCGACCGCGACCGCGACGGCTTCGTAATGGGTGAAGGCGCAGGAATCATGGTGCTGGAAAGCTTTTCGCACGCGCAGAAGCGCGGCGCCAACATCCTGGGCAGCTTCCTGGGATTCGGCATGACCTGCGATGCCCAGAGCATCGCGATACCCGAGCCCGAGGGCAAGGAAGCCGCAAAGGCCATGCAAAACGCCGCCGCGGACGGAGGCGTAAACCTCGACGCGATCGACTATATCAACGCGCACGGAACCTCCACGGCCGTAAACGACGTCGTGGAAACCAAGGCGATTCGCCGGGCTTTCGGCGCGCATGCGGACAAATTGTCCATCAGCTCCACAAAGTCCATGATCGGCCACACCCTCGGCGCGGCCGGCGCCATCGAAGCCATCGTTACGGTTTTATCACTCCGTGACGGCATTGTCTCGCCTACGATCAACCTGGAAAATCCCGATCCGGAATGCATCCTGGATTACACGGCCGTAAGCGCGCGGCAAAAGCCGCTGAAGTACGCGCTGTCCAATTCCTTCGGGTTTGGGGGGCAGAATTGCTCGCTGCTGTTCGGTAGGGTTGACTGAGGAATATTTACCACAGAGGCACAGAGGGCACAGAGAATATAGAGAATAAGAGGGGATATAAAAAAATATTGGGCACGGAGACACGGAGAACACGGAGTTAGGAAATAAAAAGATGGAAAATAAAAAAACAGAGAATAAAGAAGGGATGTAAAAAATATTGGGCACGGAGGCGCGGAGGACGCGGAGTTAGGAAATAAAGAGAATTAAGAGAAGATAAAACTTTGGGAGAAGGGTAGATGACTGGGCTACCCTGATTGGTTTTATACGGAGTTACTTTGTAAGGGTGAACGCCTTGCCGTTCCAGGTGTATCGAAGCGTTATTTTTTCTTCGTTCATGGTAAAGCCGCCTTCTCCGTCTCGGTCGGTTATAATAAGCTTATTTTTTTCTCCGCCGAGATCGCTTGGGAATATGAAAATCTGGTTGTAGCCTTCCCCTTCGGCCTTCCAATACTCTACGGAAAGGCCTGTATCCCTTAATCCGTCCTTGGATATTGAAAACAGGTGATTCCTCGTCTTCGTTAATTCCACGTAAGCTTCAGGATCGTAAAACTGCACGAACGCAAACGCGTCCGGTAACGTCAAGCCCGAGGCGGGGAGCGCTTGCAGGTCGTACATGAAACCGCCTGTTACGCTGCGGCCTTTGCTTTTTTGCGTACTGAGCACGCGGCCATCCACGCTCATGACGAGATCCTGGTCGTATTCGAAATTCGCGCAGTAAACGTCGCCGGGGCCGTTGATGTTCCAGCGGTACCCGCTGTCAAAAAAGAATCGACCGAGCAGGGCATCATCGTAATCGGGCAAGAAAAGATAGTCTTCCGAGTCGACGTGGGGTAATTTGTAGCTACCGCCCGTTAACCTGTAAAACTCTCCAAGAAGCTCCGAGATTTTCGGGTTTTTTACTTTTGGGAGTATTTTTTTCTCGTAGTCGGAAACCGATATGGCTAAGGGTAGAGGCCATACGTTGAACAAAGTCCGGATCTCGATTGTTACTGTACGGCCGTCATGCAAAAAATCGCCGCTTATAGTTTGGTTGCCGATACCCGAATATTTAAGGAAACCGTCGAAACACCAGCCGCTGTCGCCTTTGGGCGTTTTGACTTTTACCCAGTTGCCGTTTACGGTGTCTATCGTGGCGCTCACCATCGGGTCTGGCAGGGCCACGAGGGTCTCGTCTTTTCCCAATAGGCGTATAACCGTTCCGGCGGCGCCAGGCGCATCGCGAAGCCGCAGGTCGGGAATGAGGGGAGAGAAGACTTCAGCTACGCTTGATAAAATACGAGTCGGCGCGGCATTTTGCGCCAGCAAGGGATTTATGGTGATAAGCAACAGACAGATAACAAGTTTAAGGATTTTCATTGGGTTCCTCTCCGTTGCGCCGTGATAGTAGAGCACTGAGTAAAAGTGTCGTGCGTGGAGGAGGGGGTGTCAAGGTTTTTGGTTGGCTTTGGAACACGGAGAAAGAACTGGGGAATTTACGTAATCGTTGAAGGAAATCTCAAATCAAAAAAACGGCCACCTTGTGGCAGCCGTTTTTATTCTTGGTGCTGTAACAAAACTCTACAAATCAGTGACTATCGAACTGAATATCGAAGTTGTGGTCCAAGGAGCAACGTCATATCCGCTTGCACCGGGATGAATGTGCAGGGTGCAGCGGCTAACTCCTATAAAAGGCGTAGTGCCAAGAGTTGGTGCAGTCATGCTTTCCAGGTTAAGGTTTATTAAGTAATAACAATCCAAGAATGCGTTCGCTCCGATAGTTGTGACTCCGCTGGGGATAGTCAAGCTCGTCAAGCCTGTACAACGACAGAATGCTCCAGCTCCGATAGAAGTGACTCCGCTGGGGATAGTCAAGCTCGTTAGGCTCCAACAAGCGGAGAACGCAGTATCTCCGATAGACGTGACTCCATTAGGAATCGTCAAGCTCGTCAAGCTTACACAGCCCCTGAATGTATCATTTTCGATAATCATGACTCCACTGGGAATAATCAAGCTTTCTAAGTATGTGCAATCTTGGAATGCGCCAACTCCAATTGACGTGACTCCATTCGGAATCGTCAAGCTCGTCAAGCCTGTGCATGAATTGAACGTATCGTTTTCGATGACTGTGACTCCACTGGGAATAATCAAGCTTGTCAAGCTTTCGCAATAGTAGAATGCACTATCTCCGATAGACGTGACTCCATTAGGAATCGTCAAGTTCGTCAAGCCTGTACAATTATAGAAGGCCGAATCTCCGATGGATGTGACTCCACTAGGTAGAGTCACGCTCGTTAAGCCTGAACAGGCAGAGAATGTGTAATCTCCGATAGACGTAACTCCGCTGGGGATGGTCAAGGTCGTTAAGCCTGTACAATTATAGAAGGCAAAATTTCCGATAGACGTAACTCCACTTGGGATGGTCAAGGTCGTTAACCCGCTACAATTCTGGAAGACGTTATCTTCGATAGAGGTGACTCCACTGGGTAGGGTCAAGGTCGTTAACCCGCTACAATTCTGGAAGACGTTATCTTCGATAGAGGTGACTCCACTGGGTAGGGTCAAG
>CAZAJF010000048.1:0-28277 GCA_964485395.1 uncultured Treponemataceae bacterium | reverse complement strand
AGGTTCCAGGCTCTCGCCCGGCGCCTGCAGGCTTTCGTGAAGCCGCTCGCCGGGACGGAGGCCTATGTATTCGATCTTGATGTCCTTATGGGGCTCGAGGCCGGAAAATCGTATGACTTGCTCCGCCAAATCCCGGATGCGCACGGGTTCGCCCATGTCCAGGATGTAGGATTCTCCGCCCGTTCCCACGCCGCCGGTTTTCAGGACCAGCGAGCAGGCTTCCGGAATGGTCATGAAATAACGGGTGGTATCCGGGTGGGTGACGGTAACGGGTCCTCCGCGCGTAATCTGCTGTACGAATAGAGGTAGTATCGACCCGCGGGAACCGAGCACGTTCCCGAATCGCACGACCATGAATTCCGTGCGGCCCGCGGCCTTGCCCTGCGCCTGGAGCACGATGCGCTCCGAGAGGAATTTCGTGGCGCCGTATACGCAGAGAGGCTGCACGGCTTTGTCGGTACTTACCAGCACGAAGCGCCTTACGCCCGAGTCGATGCAGGCATCCACGAGGTTCTTCGTGCCGAAGACGTTGTTTTCCACCGCGGCCACGGTATTGGCCTCCATCATGGGCACGTGCTTGTAGGCCGCCGCGTGGAATACGACGTCGGCTTTGAGCCGCCTCAGGATGAACGACAGGTATTCGCGGCCTTTGAGGTCGCCGATGACGGGTACGATGGCCGTCGCGGTTCCGACGCCGCCCGCCTGCAGTTCCCGCAGTTCCCTGTCTATCTGGTAGATTGAATTTTCGCCATGGCCGAAAAGATACAGGCGCTCGACGCCCGCTTCCAGCAGTTGCCTGGCCAATTCCGAGCCTATGGAACCTCCGGCTCCGGTAATGAGCACCCGTTTGCCGCCAAGCCAGGCCAGGCTTTCGCGCAGACCGATCACGGCAGGGGTTCGGCCCAGGAGATCCAGCGGATCGATGGCTCTCGTCTGCACGAGATGCACGTTCCCTTCTATAATACTGGCCACGCTTGGTACGATGCGTATGCGTGAAAAACCGGCTTCCTTGAGTATGGCGTACAGTTCGCGGATAAGCTCGCGCGAGGCGGAGGGAATGGCTATTATCGCCTCGTCCGCGGGCGTGCGCGCCATTACCCGCAGGACATCCCGTATGGGGCCTAGAACGGGTATGTTTTCGAGACGTCTGCCGATTTTTTCAAGATCGTCGTCCAAAAAAGCCACGACTTTGCCGAAAACAGGCTTTTCGGCGATTTCCCTGGCCAACGCCTGGCCTGCAAAACCGGCCCCAATAATATAGATCCGCGCGTTCTCAGCTTTGTACATTCTCGCTTTCGGTTCCTTTCGCCGCTCTGGTAAGAACCTCGAAAGCCAGATCCACGAGGAAAGAGTTTTCGCACATGTTCAACTTGACCTTTGCGCGCCCTTTTCTCTTGTCTATCTTGACGATCATGCCTTCGAGTCCTTTCAAGGCTCCTTCGAGGATAACGATGCGGTCGTTTTCGTCGAAGATCACCTTGGAAATATCGGCTGGTTTCCGCAAAGACATGAAGTGTGCGAGGATGCGCCGGTCCTGCGTCTTGATTGGTACGGGATTGGCGGTATCCGGGAGGATGCGCACGAAGTAGTTCGTGGAGCGCAGTTTCCATCGGAGCTCGTGCGGCATGGCGTCGCCGTCGATTCCCATGAATACGTAACCCGAGAAGATTATCATTTCCGTTTTACAGATTTTCCCTTTTTTCCTCAAGGGAATGATTCGTGAAGGCGAAAAAACCTGCCATGTCTCTTCGGGCAGTTTGGTCCTGTTTAAAGCTTGCACTAAGTCTTTTTCATGTCCCGTCCAGACCTGAACGGCAAAATATTCCATGTGGCACGAGCCTCCTGGCTACATTCCGATTCTATCGTAATTTATGCGCATGAACAATATGGATGCCTCCGCGTTTGTCGCGGTTTTATGGCGTGAAAAAGTGTCTACGCTTGCCAATACCAGTTTTTGGGGCTAATATTAAGGTATCATGCCAGAAACACCCGGATTTGAAACACTTGTGCTCGAGCTTCGCGATGACGAGCGCCAACGTCTGCTGCAAAAATTGCGCAACGCGTCGTCAGTTTCAACCGAGCCCTTGCTTGCGAGAGCGCCTCGCGATTCCGGCAAGACCGATTACATCGCGGCGTTTCAGCACCTTGATTTCTTTACCAAAATTTTTCTCCTCATCAAGGGAATCGTGACCAACCAGAGCAAGGCCGACTTGATCAAGGAACGCCAGGTAAAGAGCCTGCTGAAAAAACTGGAATCGCAATGCATGGGGCTCGTGGATGTCAAGCGCAAGTTCCTGCTCGAGTCGTTTTGGCAGGAATTGGTCAAGCTCAGGCAATCCGCCCGTTATTTTTACGATCTTCTCGATAAGACGCTGGAGAAACGCAGGCCGGCTTTTTTCGCTTTTCTCGCTTCGCTGGAGCTGGAGGAAGTCCATGAGGAGCTGGTTACCCAGACGGATCCATGGTATGTCGAAAAGGAAAATTCCCTGGCAAGCGATACGGATATCCGGAATCTGGTCGCCAAGGCGATGGAAAACGCCTTGACCTTCATAAGCGAGGAGCAGCGGCGGAATATGTACCATGACGTGCATAGCCTCTACGTGCTCCGCAAGCTTTCGGTGTTTCATTTTGACAAATTCCTCGGCGCGTTCCAGATAAACGCCCTGGGTCAGCATGAAATGTCCTTTTGGGCAGCCTCGGACAGCCTCATGGAACTCGATTCCATCCTCGGCTCGATTCTCGTTCCTCCTTCGCTGAAACTCATGGAAGCATTGCTTGCTTTTGAATTCAACGACGACTACTCGTCAAAGACCTTCAATCTGGATCTTGCGATAAAAGAGGAATTGATCAAAGCGGATCAGGCGCTTTCCGGAATCCGCACCTTTAATTCCAGGGTTCCCATCGATATTCTCCTGCAGGCCGCGAAGGAAGATCCCGAGGCGCAGAGCGGTCCCGTCGCCGGCGGCGAGGATTGGTTTGCCCTGTTCAAGTCGTACTGGCGCGAGCGCACCGAAAAATCCTTCGTGTGCTGGCAGAGCGAACGGCGCATGCTGCAGCTCAAGAGCGAGATTGCCCAGCTTGTGGGAACCGGCAGCGCGTCGCGTTTCGTCTTCATGCTGGAGGAAGGCTCGGAAACGACGCCCCCGATGCGCCTGGCCAAGCCGATCCTTTTTTTGGAATCTTTTTATTACACCGCCGTCCTGGGCGACCTGAACCGCATCTTCAAGATCATACTCATGGAGGGGGAGTTCTACAAACGCGACAACAAGAAGGAATTTACAGATTCCTATAATTTGCTGTTGCAGACCGGCGAGGATTTCAAGGCCTTCGACTTGAGGCTGGGGCCCGAGGGGGAATTGGGTCGAATGTATATCCAGGCTTGCGCCGACCAGAGTCCCATCGCCATAAAGCGCAGAAAGATAGAAACGGCCATCCAAGCCGCCGAGACCGAGGCAGAGACTATTCTTAGGCGGCTGATCGACGCGATAAACCGAATATTCCTGATTTTTAAAGGGATACTCAGCGGCGACTCCAAGGGAAAATACGATTCGCTTTCCAATCTGTCCCGGATCGACGGCAAGGCAAACAAGGATTTCATGAAAGCCATAGAAAACGCCAAGGAGCGGCTTGAAAAAGCCACGTATCTCGCCAACGAACTTACCCGCATCGCGCTGATCAGCGCCAATGCCGTAAACCTCGGCGCCATCGCGGAAAAAACACCGGAGCCTCAGGCATGAGCCTTGGTTTCAAGGCGGTCTCCTATGTCCTGGCGGCGCCGGGCAACGATTTTTTTTCCTTGCCGCTTTCGGACGCGGCCGCGGATGGCAAGCCCGTGCCCTCGCTTTTCCTGAGTTCCCGAAGCGCCGGCAGCATGACTTACGAGCCGTCGGCGGGGAACCCCGTGCGCGATTCCTGGATTCGGGCTCGCGGCTTCGACCCCGGCGGGGTATTGGCCGTAACGCTTGCCCACTCCCGTATCGTAAGGACGGCCGCCGTACCCGGAGAACTACAAGGAGTTGAGGCAGACGGCATCCTTACCGCAAACAGAGGCTCTTGCGCCGTCGTTACTGTGGCTGACTGCATGCCTATCTTCCTCTACGACCCAGGCTCGGGGGCCTTCGGGGTGCTTCATTCCGGTTGGAAGGGCACCGGCATACTCGAGCGCGCCTTCGAGGTCCTGAAATCCGAATGGGGCGCGAATCCTCGTGATGTTCTCGTAACATTCGGCCCCTGCATCGGCTCCTGCTGCTATCCTGTGGGCGACGAGCGAGCGCGCGTTTTTTCCGACGAATTCGGGCCGGAGGCCGTAACCGTGATCGACGGAACTCCGCGCCTCGACCTGCTTGCCGCCAACCTGGCCCTTGCCCGGCGCTGCGGCGCGCATTCGGTGCGCTACGCCGAGACCTGCACTTCCTGCGACGGCCGCCTGGGTTCGTTCCGGCGCCAAGGCGCGCAAGCGTTCACGCGCATGGCCGCGGCCATAGGTTTTCCTTCCGGAGAGCACGCGTGAGACGCGGTGCGATCGCGAAACTCAAAAAAAACCTCCTCCCGTATGCGATGATGTTTGGGTGCGTCTGCTCGGCGCAGGAGGCGTCACAGAGCCTCCTGCCGTTTTTTCCGCCTCCCGGGCGAGTAATCATCGCGGAGCGCTCGGATTTTTCCCGTTACGAAGACGGTCGCTACATGGGGCATGTCTACAGGGAATCGCGCGTCGACCTCGGTGCCGTAACCCTGCCCGACGAAGGCTTCTCCTGGGCCGGCGAGGCGCTCGTCCTCGAGGAAACCCTGCGGGATAACAGGACCAGCGCCAGGAAATTGGACGGCAGCATTCCCATAGCCTTCAAGAGCGACAAGGGCGGAGTTATTATTTTTTCGAAAGACGAAGGATACCCCATCCTTCGGGGCATCCCGCTTTCCCCGCAAGGCTCCATCCTCGCGGGCCAGCGCTGGACCGGGGACGGCGTCGTGGTGGTGAGGCCGAAAGCGGACGCGCCCGCCACCAGGATCCCCGTTCTCGCGGAATATGAATTCATGGGAAAAACGACTTGGAACGGCATCGAGGCGTATTCCATAAGCGCCCGCTACGGCATCCGGTATAAGGGAAGCGATCGCCTGGGAGACCCTGCGCTCAAGGCTTCGCAAGGCGGACGAAGCGCGGACATCGTCATAGACGCCCGTGACGGCAGCACGTTGTTCGTACGGGAAACCGTCGACGAAACCTATACCTACGCAAGCGGTGCCACCATCAGGCTCAAGGGCTTCATCCTCCATTTCCACCGAGGCACGCTGCCAGTAGACCGCGAGCGTATCGCCCTTGCGTTGAAAGATCCGGCAGTGGCGCCGCCATCGGCACCAGCGGCCCCGCCAGCGGCAGTTTCGCCAGCGGCGGCACCAGTGGCGGCACCGCCAGTTGCGTCTCAGCCTGTCGCGCCGCCGCCCGCCGCCGCGAGTAGTCCTCCCGGTCCCTTCGAGCTGGCCACCAGCAAGCGCGGCATCGTGCTGCTCTTGTTCGACCTGCGCTTCGCGGCGGACAGCGCCGAATTGCTCTCTAGCGAAAAATCGCGTCTGGACGCGATCGCCCAAGCCTTGGCGCGCATCCCGGACAGGACCTTCCTCGTGGAAGGCCATACCGCCGAGGCCGGGAAGCCCCAGGGGCAATATCTGCTTTCCGAGCAGCGAGCCAAAAAGATCGTGGACGAGCTTGTGGCGCGCGGAATTCCCGCTGGCAGATTCCTGTTCAAGGGAATGGGGGCCGACAAGCCCATCGCGCCCAACGATACCGAGCAGAACAAGGCGCGCAACCGCCGCGTCGAGATTACCGTTCTTGATTAGGAGGCCAGGCCGATGAAAATACGTGAATATTTTTTCTATTTTCTGGTTTCCCCGGCGGGAGCCGTCTCAACGGTGGCAGCCCTCGCGGCCGGGCTCGCCGTGGGAGCCGCCGTGAATATGGCCGCCGGTTCCATAACGGCCGGAGCCGCGCTGCTTGGGTTGCACCTGGCGGCGTTTTTTACTGGCTTAGGTTCCCGATTCGCGGTGCGCGAACGGGACCGCAGGATATGGCAGGGCGAGCGGCTGCGCTTGGAAAATGTCCGGCAATCGCAAGCGCGCCTTGCCAGCATGCGCATCGGCGATCCGGCCATAAAGCGGCTGGCAGAAACTGCGGCAATGCGCGCGGGCGAGTATTATTCGGCCTGCATACGGCGCAAGACCCATGACCCGAAGGCGACGGGGGCCGCGGCCGAATGCCTGGAACTTCTGGATGTTTTTTTAACAGAACTCGACGAGAGCGCGACGGAACGGCGTTTTGACATGCCCGACGCCAATCCCTTCGCCGACGCGAAGGAGCGGATAAGCGCGGCCCTGAACGAACGCATAGCGATTCTCGGAAAATCGACGCTTGACATTGAGGGCGGTATTTCCGCCAAAGACCGCCTGGAGATCAAGGAGCAGCTTCTATGAAGAATATCCGTGTAATTCGGCTACTGGCAGTGGCATTGGTCATTTTCATACTGTCGGCCGCTTCGGTATCCGCGTTGGACGCGAGACTCGTGTCCACGGAGGTTACCGTCGTACTGCGACCGGACGGCAAGGCCGCGATCTTCTACCGTACCGAGTGGGATGTTTCCTCGGGCACCATGAGCGGGTTTTATTTCGAGGGCGAGGCCTTCGACCCTGTCTGGAATTACGAGCGCTGTTTTGCCGACCTGCCCGGCGGAATCCGGACGGCCCTCAAGATAGACCCGATGGGCGGCAACAATAAGTTCGACGTCATCCTCGCGGGCGGCAAGCGATTCTCCGGCAAGGCTTATTACAACTTGAGCTACGCGGGCGACTTCGCCGAGCGCGGGCTTATCGGCACTACCGTCAATTCCGACGGCAAGACCCTCGTGTATTTCAATTGGGCTCCGGTGGAATGGGACTATACCCAGGACTATCAGGTAATCCGTCTTGTTTTACCGCTCGTTATCGCCTCGGAGAAGCTTACGTCCGAAGAATGGTCGGCGGTACCCATGCTTACCGAGGAATACGTCAATTCGGAAAACAAGATCGATTATTACGGCACCAAGGGCGACGACGGCCAGTACTACCTGACGGCCCAGTTCTACAAGGAAAAACCTCCCGCTTACGCGAGCCAGCACCTTCAGCTATATTTTCCGGAGGGATACCTCAACATCAGCGCCCCTCTCAAGGCGGCCGGCGAAGATTCTTCCTCCGGCGGCACGGTTCAGGATTCCGCCTCCGGGGATTCCTCATCCTATACGAGCTTCACCGCGGCGGAATTCTGGCGTAAATATTATATCATCGCCATCGCCCTGTTCGGCGCCGTCATCGCGTTCTCGCTGTTCCTGTACGCGAAGAGGCTCAAGGCCCACGGCAAGCGCCTCGCCGCGGTTCAGGGCATAGCCTGGGCAGGCGACTCCTGGAGCCCGCCCAAGCTGTTCTCGGGAACCTTCCAGGTGCCCGGTAAGGTTATCGAAGATTTACATCCCGTGGAGGTCGCCCTGCTCATGGAGCTTCCGCTGCCCCGCGTCGCCGCCATCATGCTGGAAGGGCTCCGCGCGCAGGGCATCGTGGAACTGGTATCGGAAGACCCCTTGTCCATACGATTCCTTTCGGCGGCCAGCGCCAAGAGCGGGTACGAAGAGGCTTTTCTCGCGGCCTTCAATACCTCCGGCGAGGTCCTGCCCGGCCTCATGGCGGATTTTTTCGAGGACAGCATCAAGAAGCTGCAGGAAAGACTGTGGGACTGCGATATCGAGGCGACTCGCGCCTTCTACCGCAAGAAGCTGTTCGAGCTGCAGGAAGCCGAAAAATCCATGGAAAACTGGACCGAGGAAAAGAGGTCCGCATACCGGCGCTCATACGGAAATTACTGGTACTGGAGCAGCTATCACGTGATGCACGACAGGCCGTCGTACATGGCCGCCATTAAAATGCCCGCGGGAATGTCGTCGGGCTACGCCGAGTTCATGCGCTCGGCGGTATGCTACTCGGGCTGCTTTACTCCGGGAAACCTGGGCACGGTGGGCGCCTGCCATTCGGCCTGCCACAATGCCTGCCACGACGCCTGCCATTCGGCGTGCCACTCCGCGTGCCATTCGGCCTGCCATTCGGCTTGCCATTCCGCCTGCGTCTCGGGCGGCGCGCATTGATGGAATCGCTGTTTTCCCGGATGATTTCCGGAAGAAAAAAAATCGCCGCTTCGACTCCCGGAACCGAGGATGATTTATCAGGGGCGCTGCGGACCGTTTCCTGGATCTACGATTTCTGGAAAATCCTCTCGCCGTATGCGTATGCGAGGGTGGAGGACAACGTCGTAATCCTGCCGCCCAACCTCGTCTACAAGACCAACGCCACAGGCGCGCAGCTCGTGTCGTTCGTGGAGGCCGGCGGGAATTTCGCCGACATCCCCGGATTTTGCAGGCAGCGCGCCGACGAGATCGATTCGTTTTTCCGTATCATCAAGGCGGTCTACGAAGGCGGAAAACCCGATATCGGCCGCATCGCCTATTCCTTCGATTTCACCAGACTCCCCGTGCTGGGCGAGATCGCAGTTACCTATGACTGCAACAACCGTTGCCGTTTCTGCTACGCCAGCTGCGGCGGCAAGGACATGCACAGCCAGCTGGACACCGCCGGCCTAAAGAAAATAATCGATATATTCAAGGACGAGGCCAAGATTCCATTTTTTTCCTTTACCGGCGGGGAGCCGCTTCTTCGGAACGACCTCGAGGAATTGGCGGCCTACGCCACGGCCCGGGGACTCCGCATAAACCTCATTACCAACGGTACGCTCGCCACGCCCGAACGCGCGCGCTCCCTGTACAAGGCGGGCTTCCGCACCGCGCAGGTAAGCCTCGAATCCCCCTCCGCGGCGATCCACGACGACCTGTGCGGCGTGGCGGGATGTTTCGAAAAAACGATCGCCGGCATATGCGCGCTGAAAGAGGCGGGCTTCAGCGTGCAGACCAATTCCACGCTTACCAAGGTGAACCGCGAAAGCCTCCTTGAGCTTCCGGCATTCGTGCACGCCCTCGGCGTCGTGCGCATGTCCATGAACCTGTTCATTCCGGCGGGCTCGGGCCTGGAGGCAAGGGACCTCTTCGTGCCGTATTCCGATACCGGGCCCTTCGTGGACGCCGCCCGCAAATCGGCCATGGCGGCGGGAGTCGACTTCTTCTGGTATTCCCCGACGCCGTTATGTATTTATAACCCGATCGCCAGGGGCCTCGGCAACAAGAGCTGCGCGGCCTGCGACGGGCTCCTGTCCGTGTCGCCCACGGGAGACGTGCTGCCGTGCTCTTCCTGTCCCGACCCGGTGGGAAACCTGGCGACCGAAAAATTCGACGGCGTGTGGTTCGGGGAGAAATCGCTGTGGTATAAGCGCA
This sequence comes from uncultured Treponemataceae bacterium, assembly GCA_964485395.1. GTDB lineage: Bacteria > Spirochaetota > Spirochaetia > Treponematales > UBA12059 > JANNSO01. Next base: position 18,885 of record CAZAJF010000048.1, on the reverse strand, counting down.
AGGACTACGCGCGGGCCGAGTGCAAGGCCTGCGAGTCCTTTACCGCGTGTCAGGGCGCCTGCCCGCTGTATTGGAATCAGGTAGGGTATGCCGAGCTGGAACGCTGCGGAAAAGGCATCTGGACGACAAGGAGATCATGATGGAACGAACATTCAGGTATTTTAAGCTTGCTCCGGCGGCGCGCATAATCCTTTCGGCCGGGCTTTACGCAGCTTGCGTTTTTCTGCAGATAGGCCTGGGATTCACTTTCGGAGGCTTGCTGCTCGCCATTCCTGCGTGGATACTCCTTTCCGTCAGGAATATAAGCAACAAGCCGGCGGATCTCGGCCTCGAGGAATGGCGCGCAGTAGGCGACTCGGAAATTACCCGCATCGCGGATACCATCAAGGAGTCCAAGAAGATGCGCACGAAATTTTCCGGCCCCAACGGCCTCAAGATACTCGCGCTCATCGTGATAGGCGTGATCATGCTCATCAACGTGGATTCCAATCCCCATGTCTCCCTGGTTTTCCTGGACCTGATCGTGTTCCTGATCCCCGGTCTTTTTTTCGGGGGCGTCAAGATTTTCATTCCCGGCGACCTGGACATGAAGCTCCCCGGATTCCTGGCCCTCATGAACGCCGAGCGTCCCGCGGACATGGTGCTGACGCCGTATTTGCGCTTCGACCAGGACAAGGAAAAACGCGACATACCCGAAGACGTGCGCTTCATGCTGGAACCCAGGCGCAAGCCCGCTGACCTCGTAGGCATACAATTCCAGATGGCCATCAACAACGGCGCCAACGGCAAGGTGCCGTATCTCTACGCCGTGGTGCTCACGAAAGGGAAGACCGGTTACGTGCACCAGGCGTTTACGGGCATGAGCTCGGATGGCTACGAAGTGGAGGAGGGCGGCGACGACGACTACGGCACCGTCGTGATACGGCAGAGCACCGAGGGCGGCGGTTACCATACCACGCCCAAGGACTGCGTCCGTCTCCTGAAACTGGTGCTTGCGGCCTGCGCGCAGATCCTGGCCAAGGCGGCGTAGCCGATCATGTACTTTCCGAAGGGCTTCAAACTCGGCGACTCCCTGGAGTTGGCCGCGCTGGTAGAAAGCGCGTACGATCAGTTTTCCGCCTTCGAGGACGACATGCCCTGGAAATTGCCGCAGGGATACGAGTTGATCCGCGAACTGAAGTATGCGTACGAAACGAGGAATCCCTGGGACAAAGGAAGCGTCAAGCTGGATAAGCGCGTAAAAACCGGATTGCTGAGAAAAAATACCTTCGAGATTCCCGTAGGTTTCGTGGCGCGCCGAGGACATGCTGCTTTCGTTGTTTTTAGGGGCACAAAAACCGCCAAGGAATGGATAAATAATTTTAACACGAAATTTCGCGAGTGCTTCGTCCCGGGCTTCGGAAACGTGCACGAAGGCTTTTTGGGCACGTATCTGACGCTTCGTGAATCGCTGGCAGAAGGTCTGCGGTCTTTAAACGCGCGCCATTATTTTGTCGCCGGTCATAGCCTCGGTGCCGCGTTCGGAACCTTCGCGCTCTTGGATATGGCCGTAAACTTGAAAAAAAACGTAAAGGCGCTCTATACCTTCGGGTCCCCGAGGATGGGCGACAATTCTTTTGTGGAGCGCTTCAACGAAGAATTCGGGGTCAGGTCGTTCCGCGTGGTCAACACGTCCGACATCGTGCCGTCCATTCCGCTGCCCATTCCCCTTGCCGGCTTCGTAGGAGGGTATTTTTCCCATGTGGACACGCCCGTGGACTTTAACCTGCAGGCCGACGACGTGGAGCAGAACCACGCCATGAGCAGCTACAAGGCGGCCCTCCAGGCTCAGGTCAAGAAAGGTCTCTTCGCGTTTTTGCACTAGTTTTCCGTATGGTATAGAGAGCATGATAGTATTTTGCACGGAGACACGGAGAAACACTGAGAAAATTAATAAAGCTGAAATAAGAATGCAGAAGGAAAGTTTACGACCAACAAAGGAAAATCATCGAAATACCGATTTTTTACCAATTGTTTTATTTTCTTTCTCCGTGACCTCCGTGACTCCGTGCTTGCCTTTTTTGCGTGTTGTTGTATGCAGCTTGTTTTATCCAGGATGCTAGCGCTCGCCGAGCAGGCTCTTCAGTTCCTGTATGTCCTTGATGAGACGCGTGCGGTCCAGGTTCTGGAATCGCTTGGGCACCATTTCCTTGCTGGTGCATTCGATGACGGCTACCAGGTTCTGGAGCTCTATCTCGTGCGGATAGGCCGGCGGCACGAAATCCGCCATGGTCTCCTCCAGGTCCTCGCGCGTCACGAACGAGCGGTTCTCCATGCTTGCCTTGAACTTGGCGCGGATGAGCACCGACTCGAGGTCAGCTCCCGAGAACTCGTGCTTGAACCTCTTGAACAGCTCGCCGATGGGGAATTTGCGTATCTGCATGTCAAGTTTTCGTAACAGAACCTCGTACAAGGCCTCCTTGTCCGCGTCGGTGTCCGGGTAGAAGAGGGCGAGGTGCTCCTCCGCGCGGCCCTGGCGCTTCATGTCTATGGGCAGGAGGTCCGGGCGGCAGGTTATGAGGAACCAGATGATGCGGCCGCGGTATTCGGTGTTGCCCATGAAGCTGGCCAGCTGGGCGAAAATGCGGTTGGAGGTGCCCGAGTCGCCTTCCTGGTTGCGGTCGCCCAAGAAGGCGTCCGCCTCGTCGATCATCACGGCGACCGGCGACATGGCCTTCAAGATCGTCAATACTTTTTCCAGGTTGGATTCCGTGACGCCCTGCCATTTGGAGCGGAAATTCTTGAATTTTACCATGGGAACGCCGATTTCACCGGCGAACGCGCTTACCATGAAGCTCTTGCCCGTGCCTACGGGACCGGCTATGAGGTAGCCCATGGGCAGCACGTCCAGGCGTCCCTGCTTCAGTGCCCTCGCCGCGCTCTTGAAGCGCTTGCGTACGAATTCGTGGCCGGACACGAAGGAAAGATCATGCTCCGTTTCAAGGAATTCCAGCAGGCCGCCCGCCTCGCTCTCGATTATCTCGCGCTTTTTTTCCTTGAGATAGTCCATGGAAATAGCGCGATCCTCCTGCCAGCTCTCGGCCGCCATGCGGTTCAGGTTGACGAGGTTGAGGCCGCTCGTGATGGCGCCCACCGCGTCGGGGGTGAGCCCTTTGTCCATGAGCAGCGTTCCCTGGCTTTCCAGGAAGCGGAGGAAGCTGGATCGCACCGACTCGTCGGGAATGGGTATCTCCACCTTGATGGTGGAAGGGCTGGACACGATGCGCGGGTTCAAGTCGGAGAGATTTTCCGAGAGCAGGATGATCGATACGTCCCCCTTGGTGAAGACGGGGTCGTGAGACCAGCGGTTGAGCGTTACGAAACAGTAACGGTCGGCCTCGTCGAGCTTGGCCACCTCCCCGGCGGGCACCACGGTCTCGGCGTAATCTATGATCATGACGATGCGTTTTTTCTGCGGTATGTTGAGGAGAAAATAGCGTTCCAGGGTACGGAATGAAACTGCGGGGTCGGAGGACGAAAGCTCGTCGTCCGAGGTATCGGGGAAGCGCTCCTTCATCGTGCGCAGGTAGGTTTTCTGCATCTCGGGCGTGCAGAAACTCACGCCGCTGGAGCGGTCCCAGAACACGATGATATCCCGGTTTCCAAAGAGCACCTCGGAGACGTAATCCTGGATCTTCACGAAGTTGAACTCGCCCTCGTTCATCTTGTGCGGCAAAAAATCGCGTATGTTGCCGTGCATTATATAGAGGTTGGCAGTTTTCGAGCAGTATTTATAGGACAGTTCCTGCGCCCAGCTGGGCAGTATCTTGATGAAGGGCAAGTTCTTCAGTATAAGCTGTTCTTTCATCGTTCCCCCGCACCGCAAGTATGCACAGGGGAAGTGGAACACGCAAGCACCAAATCGCGCCCCGCCATTGACTTTGCGATGAAATGCAACATAATTATACGTACGGGTGCTTGTGCCCCCGGCGTTTTAAATTTGTTACGTTGGAGAACAGTATGGCCATAGCGTATGAGACGGAACGGCTTCGCGCCTGGGTAGTGGCGGCAGACATGGGCCTCGGGCATAAACGGGCTGTGTATCCTCTCGCCTTCCTGGCGCAGGACGGCATCATCATCGCCAACTCGCCCAATTTCGCGGAACCCGAGGAACTCAAGACCTGGGACAAGATGAAGAACGTCTACGAGCGGCTGTCCCGCATGAAGGGCATCCCCATCATCGGGAATTTCCTGTTCAACCTCATGGATTATTTCCAGTCCATAAAACCGGCGTATCCGCGCGTGGACATGTCGCACCCCACCATACAGACCAAATTCGTGGACACGATGATAGCCAAAGGGCTGTGCGCCACCATGGTAAAGACGATTCAAAAGAATCCCTTGCCGCTCGTCTCCAGCTTTTTTCAGACGGCAATAGCCGCCGACAAGGCCGGGTTCGGCCGCGTTTACTGCATTATCTGCGACGCCGACATAAACCGGGTCTGGGTACCGGGCAATCCTTCCAAATCCAGGATCGTGTACCTCGTGCCCTGCGGCAGCGCCCTCCGCCGCCTCAAGCAGTATGGCGTGCCCGACGACCGCATCTTCATGACAGGATTCCCGCTGCCGTTGGATCTCCTGGGCGACGAGGAATTGAACGTCCTGCGCGCTGATTTGGGCACGAGGCTTTCCGTACTCGACCCGTCCAACCGCTTTAAACCGCTGCACGGCCTCAACGTGGAGCATTTCCTGGGCAAGGAAAACGCCGCGCGAACCGCCGACAGGCCTCCTACCATCGCCTTCGCGGTGGGTGGGGCGGGCGCCCAGAAAGAAATCGGGCTTGCGGCGCTTAATAGCCTTGCGGGCAAGCTCAAAGCGGGCGAATGCAGGTTCAACATCATTTGCGGCGTGCGCAAGGAAGTGGCCGATTATTTTACCGCCGCCATCCAGGAGATCGTGCCCGGCTGCCCCAACGTCAAGGTAATCTGGGGCGCCAAGGACACCGAGTATTTCAACGCCTTCAACGATTCTTTGCATACCACCGATATCCTATGGACCAAACCCAGCGAACTTTCGTTCTACGCTGGTTTGGGCTTGCCCATCATTACCGCGCCGTGCATCGGCTCGCAGGAAGTATTCAACCTGCGCTGGCTGGAAGAAGTGCAGGCAACATATCACCAGCACGACCCCGAGTACGCGCACGAATGGATCTTCGAGTACCTGAACGACGGCCGCTTCGCCGAGGCGGCGTGGTCGGGCTTCTTGAAAGCCCGAAAATATGGTACGTATAAGATCATGGAGGTGCTCAGTACGGGCACCATGGACAGGGAAACTTCCATACTCAAGCGCTGATCGGAGCAACAAAAGACGATGCTTCCAAAAATTTTGATGACCATGATCGAGGTGGGCTTTGGCCACAAAGCCCCGGCTCTCGCCGTCTGCGAAGCCCTGCACGAGTTGTATCCGGGTCAAATCCAGATGGACGTCGTGGATTTCGCCAAGGTAAGCGGCGCGCTCAAGGTGGATGAGCAATGCAAGAAAAGCTGGGATTTCGCGCTTGCCTTTCCCGCATCGGCGCGTATCGGCTATCTGCTCGTGGAAATGGCCGGCATGAACCAGGGTTATCTCGACGCCTTTTTCAAGGACTTCGTGGAGAAGGGCATCGCGTATATCCACGAGTACAAGCCCGACGTGGTTTTCGCCACGCATCCCTTGTGCATGTTCGTGGCGATAAAAGCGCGCGAGGCGCTCGGACTTGATTTCAAGGTTATCTCGTACGTGGTGGATCCATTCGACGGCTATGCCTGGTGGGCAAACCTGGGCGCGGACATGCTGCTCGTGGCCAGCGAGCGCTCCCGCGACCGACTCCTTAAAAAAGGCATCCTGCCCGAGAAAATCAGGATAATGGGATTTCCGCTGAGTAAATCCTTCCTGAACATCAGAGGCGACGTGGAGAACCTCAAGGGGGAGTTGAAGCTGGAATCGGACAAGCCGACTATTCTTGTGTCGGCGGGTTCCCAGGGAATCGCCACGGTATTCCTGTATGTGGAGATGGCCACCATGATGAACCTGCCGTTGAATATCATCACCGTGGCGGGCCGGAACGCCAAAACGAAAAAGCGCATGGACGCGCTCGTCGGAAAATCCGAGCGTACCAATATCGTCTCCATCGGTTTCGCCACCAACATGAACGAGCTCATGAGCATAGCCGACCTGGTCGTGGGAAAAGCCGGAGCGGCTACCGCGATGGAATCCATGTTCCTGCAGAAGCCGGTCATGTTCACCGAGTGGGCGGCCTATAACGACCGCTATATCATCAATTTTATATTGGACTATGGAATCGGTTTCTATTGCCCGAGTTTTTACGCGTTCAGCAAGATACTGCGGGAGATCGTGGAAGGCGGAAGGCTCGAGGTCTGCAAAAAGAACCTTGCCGAGCTTAACATGAGACCGGGCACGAAAGACGTGGCGCGATTCTTGCGCGATCAGTTGCCCGATGGACGATGAGGAGTTAACGATGCAAGAATCTGTTTTATCGAAAGCTTTGGCCAGTCAGCTGGGAGCGTGCCTGACGACGCTGGAAAACGTCATGGCAGCCTGTCCCGATTCCGACTGGGACGAAAGCCATGGCGACGCGCCTTTTTCGCAGGTTGCCTTCCATACATTGTTCTACTGTGATTTTTACCTCTCCGAAAGCGAGAGCCAATTTCGGAACCAGGAATTCCATAAAGCCAACGAGGCTTTTTTCGCGGACTACGAAGAACTGGAAGACAGGCTGCCCATCCGGCTCTATAGCCGCGCTTCACTGGAAACGTATCTTGCCTTCTGCCGCGAAAAAGTAAAATCAGTCCTGTCGGCCCTGACTCCCGCGCAGCTGGAGGAGCCCGCCGTTATGAGGCGATCCGTTTTTTCACGGCTGGAGTTATACATCTACGTGGCCAGGCACATCCAGCACCATGCGGCGCAGTTGGGGCTCCGCGTGCAGCTGCGTACCGGCCAGGAGATGAAGTGGGTGGGCAAAGCCTGACGCAAGCCAACCCTTGCCTTACGAGACCCGGCCCGAGGCTATGAAGTTATTCAGGTTTCTCCTGAGTATGGGCAGGTACTCCTTGAGCCCCTCGTCCTCGTCGTAAACGATGACTTCAGCCAGTATTTTTCTCGTCGTTTCATTCCAGGTTCCCGCGAGGAACTGACCCAGCGCCTCTTCGTTTATTTCGGACAGGGTAACCTTGGGTTTATAGTACTGCTTGTTCTCCGGGCAATCTTTTTGACAGAGGACGCAACCCATGAGCGCATTGTGCGCGCTTCTGGGAATCGTGTCAGGCGCGTCACGGTCGGTCTCGTTCCAGAGCGGAATGCAGGTGTCCACGTTGATAAGGCCGAAATCGTCGGGGATCGAGCGCGTGGGGCAGGCGGATACGCAGAGCGAACACGAATCGCATCGCTGTAGATGCTGCGGGCCGGGATAAGGTGTCGTGAATACCGGGGCGTCTGGTCGGCTGTATTCCGCATTGAACGGCAGATTTGAATAGAAGGCAACCAGCGAGTGTGCCGTTCCCAATCCGTCCACATAAATGATGTTATTGCGTCCGTATTTTCCTAAGCCTGACGAAGCTGCCAAGAGTTTCATGGGCAAACCCTCGCATACTTCCAGTTTCAGCTCGAAGTCCCGCACAGCAAGGATTTTTAGCAAGGATTCCTTGACGTCTGCGCGCTTCACCGAATTGGTATAATAAGCGGGCGGCTGGATTATGCTTTTTTTTACGCCGTCATGGATGAACGGCAGCTTGCGCGGATGAAATTCCGTGGCGGCGACGATGACCGACTGGGCCCACGCGCATGATTCCGGAATCTTCATTTCGTTGGTATCCATGTAGCTGCGAAAGGTTGAGTCTTTGCTGGCGCGCGATTTGGTTTCGAGCCACCATGGATTCATCGCCGGGATTTTGTCGGCTGGAATCATTATCCAGCGGATGGTCTTATCGTTGATACGCATTTCTTGCAACATACTGCCTCCCTGTACAAATCGTTCTATTCCTTGAACTTCAATACACAGCGCATATCCCCAGATCTACGCTATGTATAAAATAATATAGTTCAAATATGAACTAAGTGCAAGTATCAACCGACTTATTTTTCCTGCTTTACGCTATCTCGTCCATCAGGCGGAAAATAATTAGCTCTTGGAGCTTGAAAACAGTCTCCGGTTCTCCTGTATAGCTGATTGTGCGCGAAGAAATTCGTTGTACACCCGGGATAAGCGCCGCCGTGTCCGCCATGTTGGAATCCTTGAAATCAATCTCCATGACGATGGGTTCCGAAATCTTGAACGGTTCCTGCCGCTCTTTATTCCGTAACGCTTTCGTAACTCCATCGTAAATGAGCTTTCTCGCCTTGATAGGGTGGATGGACAGTGCTGAAAACCGTGACAGGCCTTTCTTTACGACGATTGCCTCGACTTTGGGCATGAATGCGCCTACTTCATCGGCCAGGGCTTGGTCTCCGATAACCGCTATCAACGGAATGTCGAAGTGCCCGGCGATAACCGCGTTCAGTACGGCTTCCGTGTTCATAAGCACGCCGTTCATCCGGATGTTATATATTTTCCTGCCGTTGTATGTATGATCGATGACTCCGTTGTTCGTAATTCCGCCTCCTGCGTGTCCGAATATTATTACGGCGTCGAAGCCTTCCTCTATGCACTGCATTTGAAGGCTCGAGCGCATGGCTCCGCTGATGAGTTTGGCTTCCGGATGCAAGTCCTCGATAAGTATGTTCTCCATGTCCCCGTGGGCATCGCACACCACGACTTCCTCTATTCCGTAATCGAGACAAGCCTGAACGGCGGCATTGACGTCTTCCGCAAGGCGTTTTCTCGCCGCCGGAAAATCCGATGCGCCGCGCATTGTCTGCAGTTTGCTTACCACGCCTTCCATGCTTTCGATGTCGGCGGAAATGAATATTTTTTTCATAACCTGCCCCGCGAGAAGCGGACTGTCCGTATGAGGCCCTCCTCGGTTATGTCATAGATGGCGATGGCCTCGTATTTTTCCGTTGCGCTCCTGGTTATGGCCTCGTGATCGATGACCGTCCCGCCCAGGACCATCCTGTTTTTAAGATGACAATGAAGCTGCCTGTTCTCAAACAGCGCACTGTATCGCGCCCTCATGGCTTCCTGTCCTTCGAACAGGCATAGGTCCTTATCCAGGTCATATGCCTTGATGTCGCCGGTATACCATTTCATGAAGCCGTCGATATCCCTGTCGTTGTAGGCATCCAACTGTCCCTGTGCCGCGATTTCCTGCTTTGTCATGATTTGTCCCCTTTGTGTTTGTTGTTTCTAATGCGAATAACCGCATTTTCGATGCTTCGCATCGCGACTATTGCTTTTTTCCGTGGGCAGGCCAGATTAAGCCTGACATGCCCTGTGCCATTGGCGCCGAACCTGATGCCGAGGCTTGAGGCTATTCTCGCCTCGTGTATCATGAACCGATTCAACGCAGTATCGTCAAGCCCGAGCGCCGTGCAGTCCACCCACTGCAGATACGTGCCTTCAGGCATGTTGGGCACGCATTCCGGGATGTATTTTCCGCAATAATCCTTGACGTAGCGCATGTTTTCCCGCACATAGCCGAGCATTTCCTCGAGCCACGACTCTCCCGTACGGAATGCCGCCTCCACGGCCACCTGGCTGAAGCAATTGTTGCGCTTAAGGTCGTAGAGCTCGAAAAAATCGTCGAATACCCGGTAATCGCGCGGATTCGGCGCGATTACGAACGACGCGTGCAGGCCGGCAATGTTGAAAGTCTTGGTAGCGGAAAGCAACGTTATCGTAGTATCACTATAGTTTCCGGAAATTCCAAGCGTCGACGTATATCTTCGGGAGTCGAACACCAGGTCTCCGTGTATTTCGTCGGATACGACCCGCACGCCGTTCCGCGCGCATATTTCAAGCAGGATTTCCAGTTCGTCCCTGCGCCACACTCTGCCCACTGGATTGTGGGGATTGCACAATATGAGCATGGCGGCTTTGGATGCAAGGATTTCCAGTTCTGCGAAATTCATCGTATAATCCCCGTTTACCTTGATGAGCGGATTTTCCAGGATCCGCCGATTGTTTTTACCGATGCAGTCAAAAAAAGGGAAATACACCGGCGGCTGGACAATGATGCCGTCTCCGGGTTTCGTAAAATAATTGATTGCCAGATTTACCGAAGTAACTACGCCGGGACTGTGAAGCAAGGCGGATTTGTCGATGTTGACGGCGTGCCTTTTTGCGTACCATGCGCACAAGGATTCGAAATACCCGTCAGGGCGTGCGGTATAGCCGAATATTTTTTGTGATCCTCGTTTTTTAACGGCGTTTGCGATTCCTTTGGAAACTGCAAAATCCATATCGGCAATCCACAATGCCGTAAGATCGGAACGTCCAAATCGACTCTCCATTTCTTCATATTTTGCAGAACATTGACGGGAACGATTTACTATTTTATCAAATTGACCCATAAGCTCTCCTTTGATTAATTACAAGGATTGAGGTTCTTTTATAATCAATCTTAGGAATGAGATTGCAAAAAGCATGCCAGTTTCTGGTTGATAGGATATTTTACTAATAAATCAGATTTAATAGGGAATTTTCTGACCAGGCGGGACTAAGAATAGATTCATAGCGTAGCTTGTTGAAAAGTATTTAAAATCTGTAGGTAATTTTGTAGAAAAACGGGTTTTAAGGGCAGAAAACTAACCCGTTAATCCCATTAATGGGCTGACTAAATGTAAGCTTTTGTTTTAAATTTTTCTTGATAATATGCATGTCCTTTTGTGGTAAGGAACGATCCTTTTCTGCCAGGCTCAGATGAAACCAAGCCTTCCTGATCAAGTCTGACCAAGTGTCGTCGTATTTCTCCTTCGGTAATCAAGAAGCCTTCCTCACGGGCCTGTTCTGCCAAGCGTCTTCTACCTACGCCGCGATTTTGATTCCATGCCCGAATTAAACAGCTGAATATGAAGGGTTCAATATTCGTAGAATGCGAATGAATGCTTTCTGTCGGTTTGTCCGTAAAGTGCGGCGGTAAATCTTCCATTTCGATGATGTCTTTTTCCAAATATGCCAAATACTCGATTATATTGCGCAGTTCCCTGAAATTCCCATTCCAAGCATGATTGCAAAAATAGGAAAGTACCGTATCCGACAGTTCGTATCGGGCGCCGATAGAATTCCTGACTGTCTTGATCAGGATTGGAATGTCCTGTTTTCTTTCTCGCAAGGGTGGCAAGCGCAGACTTAAGACATTGAGCCTGTAATAAAGATCAGGGCGAAAAGTATGTTTCTCGATCAAGTCCCCCAGGTTTTGGTTTGTAGCCGCGATTATGCGTACATTGACGGGAATTACCCGGTCGCCTCCGATGCGCATGACTTCTTTTTCCTGAATCACGCGAAGCAGGCGGCTTTGGAGCTGGATCGGCATTTCCGCGATCTCGTCGAGAAAAATGGTTCCATTATGAGAAAGTTCGAAGAGTCCTGCCTTGCCGCCTTTTTTGGCGCCGGTAAACGCTCCCTCCTCATAACCGAACAGTTCGCTTTCGAAAAGCGTTTCGGGTATCGCCGCGCAGTTAAGTGCAACAAACTGATAACTGTTTCTCAGTGATGTGTTGTGGATAGCCTGGGCGAAAAGTTCCTTGCCTGTTCCCGATTCTCCGGTAATGAGTATGGATGAGTCGGACCGTGACATTTTTTTTGCCAAGTCGATTACTTTGAGCATGATCCCGCTTTCTGCGACGATATCCTTGAAAAAATACTTGGCTTTATGTCCTTTCCCTATAATTTGGGACCGTAATTCATGTTGGTATCGCTCTTGTTCCTCGAATTTGTTGAGGAGAATCAAGGCGCTGATTATTTTTCCGTTCGAGTGTACGGGGAAGTATTTGAGGGAAAAATCGCTGCCGTTTAAAACAAGCGCTTTTCCTTCGATCGCGGTTTCGAGGCTGAATCCGCCTAAAGGCATAATATCCGTTATTTTCTTGCCTATGCAGCTTGAAGCGATGCCTAGCAGGTTCATCGCTTTTTCGTTCATGGTTAACACCATGCCTTCCGGGGTTACTACAATTATGCCTTCGTCTATAACGTCTATGAGTTTCAGGAATCGATCTTCGTTGATGTGCGCACGGTCCAACAGGGAACTCGCGGAGCTCGAGGCGGATTTCAACGACTGGAAATGACGGAGAAATCGCGGCTCATCCAGTAGACTTTCCATTCCCAGCTCAAGGGTTATGTCGATGATGGTCCGTACGTCCAGAGTACGATGGCCAATATCCATAACTCGTTTGATATAGCGGGGCCCCGCATCCGGCTCGCCGGGAGTTACCGCTATTTCCAGGTTTGGCATAGTATCCTTGCCCGGGTAATAGGTAACGAAATCATAATCCGTTAGCCCGAGCTGCCTGAATAGGGCGAGAGTCTCGATGGCCATTTCCGGACTGTAATTAACCAGTAGAACGCTGCTTCCCGGGGGTATTTCCCGTACCTTGAGAAATTGAGCCTCGGAAAGAGTCGATCCGAGCACGATTATTTTCGTGCGTTGCTGAACGAGATTCTTTATACTGAGATATATAGGATAGATTGAGATGAGGAGGACGTCGGCGTCGATTTCATTTTCTATCTTGTCCCTATCGAACGCCAGGGCGGTAATTTCAACTCTGTCCTGAAATAAAGCCTGGAGCACCGTTTTGTGAAAAACAGCGACGCTCATAAAATTCGTAATGACGACTATTTTCTTCATGCGTTGTCAATTTCTGCCTTTACTCCGTGTTTGGTTCCCACCAAACTAATAATACATGGATTAGCTAAAAAAACCAGAGCGAAAATTCAAGTAAGTCGCATAAACGCATAAATTAATAAATTTAATTTGACAATTTAGCATAATTTTAGTATGCTAATTATATGAGAACAACATGCGACTTAAAAGATTATCTTATGCTCCGTGTTCAAGAAATGGCGGTTGCCGAGAAAACCAGCATTAAGGAGGTTCTTAATACTGTAATTTTAGCCGGTTTGGAGCACCCCATTACCTCGCAAGCCGAACCTTGGAAATGCCTTGAACATGACGTGGGTACAGCGCGGATTGATTATACAAAAGCTTGGAATATAATCGATTCGCTGGAAATCGATGCTGTCGCGGAAAAAGTGAGTTTGCGTAAATGATAATTCCGGATCTCAATATTCTGCTTTATGCCATGGATGTTCACTCGCCCCGGCACGATGCGGCAAAAAACTGGTTGGAAACAGCGCTTAACGATGTCCAAGACGAAATTGGCCTTCCTTGGGTCGTACATCTTGGTTTTCTTCGATTAACCACTTCCGGACGGGTTTTTCCTAAACCGCTGTCCGTGGAGGAGGCTTGTGCCTGGCTTGACCACCTTCGTGACCATCCGGCCGTCATGTCCATAGATCCGGGCAAAGCACATGCCGGAATCCTGCGTCATTTATTATTGGCTCTAGGTACCGGCGGCAACTTGGTTACCGATGCCCATTTAGCGGCCCTAGCTTTGGAAAATGACGCCATACTCGTAAGCGGCGACAGAGACTTTTTACGCTTTCCCGGCCTGCGCACCCAGTTTTTGTTTTAGTTCGTTCCTACATATCCCTTTCCTCACCCCCAAAGCAATCTCAGCATAAACCACCAGCCAAACTACTTTCTACTAAAACGATGCCTCCGCGGGGTGGCGCAGGAAAAACGCGTCAAGCGATAAGCGCAGACCATTTTTCCAGCGACAGGACCCCGTAAGCAACCATATATTAGAAGGTGTTAGACTTGTTTGTTTTATCTTGTGCGAGCAGAACCTTGTCAGGCGCGGATGACTATGCTACTATGTGGCCACCATATCCCCAAAGGAGACTTTCATGGCTTACAAAGTGACTGATGCGTGCGTAAATTGCGGCGCTTGCGACTCGGAATGCCCGACTCAGGCAATCAGCGAAAAGAACGGCGCCCGCTGGATCGACGCATCCAAGTGCACCGACTGCGGTTCCTGCGCTTCCGTATGTCCCGTAGAAGCGATCATTCAGGAATAATATACCTGGATACGGGTTTTACCCTTATCATTAAAAAACCGTCCAGCGTAATGCCGGACGGTTTTTTTATTTTCACAGGGGAATTATTTGCGGGTCTTCAACGTTTTTTGTTCGCAAGTGCAGATTTGGAATAAAAAGCGTGGCGATGAGCATCAAGCCCATAAGCACGATGGAAACCTGGAATACCTTGTGAATGGCGTCGGAAAACGATTTCTTTATGCCATTGACGACTTTATCCGCGATTTCGACTTTCACAGTATCTATATCGGCCTTGATTCCCTTGAGAGCGACTTGGTTGGCGGCAATGATTGCTGAATCAGCGGCTTTTTGCAGACCGCCCTTTATTCCGACGAGTGCTTGGTCTCGTACGGGAAGCGGCGCCATAGCCAATCCGGCGATTTGCGTTTTTTGTGCTTCGCTCAAGGCGTTTCCAGCTTGCGGGTTTGCCAAAATCGCTTGAACGGCTCGAGGATTCCCGGTATTTACCGCTGCCTCGATGGCATCGCCGAAAGCCTTGAATCCGGCATCGATTTGCATCGCTGGAGTTCCGTCTTTAAGGCGATTTTTCATTTCTGCAGGTATCTGGGGGTCGGCTTCCAAGGCAGCTAATGCTTTTTTAGCCGCTTCGCCGCGAAGGTTGAAAAGTAGCTCGATCGAGACATATTTGTCGTCGAAGCCTTTTTCTATCCCTGCTCGGATTTCCGCCAAGCCTTTGGAATTGTCGCGGTTTATCTTCATTGATTCACTGCCGGGCATGCTGGCAGGCATGTTCGCGGCGAACGAGGCCGTCAACGCGGCGGTAAAAATGGCGCCTGTGATGGCGGCTCCGATGGTGGAACCTATCTGCCTGGTAAACTGACTGGCGCTGGTAGCCTGTCCGAGCTCGATGGCCGGTACCGAGTTTTGAACGGCAAGCGAGTACAGGGATTGCGCAGGCCCAAAACCGAGCCCGATCATCACCATGAGGATTACCACGACCCATGAAGGGGTATTTACCCCCAGGATTAGCGTCATGGAAACCGCGGCGATAACGCCGATTACCGCGCCGCCGATCATGATGCCTTTGTATTTACCTATTTTCGTAACGAGGAAGCCGGATAGCCCCGCGCTGAGTACCATGCCCATGGACAGCGGAATGATGCTGACTCCCGCTTTGGTCGCGGAAACGCCTTGCACGTTAACCATGTAGAGCGGAAGGAAAATAAGAACGGTCAGGAAGGCGGCGCCGAAAAAGAACGCGGCGACGTTGCTGGTGAGGAAAACTTTATTCTTGAAAAGCCTGAGGTCGAGGATCGGGTGCTCCGCCCTGAACGAGTGGCTGATCCAGAGTATGCCGGCCAGCATGCCGCCCCCGAGCAGGAACAGTACCCGCGCCGAACTCCAAGCATAGACGGATTTATCAAGCTGCAGCGCCAGGATAATCGGCGTGAAGGTAAGCACCATGAGGAGCGCGGACAGATAGTTGAGTTTGCGGGATGTGTCCTTGGGTTTGAGGACGGGCATTCGTGCGATGATGAACGCCAGGGCGATGATGCCCAGCGGCAGGTTTACGTAGAAAATCCAACGCCAGCCGTCTACGCCGCTTATCCAGGCGCCGGCGTGATCGGTGAGGTAGCCGCCCACGAGCGGGCCCACGATGCTGGCGAGCCCGAACACGGCGCCGAAGATTCCGGAGATCTTTCCGCGCTCGCGGGGCGGGTACAAATCGGAGACGATGATGAAGGCCAGCGCGAAGATGCCGGCTCCGCCGAATCCCTGGATTCCGCGGAACACGATGAGCTGGCTCATGCCGTCGCCGAGGATGGGCAGGGTTCCGAATTGTCCCGCGATTCCGCAGAGGAACGAGCCTGCCAGGAATACGGAAATGGAAAAGAGCTGCAGCGCCTTGCGGCTTACGAGGTCGGACAGCTTGCCGTAGATGGGTACGAGAATGGTGGATATCAAGAGGTAAATCGTGGATACCCAGGTGTATCTATCCAGGCCGGACAGTTGATTGACTATTCGCGGCATGGCCGTGGAAACGATGGTCTGGTCCAGTGCGCCCAGGAACATCGCCACGGCGACGCCCAGCACCGTATATAGACGGATTTTGCTTTCGCTTGTTGGTTTCATTGCTATAGTGTAGCCATGAACCGCTCCCGGGGACAAGCCGAAAGCGGCTGAAAACCGTCAGCTTCGCTTGATTCCCCTGACCAATACCGTTTGGATTACCGCGCCAAGCACCAGGACGCCGCACATGATGGCAAATACCAACGGCAGCGAAAACGCCTGGTAGAGAATGCCTCCGCTGATGGACCCGATGACCTGGCCGCCCGTAAGGAGGGCCTCGTGGGCGTTGACGCGCTTGTCGCGGTCTATGGCGCCGCTCGTGGCGTAGAACAGCGAGTTGTTGTAGGTCATGGACAGGAGCGCGCCAAGAAGTCCGAAGCAAATCATGAAGCCCAGCGGCGTGCTCTGGAAAATCGTCAGGACGAGGAGCAAAGCCTGCAGCGCGGTAACCGCAGGAACGAAACTTCGCTTGAACTGCCAGAACGAGAAGCGGCCCAGGAGCAGGAATCCGGTCATCGTGGCAAGGGCGCGCATGGCCAGGATGAGGCCCACGCTGGATTCGCTCGTCTTGAGCACGTCGCGGGCGTATACGGGAAACACGTTGAACACGACGCCCATGACCATGTAGGAAAGCGCGACGCCTATCCACGCGGGATAGCGCAGGGGAGTGGACTTGTCCACCTTGTGCTTCTGCGACTCGCTGGACCGGCCTTCGTTTTCGTGTGAATCTTTGATAACGGAGCGCGATATCAGGATGAACAGGGCGTTTGCCCCGAATATGGCGATTGTGGCGTACACGGGCAGGAATTTGTCGTGCTCGGACATGAGGCCCGCCATGTACGGAGAGATGACGCCGGCCACGCTCCATGAGAAATTGAACGCTCCGGTAGCGCGCGACAGGTCTTTTCCTTCCACCCCGCGCGAAACCCAGCCCATTATGGGAGGCCAGAAGAACGCAGTTATGAAGCCGAAGGCCATGAACACGGCGAAGGCCTGCCATAAGCCGGGGCTCAGGAGGAATATTCCGAGCAGCAACGCCGACCCGGCCTGCATCGTGAACATTGAGACCCGGGGAACCATTCGCGCGGTGAGGCGCTTCAATACCAGGCACCCGCAGAAATACGCGACGGACCACAGCGCGCCGAACCAGCCGACTTGCGAGGGCGTGGCGTGGTACACGTCCTTAATGATGAAGAGAAGTCCCAGGTTTATGGTTCCGATGCCAAAGCTGGACAGAAACGCCGCCGGCGTAATGACCAGCATCTTGTTTTTCATCAGCTGCATCCTGTTGTACTACCGCAGGTCTCAGCGCGTCCGGCGGACGCGTCACGCGCGCGCTGGGGCGCGCGAGCTTGGTTTTGGCCTGAAATGTGAGACGCCTTAATGTTATTCAGTGGTTTATTCATCAGCTGCAACCCGTTGTACTACCGCAGGTCTCACATTTCAGGCAGGTGCCGTTGCGGACCAGGGTGAGGTGGCCGCAGACGGGGCAGGGGTCGCCTTCGTAGCCTTTCATGCGGGCTTTTTTAAGGTCGTCCTTGGGCTTTACCGCCGGGGCGGTCTTCTGCGCATTTTCGGCGGCCTGGGCGGATTTCTGCTCGGCCTGCTGTTTCTTGCCGTTGGTGCCGGTGGCGTTGAGGTCTTCGGGCTTCACCTGGCCAAGGTCATAGCGGTCCTGATACGTAATTGCAAGGTCGCGGAATACGTAGTCCAGCACGCTGGTAGCCATCTTGATGTACTCGTGGCCCTGCACCATGCCGTTGGGCTCGAAGCGCGTAAAGGTAAACGCGTCCACGTATTCTTCCAGCGGCACGCCGTATTGGAGGCCCAGGGACACAGTGATGGCAAACGAGTTGAGGAGGCTCCGGAAGGCCGCGCCTTCCTTGTGCATGTCCAGGAATATTTCGCCCAGGCGCCCGTCGTCGTAGTCGCCGGTACGCACGAATACGCTGTGTCCGCCGATCTTGGCTTTCTGTGTGTAGCCGGTGCGCCTGTTGGGCAGCGACCTGCGGATTCCCGCTGGAGCGGTGGCCACGGGCTCGGCTTCGGCCTCCACGCATTCGGGCCGGGGCTTTTCGCCGGCTTGCAGGGCCAGGAGGCCGATAGCCAGCGGATCTTCCTCTGCGGCCGCGATGGAGGAGAGCGGCTGGGACAGCTTGGAGCCGTCCCTGTAGAGCGCGATGCTCTTGAGCATGCTTTTCCACGCGGTCATGTACGCGCCTTTCACGTCCTCGAAGGTGGCGCTGTTGGGCATGTTGATGGTCTTGGAGATGGCTCCGGTCACGAAAGGCTGCGTCGCGGCCATCATGGCAACGTGCGCCTGCCAGGCTATTGATCGCACCGCGTCCTTGCCCGACGGCGTCGCCGTGTCGAACACGGGATAATGTGATTTTTTTATATGCGGGGCGCCTTCGATGCCCATGGTTCCGCAGGCCCAGGTCTCGGCGTCGATGATCTGGTCTGGGGTAAAGCCCAGGAAATGCAGCAGGTTGAAATCGCTCTCGCTGCGCATTTCGGCGTCCGCGCCCACGGCGTCGTAGGCTTCCGAGCCGATGGACCACGGCGCGAACACCGTGTCGAAGCCCATGGCGTCCTTGAGGGCCGCTTCGGCTTTGGCCAGCGCATCCTCGGGCAGGCCTTTGGCGCGAAGGGCTTCCAGCGAAAGTCCGGGTGCGCCTGCGAGCGTGCCGCGCCCAACGAGGTAGTGGCGTATGTCCTCAATCTGGTCGGCCCGGTAGCCCAGGGCGTGCAGGGCGGGCTCCACGGAATTGTTGATTATCTTAAAA
>CAZAJF010000047.1:0-28452 GCA_964485395.1 uncultured Treponemataceae bacterium | reverse complement strand
GCGGGAAAATATAGGTTCCCCGCGCCACGTATTCCTTGAGGATATCGTTCTGGATGGTGCCTTCAAGCTGATTAGGCTTGATGCCCTGTTTTTCGGCAACCGCGATGTACATCGCGAGCAGTACCGATGCGGGTGCGTTGATGGTCATCGAGGTGGATACTTTATCCAGCGGAATGCCGCCGAAGAGGATTTCCATATCCGCGAGCGAATCGATGGCCACGCCTACTTTACCCACTTCTCCCTGGGACAGGGGATGGTCGGAGTCGTAGCCGATCTGGGTGGGAAGGTCGAAGGCTACCGAAAGCCCGGTGGTTCCCTGTTCAAGAAGGAATTTATAGCGTTTGTTGGATTCTTCCGCGGTGGAGAAACCTGCGTACTGGCGCATGGTCCAGAAACGGCCGCGGTACATCGTGTTCTGCACGCCGCGGGTATAGGGATACTCGCCGGGCAGGTTGATGTCGCGCATGTAATCGGTTTTCTGCAGATCCACCGGCGTGTACAGACGATTGACCGGCGCATTGGATCCGGTTACGAATTTCTTCTTGCGTTCGGGGAACTTTGCAAGAGATTTATTTACCCCCGCCTCGTATGCTTCGAGCCCTTTCTTGATGGCTTCGTTGTCGCTCATTACGATCTCCCTTGATATCTGGATTGTGGTGTCGCGTAAAAAAGACGTCAAAGAATCAATCACGACTCTTTGACGTCCCGTTGGTTCAGGCGCTGGCTTTTGCCTTTGCGGCGAGTTCGAAGCCTTTGCGAAGCGCTGTAATATTGAGTTCTTCGGTGCCCTTGGGCACGCGGTTCATTACGGCTTTTTCCAGGATGGCGGCGCTGACGATTCCGGATAATCCCGCAAGGACCCCCAAAGCGACGATGTTGGCGACTACTTTCTTGCCAAGATCTTCCGAGGCTGTCTTGAGGATGGGAACCGAGACGGTGCGGCTCTTGATTTCAGGATCCAGCGTTACCGAGGCATCCACGATGATGAGGCCTTTTCCCATGAGCTTGCCGTAGGTCTTATACGATTCCGCGGTTAGCGCCAGGAGGTAATCGGGATCGGTGGCCTTGGGGTAGTCGATATCGGTTTCGGAAATGACCACTTCGGCCTTCGAGGCGCCGCCGCGTGCTTCCGGTCCGTAACTCTGTGTCTGCACGGCGTTCTTGTCTTCAAGGATCGCCGCTTCTGAAAGCACGATGCCGGCGAGCAGCAAGCCCTGCCCGCCCGAGCCGCTTAATCGGAATTCTGTTCGCATCCGCGTACTCCTCCCTGGAAGGTGTCGAATTTTCGCTGGACCTGTTCGATAAGCTGACCGTATTCCGTGCTGTAGTCCGGCTCAGGCTTGTTGTACAGTTCGCCGATGAGGAATTTGCCTTCGAGCTTTTCGGGGGTCATGACGGCGGCCGCCTTTACGTTTACCGCGCGTTCCTTGAACCAGTTGAGCATTTCCACGGCGCCGCCCATTTTGTTGCGCCTGCCCAGGTAGGTCGGACATTGCGTGACGGCTTCGACCATCGAGAAGCCCTTGTTGAGCAGCGCTTTTTCCAGCAGTTCCTCGAGGAGCACGACATGGTAGGCGGTACTGCGGGCTACGTAGGTTGCGCCGGCCGCGATGGCCAGGTTGCCCAGATCGAAGCTTCGTTCCACGTTGCCGTAAGGCGCGGTGGTGCCGATCATTCCCTTGGGCGTCATCGGAGAAGACTGGCCGCTGGTCATGCCGTAGATATTGTTGTTCATTACTATTGTAGTAATGTCGATGTTGCGGCGAGCCGCATGGATAAAGTGATTGCCGCCGATCGCGGTGCAATCCCCGTCTCCGGTCATCACGATTACCTTGAGGTCCGGCCGGGAAACCTTGATGCCGGTGGCGAACGCAAGCGCGCGGCCGTGGGCCGTATGCAACGTGTCGAAATCCAGGTAGCCCGGAGCGCGGCTCGAGCAGCCGATGCCGGATACGACGACGACTTTGTTTTTGTCCAGCTTGAGCTTGGCGATGGCGCGGACGAGAGCGCCGGTTACCGTACCGTGACCGCAGCCGGGGCACCAGATATGGGGCAGGCGATTTTGCCTGAAGTACTTGAGACTGTCGCTCATTTTTTACCACCAAGTATGCAGGAAAGAATTTCCTCGGGTCGGAACAGTTCTCCGTTTACTTTGTTGAGACGTTCCACGGAGGCTCGGCCTTTTACGACGCGTTCCACCTCAAGCACTAGCTGGCCAAGGTTCATCTCGGGAACGATGATGCGTTTTACCTTGTCGGCGAATTGGTCAAGCACCGCTTCGGGGAACGGCCAGATCGTCTTGGGCCTGAAAAGTCCCGCCTTGATTCCCTTGGCGCGCGCTTGGCGCACCGCGGAAAGCGAAGACATGGCGCTGGAGCCGAAGGCTATGACGAGAACTTCGCAGTCGTCGGTGGACTCGATTGCGTAATCACGGATGACCGGTTCGGCTTTTTCGATCTTGCGCATGAGCCGGCGGATGGATATGTCGGCGATTTCGCCTTTATTTGTGGGAAACCCGGTTTCGTCGTGGTAGAGGCCGGTAACATGGTAGCGGTACCCTTGGCCGAAGCTGGCCATGAGCGGAACGCCGCCGTCCGGGTCTGCCTCGTAGGGCTTGTACCCGGCAGGAGAATTGGGTTTCTTGCGTTTGCTGATCTTAATGGATGCGGGATCGGGCAATACTACTTTTTCGCGCATGTGTCCGATGACTTCGTCGGTTAGGACTATGACAGGCACGCGATAATCTTCAGCTATGTTGAATGCCTTGATGGTAAGCTCGAAGCACTCCTTGACGTTGCCCGGTGCCAGTACGACGATGGGATGGTCGCCGTGCGTGCCCCAGCGCGCCTGCATGACGTCGCTCTGCGCAGGTGATGTGGGCAGACCGGTGGAAGGGCCGGAGCGCTGTACGTTGATGATGACAACAGGCACTTCGGTGATGCCCGCGTAGCCGATGTTTTCCTGCATCAAGGAAAAGCCCGGGCCGCTGGTCGCGGTCATGGCCTTTCGGCCGGTAAGGGAAGCTCCGATTATCGCCGCCAAGGAGGCAATCTCGTCTTCCATCTGAATGAACTTGCCGCCGACCTTGGGTAATTCCTCGGCGCATAGCTCCGCGATTTCGGTGGATGGCGTAATGGGATAGCCTGCGAAAAAATCAAGTCCCGCAGTCAAGGCTCCCAGAGTGCAGGCTTCGTTACCCTGCATCAGTTTTACGTTAGTCATGCTCGGCCTCCGGAGGTACCGTAAAGTCGATATCCGCTGCATCGGGTCCCTTGGGAGTTTCGACGCCTTTTTCATGGATTTCTATAGCGAAATCCGGACAGCGCAGTTCGCACAGCCTGCATCCGATGCATGACTCTGGTTTGTCTGCGAAGACTTTGCCATTCTTGAGTATCAGTACCTGCTTGGGGCAGAAGGCAACGCAAATATTGCAGCCTTTACACCAACGTTCCCGAATGACGTGTTCGAAGGTCTTTTTCTGTTCACTCATAGCCCTACACTCATTGTTTTGTCCGTAATCAAACTGATATATCAGTAAGAAAAACGAATCTTGATCTAAGCATATAATATTAATAAATGTATGTCAAAGGATATTGTGTATCAATAGGCGAAATTTTAGTTTTGTTAATTGAAATGGATAACCTATGAGTATTTAATTCGTTTACTATTTTCTTGTTTCCCCGTATCCATTTATACTATGATTTGATAGAATATTTACGATTTGTTGAATTTAGAGGAGGAATACCGTGAAAAAGCACATCAAAATACGTGATCTTACGCTCCGCGACGGTCAGCAATCGCAATTTGCCACCCGAATGAATCAAGCCCAGGTTGATCGTGTTCTTCCATATTACAAGCATGCGCATTTTTACGCCATGGAAGTATGGGGCGGAGCGGTTCCCGATTCCATCATGCGCTACCTCAATGAAAACCCCTGGGCACGGTTGGAAAGCATCCGCGAAGGCGTCGCCGGTTCCTCCAAATTAACCGCGCTTTCCCGCGGACGGAACCTGTTCGGCTACAATCCCTATCCCGACAGTGTTTTGGAAGGCTTCTGCAGAAATTCCGTAAAATCCGGCATCGATATCATGCGTATTTTCGACGCCCTGAACGATATCGACAATATGACGAGCAGCATCCGCTTCGTGAAGGAAAACGGCGGCATGGCCGATTGCGCCGTATGTTTTACCACCGATCCCAAGTTCACCGCGGGCGAACGGTTCTCCGCCATGCTCAAAGGCAAGAAGCTGCCTAAAAAGCTGTTTGACATTCCTTATTTCGTGGGCAAGGCTAAAGCCATGGCTGCGGCCGGCGCCGACATGATTACTATCAAGGACATGGCCGGCCTCGTGGAACCCGCGATGAGCGCCGCGCTCATCAAAGCCCTCAAGAACGAGATCAGCGTCCCCATCGACCTGCACACGCATTGCACTCCCGGCTACGGCGTCGCCAGCATACTCATGGCCATGCTTGCGGGCGTTGATATCGTCGATACGGTGATCATGGATTTTTCGGGCGGCCCCGCCGCTCCCGCGTACGAGATCGTGCAGCTTTTTGCCGACCGGCTGGGAATGGATACCGGCGTAGACAAGAAAGCTGTCGCCGATATCAACCGCGAACTGCGCGGCATCCGCGAAGAGCTCGCGAAATTCGACCAGTACAAGCTCATGCCGCCTAAAATAGACCTCACGACGTGGAAGCCCGACGCTGCTCTCTCCGCCTTGTTCGACAACGCCTTGGAAGCGGCTACCGCCGGAAAAACCGACCGGGTGCTCGAATTCTGCCAGAAAATCGAAGCTGCGTTCAATTATCCCGCCCCCGACGAAATCGTCAAAACCGCCCAAATACCGGGTGGCATGTACACCAATATGATGAGCCAGCTGCAGGATTACAAGCTCGAGCAGCACCTCAACGAAGTACTGCAGATCGTCCCGCTGGTGCGCCTCGACGCCGGCATCCCGCCGCTCGTGACGCCCACCAGCCAAATAGTCGGTGCCCAGGCCGTAAACTGCATCGTGGACAAGACCCAGGGCAAACCGTTCTATACCAACGTGTCCAAGAACTTCATCGACCTCGTAAAAGGCTCCTACGGCCACACGCCATGGCCTATCGACCCGGATTTCCGGGAGAAGATCGCCGGCGTGCGCAACGAAACCGCCTACGACACCTCAAGCTACAAAAAGCAGGCCAACGCCCCGATCGCGGAACTCGGCGGCCTTAAACTGGCCAACAACGAGAAGGACGAACTGCTTCTGGAGCTGTTCCCCAGCGTCGCCGACAAATACCTGCGCGGCGTGCGAGAGGCAGAATACAAGGCGAGCCTGCCTCCCCCGCCGCCGCCCGTTCCGCCTAAGCCGGATTTGTTTCCAGCAGAATTCTGGGATTACCTGACGGAGCACATGGAAGCGTAATAATTCTCATTGTTCACCACAGAGGCACAGAGACACAGAGAAAATAATTAAGAAATGTAATAAAAATTAGCACGGAGTAACGGAGAGCACGGAGAGCACGGAGAGCACGGAGAGCACGGAGAAGCCAGGAGAGATAGGAAGGTTACGCAGCCTGAAGTTCAGACCCCAGCTTTTATCTTTCTTACATTCCCTTTGCGCACTTTGCGTCTTTGCGCGAAACATCCTGGATTGAATTGAATTAGGAATTAAGAATTTTTCGCGCAAAGGCGCAAAGCTCGCCAAGGAAAATAGGAAAAGAAACAAAATTTAATGCTTTTCTTATTTTTCTTGCATTCCCTTTGCGTACTTTGCGACTCTGCGCGAAGCATCCTAAATTACATTAAGACCCAAGAATTTTTATTTAGGGATTTAATCATGAATATGTATCAAAGAGATTTTCAATTATTGTTTTCAATAGTAAAATATGCGCATCCCGACATCTATCGAAAACTCTTAGAAGCGGATTTTATTCGCGAGGCGAATGAGGCTATGCGCGAGCTTTCCGGTGTTCTAAACAAACCGGCCAATATTATATAAAAAGTTAATCGTAAACTTGGCGATGGTCATACAATCATTCCCCTGCGCCTGATACCTCTATTCGTGTTTCCAATAAACATCGCGCAGATCGGTGATTGCTATTACCTGGCAATATTACGAAAAAACATCCGAAAAAGCTGATCGGCAGGACCATAACCCGTGTAAGGAAAAAGAAATAAGAATGTTTCACCCGAAGCCACGAAAGCGTGAAGGAAGAGTGGAGAGATATCAGGAAAAGTATGTTGTAAAGCATTATGGTTTCTTAATATTGGTATTCCGTTGCGTGCTTGGCGCCTTTGCGCGAAACATCCTGGATTGAAATAGAAATTAGGAATGTTTCGCGCAAGCTCGCCAAGGAAGAAATCCCAACTCTGTGTTCTCCGTGTCTCCGTGCAAATATTCCCTGATATTCTTCCTTAGAGCTCATTCGATACGCTACAGCGTCCGCATCGCCAATATCGTCTGCTCAATCAAGTAATCAAGGCTGACGCCCAGCATCGCGGCGCCCTGCTTTATCACGGTTCGGCTCACTCCAGCGGCAAAGGCCGCCGTGCCCCATTTTTTCTTGACCGATTTTACCTCGAGGTCGCTGACGCTTTTACTGGGGCGCACATAGGCGCAGGCCGCGATGAAACCGGTCAGCTCGTCAGTGGCAAAAAGGACCTTTTCCATGACGTGCACGGGTTCCACCGCGGAACAGATTCCCCAGCCGTGGCTTTCCACCGCGCGGATAAATGCTTCGTCGAATCCGGCGGCGGCTAAAATGGCACGCGCATGCTGCAGGTGCTCTTGGGGGTGTTCCTGGTAGTCGACATCGTGGAGAAGTCCCACGAGGCCCCAGTAATCGGCATCCTCGTCATGCAGCCTGGCGAAATGCTTCATCGCGGCCTCTACGGCAAGCGCATGGCGGAATAGGGAATCCTCGGAATTGTGTTCGCGCCAGACGCGCAAGGCTTCGTCTCTGTTCATGGATGAAGCATACCAGCAAGTTTGAAAACACGCCAGTAAAAACGGCGGCCTTAAGGATTCGCCGAACCGGTCTTGTTAGTATCGTAATCTTAACATATACTTAAAGGCGTGGAATATCATGTTTTCTAAATACAATAGATTGATGACTGCGGTGATTATCATTCTCGCCGTGGGTTTCGTGGCCACTAGCCTCATAAGCTATACGGTATCGCGTTCCTCGCTCCGGAATGAGATAACGTTCAGCTCCCTGCCGCTTACCAGCGACAATATCTACTCCGAAATACAGCGGGACCTCCTGCCTCCCGTCTTCATAAGTTCCCTGATGGCGAACGATACGTTCGTGCGCGATTGGGTCATGCAAGGCGAGCGGAACGACCAGGATATCGTCCGATACCTTACCGAGATCAAGAAAAAATACGGAACTGTTTCGGCTTTTTTCGTTTCGGATAAATCGGGCAAATATTATCATTCAGATGGAATACTAAAGACTATTCGCCAGGATGATCCTCGTGATGCCTGGTATTACCGGGTCAAGGACATGGTTTCCAATTACGAGATCAATATCGATCCAGACATGGCCAATGCGGACACCATGACCATATTCATCAATTATAAAGTTTACGACTACAAGAATAATTTCATAGGCGCCACGGGCGTCGGGCTCACGGTCAACGCGGTCAAGAAGCTGATCGGTTATTATCAGGAAAAGTACCAGCGCACCGTTTTTTTCGTGGATAAAAAAGGTGGCGTAACGCTCAGGAGCAGCGACTTATCCAATGGCGAGGACTCCATTCTCAAGATTGAGGGCATCCAGGATTACGCTTCTAAAATCCTGGCCTCGGAAACCGGGTTTACGTTTTCTTACCATCGCGGCCCAAGCGAATATTTCCTGAATACGAGGTTTATCAAAGAATTCAACTGGTATCTTTTGGTGGAAGAAAACGTGGACATCGCCGGCCGTATTCTCGTTCGCACGCTGTTCGTCAATATCGCCATAAGCCTGTTTATTACCGGAATAATATTCTTGCTCATTCGGCTGCAAATTAAGGATTACCGGAGAAAAATAGAGCTGCTTGCCACCACCGACAAGCTAACCGGTCTGTATAACCGCCAGGCGTTCGACGTCATCATGGAACAAGCCCTCAAAGAGCGCAAGCGCGACCGCTCCGAGATGACGCTGCTCATGATGGACCTTGATTTTTTCAAGACGGTCAACGACAACTATGGCCACCTGTGCGGGGATGAAGTCCTTATTCGCGCTTCGGAGCGTATCAAGGACGCGATTCGGGAATCCGATGTCCTGTGCCGCTGGGGCGGAGAGGAATTCTTCGTGCTTATTAAAAACTGCGGGTTTGAGAACGCGAAAAAAAGCGCAGAAAAAATTCGTCTAGCCTTCGAGGAAAAACTATTCTCTATCGGACCGAACAATATCCCTCTCACCGTCAGTATCGGGCTTACCCTGTTTGCGGAAGACGATACTTACGAAAAAGCCGTCACGCGCGCGGATCAAGCCCTGTATGCGGCAAAGGCAGCGGGACGGAATACGGTCAAGATCGCTTAGGAATCAGGTCTTGTACGCTTCTAACTACGCTTTCTTCCCCAGTATGACCAACGTCGAGGCGCTGTGAAATCCAATGTCGCGGAGGCGCCTCTTAAGCTCTTCGCCACGGCTCTGTAATTCAGGATGCCCTGCCGCTCGTTCCATGTAACGGGCGAGCCCAGGTTCAAGCTCCGCGGCCAGTTCTGGATTTTTTGGGTCGCCATCCAAATCGCACAGGTCGAATTTTCTGATGTCGATGAGCTTGAGATTCTCAGCCATATCCACGAGTTCCTGCCGCCTGTAGGTTTCATGGTGCGGGATGCCGTTGACGGTATCCACCGCAGCCCACCAATGGTGCAGAAGAACGTGCGTCATTTGGGTTTCCGTCTGATTGTCGCGGTACATTTCCGAGATCAAAAACCAGCCGCCCGGGCGCAGGATTCGATTCATCTGCGCAAGCACGGAAGAGGCTCCGTCCGCCGATTTCGCGCCGGCGAAATGGTGCAGCGAGTTGGAGACGCATACCATGTCGAAGGACGATTCCTCAAAATCCAGGTGCGCGGCGTCCATCGCGCGGAAATGAATATTGGGTTTGTCGCCAAACGCTTTTGCGAATGCTTCCGCGTTGCGCTCGTTCGTATCGATGCCGATTATCTCGGAAAAGTCTTTTAATCCGGCAAGCAGAAAATGTATAAAGCCGCCGCTGCCCGTGGCCACGTCAAGCACGCGACCACCGGAGATGCTTCCCAAGATGTCGTGGGGTTCGTTCATGGTGCTTCCTTCGGGTGTGCAAGGCAGGAAACCGCTTCGAACGCCGAAATGGTCTCCTGCCTGCGTAATCATTTTTTGGCTACCAGCCCATTGTGCCGCAGGAGCGCGTCGATGCTTGGTTCGCGGCCGCGGAAGGCCTTGAATGACTCCGCCGCGGGCCTGGATCCGCCGCGGGCAAGCAATTCGTCCCAGAATTTCTTGCCGGTGCCGGGGTTTGCGCCGCCCGCTTCCTCGAATGCGCTGTAGGCATCCGCCGACAATACTTCCGCCCATTTATAGCTGTAATAGCCGGCAGCGTAGCCGCCTCCGAAAATATGGCTGAAGCTGTTGGGAAATCTATTATAGGCAGGCGGGAAATTAACCGCCACTTCCTTGCGCACCTCATCCAGCAGTTTTAGCCAGTCACCGTTTTCTTCGTCGAAGTCCGTATAGATGAGCATGTCGAACAGCCCCAGCTCCAGCTGGCGGACCGTCATCATGCCGTTCTGGAAATTCTTGGCCGCAAGCATCTTGTCGAAGAGTTCCTTGGGCATCTGTTTGCCGGTATCCACATGGCCGCTCATTTTTTTAAGCATGTCCCATTCCCAGCAGAAGTTTTCCATGATCTGGCTGGCGAGCTCAACAGCGTCCCATTCTACGCCCGCGATTCCGGATACGGGAAGTTCGTCTATCCGGGTAAGCATATGCTGCAGGCCGTGGCCGAATTCATGGAAGAGCGTCGTTACCTGGTCGTGGGTAAACAGCGCCGGTTTGCCGTCCACGGGAGGCGCAAAATTGGTGGTCAGGTAGGCGACGGGCATCTGGACTGTTCCGTTCTTGGCTCGTCTGCCTCGGGCGTCGTTCATCCAGGCGCCGGCGCGCTTGCCTTCGCGAGCGTACAGGTCGAAATAGAATCCGGCGAAAGGCTTTCCGTCCTTAACCAAATTGAAGTACGAAACGTCCTTGTGCCACAGCGGGGCGCTTGCGGGAACTATGTCGATACCGTATAAAATCTTTACGACGTTGAACAGACCTTCCACCGCCTTGGGCTCGGGGAGGTATTCCTTTACTTCCTGGTCGGAGAACGAGTAGAGGGCAACGCGCATTTTTTCGCTGGCATAGGCGATATCCCAGGTCTCGAGCGTGGTCAGGCCCAATTCTTTTTTCGCGAAAGCCTCCAGGTCTTTTCTGTCCTGCATCGCGAAAGGCTTGGATTTTGAGGCGAGTTCGCGGAGGAATTTTATTACCTCGGCGGGATTGTCCGCCATTTTGGGCTGAAGCGACAATTCGCCGTAATTCTTGAATCCAAGGAGTTTGGCTTTTTCGCGGGACAGTTTGAGGCGCTCGCGGATAATGGGCGTATTGTTCCAATTTTCGGGCCCGAATTCCGCGGCGCGCTTCGCATTGGCCTCATACAGCTCTTCCCGCAAGGCGCGGTTGGAGCAGTATTGCATCAGCGGATAAAACGAAGGGAACTGCAGCGTAATCTTATAACCGGTTTTACCGTCTTTTTTTGCGGATTCCGCATACATGGAAAGGACGTCCTCGGGCATTCCGGCAAGCTCATCCTTGTTTTCTATAAACTTGGAATAGGCATCGGTAGCGTCCAGAAGGTTCTCGTTATACTTGGAACCGAGTTCGGAAAGCCTCGTCTCGATATCGGAGAATCGTTTTTGTTTATCTGCGGGCAGCTCGGCACCCGATAAACGGAAATCGCGCAGTGCATTCTCGATCGTCGTGCGGCGAGCCTGGCTCCAGGATGAAAAATCCTTTCGGCCCGCAAGCTCCTTATATTTGGCGAATAAGCCCATGTTTTGACCCAGCTCGGAATAGAACACCGTTACCTTGGGCAGATTGGCATTATATTCCTTGCGCAATTCAGGTGTATTTACGACGGCGTTCAAGTGGCCAATGGCGCTCCAAGTCCGGTCGATTTTCTCGGTTGCGTCGATCAAAGGCTCTACGACGGAATCCCAGTCGGCAGTCGTGGGGCTTGCCGTAATAGCCGCAAGCTCGGCGCGTACCGACGCGAGCAGGTGGTCGATAGCCGGTGTTATATGTTCCGGTTTAATCTCCGCAAAACGCGGTAAATCCGATAAATCCAATAAAGGGTTGGAATTCATGCATGCTCCTTACAATAGAAACGAGTATGCAGAATAATATCATTATTATTCGGTTAAGAAAAGAGCGAACGTTCAGTTATTTTGAATGATTCCTTGTAAGGATTCTGCGTATCTTTTTTTGTACTGTTTTGTGCCAAAACAAGCGGAGTTTCTCAATAAAACGGAAGGTTGCATACACGACAGGCCGCAAAGCAATGTCATAACAACCCGGATAGTGTCGAATTTCTCCGCCAAAACCAGTTTTAAAGCGGAATAATCCAGCCATGGCATGGGTCGGATCTTCTCCTGACGGAGGGATTCCATACAAATCGTAGCTGATGCATCCTGCCGCTCGCGCCGCCTTCATCGCTTCCCATTGCAGCAGGTAGGTAGGCATCAGATTGCGTTTTTCGTCGCTGGCCGCCCCATACAGGTAGGTTGCCTCTGAACCAAAAAAGATAGTAATTATGGAGGCCAGGTTTTGCCCTTCGTGACGGGCAATCCAAACGCGAACGTCGGGTATCGGTTCCGTTTCTGCCGCGATGCCGGAATCGCGCTTGTCGCAGCTGATTTTTGCAAGGTCTAGTAAGCGGGCATAATAACTTTTAGGATGCAAGGCGATGCGGTCCCGTTTACCGGTTTCTTCATATAATACATAAAAAGAATCGATCGCGGCTTTCTGATCTTGGCTTTGGTTGAACGACTCGACGGTAACGCCTTTTTTTTGCGCCAGGCGTAAGTTGTAGCGCCACTTCGGTTTCATGGCCGCAAGCAGCTCGTCGTCGGATTTATCAATGCTGATAACGACGCTATCCGGGGGTTGCACATCTGAGCTTTTTACCAGGGGTCTTTTGAAATACGGACGCAGCGGAATGCTTGTCTGGATGGTTTCCCGGTCTGGCGTGGTATCGGTTTCATTTTCCTGGGTTGCTATAGATTGTGCGCAGTACCAGGAAGGATCGAAGCGGAGGCAAAACACGGAAGAAGGGAGCTTGGTGCGCACGGCGTCTGAAAGCGCGATAAGGAATTCCTGTTGGTCGCCAGGTGGAATCTCCACGGCCGGTCCATGAGGAACATAGGCAATACTGAATCCGGGTTTAACGGCGCGAATCAAAATGGACAATGAAAATACATTATTCCGTTCATCTTCGGAAACCGAAAAACGAAGCGGCACCCATCCATTGATGGTTTTGAATTCTGCCCAGAAAGCACTTTGCAAAAATCTCGTCGCAGGGATTCCTGCTTGCTCCGTAAGCACAATTCGCATCGCCATATATCCTTTAGTACACACTATTCATGAATAATAGCATGAATAGTGTGTTATTTCATACAATCCGAGGCGGAAATTAGCCTACTTCACCATCGGTAGCTCGTTGCGTAGTAAAAACCGTTGGTCCGCAAACCAGGGCTTTTGTTCCGACGAAAACTTTTCCACCCTTTGCCGCTATCGGTACTGAGAAGAAATTCTCTACATCGATTTCAACTTCCGCGGGAATGGCTGGATCCTGACCTTCAAGGATGACGCGGTCGCCGGGCTGAGCCCACGGCGCTTCGAGCACCTCGACAAGTTCCTTGCCTTCCGCTCCCGATTTGCTGGCGGCCAGGAGCATACCCTTGCTTTCGGTTCCCCGTAATTTGGCGGGCTTCAGGTTATTGACGAGCACGATATGCTTGCCCAGCAGTTCTTCTTCCTTATAGAAAGGCACGAGACCAGAAACGATGACACGCTCGGTTCCGCTGCCGTCGTCGAGCGTCTCTATGTAGAGTTTGTCCGCTTTGGGATGGCGCTCTATCTTGACGATCTTGGCTACGCGAAGATCGACGAGTTTCTTGAAGCGTTCCTCAAGAGATAGGTCCGTGAATAATAATGGTTTAGGTTCGGGGACTGGTTTTACGGTTTCAGCGGGTTTGGCTGCCTGCTCGGCCTGTTTCTTGGCAAGCGCGTCCGCGGCCTTGGTTTCCTGTTCGGCCACCCGTATCGCGCGCTCTTTCTGACTGCCTGCGTATCGGTCCCGAAGCTCGTCGATCTTGTCGGATTCCAGCTTCTGGAACAGAACCTCGGCCGAGATCACCGTGTCCAGCCCGGTCAGTTTACCGAGGTCTTTCCAAGTGAGTCCGTCGCCGCCATCGCTGGCAACCTTGAGGCCGAAGAATCCGGCGAGCTTGTTCATGGCCACGGGCATGAAGGGGTGCATGAGTATGGCAAGGTCGCGGAGCACGTAACACAGGTCATTGAGGAGGCTGGCCGCTTTTTCGGGTTCTGCGGTGCGTGCTTTCCAGGGTTCCGCCGCCTGGAAGCGCTTGTTGGCGATATCGGCGATCTGGAATGCGGTACGGAATGCGTCGCGGAGTTCAGCCCGCTCGAAGTGGCCGGCGACCTTGTCTTCCAGCGCTTTTACCTCGGTCCAGAAGGCTTCGTCATGCGTACCCTGTGGAATCTTGCCGTCATAGAAACGCTGGATGAACTGCAGCGTGCGGTTGACGAGGTTACCCAGGTTGCCGATAAGCTCGCCGTTCACCTTCTCCATGAAGTCCGCCCAGGTAAAGGTAAAATCGCTCGTCTCCGGACGATTGTAGAATATGTAGAAACGCCAGACGTCGGCGGGCATTCCGGACTCCACGGCATCGTTGCCGAAGACGCCCACGCCTTTGCTCTTGGAGAATTTCCCCGATTCGTAGTTGAGGAACTCGGTGCTGGACATGTGGTGCAGCATGGTCCACTTTCTCTTGGAGCCCAGCAAGGTAGAAGGAAAAATTACCGTGTGGAAGGGAATATTGTCCTTGCCGATGAACTGATACAGCTCGACTTCGTCGGGATTCATCCACCAGGATTTCCAGTCGAAGCCTTTTTCGTCGGCAAGGGATGCCGTCATGCTGATGTAGCCGATGGGCGCATCGAACCAGACATAAAAGACTTTGTTCTCGAAACCGGGCTTGGGAACGGGGATGCCCCACTTGAGGTCGCGCGTTATGGCGCGGGATTTCAAGCCGTCGCGTATCCAGGCTTGCGTCATCTGAATGGCGTTCTTGGCCCAGAATCCGCGGACGCTGGCCTCGCCTATCCACGCCTCGAGCTGCGGCCTTATCTTGGGCAAGTCGATGTACAGATGCTTTGTGCTGCGGGGATGCGGCATGGCGCCGCAGGTGGAGCACTTTGGCTCCTTGAGCTCGGTCGGGTCGAGGAGCTTGCCGCAATGCTCGCACTGATCGCCGCGCGCGTCCTGATAGCCGCAATGCGGGCAGGTGCCGCGAACGTAGCGGTCGGCTAAAAAGCGGGAACAGGCGCCGCAGTACAGCTGCTCTATGGTCTGCTCCTGGATAAGCCCGGCGTCGTCCAGATCCTTGAACAATCCCTGGACGATCTCCGTTTGCTTGGGCGTGCTGGTGCGGCCGAATTTATCGAAGGCGATGCCGAACCATTCATAGATGGATTTATGTATCTCGTGGAAGCGTCCGCACAGTTCCGCCGGCGTTACGCCTTCTTCCTGGGCCTTGGTTTCGGTGGCCGTGCCGTATTCGTCGGTGCCGCAAATATACAAGGTCTCGTAGCCGCGAAGCCGGCATGCGCGGGCAAATACGTCGGCGGATAAAACCTGTATGAGGTTTCCGAGGTGTGGTACGTTGTTTACGTACGGAAGGGCGCTTGTTACGAGTCTTCGTTTCATGGTGAGCCTATAATACGTATGGTAAAAACAGCTGTCAAGGATACCGGCGGGTCAAACTAAAAACTGACTCGCGCGCTCATGCCCAATTCATAGCCGAAACCCCATAAAAGATAATTGGGATAGAGCTTCAAAGATTCCGACATCGAGGCGAATACCGAAAGCGACAAGTTCGGGGCAATGGTATATTTGGTCTCGTAACGTTCACTCAACAGTAGTTTGCAGGGAACCGCCTCGTACCCTTTATAAACGAGCTGCAGCTCGGAGGAAATAATATTCCGCAACACGGGATTCCCTGATTTAAGGCCGTCAAACCAGGACCATACGACATTCCTTTTCGTGGCGGTCGTTACATCGCTCCCAGGCCGCTTGATCTTTGAAGTCAGGGCGATTAAATCCGAAAGCCAGGTTTTTGCCGTTTTTTTGTTGTAAAAGAAATTGACGCCTGTCTCCCACGCGGTGCCGATTCGGCTTTCCTCGTATTTTCCCTTGATTTTAGCCCCGAACGCAGATCCTGATTGCGTGGAGAGCGTCATCGAGTATTCGCCGTCCACTGCGGGAAATATTCGCGATTCCGCCGAAAAATTTACCAAGGTCGTGCCCAGTTGCCAGAAGTATTCGTCAAGTTCAAAGGATTTAAAAAAAGGCTTAACGCCGGCTTGTGAGAATACATTGAATGCCGAACCGTCCAAGCGTAGCGTAAACACCCGCGAATCGGTGTACGAATCCAATGTTTTTTGTAATTTTCTGGCAATGCCCGCTTGAACCTTGGCCGGTGCCCAGAGGTCGGTCGTCCCATAGCCGATGGGGCGTTCCACGGAAAAGCCGGTACCGCTCAAATAGTCCGCTTTTTCAAGGTTGCCGCAAACTTCCTTAAAAACAGGCGTCAGCATGTCGTCGAATAAATCCTTGAAAGGATACTCGATTATCAGCGGTGCGCAATTTTGCATGGCTGCAAGCCACTTGCCGTAATCTTCCATAAAGGATACGGAAGCGGAATTATCCTGCAAAAACAGCTTGCGCTCGTAGAAAGGCGTAACCGTGGCGATTGAGATTTTAAACGGCCAAGAAATACGGCCGTTCAGAGCCGATTCGGAGAGAGCATTAGCATCAAAGTTTCTCGTAGCCGATGCCGTTAACGCTGAATGCGGCGCTGCGGTCAACTCAAGCGCCAGCGATCGTTTTGAGGCATCGGTTTCTCGGTAGGGCTTGAGGAACGTCCATGATTCCAGCCAAGTAGCGGGAATGGCCATAGTTTCCAACACCGAGGACGAAAGCAGGTTCCTCGCGGTCATTTTCAAAGAAATCCAATCGGGTACTTCGGTCGCTGCCAGCCATGTCTGCGAAAATAGAAAATCGTTGTCGACCGTCTCTTGGGTAAGGCTGGCATGAAACGGCGTGATCCCGCCCGTCGCCTGCAGTTTATGCGCAAAAAGCCTGCTTCCCGGTTGCCTGAAAAAATACTCGCTCACGCGCACGGGAAAATCACCCTTGGGCAGCAATATTGAATATGATGTTCCCAAGTCGAAGGAATTGCCGGAGTAAACGGGTTTTACGCTCAGTCTCCAGCGGGCGGGGCCCGTATCGAAGCCCGCAGCGAGGTCCGAGCTCAGCGAAAAATCCCAGAATTCCGCTGCTGCCGAACCTATGGTCGCGTTGACGCTGCCCTTGGTAAAAGCGTCTTCGGGCGCATCGCCGAAACGATACTGGATAGAACCCTGAAATTGGGAATTGAAACCGGCATACGGATCTTCAAGATGCAGTTCGTCGATAAGTATCGATCCATCCAAAAAATCCGCAAGCTCGAAGTAAACGAAGCCGCCGGCGGAAATAGGCACGTATTCCACTGCCGAATATTCCAGAAGCACAGGTTCTCCGCGGGAATTGTTGGCGATTACCCGACCATCGGCCTGGAGGTCGACCTCTATCCGCAGCCATTCGTGGGGCAGGCTCGCTATGGACAGGTCGCGTATCGTAAGCCCGGAATTTCCGTCGCCCGCGTGAACCGTGATGGAGCCCGTGCCCTCGGCAGTTTCATTATAGAAAAAGAACACGAATTTCTTGTACAGGGCCAGCGGGACTGATTCCTGGAAGTTCACGAATCTTGTTCTCGCTCCGGTAACCGAGGTTGCCTTCAAACGGAGCGCCATCGATTTTTCATTCTGCAGGTGGATTTTTTTATCGTATTCGGGCCATGCCAAGGTAAAATCGGGCGATGCTACCGCAGCCGAAACGACGGTGAGCGTATCGCCGGAAACGGGCCTGAACGGCGCGGCGTAGGTCAGAAAATCTTCCATACCGGAAATCCGGTATATTCCGCTGGCTTCCGCGCGAACCAAGCGGCTGAAGATGGAAGAGTTCCAGCTCATGCCCGCGCCGGTGATGGGCTTCGTTTCCGCTGAGAGGGATAGTCCCAGCCAGGATGGGTGTTGCGTTCCCGATTCCGCATAGCTCTGCCCCGGGAACGGCCACCTTCCGCCGATCGCGGCCTGCCCCCGTACAAACTCTCCTAAAGGCCAGCCCACGCCAAAGCCGAATACAAGCCCATTGTTTCCCTTCAGGTTGGATTCCAGCGCATACCGGACGATGATCTCTTCGCCTTCGCCGGGCACAGGCGTCAGCTCGATGGATCCGCTCGAAGGATCGTAGGAAAAAAGGGTCGTCGCGATGCCGTTTCTCCAGACGCCGATGGATCCCGCGACCGCGTTTTGTTCGATCTGGATTCCTGCCGTTTCCTTCAGGGAACGCGAGGCAAACTCGAAGGAAGCCCCCGGTGGATAGGAGAATTCCGTGGTTTTCGTTATCGGATCGTAAATCCATGGATCGGTCTCGGAAAAAGGTTTTTTAAAATAATCGGAATCATAGGAGGGATTCTCTCCCTTGGTAATTTCCAGGAGCGACGGGGCGATGACCCGGATGGAATACCCGGTATCCGCAAGCATCGTCTTTCGCGAGCGAACGAAGTAATCCGAGGAATTCGAACCTGCGGAAACGGCATACAGGTTTTTTGCCTCATAGGGATTTGCCTTGTTTTTTTGATACAGCTCGACGCTTTTCGTTACCATATTCGAGGTGTAGTCCGCATAGAGGATACCGAGAGGCTCGGCAGGCAATTCGATAAAGCCGTACGCATTTCGGATCGAATATTCCTCCGCCCCGAGGACTCTCGTCACGCCCTCCCGCTCCTCGCGGAGTACGATGCTCGTAACCGGCGAGTCCGGAAGCACGAACCTTCTGCCGCGAACCCAGCTCGCTGCGGAATACGCGGTTTCTTCGAATGCCAGCGATCCTAAAAACCGTTTCGTCGCATAGGAAAGACCGTCCCATCGAACCATGGCGTCGGCGCTGATTCCTTTTTCTGC
Source organism: uncultured Treponemataceae bacterium (assembly GCA_964485395.1). Classification (GTDB taxonomy): domain Bacteria; phylum Spirochaetota; class Spirochaetia; order Treponematales; family UBA12059; genus JANNSO01. The sequence continues at coordinate 10,080 of CAZAJF010000047.1, read as the reverse complement.
GTCTTCTGCCTGCGCGAGTATTCCCAAGGCGTTTTTCGTGACGCCGAAAGCCATGCCCGGGTAGTTCCGCATGCTGATGCCGGAGTTGCCCAACCTCACTTCCTTGAGAAAATCATGGTCCTGCCCGGTATATCCCAACGCAAACAAGGTGCGGGACAGATCGTCCGTGACGCTCAGTTCCGTCCACCATTGCTTTTGAAGGATCAACAGCAAATAAATGTCGGGCTGCTGCCGAAAAAAAAGAGGCACTGGATTGAAAAGCGGCGGGAGCGGGCTTCCGAACGAAAAGGTGCCTGAACTCGCGACGAGCGCTTCCCAATATCCCTGGGCAAACAGTTCCACGTCGGCGGAATTCCATTCCGTCGCGATGAAGCTGCGGGGAGCTTCGGCAGACAGTTTTTTGAGAGGCTCGGCCGCGGTTTCCGACGGCTGTGGGACTACCTGGGAATGCAGTAGCAGAATGAGAAAAATGAAGGTTGGGCTTTTCTTTATTTTCATTCGCGAGTATCATTGTATCTTATGAACCCGATGGTGGGAAGTACGTGACGACCGCTCGCGCAACCAAGAATCTCAACGATATTCTCGTGATCTTCGCCGTCGTTTCGGGCTTCCTCGTTTTTTTTTCATCGGTTTACGTCAGTTTCGATTCTTCCTGGCAAGCCCGCGTATTTTGTTCCTTCCTGACCCTGTTCTTCGACGGCATCTTCGTTCTTGAACTGCTTGGACGAGTCAGCGGCGTACTTAAATCCTCGCTGAGGCAGCGGAATCAAAGGACAGTCGAGTTTGCCCTCTTGGCCCTGACCTCGGCGACGCCTTTTATTTTCATATCGGGACCGTTTCTTCTTTCCTGGATTCACGCCGATTTCAACGTGTCCGCCATCCCCGGGTCCTGGGCTTCCGGCAGCGAACTCGCGATTATGGGCTCAATCGTTTTCTTGCGTCAGCTGCGCTTGGTCAGGCCCTTCCTCGGATTGCCGTGCCCCTCTCGGCATAAAAAAATAATATTTTTTTCATTCGCCGCCATAATCGGCATCGGCTTCGCCGTCGGCGTTCTCTCGGACTCCGCGATACTTCCGGGGTACCGGAACATGCTATCGGCCTCGCGGACCGAGCTCGCCTTCCGCCTGCAAGAGTCGACCGGAGCAGAAACAGTCGCCATAGGTCGCGCCAACCCCGATATTCTCGCGATATCCGTATACGGGAATCCTGTGTTCAGCAGGGCCCAAGAACCGGACCTGAAACCCGGCTGCTTCGAGTATTTTTCCGCCGGTTCCGTAGGCGTATGGTTTTCCCTTATTCCCGAACATAAAATCATTTCCGTCTCGGAAGCCGTGGATTCGGGCTTTATGGTCGTCATCTTCGCCGTATTTTTTTTCTTGCTCCTGCATCGAGGAAAGCGCGATGAAGAAAAAAATCCGGACAGCCGCACGCACTGCGCCGATCTCCCGATAGGCACGGAGGAGCTGAACGGCATCCTGGGAAAAACGCGATGATGATAGTTTCGATGATGCAAGTTCTTATCGAGATGCCCGACGTTATTACCATCAAGGACAAAAGATCCATCGTCGTTTCCATAAAAAGAAAGCTGCAGTCCAAATTCAAGCTTTCCTGCGCTGAAACCGATCTGCAGGAATCCCTTCGCTTTGCCCAGCTAGGCGCGGCCATCGTTTCCAATTCGGCGGAATTCGGGGAAAAAGTGCTCAACAAAGCCCTGCATATGGTTGAATATGATTTTCCGTTGCGGATACACTCTTTTGAAACACGATCGGAGCGTTACGATTGACTAACAGGAATTTATTGAAATGCACGGTTCCGTTCGTCGCAAGCCTTTTCCTTTCGTCCTGTTTCGGGCTCCATATCGATGCCAAGATCTCGGCAAGCGGAAAGGTGGACGCTCAGATACGATATACGATTTCAGTCGCCGCTCTGGAACTGGCCCTCAGCAACCCCAACGCGGTGTACCTGCCTCTTACCATAGACAAAACGGTCTTTTCCCAACGGGTGCTCGCCAATTCCGGGGTATTGTCCGAGTGGTCCGTAGAGGTTAAGACTGATTCCTATATAGTGGATACCACGGTGGCTTTTCCTACCGTCGCGTCATTCATAGATTTTTTGGATACCGAAAAAAAAATCCTCAGCTTTGACCTCGCAGACAACGTAAATAAAATAATCGTATCCATTCCCGATTCAAAAACGGCGAACGACCCCGATTTCCTTAAATTCCTCGAAACGGTATTTCCGGGAGACGCGATAGAAATAAGCGTAGAATTGCCCAAGGCTCCCCGGACTAGCAAAGGTTTCAAGGTAGAAAAAAACAAAGCGCTTTATTTTAGTGCTTCCACTCAATTTTTTACCTTGAAAAACGGAAATGTGCTTGAGTTATCATGGTAATCCGTTCAAAAATAGTATTGTATAGGAGCTGTCAGAAATCTTTATCGTTTTCTGGGGCTTCCTTGGCAATTCGCGCTTCGAATTGCATTTAAATTTAAGAGACTTCAAAAACGGAAGTTTTCCGGAGTCCCGCAATGAATATTACAGGAGGTAGTATGCGTACCAGGATTTTTGTGGCATTGATCGCAGCGCTTATAGTCGTCTCTTCGTGTGTTTCCGTTCAAGGCCCCGCAACGCCATCCCCGACTGCAAAGCCGGTTTCAAGTCCGGTCGCGCCGGCAGCCCCTCAGCCGACGTCGACTCCCGCACTTTCCCAAACCAGTCCGGCAGCGGATACTGAAATCATCGCCTTGCAGGAAAAGGCCAAAAACTCGCTTGAGTCGAATCACCTTACCGAAGCGATTAAATTCTACATCTCCGCATACCTTCGCGCGTCAAAATCGGGCAATACAGCTAAAATAAACGAGATCGGCCGCGCCATGAACGATATCGGCACCAGATTGACCATCGAGCCGCTCGAAGCCTGGCTTGCGCCGAGCGGGGAGCAAATCGTGGGCGATACCCGGCAATTGTCCAAGGCGGACGGCCTGATGCCCGCTGTGTACCTTTTTGAAAGCTATCAAAATTCCAAGACGCCCGTTCAGGACGCCGTCATCAAATTCGAGTTCATAGAGAACGAAGGATCCTTGACCGCAAGCGTCGCAACCGATAAATACGGCCTTGCCAACGCAAACATCGCATCCCTCGCCCATTCGGGAAAAAGCGCCATCATCCGCGCCTACCCTGTTTTCAGCAACGAAGGATTCAGCTACGCATTCAAGAACGTCAATCGTGATTTCGTCTATGCGCCGCCAAAGTCGATAGCGCTGGTTGCGGGAATCGAAAAAACGTCGTTTGGAAACAGCGCCAATCCGCTGAGCATCGATTCGATAGCGCAGATAGTAAAAACCTTCGGAATCGACGTAATTCCCTTCAACGGCACCGTTCAGGCGGATAAGTTCCTCGCCGCGTTCAACGGCGATTCCAAGTCGCTGGCCTTGATGAATGCCGATGTGAAAGCGGGTTACTACACCTTGTTTTTCATCGAGGTAAACGCCCCGGTACAGCTGCAGCTCCAGGGAAAAATATATAACATCTTTAATACGAGCGGAAAGGCGACGCTGCGCATCGTGCGCAACGACGGATCCATCGTGTACACCTTCGTCAAGGACGGCGTAAAGGGCCAGGGCGGAACCGACAAAGGCGCGGTAGACGACTGCCTCCTCAAGCTGAGGGACGAGATTGCGCGGCTTATAAACGAGAATTCAGCCGCGATCAAGAAGGCTTTTCTGGAGTAATCTTCCGGGGCGCGTCGATCAGGCGGGCTCGGGTTACTTTTCCTAAACCTTTTTTCTGTATATTGAAGGCTGCCTGCTCCACGCGGGCGGCTTTTTCCCTTCCCGTGGCGAACAGTTCGGCCTGCCCGCCCGAATCGTCCGAAAACGAGCTGAGCGAAAGCCCTATCAGCCTCACCAGGCTCCCGTTCCATTTCTTGAAAAACAAGTCGAGCGCGCTGGCGTAGATTTCGGCCGAACAGGTAAAGGCTCCCCTCCGCGTCTGGCGGACGCTGAGCGTCTCGAAATCGCTGTACCGGATTTTAACCTGAAGCGTCCTCGCCTGCTTGTTTTCGGAGAACATCCTGAGGCTCAATTGCTCGGAAATGGAGAGCAACGTGGATTCTATGGTCTCGCGGTCGTCGATGTCCACCTCGAAGGTAATCTCGGACCCGAGCGATCGGTTTTTAACCTCACCGGTATAGAATCCCGGATCAAAGCCGCGCACGGCCTTGAAAAGAAAACTGCCGCAGGATTTACCGAGCAGCGAGCAGATGATTTTTTCAGGAAGCGCCTTAAGCTGCTTAACGCTCATTATTCCGAGTTCAGACAGCCGTTTCTGCGTTTTTTCGCCGGCGCCCCACAGTTTGGCAAGGGGCAGCGAAGCGACAAAATCCTCCTCCTTGCCCAAGGGAACCAGAGTAAGGCCATCGGGTTTTTGCAGCCCGCAGGCTATTTTGGCGAGATACCGGTTGTTCGCGATGCCTATGGAAGCCGTAAGGCCCGTTGATTCCTTGATTGCGGCCTTGATCCTCTTTACGGTTTCAACGGGGTCTCCCCACAGGAGTTCGGTTCCCGTCATATCCAGGCTTGCCTCATCGACGGACAGACGAAGGACCTCGGGAGTAAAGTTTTCGAAAATTTCCATGATGATGTTTGAAAGTTCCATGTAGCGTTTCATCCGTACGGGAAGGAAAATACCTTTTGGGCATAGCGCGTACGCGGTGTTGATAGGCATCGCGGAATGGATTCCGAATTTTCGAGCCTCGTAGGAACAGGTCGAGACGACTCCCCTATACCCCGGCGAGGCTCCCACGATGACCGGCTTTCCGGCGAGCGACGGATTGTCCACCTGCTCGACCGAAGCGAAAAAAGCATCCATGTCTATGTGGAAAAAAAGACGTTCCTTCATGCAAGGTTTCCGTAAAAAAATATCATTATGAATATCGAGAACGCGACGAGCATGATCGCGGTGGCGATGAGCAGTATTTTTGTGGCCGTTCTCGAAAGCCAATTGTTTGCCAATATGCTGAGCCATGAAAAGAAAGGCGACAGGAGCAATGATGAAATAGCGCCGCGGGACAGCAGCTCCGCAGCTGACCCTGGTGGAAAAGGCCGCGTCGAGGCTCCGATATTCAGGAAAGCAGAGATCGCGATCGGCGCCGTCAACAACAGGAATCCAATGGTGGACAGCCATGGGTTGCGGTGCGCAAACAGGAAGATCACGGCGCATGCGAGCAGAAAAATCGAGATCGGGAAATAAAAAATTATTGACAGCAGAAAAGAGCAGAAAAAAAGCAGGAAGACGGTCGTACCCGCCGCATAGTTCAACCTTGCGAATTTTAGCACCGAAAAATAAAAAGCGAAGGCCGAGAATACGAGTAATGAAAATATAATGAAGACGGCAAAAAAGCCCGATTCATGGTTTTTTGCCATGAATTCGTAAAAAGCGGGGTTGGAGGACACGGTAAAAAAAAGAAGGGAAATCGCGAACAGAACGATCAGCAACGCAAGGGCGTTCACGGGCGCGGGAACTTTTCTTACCCGGACATTTACGGCGTCTCCGGGCGCCGCGTCCATTCTCCTGAAATATCCGGGGGTGAATCCCAGGAAGATCAAAAGCAAAAGGCCGAAAATCGACGTGATTATTATTAATTTTTCACTAATGGCGAGATGAAACGACAAAAACGAAAGATCGAGGTAATTGCGCTCGAGTTGCCCCGGGGCGTCGCCCGTTATCTCGAGTCCGGCCAAGGCGGCAGGCAGGCCCGCTTCACTCGTCGATTCATCCGAAGCGCCGAAACTCGAGGACAGGCTTACCGCCGGAAGCCCTTGTTCATGAAACCGGGAAAGCAATCCCGTATCGCCGGAAAAGCCGAAACGCAGGAAGAATGCAGATACCGGCGTTTCGGACCAGCGAAGACCGGCCGATTTAAAAATAGAATGAAGCCCGGACAGAAGCGATCGCGGGCATTGTCCTTCGCCCGACGCGGATTTTAGCAGGAAGCCATTATTTTTTTCCGAATTTTCAAGGACTACGATAGCGCTGATGGTTTCGAATTGCGATAATTCGCCGCAGACGAGCGGTAAATCGGCGTCGGGTGGCAGGAGTACGAAAAGGGTGCTTGTTTCCCGGGGGGTGGATGCCCTGATCTTAAGACAGGATAGCCAGACTGCCTGCGGCCAAGAATCCCGCTCGCTTCGGGGTGCGGGCACGATGAAGGCCGTATTCGGCTTTTCATGATCGGTACCGGGAACTATAAAAAAGATACCGAGCGTGTCTTCGCAAGAATAGAGCTCCGCCGCTGGAACCGCTGATTTCTTTAACTGGGCAAGCATAAACGCATACGGGTTGGACGCGGCCATTATTGAGATTCTCGATTCGGAAACAACCTGGTTTTCTTGGGCGATAACCAGGCTCGAAGCGAGAAAACCGATAAAAAAAACTGTGCTAGCGCTAATTTTTTGTTGATGCATCGTAATTGATAGTAGGAAAGCACGGCAATAGCGTCAATACCGTTTTACATGAATCCATCTATGGGATATACTGATACGGGTCGTTGTATACTTTACAATTCGTCGTTTGGCGTCAATTACTGCCGTTGATCGAATTTTACCGGGAATGACACCGAAAACCTATAGCCGAGATAGTGCTGGTACGGAATAGATTATGCCGAGGGAGCGTTTATTGCATGGGATCGCAAGAGCGAAAAGCATTAATTGAATTACCGGTCAAGGTAGTTTTGAGTGATGTAGGCACGACTTTTTTCATCAACAATAAAAAAAACCTGAAAAAATTCAAACTGGCGGATAATGTCGAGGAATATGGAATAATCCTCGAAAAATTTTCCCCCTCAAGCCTGCAACGCATGATCCTTGTGGATTATATCGTAAAAGTAGAAATATCGACGTGTGAATTCATGAAGATTCGCCAGGAAGTCATGGATATCGCCAAGCTCATCACCTATTCAATATTATATCGCCAATATGACAGCTATATTTTTCAACGGGTGCTCGCCAGCGATGTGATAAAAAATTGGAACAGGAAGAATCCCGCGAACATCATCGATGAAAAAACAAAAATAAACGACTCATTCCTTCAGAACGTCCTTAAAGAAAAAGAAAAGGATATTGCGGAAATCAAGCAGGCGATACTTGCGCCCATGTATTCCTTCATCAGCAAGAATTCCAGCTTGCTTGCCGATGAAAAAAACGTGCAGCTTTTGCTGTCAGAAAAATTTCTTAATAACTTGAGGCCTTTTACTTGGTTTATAATTACGAAATTCAAGGATTCCGAGGGCTATGACCTGCTTATTAAAAATATTCGCACAAGCTTGGCCGAGTACATGGAAAAGGCAAAAATAGCGGAATTCGTCGCTTTGAATATCATGGAACTCGTCACCAATGCAGAAAACTCCAATCTAAAGCGGGAAGCAAAAGCGATATTCAAAGGTTCCATCGATATGAACGCGGTGCTTTTCGACCCGAATATCCGCAGGCAGGTAATGGACTCGCTGCTGCGCAAGGGAGAGTTGGTTTCCGTTTCGTGGAAAATAGGCTCGCGCGGTTCTTCCATCGGTACGCACGGTAAACTTCAAGTAACCATCTACAATAAAGAATCTCAGTATAATAAGATGAAAGAAACCATCGACGAGAAAAAAAGCGCTGATCTTAAAAAGAAAAGCTTGATGGATTTTTACAAGGAATTGCCCGATGGCGAGTCCAATACCGAGTTGGGGCTCTATTACCTTTCCTATCTTTCCGAAGCCTGCGAAAAGGTCAATATAAAATTCGAATCGCTTGTCAACCAGATTTCCGGAACGGATCTAACGGTTATTACCTTGGTTCTGAATATTTAAACTGAGGCTAAAGCTTTTTACTGAATCAACATGTTCTTGCTTTTCGAGCTGCTTTCTTGACAGAAACCGCTCTTTTCTATATTTTTTTCTATCGAACGGAGGATAATTACGATGGCAAAAACAAAGTACGTCTATTTCTTTGGTGAAGGCAAAGCCGAAGGTGACGCAAAAATGAAGGAAGTGCTTGGTGGCAAAGGTGCCAACCTGGCAGAAATGACCAATATGGGAATCCCTGTCCCACCGGGATTTACCGTATCCACGGACGTATGCGCGGCTTATTACGAAAACAAGCGCAACTATCCGGAAGGGCTTGAAAAAGAAGTCGAAGAGCATCTTGCCCGCCTTGAGAAATGCATGGGTAAAAAACTGGGTGACCCTGTCGATCCGTTGCTCGTTTCGGTTCGCTCCGGCGCGGTAGCTTCAATGCCCGGCATGATGGATACGATCCTCAACCTCGGTCTTAACGACAAAGCAGTTGAAGGCATCGCAAAAAAGACGGCAAACCCGCGCTTCGCATACGATTCATATCGCCGCTTTATCCAGATGTACAGCGATGTGGTTCTTCTCGTGCCCCATGACGATTTCGAGCACGCGCTTGAGCAGGCGAAAAAGGCGAAAAAGGTTACGCTCGATACCCAGCTCGATGCCAATGACCTTAAAAAATTGGTTGAGACCTATAAGGCCATCGTCAAAAAGCATACAAAAAAAGATTTTCCCCAGAATCCCAAGGATCAGATGTGGGGAGCCATGAGCGCCGTATTCGGTTCCTGGATGAACGAGCGGGCGATAAAGTATCGCGAGCTCAACAACATCAAAAACGCCAAGGGTACCGCGGTCAATATCCAGTCCATGGTCTTCGGAAACTGGGGTGACGATTCAGGCACCGGCGTTTGCTTCAGCCGCGACCCTTCTACCGGCAAGAATGAATTCTACGGCGAGTATCTCATGAACGCCCAGGGCGAAGACGTGGTAGCCGGTATCCGCACGCCGGAAAAAATCGCTACCCTCGCAAAGCGCAACAAGAAGGTCTATGACAAGCTCGTAGCCATCAAGGACAATCTGGAGAAATCGTTCCGCGACATGCAGGATATGGAATTCACCGTTCAACAGGGTGAACTTTTTATCCTCCAAACCAGGAACGGCAAGCGCACCGGAATGGCCGCCGTCAAGATGGCGGTGGACATGGTGGCTGAAAAGCTCATAACCAAGGAAATCGCAATCCTTCGCGTAGGTCCCGAACACATCGACCAGCTCTTGCACCCCATGATCGACCCCAAGGCCGTCAAGGCGGCAAAGGCCCTCGCAAAAGGCTTGAATGCCTCTCCGGGCGCAGCTTGCGGTCAAGTCGTATTCTCCGCAGCCGATGCGGAAGCGTGGGCGGCGGAAGGCAAGAAGATCGTCCTTCTCCGCAAAGACACGAGCCCCGAGGATATCGGCGGCATGCACGTCGCCGAAGGCATCTTGACCAGCACTGGCGGAATGACCAGCCATGCGGCAGTCGTTGCGCGCGGCATGGGCACTCCCTGCGTTTCCGGCGCCACCGCTTTGATCGTTGTCGGAAAAACCGCTACGGTAGCGGGCACCAAGTTCAAGGAAGGCGACTGGATTACCATTGACGGCACCACAGGCAACATTTATCAGGGTAAGCTGGCTCTGGTAGAGGCGAAGATCGGCAAGGAGATGGAAACGTTCCTTGGCTGGTGCGATGAAGTACGCAATACTTCCGTTCGCGGAAACATCAAGGGATTCGACGTTCGCACGAACGCCGATACGCCCGAAGATGCCAAGCGCGCGTTTGAGTTCGGCGCAAAGGGCATCGGCCTCTGCCGCACCGAGCACATGTTCTTCGACAAGGAGAAGCTGATCCACTTCCGCGCGATGATCGTGGCCGATACCGAAGCCGGTCGCAAAGAAGCGCTCAAGAAGATCCTCCCCCTCCAGAAAAAAGATTTTATCGGTATTTTCAAGGCGATGGGCGGTCACCCCGTAACCATCCGCCTGCTCGATCCCCCGCTGCACGAGTTCGTACCCCACACCAAGGCCGAAGTCGAGGAACTTGCCAAGTTCATCGGCGTCAAAGCCAAGGATCTCCAGCCTAAAATCGACCGCCTGCACGAATCCAATCCGATGCTCGGCCACCGCGGTTGCCGCCTCGCCGTAACCTACCCGGAAATCTACGATACCCAGGGTGACGCAATCATCCTGGCAGCCATCGATTGCGCCAAGACAAAACGCGC
>CAZAJF010000046.1:0-30182 GCA_964485395.1 uncultured Treponemataceae bacterium | reverse complement strand
TTCCAGGGCGCTGAACGCGTCTCTCGGGGCGACGCGGGGGGGGTGGGCAGGGAAGGGTGTTGCGTTGGTGGCCCGCAAGGTTCGCAAGCTGGCCGAGCGCAGCCAGAACGCCGCAGGGGGGATAGGCAAACTGTCCAAGGATACCGTGGGCAGTGCCACGAAGGCCGGGGAGATAATCCAGAAGATCGTGCCCGATATCAGAAAAACCGCGGAGCTCGTGCAGGAGATCGCGAGCGCGTCGCGCGAGCAAAGCACCGGCGTAGACCAGATAGCCAAGGCCGTGGGGCAGCTGGACAGCGTCATCCAGCAGAACGCTAGCGCCAGCGAAGAAATGGCCAGCATGGCGGAGGAACTGTCCAGCCAAGCCGAGCAGTTGGTGCAGACCATGTCGTTCTTCAAAGTTCAGAACAGCCATACCGGAACGGAAGACAAGTCCGCCCGTCATGTTGCCGTAGCGCACGCAAAGCGGCGTTCCTCCGTATCGGCCGCGGTGCCAGCCCGGAGCGTAAAAACCGAGTCTGCTTCGGCAACGATAAAAACCGATACTACGCGAAGCGCCGGTCTGGGAGCGGCCTCCACGGGCTTGACCGTGGCAAAGGCGAAGCAAGCGGTAAGCGACGCCGATTTCGAGGAGTTCTGATCATGGCAGACATCGTAGAAAATCAATATCTAACCTTCGGAATCGACGGCGAGACGTTTGCGGTGCCCGTCGGCAAGGTCCGCGAAGTCCTCGAGCACATCAAGCCTACGAAACTGCCTAAAACGGTGGATTTCCTGAAGGGCATCATCAACGTTCGGGGAACAGGAATCCCCGTGGTGGATCTGCGCGTCAAATTCGGGCTGCCCGAAATTCCCGTAACGCGGGATACCGCAATCCTGGTCATGGAAATACACAACGCAGACGGCAGCACCCTTACGATCGGCGCGCTTACGGACCAGGTACACGAAGTAATCGAATTGGACGCGGCCCATCTCGAGCCAGCTCCCAGGTTGGGTTCAAAGATCGATGCGGGTTTCATACGCAACGTGGGCAAGCGCGACGACAAGTTCATAATCGTGCTCGACATAGACAAGGCGTTCAGCGGTGAGGAAACGGAGGTATTGGCGTCACCGGCCAACGGGTAGCAAAAAAAAGCTGGTTTTGACAAAAAGGAATGCCTGCCTATACTTGAAACCAGCTCTGATTTTAAAAGACCATCAAGGTGCGCAATGGAACACGGTCAACAAAAAACTATTCTCCTCGTGGAAGACGAGCCGTTTATGGCTGCCTTGGAAAAAAAGCAGCTGGAAATTGAAGGTTATCGGGTGGTGCACGCTGCCAGCGGAGAGACGGCGGTTGAATTCGCGTGTTCCCCGGAATACGCAATAGACCTCGTGCTTATGGACATCGACCTGGGCGCCGGGATAGACGGTACCGTATCGGCGAAGCGAATCATGGAAAAAATCGATGTTCCCGTTGTGTTCCTCTCTTCGCACACCGAACAAGCCGTCGTCGAGAAAATTAACAGCATTACTTCCTACGGCTACGTGGTCAAGAGCCCCAGTTTTGCCGTTCTCGGCTCATGGCTCAAGATGACCTTCAAGCTTTTTTCGGCCAAAACCGAAAAGCAGCAGGTTTTTACCGAATATGCAAGAGTTTTCGAAGGCATCCAGCATGCCCTGTTCCTGGTCGAAGCCTGCGCGGATGGAAGCTTCCGCTTCCGGCGCACGAACCTGTATCACCAAAACGCCACGGGTATAGCCGGTGCGGACGCAATCGGCAAGACTCCCTTGGAGCTACTGGGGGCTGCTTGGGGAAATGGAACGTCGGCGCATTATGCCCAATGCGTAAAATCCCGGGCCATCGTCAAATATGAGGAATTATTAACCTTTTCGAGCGGTAAAAAAAACTGGTCGACGACGCTGACCCCGATACTGGAAGATGACCGCGTGGTATATATAATAGGCTCCAGTCTCGATATTACGAGGCAAAGGGAGACCGAACGCGCTCTGCGCGACAACGAGCTGCGGCTCGACACCGCGCGGTACAACGCGTCGAACTCCCTGGCCAACAGAATGCTCCAGGGCTACCCGGACCCGGTTCTGCTGCTGGAAGCCGGTTCAAGGACCATCTTGGACTGCAATGCCGCCGCTTGCGATTCCTTTGGCTGGCTAAAAGCCGACCTGACCGGGAAGTCCGCGCTCATGCTCTACAAAGACGAGCAGACTTTCCTGGATCTCGGCTATCGATTCTCCGAAGCCTATGAGCATGCGGGAATATTCCAGGGCGAGACCATCTGCAAGAAAAAAGACGGAACCGTCGTCGATTGCGTGGTAACGAATATCCCCCTGTTCGATATCGACGGGGCGATGGTATCGGTAATTTCCATGTTACGCGACATCAGCGTGGAGCGGAAGCGGGCAGGTGAGCTTTCCCATCTTGTAAACCGCATGGCGTCCATGTCGCTTGAGCTGGCGAATCTGGCCAATTCCGCCGAACAGGGCAGGGAGATGGATTTTTCCGTTTTTGGATTCACGGTCCGACAAACCGAGGTTGCCTGCCTGCTGGTCGCTGGGCATTCGTCCAAGGAAATAGGCTTCAAGCTGTCACTGTCGGAATCTACGGTAAAGAACCACCTCTCGGGCATGTTCCGCAAGCTGGGCATATCAAGCAGGGTAGATTTCATGCGCGTCGTGTCTGAACGGGGGCTGCGATGGACATAAACTATTTGATTTATATCGATCTGATCATGAATTTAGCCCTCCTGATAGCGATGACCATACTCTCCGGATTCATCGACAAGCGCCTGAAACGATCAAGCATCGCGGGAACCCTGGTGCAAGGATTCCTGTTCGGCTGCGTCGCCCTTATCGGGATGCTGCGGCCGCTCAATCTGGGCCCGGGGCTTATTTTCGACGGCAGGTCGGTCATGATAAGCCTGTGCTCCTTGTTCTTCGGTCCCCTGGCAGCCGCGGTCGCCTGCGTGGCGCCCATCGCTTACCGCATCTCGCTGGGCGGTTCCGGTGCGATCATGGGCGTTCTCGTGATTCTCGAGTCTGCTCTGGTTGGGCTCGGGTCACGGTACGTGTTCAAGCCGGACGATCGTCCGCCGACACCCGTACGCCTTTATCTGATAGGGCTTATCGTTCATGCGATCATGCTGGGTTTGATGTTTACCTTACCCGACGGTGCCGGCATCACGGTTTTCAGGCGCATCGGATTTGCCGTTATAGTTGTCTACCCACTTGCGACCATCTTGGCGGGTACCATACTTTCCGACCACTTGAAAGTGGAAAAAGGCATCGAAGCGCTGCGCGAAAGCGAGGCACGGTTCAAGTTCAGCATGGAAGCCACCAGCGACGGTTTATGGGACATGGACGTTCGGACGGATACGGCGTATTTTAATCCCTCGTATTATCATATCCTGGGCTACGAAGCCGGCGAGTTTCCGGCTGTCACCAGTTCCTGGAGCGATCGGATACACCCCGACGACCTTCAACGTGCCTTGCAGGGGAATATCGATTGCATCGAAGGGCGTACCGACTATATCGATGTCGAGTATCGCTTGAAGGCAAAAGACGACAGCTGGAAGTGGATCTACGCGCGCGGGAAATGCGTGGAACGCGACGCAAAAGACCGGGCTCTTCGTTTGGTGGGAACCCACGTGGATATTTCCGAACGAAAATCGGCGGAAGAAAAAATCCTGCAAAGTCTTGAGGAAAAAGAAGTGCTGCTGCGGGAAGTCCATCATCGCGTAAAAAATAATTTATCCATCATTTCGAGCCTTCTCAACCTGCAAGCCGAAAGGATCCAGACTCCCGAAGAGGCTGTCGCTGCCTTTCTGAACAGCAAGGACCGGATCCTCGCCATGGCGCTCGTCCATGAGGAGCTGTACAAATCCGGTGATTTTTCGCGGATGGACATGGCACGCTACCTCGAAGATTTGACGCAGTCCCTGATATCCGCTTACAATCCCGACCTGGCGGTGGAAGTGGACATCAAGGTTGAAAAAATATTTCTTTCCCTGAACGCCTCCATCCCTTGCGGACTCATCCTGAACGAGCTTATTACAAACGCGTTCAAGCATGCGTTCCCAGGCGGAAAATCCGGGAAACTTCAGGTTCTGTTTAAAAATACCGATGCGGAAAACCTGGAGTTTTCCATAGCGGATACCGGGATAGGCCTTCCCCGCGGATTTGAGAGCGGCACGGGAACCTCCCTTGGTCTTACCCTTGTGCGTGGGCTTGTGGAACAGTTGGACGGTGCACTGGAAATTTCCGTGGATAATGGTACGTGTTTCCGTATACGTTTCCCTCAAAAACGGTTTCGATAGAGATATTTCTAAGAGTAGTCTGGGTTTTTTTGGAGGAAATTATTACTGCTGACGGCAACAAGACGATCCTGCTGGTGGAAGACGAATTAATCCTCGCCTTGGCCGAGAAAACCATGCTCGTGAAATTAGGCTATTCCGTCATCACGGCGATCAGCGGCGAAAAAGCCTTGGAATCCATCAAGGCCGATCCGGGCATAAGTCTCGTGCTCATGGACATAGACCTTGGCGAAGGCATGGACGGAACCGAGTCGGCCGTATTGATATTACAGGAAAGAGACATACCCATAGTGTTCCTGTCCAGCCACACGGAACCTGAGATCGTGCAAAAAACCGAAAAGATAACATCGTACGGCTATGTGGTCAAAAATTCGTCGACCACCGTGCTGGACGCTTCCATCAAGATGGCTTTTAAATTGTTCGAGGCGAAGGTAAGCCAACAGGTCTGGAAAGAAAACGTTTCCCGGAGGGAACAGTATCTCTCCACGATACTCAAGACTACGGCGGACGGGTTTTGGGTAGTGGGGCTCGTAGGAAACTTTACCGAGGTAAACGACGCGTACCTTAAAATGTCGGGCTATACGCGTGAAGAATTCCTCCATTTAAATATCACTGACGTCGACGAATCCCTGAATCCGCGGGAAGCGCAGGCGCAAATCGCGTCGATCATGCAAACCGGCTCGGCTGGCTTCGAGACGGTTCACCGGAGGAAAGACGGCAGCCGCTTTTACGTGGAATTATCGTTAACCTTTTTGGATGTGGACGGCGGCAGGTTAATCTGCTTCTGCCATGACATAAGCAAGAGGAAACGGGCAGAGATGGAGATGCAGACCAAAAACGGGGAGTACGAAGCCCTGAACGGGGAGCTTCGGTCCAGAGTCGAGGAATTGCGGGAAACATCGGGAAAACTTCGGATTTTACTGGATGAAAAAATCAAGACGGAATCGATGCTTCAGGCGATAATCGAGCAGAATCCGCATTCCATCCAGCTTTTGGGGACGGATGGACGGACGCTCCGCGTCAACTCCGCCTTTATTAAGCTTTTCGGCAATGTTCCCCCCAAGGATTATTCGGTTTTCGAGGATCCTCTGGTGATCACCCAGGGGATGGGCGGACTGCTCAAGGACTTGCAGGACGGGCACGTGGTAAATTTCCCCGTGTTCTATCATAATCCGCATGAAATTTACCCGGATGAAAAGGATATGCCCGTCTGGATATGGATGGTCGGATTTCCCATCCTGGGTTCGGACGGGTTGCCCGAGCGCTACGTCATCATGCATACGGACGTCAGCGAACGCAAGAAGCTGGAAGACGAGCTGAAGGTCAACCTGGAAAAATTCCGGCAGCTTTTCGACGCGGTTTCCGATTCCGTTTTTTTGATAGAGGACGAAACCGGGAGCATCCGCGAGGTAAATCTCGCGGCGGTCGCGACCTACGGCTATTCTCATGAAGAATTATTGACAATGAGGAACATAGACGTTTCCGCCGAGCCCGAGCGCACGAAAGCCGCCGGGCAGGGGCAGGACAGTTATATTCCCGTCCGTTGGCACAAAAAAAAGGACGGTACCAGGTTTCCCGTCGAGATCGCCGCGAATCGCTTCCTCTGGAACGGAAAGCATGTCCATATGGCCGCGATACGGGATATTTCCGAGCGGATTCGCGCGGAAGACAAAATAAAATCGCTTCTTGCGGAAAAGGAGCTTATGCTCAAGGAAGTGCATCACCGCGTCAAGAACAACCTTAACACCATTCGGGCCTTGCTGTCCCTTCAGTCCGGAACCGTTTCCGACTCTTTCGCGATATCGGCGTTGACGGAGGCGAGCAACCGGGTGCAGAGCATGGCGTTGCTGTACGACGACCTGTACCGCACGGCGGAGTATTCGGAGATATCCGTTTCCGAGTATCTACCATCGCTGATCGATGAAATCGTGAGGAATTTTCCCAACTATGCTTCCATTACCACGGTAAAGAATATCGACGATTTCATACTGGACGTAAAACGCCTGCAGCCGCTTGGAATAATCATAAATGAATTGTTGACCAATACCATGAAGCACGCCTTTACAGGCAGAAGTCAAGGAAAAATAACGGTTACCGTTTCCTTGATGGATAATATCATAACCGTTTCGGTAGTCGACGACGGGATTGGTATTTCCGGGGTGAGGAAATCGGGGAGCACGACGGGTTTCGGGCTTGAGCTCGTCGATGCATTGGCAAAACAGCTGCAGGCTACGATTCGTACCGAGGAATGCGACGGCACCGGGACTGTTCTGCAATTCTCGAAAGTGGCCGATTCATGAAGGAAAAAAAATCCAGGAGCCGTGTTCTTTTCTTAGCGGTTTGGGATTTCGCCGGCGGACTCCCGTAACTTGCGAAAGAACGAAACAACGGGTATAGTCTGGACATGGGTACGATATTGGTTCTGGCGATCGTCGTGGTTGTATGCCTTGGCGTCGAGATTCCTATTTATTTCCTGCGTTTCATGCCGGTAAAACTGCGGCGGGCGGGCATCCAGGTTTTGGCCAACAGGGTTTTGTCCATTTTTATCAATTCGGCGCGCGCGTACATGCATGTGAGCTTTAAGCACGATTATGACGATTTCGTACTTCCGAAACGGTTTATAATTCTGGGCAACCACCAAAGCCTTCTGGATATTCCCGTGCTCATGAACTTTTTTAAAAAGCGCCGCGAGGTGCGTTTCGTTTCCAAGTTGGAGTTGGGTACCGGTATACCGTTTATCTCCACAATTTTAAGGCTTCAGGAACACGCTTTGATCGCCCGAAAAGGCAAGATGACCAGTTCCATGCGAACACTCGCGGCCTTTGCCGGAACTTGCGCCAAACGAGGCACCTGCCCTGTAATTTTTCCCGAGGGCACCAGATCCAAAGACGGCAAAGTACGTACGTTCCACTCAGCGGGGTTACGGAAAATACTGGAGGTTTCGACCCTGCCGATTGTGTTCGTGGCTATAGAGGGCGGCTGGAAGTTCTCGTCGCTCAGGAAATTGGTCTTGAGTTCAGAACGAGTCGTGTACCGGATAAAAATCGTCGGGGTGACTCCCGAAACCGGGTTTGATAAAAATTCCGTCAATGAAGTACTTGAAGAGGGTCGACGCAAAATCGAGTCGACCATCGCCGAATGGCGATCAGGGACCTAAGGTTTAAACCGGCCTATAAAAAAAACCGCCATGGCAGGCGGTTTTTTTTATAGGTGCGCGTCTTCAGTTAAAATCGCTTGGGCGTCGCTCGGCGCGTTTGCATTTGTCACATTCCGCGACGTTCTTTACCTTGCCTTCTTCAAACAAGGTCTTCATCTTCACTTCGCCGCCGCAAGGGCAGTAGAAGCGGTGGGTGGTACTTGACGTACGAGAGTTCTTACTAACCTGTCCCATGATTGCTCCTTTGGGCGCTATGAAAGGCCCGTTTAAGTGGTAGCTTCGTGACTCCAGCGGCCCGATAGCCTACCAACTGATATACTCTTTGCCAATTTCTCGATGCAAGGTAGCGTAAAACCGTGCTCCCTGTCAATCAAGCAAGGCGATTACCTGTCGCTCCCGGGTTTTTAGAAAATGGCCGGCTTGGCAGTTCCCAAAAAAGTCCCCCGAAACAACGCGTTTCGGGGGAGCACCACGGAAAGGAGGTGTACAGCAAAGCCGCTCATCGCTCCCTGTACATGGTAAAAACCATGTACCAAGGTTTAGGTTACAGACATTATCATTTTTTTGCCGTATTTATTTTTTTTAGGAATTCCTGGAGATTTTCCTTGTTGTAGAGCTCGACCGACCTGTTTTCCGCGAATTCCGTAGCCGTACGGGTAAATGTAGCGCTGGTTACCAATACTCCGCGTACGATACTGAGCTTTTTCATGTTGTCCAAGAGCGATCGGATCGTCGATTCCTCGATGTTTTCAGAGACACGCAAAAATCGCAGGAGCTTAGGCATTTTTTTCGTGCCCAGCCACTTGTCGGATTCATTCTCCACGGTAATGAAATCGACTCCATTGGTCGTGGGCAGGGTGTCGCGGATTGCCAGCGACATGGCTTGCGAGGCTATGAGCTTGCATGTTTCGACGAATTGCTCGTTATTGCAGATGAGGAAATCCTTCATATGGTCATCCGTGCGGTATTCCTGATATTGCGCGAGTTTTTCGGCGACGTCCCGGAATTGCGGTTTTTTCGTATAGATTTTTTCCCAATGCTCGATCGCCTTGTCGATGTTCTTGATTTTTTCGTAGGAAAGAGCGAGGAAGTACCTGCCGAAGAGCGCTTCGTTCAGCGAATCGTCCTTGGCCAGTTTTACGGCTCGCTCCAGTTCCATGATGGCATTTTCGAAGGAGCCTTGATTCATGTAGGTGGCGCCGCGCTCCACCAGCGCCTTGAGCTTGTAGACCGTGCTTTTTTGCGCCCGCTCGAAAGCCAAAAGAGCTCCCGTATATTCGTTCGCGTCCTTGAGCAGTTTTCCGAGGAAATAATAGGAGTCGTAATTGGAGGGATCATATTTCAAGGCAGCTTCGAATTCGGCCCTGGCTTCGAGGGGGTGCTTCGTCTTGTACAGTATGGTGCCCAGCGTAAAATGGGCTTTGCCGTGTTTCGGATCAAGCTCGATGGCCTTGCGCGAATACTTGAGGGATACGTCGTCCTTGCCGCGGTCGTCGAAAATCCTTGCGCACTGATAGAAATACTCCGCATTGGTGGGGTCGTTTTTGGAGAGAAGGATATATTCCTTGAGCGCTTCCTCGAGCTGGCCGAAACGCTCGTAGAGGGTTGCGATAAGCTTGCGGAATTCCGTCTCGGGTATCTCCACGTCGAATTGACCGATTGCGCTCACGGCCTTGAGTTCCATCAGCGCCAGCTCGTGCTTCGATTCGGCCATGTATATCTTGGCCATGTAATAGTGGGCTGTCGGATTTTTAGGGTCTTTTGCCATGATGGCCTTGACTGCCTTGGTGGCGGGCTGAAACCGGTTTTGCTTGATCATTTCCAGAACGGTTGACATTTTTTTCGGGCTGACAAGCATTCTGATAAGAAAAAAACTGATTGCGCCGACGATAATTACGAGAAATATGATAATTACGATTGTGATTTCCATTGCCCTGCCTTGTACAAAACGCGGTCTCGTGAACGAAATTGCATGCGAGGCATTTTCAAAGTGACTATACATTCTGAAAAAGCCTATGCCTTCATACTTTATTAAAGGCATCAAGCGTGCTATCTTATTACATTGTATACGAGCTTCGGAAAAAAATCCAGTTTGAGTCTATTTCATGCCGTGAATAAACTGTTGATTACATGCCTGGGAGGGGGACTTCATGGCCAAGTATGCCAAAACAATGCTGTTTCTCTGCTTTCTTTTGGCGTGTTTCGGTATTTTCGCCACCGAACTCTCGGAGCAGGGCACCAAGCTATTCATGGAAAACAAGCCGCGCGAGGCCGTTTCCGTTCTGGAACTGGCAATAAAAGAAAGCGTCGCCGATGAGCGGCTGCATCTCTATCTGGGTATCGCGTATATGCAACTGGAGCGATATGACGACGCCTTGGTGGCTTTTCGCCGTGGCCTCGCCGGGTCGGTACTGTATCGGCACCAGTTTTTTTTCAATATCGGAAACACGTATTTCCTCGCGGGAAAGTCCGCGTTTGCGCTCGAATCCTACGATCAGGCCCTCGGCGTCAAGAACGATTACGCCGCCGCCTACCTGAATCGCGCGAACGTCAAGATGCGCCTGGGCGATACCTTCGGCGCGGTGGACGATTATTCCACCTATTTGGCCCTCGAGCCTTCCAGCGGGCAAGCCGCCGAGATTCGCAGGCTCATCGACTTGATCGGCGCAAAAGTAGCCGCGGCCAATCAGGCCAAAGCCTTGGCAGAGGCGCAGAAATTGGCGGAAGAGCAGGCCAAGGCTGCCCTGCAGGCATCCGTTACCCAATCGCTGCTGGACGCGGCCGCTTCAACCACGAATCTTTCCGCCGGTTCGGGCGATGTGCAGGGTTACGATAATCCGCCCACGCTCGACGACTGACGCAGCCGCCGAAAACTAATAATCGCAGGGAGATTGCACAAATGACAGAAAAAACCAAAAAACGCCTGTTCGTAGGCGCCGCAGCGCTTCTGGCGATTGCCTTGTCTATTACCGCCGTCTTTGCCGTACGGGCCGGCGCGGGCAAGGAACGGGCCAATATGCTTACGCTTGCGCGCGAATATATAGACCGCGGGGACTTCAACCGCGCGCTGGATATCCTGGATACCTTGATTATAAAAAATTCAGGCGACAAGGACGCCCGTGCCCTCCGGGACGAGGCTTTCGCGAAAAAGGAAGCTGCGGCTGGCTTGGCCGGCAGCGGAAACGAAAATTCGGCGCTCGCGCAGCAATTGGGAGAAATCGGCAAGAGCCTGGAGCGGACCGCGAGCACGGTAGCCAAGACGGTCGGGAACACGGCCGCCCAGCAGGGAACGAATACTGCCGCTACGACTAGCGCCGCGAATATCGCCGCCGCGGATGCCGCCGCCCGCAAGGCGGAAGAAGACGCCCGCGCGAAAGCGGATGCGGACGCCAGGCTGAAGGCCGAGAAAGACGCGGCGGCCACGGCAGCCAAACTGCGGGAGGAAGAGCTTGCGCGCAAGGGCAAGGATCTTCGCGATCGCATGGAAGCGGTAAACGCCCTCGTCAAGACGGGAAGGCAAGCCGTAGGAAGCGGCGACCTTGGCAAAGCCGCCAAATCCTTCAATGACGCCACGGCCAACCTTCCGGAAGGCGAGCAGCGCTTTGCCTCCCAGACCTGGTCCGATATCGCGGATTCCTGGTATGAGGCGTACAAGCAGGCTCCCTCGTCGCCTGCGGGCGTCAGCGCGGTTAAGGATTCCCAAAGGGCCGCCCAGGAAGCCATCAGGGCGGATTCCCTGAATGCCAGCCCGCACTATACCCTGAGCAAGATCTATAACGACGCCAACCTGCCCGATCAGGCTCTAAGCGAGCTGGAACAGGCTCAAAAGCTGGACCCCAACAATTTTCTGTACGCTTTCGAGCTGGGTAAAACATACTTTCGCGTAAAGAAATACGAGGAGGCGCGCCGCGCCTTCGAGTCCGTCACCACCAAGCTGAACACGAAATACGAGCAGGCCTTTTTTAATCTTGGCAGTACCTACCGGGCGCTCAGGAACGACGCTGCGGCATTGACCGCCTTCAAGGGAGCCATCGCCTTGAAACCCGATTACGTGCGGGCTCACGCGGAGATAGGCCGACTTCTCGCCTCCAAGGGAGATTACTCAGCCGCCATCAAGTCGTTCAACACCGCTTTGTCCTTCGACCCCAAGGATACGTCGGTCATGAAGGAACTCGGGCTTGCGTACGTTTCCACGAACATGCTCAAGGAAGCGGAGAAAGTATTCGAGCAGGCCCTTGCGGTTTCCCAGGACGCCACGACCTATTACAACCTGGCGAAGGTAAAATGCGATCTCAAGAAGTTCGCGGAAGCTTTGCCTCTCGCCAAAAAATCGGTTGAACTGGCGCCCCTGGTTTCCCTGTTCCAATATCAGCTCGGGCTTACCGCGGAATTATCCGGGGATGTGGATACCGCCATACTGGCGTACGGAAAATCGGGAGAACTGGATAAAAGGGCCGTAGACCCGAGAATCAACTTAGGCAAGCTCTACCTCGAGTCGGGTTTCGTGGACAAGGCTCTTTCGGTACTGGAGGAAGCCTACAAGATAAACCCCAAATCGCTGGAGGCGAACAACAACCTGGGAAATGCCTACGGCAAGAAGAATATATTCGACAAGAGCGTTTTTCATTACGAGACCGCGCTTGCCCTTTCGCCGCGCGATCTCACGCTTCGCATCAACCTTGCCCGCGCCTATATCCAGTCCGACAACAAGGAAAAGGCGCGCGATTCGTACATCGAGGCCATCAAGTTGGACGGC
Source organism: uncultured Treponemataceae bacterium (assembly GCA_964485395.1). Classification (GTDB taxonomy): domain Bacteria; phylum Spirochaetota; class Spirochaetia; order Treponematales; family UBA12059; genus JANNSO01. The sequence continues at coordinate 17,959 of CAZAJF010000046.1, read as the reverse complement.
AACGCCTGGGATGCCCTGTACGACCTGGGCAAGCTGTATGTTTCAATGAGCGACTCGGTCAACGCAAAGAAGATCTTTTCCGATCTCCTGGCCAGAAAGCCCGATTATAAAAACCGCTCCGAGATCGAGAATATACTGGCCGGTCTCAAATAGGGGTCGAGCCTCGGCTAGACCGTCCTGCCTACGGCAGTGAATAATTCTTCACGGCTCATGCGTATCCATATGGGGCGGCCGTGCGGGCAGCGGGCTTCGGGCAGCAGAAGCGCGCGCCTTGCCAGGGCTTCGGCAGCGCCGGGCTCCAGCTCCTGCCCGTCCTTGACGGCCGCTTTGCACGCGATACCCGCGCGGAGCCCGTGAAGCAGCGCCGCGGGATCCGGCTTGGATTTAAGCAATGAAAAAATCGTTCCCGCGCCGCCGGACTTCATCATAGACGGTACGCCCGTAAGCATCCACGCCGAGCCTTCCCGTTCCATCGAAAAGCCGCTTTCCGCCAGGATCCCGAGCGATTTTTCTATGTACCGGTCTTCCTCGTCGGACTCGGGCTCGTAGACGAAGGGAACGAGCAATTCCTCGCGCACCGGCGGGCTGGAACAGAGCTCGTCGAACAGGATGCGCTCGTGCGCCGCGTGCTGGTCCATGATCACGAGCTCGTTCGCGTACTCGAATACCAGGAATGTCCCCAGCGCGGGGCCCAGGTAGCGTAGCCCACCGGTTTCTTGCCGGATTCCAGCCTGCCCGGCTATGGCGCCCGCGCCTCCTGATTCCCCTGCCTCGCGCACTTTGCGTACCCATGCGCCGTAATCGGTCGCGGTGCGCTCTCCCAGAGAAAATCGGCTTTCCCCAGCCGGATACCCCGGCTCAGGCATCGCCGTCGCCGCTGAAGACCTTATTTGTTCAGGCCGCCCAGCGGAAACTGGCGAACTTGCGCCGCTGAACAGCTCCTGCGTCTTTGATAAGGCCGACGCAAAGGCGAGTTTCTGGGAGTTGCCGAAATAATCGCGCAGCGACCGGCTTATGCCCGAGCGAATCTCGTCGACGTTGCGGAGCCGCACTTCCTTTTTAGCCGGATGTATGTTGAAGTCGGCGAGGGCGGGATCTACCTCGACGAAAGCGTACGCGTAGGGCAGGCTGCCGCCCGGCAGTATGAGGCGATACGCGTATTCGAGCGCCTGCTGTACGGCGAACTCGTAAACGCGGCGCTTGTTGACGAATACCTGCACGTGCCGCCTGTCCTTGCGGTGCATCGACGCCGAACCTGCGATTATCCGCGCGGAAAAGCCGTTTCCGCCGGCTACGAGCTCGCGGAAAAATTCGGGGTTTTGGTCGGGCACCGCAGCCGCGCATACTCTGTCCTTGAGCGAGCCCGGAAGGAGCAGGAGCGACGGCTTGCCGTCCAGGGTAAGCCGGAAACGAATTTCGGGAAAGGCCATGGCTTTGTCCACGCAGGTCTGACGGCAAGCGAGCGCCTCGGAAGCGGCGCGCTTGAGGAACTGTCGGCGAGCCGGAAACGACGCGAATAAATCCGACACGCGTACGGTCGTTCCGCGGCGGCCTTTGTCCGGCATCACGCGAACTTCCCTGCCGGGGACGGATTCCAGGCGCCAAGCGCCATCGTCACCCGTGGCGCTAAGTATCTCGATGTTGGCGACGGCCGCGATGGAAGAAAGCGCCTCTCCCCTGAAACCGAGCGTGTGCAGGCACAGGAGGTCGTCCAACTCGGCGATCTTGGAAGTGGCATGCGGGTAAATGGAAAGCGTGATGTCGTCCTTGTCCATTCCGCAGCCGTTGTCTACGACCTGCATGAATGAAATGCCGCCTTCTACCAGATCGACGGCGATGTCGTCCGCGCCGGCGTCGATGGCGTTGTCCAGGAGCTCCCGGAGTACCGATTGCGGTTTTTCTATAACTTCGCCCGCGGCTATCCGCTTGGCGGTCTCAGGCGGAAGTATCTGTATCCTTCGAGTTTCCATGCTAGTGGTATATCCCGAAACGGCCGGTTTGTCAGCAGTGCAATCCGGAAGGGAAAAAAAATCCCCCGGTAGTTTTTGTACCGGGGGAATCCGTAGTATCGAAATTTTACCTCAGAAATTCAAACGGGTTTCCAGGGATATTATGGGCACTATCTGCATTTTCGTGGGGTCGTCGGTACGGTAGATGATATCGCCCAGTGAATCGCGTGCTATTGCAGTGGACATGATTACGGCAATGTTCAGGCTGGGCGCCTTGGGTACGGGAATTATAAGCTCTCCTGAGAACACGGTATTCTCGTCGAGCAGGTTCAAGGATCCTCCGGCGCTGCCGAGGAGGGTTGGCATGAAATTTTTGCGTTCGTAGCTGACCCCGCCAGAGATATCCACGACGGGAATGAGCCCGGACTTTACGAGAAGCTTGGCCGAGAAATAGTCGCTGCTTGCCGCCAATTCGGAGCTCGTCATCGTGCTGGCGGACCAGGGCCAAAAGTACCCGACGTTGAACGAAAGCTTGTCCTTGAACAGTGATGCGCCGCTCTCGCCGTAAATACCCATGACCGACGGTGCGGCATCGATGACCGAACTGCCGCTCAGGTAGGGTGAATATTCCTTGACGATGTCCGCGCGTTTTCGTTCGTAGCCGCCGTCGAAGAACGAAGGTTTGAAGGCGCCGGTAAAATACCGATACTCGAGCCTCCAGCCGATTATGGCGATATTGCCCATGAACCCGGCCGTGGTTCCCCAGTTTTTAATGGTGCCGTTTTGGTAGAGCAGGTCGTAGCGCGGACCGACGATCGCCATGCTGCCGCCTTCGGTAAAGCTGTTGCGCACCCAGGGAAGCATCGCGGCGGCGTCGCCGAAAAGCCTGATTCCAAAGATGCTGGTGGAGACCAGCGGAATGTCTATATCGGGTCCGAACCCGATATAGAGCGGATCGCCGTACGCCGTTTGGGCACTAGGGTCGAGCGTGGTGTTGAAAATTGAGGCAGGGTGCATATCCACGATTCCCGAGACTCCAATGGAGAATTTGCTCTTCTTGAACGGCGTGAGGAAGATTCTTCCGCCGGTAATTTCGGGCTCGGTCAGGTCGTTGACAAGCGCCTCAAAGCCAAAAACTCCCAAATTCAAGCCTAGATTCAGGCCAGTATGGCGAACGGCGGGGAAATCGGAGTCGTTGGCGTAGTTTCTCATGATAAGCCCGTGACCTACCGTGAAGGTTTTGATATTGCCGAATTTCACGAAGAATTTATCCGCAAGCGGCTGTCCGTACTCGATGGATTTTATTTTCAGGGCAAGGTCGCTTAAAGAATCCAAGAAGGCTTCCAGCGGTTTTTCTTTCCAGCCTATATCGAATCCGAAGGACCATTCGTCATTGCCGCTGGGATGATACCAGTCGGCGGGATTCAAAATATTGTTGGAGTAGATGACGGGCAGGTACAGCGAGGCCTTGAATTTTCCAAAGGCGAAATTGGGCTGTACGATGGCCTTGGCCCAGGTTTTGCCGTTGATGGTTATAGCGCCGATTTCCATGCCGAGCATATCCTGCAGCCAGCTGCCGGCTCCCGATGGCGCTGCGGGTTTTGTCGCAGTCTCGGGCGCGGCTTCAGGCGCCGGACTTGGCGGCGGCGGCACTACCGCGGGGGCGGCAGGCACGGCTGCGGAGCTCGCGGGAACCGGCGGCGTCGGAGCGGTCGCTACGGCGGGGGGCGTAACGGCGACCGGAGGCGTTGTCGCGGGCGGAGGCGTCGCCGCTGCGGGAGCGCTTGGAGTGACCGGAAGCGTAGTTGCGACCGGCGCAACAGGAGCTACGGGAGCTACGGGAACAACAGGAGCGACAGGAGCGACAGGAGCAACAGGAGCAACAGGAGCAACTGCGGCGACCGGCGCGGCAGGAGCGGCAGGAGCGGCAGGAGCGGTCTCGGCAAACTGCGGCATTCGCTGAGGGGGTACCGCCAGCTCGGCATATTCGGCGGCCAGTGTCTCGGGGGTATATTCGGCCGGCGTAAACGAAGCAAAGTAATCCGCGAATTGACCCTGGTTTACGAGAATGCTTTTTCCCAGGCCTTCCAGGGTTCTTTCGCTGAACTCCACGGCGCCTTTGGTTACGAGCAGGGTTGCCTTCATGCCCTGGGCGAACGCCATGCTGAAATCGGTGCCGCGAACGCCGCAGACCGTGGATTCGGTGTAGACGTTGTAGGTAGAACCTTTTGCCGCGATGGCGCGGATCTTGCCGCTTACGAGCGTAAAGCCATTTTCATTCTTGGCGGCCGTGGCAATGGATTCGACCCGAAATACGGTGTTTTTTGCGAGCTTGATGAGCGTACCGTTGGGTTTTATCCTGAGCTCGACGTTGGTCGTCGGACCGGTGGTGATCGTGGCCCCCACGGGAACGGCATCGCCTTCGACGACACCGCCGTACTTGTACGCATACACCGTGCTGTCCGGGTATACGATGCTAAGATCGCTGCCTTCTACGAATTCCAGGATCAATTGCTGTTTCTGCGCGGTTTGCGCGAAAGCAAGGCCGGAGCAAAAAAGTGCAGCCAGCATCATAGCCGAAAGCCTCTGAATACGCATAATCGTTTTCCTCCCCAAAAAGCATCGCCCATATGACAAAAAATAAAAGAGCTTCCTTAGTATTTCGTCCAAATTGCGGCAAACCCTAACCATGATTGTACTTCAATTTGACTAGAAAATCAGAATCGTGCTAGTCTGAGCCCGCATAGCAAATAATCCGGAGGTTTTACCATGACTTTTTTTGAGCGGCTCGAGAATTCCTGGAAACAAAAAGGTACGCTTTTATGCGTCGGCCTGGACCCGCGCGTCAAAGCCGGAGCCGACCTCTCGACGGTTTTGGATTGGGCCAAGCGCCTCGTGGACGCCACGCTTCCCTATGCTGCCTGCTATAAGCCGAATATCGCGTTCTATGAAGCCTGCGGACCGCAAGGCCTCGAGCTCCTGCAAAAAATAATCGCCTATGTTCCCGATGAAACCCCGGTAATCCTGGATGCCAAGCGCTGCGATATCGGCCCCACCGCCGAGGCGTATGCCACATCCTGCTTCGATAGTCTCAAAGCCGACGCCGTTACCTTGAGCCCCTATATGGGACGCGATGCCGTTGATCCATTTTTGGCCTACCCAGGCAAGGCGCTGTTTCTCCTTGCCAGGACGAGTAACCCGAACGCGGGAGTCTTCCAGGACATCATGGTGGGCGGCGAACCCTTATACACGCGCGTTGCCGCGGAATGCGCCTCCTGGTCCGACGCTATAGGCCTCGTGGTGGCGGGTAACGACGAGCGCGCGTTGGCGGCGGTTAGGCGCGCCACCCCGAAAGCCTGGTTCCTGGCTCCGGGCATCGGGTCGCAGGGCGGCGATATCGGCAAGGCCTGGACGGCGGGCGCACGGCCCGACGGCATGGGTATCATTCCCATGGTGGCGCGCGCCGTCGCCGAGGCGTCCGATCCCGCTCTCGCGGCGAAGGGTTTCGTGGAAACGATGAAAAAAGCAGCTGAAGGCAAGCCTGGTTCCTCCTCGGTTACCGGCTCGGGCTACGATCCGCTTGAGCTCTTGAAGCGCAGGGTCATGCGCGGGCTTGTGGAAACCGCCTGTTTCAAGACCGGCACCTTTACTCTGAAAAGCGGTAAAATATCCCCGTTTTATATCGATTTGCGCAGGGTAATCGCCGATCCGGCCTTGCTGGACGCGGTAGCCGAAGCTTATAGTTATGTTGCGAAGAATTTAAAGTACGACCGGATAGCGGGAATACCCGCTGCGGCGCTTCCCCTGGCAACCGCCGTTTCGCTGAAAACGGGCATCCCCATGATCTGGCCGCGCATGCCCGCCAAGGATCACGGCACCGGCGTGCGGGTAGAGGGCGCCTTTGCCCAAGGCGAACGCGTTCTTTTACTGGACGACCTGATTACTACGGGAGCTTCCAAGCTGGAGGCCATCGAGATTCTACGGGGCGAAGGGCTTGTGGTGGAAGATTTGGCCGTGCTGATAGAGCGCGGAAAACAAGGCCGGCGCGATATGGAAAGCGCGGGGATTCGGCTGGGAGCCTTTTTCCATGTCCGCGAATTGTTTGCGTTATGCGAGTCGCTGGGAGTTTTGAGCGCCGGAGACAGGGTTTCCATGGAAGCCTACGCCGACGCGGAATAAGGATTGCATCGGGAGGTCTCAAATGGCGGATATCGTAAAAAACGTACAATATATAGAGGATATTAGAAGGATAATCTCTTTCAAGTTCCTGACGGACGGAGAAATTCTCGATCTGCTTGCCGTCTCCGAAATTCTCAGTTATTCGCAGGAGGAGCCCATAGTCGAAGAGGGCGAAGTGAGTCCTTTTTTCTTCGGCATTATCCGGGGTACGGTCAGCATTTCCGTGCGCGAGGCGGAAGGCAACCAGGTCTATGTCAACACGCTGGGGGCGGGAGACGTATTCGGCGAGGCTGGAATCTTTTTAAGCGTCAAGCGAACGGCTACCGTAACCAGTCAGGGCGATGTTTCCATCATTCGAATAGAGCGCAAGGAGCTCGTGCAATTTATCAAGAAACACCCCGAGGCGGGCAACAAGATACTCCTTGTGATAATTTACAGTCTCTTGCGGAAGCTTCGCATGGTTAACCAGGAATTGGCATTCGAGCGGCGGAGCGATATTCCTCAGGAAGACATCGATACGATGGTGCAAAATCTCTTCAGCGATACTTGATCGATATTGTTATGCAAAGAAACGATCATCCTGGATGTCAAAGGTTGAAACTGCTTGCATAAAATGTGTTTTAACGGTATATTTATACAGTGATTCTGTAATGGTATCATACAAGCCCCGTGGTTTTACCTCCTTTTTCCACGGGGCTTATTTTTTTCTTATCGGAAGCTCCCGTACAACCGCATCGGTTTTACAGGAGCTTTTCCTTTTCTACCGTGTACTCTATAGTTGCGCATATCCCCCGGTACAATAAGTTTTTCCGCATAAGCTCTTAAAACCGGCTCAGTTCCTCTGAATAAGTTAAAATTCGCCGGAATTACCTTAAAATGTGCACCCAGTTTCATAAATCCTGCTGCATTTATGAAATTTCTTAGTAAGAAGTGCTTTTTTTATCGATCTAAGTATGCCATACTGTATATAATTCTATTTATACCGATACGGGGAGTTGCCGTGAATAAACTTAAAGTATCCTTTGCTCCATCAATCCGTCGTCTTCCGTCGTATCTGCTTGCCGCCAGGCAAGCGTTGGAACTCGGCGATGAATATATATCCGCTACGATAATCGCCCGCGACCTCGGATTCGAGCCTATTCAGGTACGAAAAGACCTGGCCATCACGGGCGTAAGCGGAAAACCCAAGCGCGGTTATCCGCTTATCCCGCTCATTGCCGCGATAGAATCCTTCCTGGACTGGGATCAGCGTCGCGATGCTTTAGTGGTAGGAGCTGGAAACCTGGGTAGCGCCCTCATCGGATTCCCCGGGTTTACCACGCATGGTCTCCATATCGTCGCGGCTTTTGACGCGGACAAGGCTTTAGTCGGAAAACTGATCCATGGGGTTCCCGTATTTTCACTTGACGAACTTAAGGAAAAAGTCGAAAAATCTGGAATCTATATGGCGATTCTTACCGTGCCGCACAAATCCGCGCAGCAGGTGGCGGACAAGCTTGTCGACGCGGGCATCAAGGCAATTTGGAACTTCACCAACTTCAAGGTAAAGACGCCGGAAGATGTAGTCGTGCAGAACGAAGACCTTTCGTCAGGCTATGCCATGCTCTCCATGAAGTTCAGGCTCAACCACGAGCGGCAAGGTTAAAATGGAAGATAAAGATCTCGAACAGAAAAGTTTTCTGGCTAATCGCCTACAGAAACGTTATAAACACCTCAAAAAATGGGCGCGTAGGCTCGATCTTGCCTGCTTTCGAGTATACGACCGGGATATTCCCGAAATCCCTCTCGCGATAGACCTGTACGAAGGGTATGTCGTGGTTTTTCTCTACGAGCGGCCCTACGATAAGCCCGAAACGGAAGAATCAGCCTGGCTGGAACTCATGAAGGAGGCAATCCGCGAAGTTTTGGACGTGGATTCCGCTAACATTTTCGTGAAGCGCAGAAAACGGCTCGCCCTTGATGAACAGTACGAACGGGCGGAAACAGAGACTATTCGGCAGGTAGTGCGTGAATCGGGCTTGAAATTCTATGTGAACATGAGCGAATACCTGGATACCGGGCTTTTTCTGGATCATCGCGCCTTGCGCTCCATCGTACGCGCCCAGGCGGCCGAAAAGCGCGTCCTCAATTTGTTTTGCTATACGGGCAGTTTTTCAGTCTATGCGCTCGCGGGCGGGGCAGGCATGGTAACGGGCGTGGATTTATCCAATACCTATCTTGCCTGGGCCGAAGAAAATATTCGCCTGAACGGACTGGATGAAAAACGCTATCAAAGCGTCCGCTCCGACGTGCAGGCTTTTTTGGCCACGGCGAAAAATAAAGGCGATCGCTATGATCTGATCATCCTCGATCCGCCGACCTTCTCCAACTCAAAAAAGACCGAGTCTTTTTTTGACATTAACCGACATTGGCCCGAATTGGTACAGGCTTGCGCCGATGTTTTGTCTCCCGGAGGGGAACTGTTTTTTTCGTGCAATGCGCGCGGATTCAAGCTGAAACCCGAACTGATTCCGGATTTAACAATCGTGGATATCAGCGCACAGACTAATTCCGAAGATTTTAGGGGAACTGCGCATAAAGCTTGGAGAATTATAAAAACCAAGGAGTCTTAAGCTACGCGCCCGGTTCCCGAGCCTGTAATCTTTCGCATCTGTTAACATATGTTGCTGTCGGGGGTATTGCCATTCATTCTGGAGAGGTATAAGCTTTTCTGATCGTCTGGGTACGGTTCGTGCCTGCGATCGGAGGTATCTCAATGAAGCTTTCCAGTTTGATGGCTCCCCAGCTTGTTTTTCCAAAAGCGGACTGTAAATCGGTAGACGATGCCATCGCCATGGCCGTACAGGTCATAGTAGATCGCAACAGCCAGGTTCTGCAGAAAAACATCGTAACCACGGCGATTAAGGATCGCGTCGCTCTTGGCGGAACGATACTTCCCGGCGGAATCGCCATCCCCCATGCCCGCTTGCCGGGATTCAACGACATTATCATTGCAGCCGTCATTCCTAAAACTCCGATTCCAGTACCGGACTTGGATCCGGTAAAAATCATCTGGGTGGTGCTGCTCGGCTCCGGAACTGCCGGTCTGTATATACATATTCTGGCAGCAATCGCAAAAATCGCCGGCGACGCCGGTTTTTCGGAAAAACTCTACAGAGCCGACACGGGCTTGGGATTCATTGAAATTCTCGAGAAGAGCGGAATAATCGTACAGAAGGATTTGCACATCAGCGACCTGATGACCTCCCCGCCCAAAACGATATTGCATGACGCAACCGTAAAAGACCTTCTGGACAAAATGTTTTCCCAGGCTTTGCACTATCTTCCGGTCGTAGACGCCGACGGAATGCTTGTGGGCGAGATAAGCGTGCTGGACGTGATCGACGCCGCCATCCCGGATTACGCGCGCCGTATTTCCAATCTCAGGTTCATGGACGAATTGCAGCCCATGGAAGATTTTCTGACGCACGAAGCCACCATGCTCGTGCAGGAGCTCATGAAGAAACCGGCGAGCGTCCTTGAGCTCGATGATTCCGTAGTCGACGTAGCCCTCAAGATGGCCAAGACGCACAAGAGGCATTTTTCCGTCTGCGACAAGGGGCGTCTCGTCGGAATCGTTTCCGCAATGGATATTCTGTCCAAAGTACTGCGCGCGTAGGAGTTTTTTGATGAGTTTCAATTTGATAGCGATACTGCTCGTATTTGCCGGGGTTTACTTTGCCATAACGACCGAGGCGGTAAACAAGACCGCGGCCGCCCTCCTTGGAGCGATGATCGTGGTGATCCTGGGAATACTGAGTCAGGAAGCGGCCTTCAGGGCCGTGGACTGGAATGTAATATTTTTATTGATAGGCATGATGATCATCACGAATATCGCCAAGCGCACAGGCCTGTTCCAATGGATAGCCATCAAGGCAGCCAAGCTGGCCCGCGGCGAACCGGTGGCCATCCTCGTGCTGCTGTCCGTGGTTACCGCCGTAATCTCCGCCTTCCTGGACAACGTCACGACGGTGCTCATCGTGGTGCCAATTGCCATATTGATCGCGGTGGAGCTGGGTACCAGCCCGGTTCCGTTCATCATTGCCCTGGCCATAGCCTCCAACATCGGCGGAACCGCTACGCTCATCGGCGACCCGCCCAATATCATGATAGGCTCTGCGGCCAACCTAAGCTTCATCTGGTTCATAACGAACAACACCCCTATCATAATTATCGTGCTTCTTGCGTTCTGCATCTTCGCGGCAATCGCGTTTCGGGGAAAGCTCCACGTTACCAACGAGCGCAAGGCGCGTATCATGGAATTCGACGAGTCCAAGGCTATCGAGGACAAACCGCTGCTCATAAAGACGCTTATCGTCCTAGGTATGGTCATCGTCGGCTTCCTCCTGCACAGCGCGCTGCACTTGGAACCTTCTACCATCGCGCTTGCCGGCGCCGCGGTTCTGCTTGTCATCACGCGCCTGGATAACATAGAAGGCGTCTTCGCCGAGATCGAGTGGTCCACCATCCTGTTTTTCTTCGGACTGTTCATCATTGTTGCCGGTTTGGTCGAGGTTGGGCTCATGGGGGCCATCTCCAAAAGCTTACTAGGCGCAACGAGCGGCAACATGCGCTTGACAACATATGTGGTATTGTGGGCTTCGGGCATTCTGTCCGCGTTCGTGGACAATATTCCCTTCGTTGCCACGATGATACCGCTTATCAAGGATCTGGGCGCATCCCTGGGAACCAAGGCCGTCGAGCCTCTGTGGTGGGCATTATCCCTAGGCGCATGCTTGGGCGGTAACGGCACCTTGATCGGGGCTTCAGCCAACGTCGTGTCCGCCGGCATCGCCAACAAGAGCGGATACCCGGTAACCTTCAAGGAATTCACGAAATACGGCAGCTTGTTCACGTTAATTTCACTGATACTGTGCACTGGCTACGTGGCCATCCGCTGGTAGCCCCATGGCTTGCCGCAGCGCTAAAATGGTGATATCATGGTGATCATGAATTCTTTATTCGTCTTTGCAGACCTTTCCTCCGTACTTGCGGTTCGCTCTTCGGGTGGCTCGCTTGCTTACAGGGGAGGTCTATTCGGGGAAGACGTTAGAGATATTTGAGTTTTTAAATATCCAGTCATTGCACCGCGTAGTCCTTCAAACGGGACTGCGCGTTTTTTTTTGCGTAGCAAACAATGGCGAAGCCCGGGTTACTGCGGAACGAGGAGAAAATTTTATGGCTATCATTCGTGTATCGGGGCTCTCCAGGGATTTTGGCGGAGATCCCATACTAAAAAACATCGAGCTGGGAATCGAAACAGGGAAAAAATACGGGCTTGTAGGTAGGAACGGCTGCGGCAAGACGACGCTGCTCAAGATATTGGCCGGTATCGACGACGATTATCGCGGACAGTTGGCGATAATGCCGCATGCGCGCATCGTGTATGTGCCCCAAATGGCACCCGATTTTTCAGAAGGAGAAACCTGTTTCGATTTTCTCTGTCGGGACATCGATGCCTTGCAGGCAAAACTCGATGCGCTCGCGGAGGCGATGGGCAACCCCGATAAGCGCGCAAGCTCCGCCGCGATGCGGGACTATGCAGCAGTACGCGAGAGTTTCGACGCGGTGGACGGGGATAACGCCAGGGAGAACGCGGATAGGCTCCTTGCCCGCGTGGGCCTCGCAGGCAAGGGCGAAAATCCCGCGGGCTCGCTCTCGGGCGGCGAGAAGAATATCGTATCGCTCGCCCGCGCCTTGCTTTTAAGGCCCGACCTGTTGATCCTGGACGAGCCGGGAAACCATCTGGATACCGCCGGTCTGGCATGGCTCGAGGAATTCCTCGCAGGTTTGCCGCACGCCGTGCTCGTGGTTTCGCATGACCGCAGGCTCCTCGATAAAGTGGCTGAAATAATACTGGAACTGGACAAGGCTGAACTTACCGAATGGACGGGTAACTATTCAAGCTACCGCTTGCAGAAATTGCGCAACGCGGCCGCGCAAGGCCGTCAGTGGCAGGCTGACAAGCGTCACGTGGAGCGGCTCGAGGAAATGGTACGGCGCTTTGCCGAGATAGCCAGGTCCAGGGCGGACCCTGCGTGGGGGAAGCGCCTGCGGGCCGGGCGGAGCAAGCTGGAGCGCGTTCGCGAAGAGGCGACCGAACGGCCGGACATCGGCAACCGCGACGCTAAAGTAACCTTTCTCGGGGATGCCTCCAGGGCGGATATCGCGCTCGTCGTGGACGGATATTCCAAGGCCTTTGGAGAAACGGTCCTGTTTTCCGGCGCTTCTTTCAATGTTTTAAACGGGGAGCGCGTCGCCCTCGTAGGCAGGAACGGCTGCGGAAAAACCAGCTTTCTGCGCGACATGATCCGGGATGGCTCCTGGGATAACGCGGTACTCAAAGTAGGGCCCAGCATGAGGTTGGGCTACTGCTCGCAGCATCAGGAACTGTTCGATCCTGACAAGACCATCGAGGATGAGTTCCTCAAGCTCCTGCCGAATTCCCGGGAAGTGCTCGGGCACCTGGGCAAGTTTCTTTTTGATTACAATGACCTGACCAAGAAAATTTCCCAGCTTTCGGGCGGAGAGCTGAATCGGCTGCAGTTGGCGCGCGCCTCGGCCGTGAAGGCGAACTTCCTCGTTCTGGACGAGCCCACGAACCATCTGGACATTCCCACGCGCGAGGCAGTGGAGGACGCCCTGGCCGATTTCGAGGGTACGGTGTTGGTCGTGTCGCACGACCGGTATTTCCTGGACAAGATCGCCGAGCGCGTCGTGTTCATCGACGATAGAAAATTCGTGGAATACGAGGGCAATTTCGGTGAGTACTGGCGGGACATAGGCTCCCGCCAAGCCGCGGGCGGCAGCCAGAAAGCCAAGCTGGAGGATCGGTCCCGCTACGTAAAGGGCAAGGCTTTGGATCCTGAAATTAAATCGTCGCTTCATGCCTTGGAGGAAAAAATCAATGAAATGGAGCGGGGAAAGGAAGCGTACGAAAAAAAAATGGAACGCGCCTTCGACGCGCGCGATTACGAGCTGGCGCGCGATTTAGCCAAGAAGCTGGAGGAGCATAATAAAAGGCTGGGCGATCTCTGGGGGAAACTTGACAAGTTATAAGGGTTTTTATAGGTTCCTTGTACCATCCCGTTCCCGGGAACGCTAAAAGCATAAAAGGAAACTAGTAGTTGACTTTAGTTCAATTTTGAACTAAAGTCAACTCGTTACACGGTCATTGGCTATCAAACCGTCCAGGAGTATGAGAATCAGGGGCGTTGCCGGCGATGACGTAGAGTGCAGGGAGGATCGCATGACAGGAACCATACGAGTCAAAGACAGGAAAGTTTCTTACGTGACGATGGGAGTGCCTGGAATCAAGGCCATGTTCGATTCGTGGAAGTTGCATCTTGAAAAGGCGAGTAAAAACGAATTGTTCAGAAATGACATAGCTGAAATGAGCATAACTCCACCGGAGGGTTTCGAATGCGCGACATCAATCATAGTTGCGGCGCTTGAAACTCCTCCGCGGCTCGTCCCTATTTCGTACGAAGGTAAAAAAATGGAGATCGTCCAGCCGCCGCAGTACTACCGGATGAAAGTGCGCCAGGGCGACGTCAAGGCCGAGCTCGCTAAAATCCTGGCGCCCGGCTGCGAAACCAGGCTTGAAGAAGGTTATCTGCTTCCTGCGAAATACCTTGCGGCATGGACAGGCCTCGGCCGCTATGGACGCAACAATATCATCTATGTTCCAGGTATGGGTACCGGTATTACGCTGCTCGTATTCTGGAGCGATCTTGTCGAGAAAGACGCCGAAGCCGCAATCGGCGCGCCTCGATTCCTTGATACATGCCAGTCCTGTCGGCTATGCGCCGGTTCCTGCCCTTCGGGCGCGATACCTCACGAATTAGGCGTAATCGACGTAGGCAGGTGCGTGACGCTCTTCAATGAAGTCGAAGGAGAGATCCCCGAATGGATACCGCCTGCCTGTTTCAACGCCTCGGTGGGATGCATAGCCTGCCAGCGGAACTGTCCCGAGAATGCCCCGTTTCGAAACAACATGGAAACGCACGGCAGCTTCGACGAGAAAGAAGTGTCTCTCATGCTCGCCGGTGAAAAAACTGACGAGTCATACGCGGCGCTATCGAGATTTTTGTCGCTCGACGACAGGGAAGTCCTGGACAGTTACATTCCCGTCATCGCTCGAAACCTGGAAAAGTTTATTCACGCCCAAAAGGTCACGGGGGAGTCTGCGACTTAAAGGCGACGCAAGCAACCCGGTGCGGTAGGGGCACTCTCATGATAAAGGCTGTGCCGGATCAATGGGAAACCGCGAATGCAAAAAATATGCCGGGGCATTAAAAATTCTTCAATAGATTAAGCGGCAACTCGTAGATGCAGAAGTCGTCTTCCCGCTCCCAGCTTTCGTATCCTGCCGCCGCGAAAAATTCCATCGGCGTTTTTCGCGGCGGAACCATGGCCTCGATATAATCGTAACCGGCACGCAGGCAGGCTTCCTCCGCGACGGCGAACAAGGCGCGCGCCGCCACCGTGGAATCCGCCTGCATTCCCACGATCTTGATGTGGCGCTCTTCCGCGTCGTCGTTGTACCAGATCGACCCATGCGTCTTTCCTGCGGCATCCAGCACCTCGAAGTGCAGGCCCTTCGCCATCAGGCGCTCCACAAGGGCGGAATCCGACGCCGGGTAGGCCTTCCATGAAAAGCAGACGAAGTTCTTGAACCAGCCCTGTTCGCGCATCAAGGCTATCGATACTTTGGGATCGGCGATTTTTCGCGGGGTATACATGCCTGTATTCAGGCTGTCGGCCGTAGCGCTGCCCGTATCCGGACCAGGCATTTTTTTGGATTTTACCGAGTGGGTTTCCACCCTGACGAAGCCCAGGCTCTCGTTCAGGCTTATGGATTCGACATTGAGAGCATAGGTGGAAAATCGGATGGATTTCAGGCCTTGCATGGCGCGCAGCTGTCCGAGCGCATGCCGGCACAGCGCTTTGCCCACGCCTCGTACCTTGACGTCGGGATCTTTTCGCAGTCCTTCCAGCCAGGCATGCCCGGGCGACAGAAAACTTAGTTTCCCAAGACCTATCAGCTTGCCCTCATAAAGACATGCGTTGAAGCTGCCTGTTTTTTCCGCTACCCAGGAATCGAAGCGCTTAGGCAGGTAATCGTCGCCGTCCCAGATTTTTGCGCAAAGCGCCGTTACGGAGGCTTTGTCTTCCGGCGTAATTTTTCGGAAAGTGAATTCTGGTCGTTGTTCCATGAGTCGGTGATACCATGCAAAATCACCCCGAGGCAATGGGGCATTTCAATTTCTGCAATGAAGTAGAGCGACGGGGAGAATGACATGGCGAGAAAGCTTATGGTATACTGAAGACCTTAAAATTCATGAGGAGTAAACCATGGCCGTACGTAAACTCGTAGAATGCGTCCCCAACTTCAGCGAAGGGCGCGACAAGTCCGTTATCGAGGCGATATCCAGGGAAATCAGCGCCGTATCGGGGGTTACCTTGCTGGATGTGGATCCGGGCGCGGATACGAACCGCACCGTATACACCTTCGTGGGAGAGCCCGCTTCGGTCGTCGAGGCAGCCGTACGCGCCGCCGTCTGCGCCGGCAAGCTCATAGACATGAGCAAGCATTCCGGAGCGCATCCGCGCATGGGAGCCCTGGACGTATGTCCCTTCGTGCCGGTGTCCGGCGTAACCATGGACGAATGCGTCGCCCTGGCAAAGGAAACCGCCAAGCGCATCGGCGAGGCGCTCGACGTTCCCGTCTACCTCTACGAGTACGCGGCGAGCCGACCTGAGCGCAAGAGCCTTGCGGATATCCGCTCGGGCGAATACGAGGCTCTGTCCGAAAAACTGAAGAAACCCGAGTGGAAGCCCGATTACGGCCCGTCAAAATTCGTGCCCGCCTGGGGCGCCACGGTCGTAGGCGCACGTGAATTTCTTATAGCCTACAACGTAAACCTGAACACCCGCGACAAGAAACTGGCCAACGACGTGGCCTTTACCATCCGCGAGGGCGGCAAAGCGGCCCGTGACGCGCAGGGCAACATCATGAAGGACGCGCAGGGCAACCAGGTCAAGGTTCCAGGGCTTTTAAAGCACGTGCGCGCCATCGGCTGGTACATAGAGTCATACCGCTGCGCCCAGGTATCCATCAACCTTACCAATTACCTCGAAACTCCTCTGCATATCGTCTATGAAACCGCGAAGCAGGAAGCCGAGAAGCTGGGCCTTTACGTAACGGGCAGCGAGGTCGTGGGCCTGATGCCCTTGGCGCCGCTCGTGGAGGCCGGCCGGTATTATCTTAAAAAAACCGGCAAGAGCCAGGGAGCCCCCGAATGCGAGCTCGTAGAGCTTGCCATCAGGTCCATGGGCCTGGATTCCGTGGCGCCTTTCGACCCTGATAAAAAGATAATCGAGTATACCGCCAAGGTTCCGGCTCCGCTCATGGCCCTCTCCGCCAAGGGTTTCGTGGACGAAGTTTCCAGCGAATCTCCCGCTCCCGGCGGCGGCTCCGTCGCGGCGCTCGCGGGATCACTTGCTGCCGCATTGTCCGCGATGGTGGCCAACCTCACCGTGGGCAAGAAAGGCTACGAGTCCGTATGGGGAACCATGTCTGACATGGCGGTACGGGCGCAATCCGTGAAGGAACAGCTTGCCCGGGCGGTGGACGAAGACACCAACGCCTTCAACGCCGTGATGGAAGCCGGCAAGCTTCCGAAGAATACTCCGGAAGAAAAAAAGATCCGCGAAGCCACCATCCAGGAAGGCTACAAAGCCGCGGCCAACGTTCCGCTCGAAACTGCGCGGGCCTGTCTCGAGGCTTTGAAACTTTCTGCTGAAGCCGTCAAGGGGAACAAGAATTCCGCTTCCGATGCGGGAGTCGCGGCTTTGATGGCGCGGGCGGGAGTTCACGGGGCGGCGCTGAACGTGCTCATTAATTTAGGTACGATCACTGACGCCATATATGTAGCCAACATGAAGGTACAGGCGGCCCAGGTGCGCCGCGAAGCAGACTCGCTGTGCGATACCGTGGTGGCCGCCGTCGAGGCTTTGTTCTCTTGAGGTGAAATGATGAAGCGGACCCCCAGCGGTCCGCTTCATCGTTCTGAATCAGGCGGGCATGTCCGAGAGACCGCCGGCGTTCATCACGTTTTTATAGCCGGCTGCCGAGGCGGCGCGCATTGCGGCGGCGCTTCGGGCGCCTGATGCGCAATACATGATTATCGAACCGTCTTTCGCGCCGAGCTCGGCCATGCGTCTCTGCAGTTCGTTTACCGGAATGTTCACGGCTCCCGGAAAATGCTCATCCTCGAATTCTTCCGCGCTGCGGACATCGATGATTTTAGCGCCGTTGCGGATCATTTCCGCCAGTGATTTACCCATGATTTCCTCCGATATAACGTCAATACTTTAGTATAATCAATATATATTGAATTCTATATATTGTCAAGCGCAAAAACAGAATCTCAGACTAGACCATATCAGTGCTTATGTTTTGCGCCATGGGAGCCATGTCCCTCGCCGCGCGCCATATCCAGGCCGTGTTCGAGAAGCGGTGCGAAAATGGCGGCGCACAAAGACGCAGCCTTGACGGAGCCCGGGGCGTTGACCACATAAGTCTTGCCCTTCATCCCCGCGACGCCCCGGCTGAAGCACGCGTACGGCGTCTCCTTGAGCGACTCGGTACGGAGCAGGTTGGCGAGTCCCGGCATTTCACGGTCGATGAATTTCAGGGTTGCCTGCGGGGTAACGTCGCGCGGGGCGGGTCCGGTTCCCCCTGTGGTGAATATCCAGTCGCATCGGGCGTGCGCCTGGAGCTCGGC
>CAZAJF010000045.1:0-30432 GCA_964485395.1 uncultured Treponemataceae bacterium | reverse complement strand
GCGCGCACGAGCTCTTCGTTGATCATCTGCTTCATGATATCGTAGGAAAGCTCTTCGACTTTCTGGACTTCATGGGAGGTGCGGAAACCGTCGAAGAAGTGGAGGAAGGGAACGCGGGCTTCAAGGGTGGACGCATGGGAGATAAGGGCCATGTCCATGGTTTCCTGGACGCTGGCTGCGCCGAGCATCGCCCAGCCGGTCATGCGCGCTGCCATGACGTCCTGGTGGTCGCCGAAGATGGACAGGGCGCTGGCGGCTACTGCGCGGGCTGCGATGTGGAATACGGCGCTGGTGCATTCACCGGCGATCTTGTACATGTTCGGAATCATGAGAAGGAGGCCCTGGCTCGCTGTAAAGGTAGTGGTAAGCGCGCCGGTGGTAAGGGCGCCGTGTACCGCGCCTGCCGCGCCGGCCTCAGACTGCATTTCTACTACCGAGGGGATGGTTCCAAAGATATTCTTGCGACCCTGGGCGGAAAATTCGTCGGAGAGCTCGCCCATGGGGGATGACGGGGTAATCGGGTAGATCGCGATCACCTCGGAGCACGCGTGTGCTACATGTGCGGCGGCAGTGTTGCCGTCAATCATAACCATGTTCTTGGTAGTGGCCATTTCTGGCTCCTTTAGATGTGTGATGTGTGGCCTGTCGCGTATAGTGGCTTATATTAGAAGAAACCGCGGTGCGCGCAGTGCCTAAGACCCCGCTATAGTACGGCTTTTTAAAAATTTAGGCAAGTCGTTGGTACCAATCGTTCGAGTCCATCGACAAAAAGCATCGTTTCAGCTATAAAATCTGGGCAGGGCTATCCGGAAAGGTTGCTATATGAAACTACAAGGATTTAAAGCGTTCGTTTTGGTTTGGGCAGGCCAAATCGTGTCGATTTTAGCCTCGGGAATGACCGGTTTCGCCCTGAGCATCTGGACGTTCCAGAAAACCGGAAGCGCAACGGCCATGGGGGCCGTACAGGTTTTTTATTTAGTACCGTTTTTACTGATTTCCCCTTTGGCAGGCGCTCTTATCGACCGGCATTCGCGCAAACTCATGATGGCCATGAGTGATCTTGTGGCGGTTTTAGGCACAATCTTCATTATAATCATGAACGCAGGTGGACACCTGGAGCTCTGGCACCTGTTTCTGGCCGCTTCGCTCAACGGCGTAGGCAATAGCTTCCAGTGGCCGGCCTATAGCGCCGCCGTCAGCGTCATGCTTCCAAAAGAGCAGTTTTCGCGTGCCAGCGGCATGCTTGGCCTCATGGAATCCGCCCCGAACATCCTGGCGCCCATACTCGCCGGTCTCCTGCTTCCCTTTCTGGGGCTGGGCGGAATCCTCGCTATCGATTTAGCAACCTTCATAATCGCCTTGCTTGCGCTGTCCGCGGTCGCCATTCCTAATCCTCCTCGAACGACGGAAGGTGATGCCGCGCGCGGTTCCATTTTCAAGGAAGCCGTATACGGATTCAAGTACATTTTCAGCCGGCCGGGGCTCCGGGATTTGCTGTTCGTATTTCTAGGCGTAAACCTGTTTGCCAGCATGGGAAACACGCTCATCGCGCCGATGGTGCTTGCGCGCACCGGTTCGGCCTCCGCAACGCTGGGTCTTGTCTTCGCGGTCATGTCCGCCGGTGCGGTGGCAGGCGGCCTGCTCATGAGCGTCTGGAAGGGCTTTAAGCGCCGGACCACCGGAGTGGCGCTGGGCATGGTAGGCATAGGCTTCTTTGGCACCTCGTTTTTTGGCATCGGTAATTTTCAGGCGCTCTGGCTGATAGCCGCGGTTTCCGGTGGCGTATTCGGCGCCATAGCCAATGCCTCCAGCCAGGCAGTGTGGCAGGCCAAGGTAGCTCCCGATATTCAAGGAAAGGTGTTCGCATCCAGGCGCCTCATAAGCTGGCTGGTTACGCCGATCGCGCCTCTATTAGGTGGTCTATTGTCAGATTTGGTCTTTGAGCCCATGGCGTCGAATCCTGAAAAAGCCGCCTGGTTTTCTTTTGTGTCCGGAACCGGACCTGGCTCCGGTTCGGCTTTTATCCTGGTGCTGTGCGGCCTGGCAGTATCCATCGTCGGTTTTATGGCGTTCCTCCTGCCTTCAATCCGCGACGTTGAAAAAAACCTGCCGGATTTTGATGCGATTCCCTCAGAGGCGTCTCATGGCAACGATTGATGATATCTCGGGGGATTCCGGCGAGAAACTAAAGTTTCCGATTACGTTCGATCTGCGCGTTATCTATTTAATTGAAGGTGATATGCTTGTCGAGGCGGACGCGGCGAGAATACTCTCCGAATGCGGCGCGCGCGCTTCGGCGGCCCGTCGCCTTCCTACGGACAGCTTAAAGTACCGCAGGCTAGCCATCCCGGTTACTTTCCTGAACCGCGATTCCCTGCACGATGCCTACGCCGAGCTTGGAAAGCTCCCATATATCAAGGCCGTGATGTAGCTGCGAAGCTGCCTGATTTGACAGCTATACATTAATTACCAATACTTAGTAAGAACTCTGTTGCTTTGAGCAACGATGATGTCCAATTAGTTGCTTACGGAGTCTTGCGGTTTCGAGAGTCGAATACCAAGCTTGGCAGCCGGAAAGGAAAGCGATGAGGTCTCGGAATTCGCGTTCGCTCTCCACTCGGATCCTGTTCGACCTGATCGCAATATTCTCCGCGGCGACCATCGCCTCCACCATTGTTTTTTCCCTCATCTCCGCGACGATCATTCGGAGCAACCTGAATGCGAACGTGGCAAGGCTTGAAAGTTATTTATCCGGAGCGCTTGCGCTGCCTTTGGGATACCTTGCGGAAGAGCTCGACCATAGGCTGTGGACCTATACGCAAGACATGATCGCCCTGGTCGCGAACACGGCCGCTAGTTCCGAAGATGTCGTCTCTCTTCGCGTCATGGACGGCAAAGGCGCCGTGTTGTACGCGTCCCCGGGGCGACGGATCATCGGGATCGGCGGATTCCTGGAGCGATCTTTAGAACTGAGGAATGGGGATGCCTTGGTCGGCAGGGTCGAATTCGTGTATAGCGACCGCACCGCAAGCCTATCGATCCTCAGAACCGTTTTTGCGATTCTCGGCGTCCTGTCGGTCTCCCTGCTTGCGACGGTTGCCGGTCTTCGCGTTGCCTTGCGCTCCAGGCTTGGTTCGCCGCTTTCCCGTCTTTACGATGTCGCCAAGTCCTACGAAGCCGGCGATTACTCAAAGCGCGTCGAGGGTACGTTCTACGCCGAGTTTTCCGATCTTGGGCAAGTCCTGGACGAAACGGGGCGGAAAATATTGCTTCAAATGGAAGAACTCCTCGGTCTGAACGCGAACTTGGAGCGGCTCGTCGGTGAGAGAACTGAGGAACTCGAGCGCAGGAATCGCGAGCTCGACCTCGCGCACGCGCGCGTGGAATCGTACCTTCATTCGGCATTGCGGGCAAGCAAGGCAAAAAGCGAATTCCTCGCAAATATGAGCCATGAGCTTCGCACGCCGCTCAACGCTATTTTGGGTTTCTCGCAGATACTTTCCCTTGAGCAACGGCTAGGCGAGGCGGAGCGGCGGCAATGCCGTATAATCCACGAAGCCGGCTCCCATCTGATGGGGATCATCGAGGACTTGCTTGATACGAGCAAGATCGAGGCAAAGCGCTTCGATCTTGAAATTGCGCCGTTCGGGGTTTCTTCCCTCGTCGAGTTCGTGCAAGCCGTACTCTCTCCGAAAGCCGAGGAAAAGGACCTCGGGCTTGATGTCGTGGTCATAGAGCCGCTCCCGGATCGGTTGTTGGGAGATTATCGGCGGGTAAAGCAGGTCGTGCTCAACCTGGCAGGCAACGCGGTCAAATACACGAAAGAGGGAAGGGTACGGGTTTCCTTTTACTACGATTCCGGCATCCTGACGGTTCGGGTGGAAGATACAGGACCGGGAATCGCGCCGGACATGATCGATTATATTTTTCGGCCGTTCGAGCGAGTCCGGGGCGAAAGCGAATACGTGGAAGGGGCTGGTCTCGGTCTGGCAATATCCAAAAGCCTGGCCGAGATGATGGGAGGGACTATAGTCGTAACGAGCGAAACGGGGAAAGGCTCCGTGTTCGTCGCGACTATGGCTCTGCAAGCTACTGACGGCAAAGGGAATGGGAATTTTATAGAGGCTGGAATAATCGCCGGATACGAAGGCCCCCGGAAACGCATTCTAAGCGTCGATGATAATCCCGGCAGTTTGACCCTCCTGCGCGCTTATCTCGAGCCGCTCGGCTTCGAGTGCCTTGAGGCTCGCGATGGATTCGAGGCGCTTGACGCGGCAGCCTCGGGCGTAGACCTCGTGCTTCTGGACTTTAAGATGCCGAGGTTGGACGGTCTGGGTTT
This sequence comes from uncultured Treponemataceae bacterium, assembly GCA_964485395.1. GTDB lineage: Bacteria > Spirochaetota > Spirochaetia > Treponematales > UBA12059 > JANNSO01. Next base: position 26,093 of record CAZAJF010000045.1, on the reverse strand, counting down.
CATTGCTGCCCTCCGCGCAAGACTGGGCTCTTCGGCTCCGCCGATAATCGGCCTGTCCGCTTCGATCGCCGAGAGCGAGAGCGAGTTCATAGAGAGATGCGATGTATTCATCAAGAAACCTGTCGACATCCAAGTGCTTCTGGCAAAGATAGGTCCGCTCTTGGGCTTAACGTGGACTGAGAAACGCAAGATAGTTACCGCCGATGAATTGCCTCCTGATCGGGCCTGCCTGGATTCGATAGCCGCGGCCGCGCGCCGGGGCGATTACGCGGAGCTTGAGAATATTGCCGAGGCGCTTGCCAAGGATGGCCGCCAGGGCTTCGCGGAACGCTTGACCTGCTTGATTGACCGTTACGACGAGGCCGGCATAGTTCGCCTGGTCGCGGCGGGGGAGGGTTCATGATCGGATCCGGAGCGCATGAAAAGATATTGGTCGTAGACGATTCGCCCTCGGTCATCGCGCTGGTCAGGCGCATCCTCATGGCTGAAGGCTACGAAGTCCTGGTCGCGACCAATGGCGCCGCGTGCCTGGAAAAGCTGCCGATCGTGCGGCCGGACCTTGTCCTGCTCGATATCATGATGCCCGGCATGAACGGCTACGAAGCCTGCGCCAAGATTAAGGCCGACGACCGCTGGCGGGAATTGCCTGTTATATTTTTTTCCGCCCTGGCGACGGGGCTGGACAAGACCAGGGCGTTCGATCTCGGGGCGGCCGACTACGTCACGAAGCCGATCGATTCCGCCGAGCTGGTCGCGCGCGTTCGCACGCACCTGAAGGCAGCGCAGATCAGGCGGCGGGAGCTGGCCTTGAATGAGGAACTCGAGCGGGGAATAAGCGAGAGAACGGCGAAGATCGAAGCCGCGCTCGAGGAGAAATCATCGCTTCTCCACGAGATAAACCACCGCGTCATGAATAACCTCCAGATACTGGTGGCTCTCATAGAGCAGCAGGTGGAAATAACCGAGGACGCTTCTGCGGGTCGCACGCTTAAGGCCCTGCAGGCCCGAGCACGCACCATGGCCTTCGTATACCAGGCGCTCGAGTCCGATGCCGATCTTTCCAAGGTGCGGCTGAAACCCTTTTTGGATAAGCTCGTAGCCGAACTCTCCGCAGGCCGCGACTCCTCGGTGGAAGTATCCTGCGATTTCGCAGACGAAACGCTCGATATAGCGCGGGCCATGCCCTTCGCGCTCGTGGCGAACGAGCTCGTCTCAAATGCCTTTACCCACGCCTTTCCGGTCGCTGGAACCAGCGGTACTATCGCGGTGAGGCTCTGCGCGTCCGGGGCTCGTTACGTTTTTACCGTACTGGATGACGGAGTGGGTTGCCCGGATTGCGCAGGTGACGAGCCTCGCTCGCTGGGACTCAAGCTCGTCCGCATCCTCGCCGAGCAACTTGACGGTATGTTGTCCGTCACGGGCGGCGGTGGGACAAAGGTGGAATTTTCATTTCCCTTGCCCCAGGATGGAAGTTCACCATGAAGCGCGGAGGTTGTGCATGAAACGTCCCGGTAAGAACAACGTGTTCAAGCCTATCGTGTTATTTCTGGCTGGATTGCTCATTTCGTGCTTTCCGACCGCACCGAAAGCCAAGCCGCTGGTTGGCCTCGTTATTTCGAGCCTGGAAAATCCGTTTTTCGGCTCGCTCCGCGACGGAGCCGTAAAAGAGGCGGCCGCCCTCGGCATTGAATTGGCCGTTTACGATTCCGCCAACGATTCCGATCTCGAGGTCGCCGCCGTCAGGGAACTTTTATCCAAGAAACCGGCGGTGGTACTTCTCAACCCTACGAGCTCTGAAAATGCTTACCGAGCGATAGAGCTCGCCAACCGGCAGAAAGTTCCGGTAATCACGCTTGACCGGGAGGCGACGAAGGGAATCGTGGCCTCGCACGTGGCATCGGACAATCGCGCAGGCGGGCGTATGGCCGGGGAATATCTCGTTAAAGTTCTTGGTGGCAAGGGAAACGTCTTGGAGCTCGTCGGGATACAGGATACCTCGGCCGCGCGCGATCGAGGGAAAGGTTTCGAAGACGCGATCGCGGCCTCTGACATACGGATTGTATCTCGCCGTTTTGCTGATTTCGACCGCGCAAAGGCAACCGCGATAATGGCCGAAGAGCTCCGGTCGCAACCCGCGATCGACGCAGTTTTCGCGCAGAACGACGAGATGGCCCTCGGAGCGCTCAAGGTGCTTCTGGTTTTTAGTAAAAAAGCCGTAGTCGTAGGCTTCGATGCCACTGCCGAAGCTCTTGCAGCCCTCCAGTCCGGAATGTTGGCCGCTACCATTGCCCAGCAGCCTGCCCTCATAGGCATACTGGGCGTGGACACCGCGAACGCGCTGATTAAAGGGCAACCGGTCAATGCCTATGTGCCTGTGGCTTTGCAGCTTGTTACCAAATAAGCACGTGTAACGCTTTGGTCATTTTACGGCTTTTCTACTTTTTATAATTAGAAAAAGCCATCTTGTCATTTTTGACATCTGCGAGTATCATGTCACGTCTTTTGCGTTTGGGCTGAATTTAAGCCCGGTCTCGATCAAAAGAATATGGGAACTTGAAATGACCCGGTTGGTTATTTCAGGTTCCATTCTGATTCCTTACAGGAATCAGGTTTTTATTGGTTGACCTCTCAAAACTGAAGTTTTTGGAGGTCTCAATTATTTTTACCGACTAATACAGGAGGAATCGATGGGCCTCAATATCGTTGTGCTCGTCAAGCAGGTGCCGGACACCAAAAATGTTACCGGCAAAGCTATGAAAGACGATGGAACCGTGAATCGCGCCGCGCTGCCGGCAATATTCAATCCGGAAGACCTTCACGCGCTCGAAGCTGCGCTTACCGTGAAGGACCAGTATCCCGACACTCGTGTCAATGTTATCACCATGGGCCCACCCAGCGCTGCCCAGGTTCTTAAAGAAAGCCTCTACCGCGGTGCGGACTTCGTAGCGCTGATTTCAGACCGCAAGTTCGCCGGTGCGGATACCTTGGCTACCTCGTACGCGCTCAAGTGCGCCATCGACAAGGTCGGCGGCGTAGACCTGGTGTTCTGCGGCAGGCAGGCCATCGACGGCGATACCGCTCAGGTAGGGCCCCAGACCGCGGAAAAGCTGGGAATCAACCAGATTACCTGCGTATCGGACTTTACCAAAGTGGACGCCAAGAAAAAAGAAATAACCGCGCGTCGCTCCATCGAGAACGGCTACGAGATCGTACGCTCCAAGATGCCGGTGCTGCTCACCTTCACCGACGAAGGCTTTTCCCCGAGGCCCCCGTCCGCGCGCCGCGTCATGGCCTACAAGAACGCCACCGCAACCGCCACGAACGAGGCCAGCTACGACGAGTGCTACATGAGCACCAGCGCCTGCAAGGACGACGAGATAATCGCGCTCTGGGACATCGTGGCCATCAAGGCCGATCCCCAGGCCTGCGGCCTCGCCGGCTCGCCTACCAAAGTCAAGAAGATCGACTCCGTGGTGCTTACCGCGCAGGACATCCGCATGATCGACAATACCGAGGAAGGCATCGGCCACCTCGTCCACGAACTTATAGCCGACCACACGATAGGCTGACAGGAGAAACGCATGAAGACCAAAAACAACGTCATGGTGTTCATCCAGCAGGATGACGGGGTGATCGCCGACGTAAGCATAGAATTGGTGTGCAAGGCGCGCGAGCTGGCTGACAGGCTGGGCGTAAGCGTCGAGGCCACCGTATTGGGCAAGGACATGAGGAAGCAGTCCGACAGGCTGGTTCCCTACGGCGTGGTCCAGGTAAACTGCGTCAGCCACGACAAGCTTGCCCATTACGCGCCTCTTCCCTATACCAAGGTAATGGTGGACATAATCAAGGACCGCGAGCCGCAAATCGTTTTGTACGGCGCCACCACCACGGGCCGCGACCTCGGCCCGCGCATCGCGAGCTCCCTCAAGGTTGGCCTTACGGCCGACTGTACGGATCTGCAGATAGGCGACCACGAGCTTTCGGGCACCATGTTCAAGGACATCCTGTACCAGATCCGCCCCGCGTTCGGCGGCAACATCATCGCTACGATCGTATCGCCTGAGAAAAAGCCCCAGATGGCCACGGTGCGCGAGGGCGTCATGAAGCTAACGCCGCAGCGGCCGGCCTACAAGGGCGAGATCGTGGAGATCAAGCCCGAGATCGGCGCGGACCTCCTTTTGTCCGAGATCCTGGAATGCGTCAAGGAAGCCAAGACGGTAAACCTCAAAGGCGCGCAGATCATCGTGTCCGGCGGCGTAGGCGCAGGTAGTAAAGAAAACTTCGCGCTTATCGTTAAGCTGGCCCAGGCTTTGGGTGCCGAGGTCGGCGCGAGCCGCCCCGCGGTGGACGCGGGCTGGGTGGACAAGGCCCATCAGGTCGGTCAGACCGGCACCACCGTGCGCCCCAAGCTGTACATCGCCTGCGGAATTTCGGGCTCCATCCAGCACCGCGCGGGCATGGCGGAATCGTCCCGCATCATCGCCATCAACACCGACCCGCACGCGCCCATCTTCCAGATCGCGCACTACGGCATCGTGGGCGACCTTAAAGAGGTCATTCCGGCCTTCATCAAAGCTTATAAGAACAAGGCATAAGGAGGAAGATCATGGAAAATTTTCTTAACGACAACGAGGATCTCCTCTTTCACCTGAAGACTATGGATATCGATCGCATCGTAAAGCTGTACGAGGACGATTTCGCCGAGGCCGGAACCTACGCGCACGCGCCGAAAGACGTCGCGGACGCCAAGGACAACTATCAGCGCACGCTTGAGATCGTCGGGCAGATCGCCGCAGAGTACATGGCTCCGTTCGCGGCGGAAGTGGACGCCACCGCCGTGCACCTGAAGGACGGCGAAGTCGTATTCGCCCCCGCCACGGCAAAAGCCTGGGAAATGATGCGCAAGGCCGAGCTTACCGGCATGACCTTCGCGCGCAAGTACAACGGCCTCAATATTCCGCTTACCATCATGACCATGTGCGGCGAGATTTTCTCCCGCGGCGACGCATCCTTCCTGAACCTCGGCCTCCAGCAGGACATCGGCGAGACGCTCGAGCGCTTCGGAAACGAAGAGCAGAAAGCCCGCATCATACCCATCCTGGCCGCCGGCGCCGAAGGTTCCGCCATGATCCTTACCGAGCCCGACGCCGGTTCCGACCTGCAGGCGGTAACCCTCAAGGCTACCCTTGGTCCGGACGGCAAGTGGCTCCTGAACGGCGTCAAGCGCTTCATCACCAACGGTTGCGGCAAGATCGGCCTGGTGCTTGCCAGGAGCGAGGACCGCGAAGGCGCCCGCGGCCTGTCCATGTTCCTCTACGAGCGCGACAAGCGCACGAAGCTTCGCCGCGTTGAGGAAAAGCTCGGCATACACGGCTCGCCCACCTGCGAGATGCAGTTTAACGACGCCCCCGCTGAACTCGTGGGCGAGCGCGGTCGCGGTCTTTCCAAGTACACCATGTGGCTCATGAACTCCGCGCGCCTGTCGGTGGCGTCGCAGGGCGTCGGCATCGCCGAGGCCGCCTATCGCGAGGCCGTCAAATACGCCGTCGAGCGCGAGCAGTTCGGCAAGTCCATCATCAACTTCCCGGCCGTGTACGAGATGCTCGCGGAAATGAAAATCTCCATCGAGGCGGCTCGCACGCTGCTGTACGAGACCTCGCGCATCGTTGACCTCAAGGAAGGCATGGAGCGCGTCCTGGAGCATCACCCCGAGCGCTCCGACGAGCTCAAAGCCGATATAAAAAAATATAACAGGCTCGCGGCATTGTTCACCCCGCTGGCGAAAGCCTACAACACCGAGATGGCCAACAAGGTAACCTACGACGCCATACAGATCCACGGCGGCACGGGCTTCATGAAGGACTTCAACGTGGAGCGCCATTACCGCGACGCGCGCATCACCAATATCTACGAAGGCACCACCCAGCTCCAGGTCGTCGCCGCCATCGGCAGCGTCATGTCCGGCGTGGCTACGGGCATCATGGACGAGTACGCCTCGGAGGATTGGTCCAATACGCCGGCGCACCTGGTAAAGGGAATCGAGAAGGCGCGCATGCAGCTCGAGAAATCCATACTGTTCGTCAAGGAAGCCGCAAACGAGGAAGTCACCAGCTTCCACTCAAGGCGCCTCGTCGAGATGACCACCGACATCATCATTGCCTGGCTGTTCCTGCGGGACGCGCGGCATTCGGAGCGCAAGATACTGGTGGCGGAAACCTTCATCGAGAAGATGCAGTCCCGCGCCGAGGCCGCAGCCTCGTACATCCAGAGCGAAAGCGCGTTCTTCATGAAGAATTACAAGGGAATCCTGAATATCGGTTGAGCTTATTTTCGGTTACTGTTTCTTAATGCCGCAGCCCGATGCCGTCGTTTCGCGCGACCGTCATCGGGCTGCGGTTTTTTTAGATTTCGTAGATTTTAAGTTCCTTGATGACCGTAGCCATATTCGTAAAATCGCTGTCATGGTGAAGCAGCAGTAAATCATTTTCTATGCTTGTCTGTGCGATTAAAAGATCGATGGTGCTTCGAATAGTTATTCCGGATTTTCTGCAGACGAAGTTAAGGTAGGCAGCGTGTTCGTAAGATTCTTTCCCATACCTCAACCCATAGAAAGTCAGCGTCTCCAAGTATTCCTTGAGTTTTTGGAATTCCTGGATTGTTCGTGACCCCTGCAAAAGTTCTTGGTAAATATAGTAGTTGATTCCAAACGGCAGTTCCTTTTCTATAATCAGGTCAAGCGTTCGCGTATGGCCGCCGTCAAAACCTTTCAGGTAGTCGATCAATACGGATGTATCGACTAAAATCATTCAGCGACACTTTCGTTGTCGAGGTTTGCATCAGCTATGAGCCCAACGTTTCTCATTGCTTTATAATCGTATCCATCAGCAAAAAAGACTTTTCCTTTCAGATCGCGTAGGTTTTTCATTTTGCGGATTTTTACGTACTCCCGCAGGGCGGCTTCTATCAATGCTTTTTTTGTATGGATATTTTCGGCGTATTTAAATGCTTCCTGTACAAGAGCGTCATCCAGTACGATATTTGTTCTCATTATACACCTCGTTATGTGTATAGTAATACACATACTTAGTGAATGTCAAATATTTCCCGCATCTTTCGTTTCAAAAAAAAAACCGCCCTTTCGGGCGGCTTTTTATTCGAAGGACAAGGATTTATTTAATATTCAGCATCATGGTGGGCTCGAACGTAACGTTCTGGCCAGCCTGGAAATCATAATTCATTTCCACCTGCATTCCGCCCGATGTTATTCGTACGAGATGCTTTCCGGGCAGAACCTGGACGGTGTTGCCTTTTTGCTGGGCGCCGTCTATCCAAATTATAATCTGGCTCCAGTGACCGCCTTTAAGGTCGGGATTGATGTTGCCCGCGGGCAGGTTGACGGTCAGTGAGGCGAAAGCCGGCTGCAAGGTAACGGGCAGGGTCATGGCGGCGGTAACGTTTACCGAGGTGGTAAAGTCTATATAACCGGGGGCGCTCACCTTGACCATATGCGTTCCCAAGATGACCGTGGCCGTATTGCCTTTAATCTGGCCGTTATCTACGAAGATCGCGGCGTTGCTGGGGTTGGTCTGGATGGTAAGCGCCGCGGTAGCTGCCTGGAGCGTAACGGGCAGGGTAGTGGCGGCGGTAACGTTTATCGAAGTGGTAAAGTCGATAAAGCCGGGTGCACTGACTTTAACCGTATGTGTTCCCAAGGTAACCGTGGCCGTATTGCCTTTGATCTGGCCGTTATCGATGAAAATCGCGGCATTGGCCGGGTTGGCCTGGATCGTAAGGGCAACTGTAGCAGGCTGCAAGGTAACGGGCAGGGTCATGGCAGCGGTAACGTTTACCGAGGTGGTAAAGTCGATATAGCCGGGGGCGCTTAGCTTTACCGTATGCGTTCCCAAGGTAACCGTGGCTACGTTACCCTTGATCTGGCCGTTATCGATGAAGATGACCGCGTTTCCTGGATTGGCCTGTATGGTAAGCGCGACGGTAGCGGCCTGAAGGGTAACGGGCAGGGTCATGTTTCCGGTTACGTTAACGGCGGTGGTGAAATCGATATAGCCGGGGGCGGTAACTTTTACGCTGTGCGTTCCCAAGGTTATCACGGTGGCATTGCCCTTGATCTGCGCGTTATCAATGAAGATTGCCGCGTTGGCAGGATTTGCCTGGATGGTAAGGTTGGCAGTCGCCAACTGGAGCGTTACGGGCAGCGTCATTGCCGCGCTTACCGCTACCGTCGTCGTAAAATCCAGATAGCCGGGAGCCGTTACCTTAACGGTATGGTTTCCGAGACTTACGGGAGTTGAATTTCCCGCAATCTGCGCATTGTCTACGAATATTACTGCATCTTTGACATTGGTCGTAATGGTAAGAGCCACTTTTGCTACTACAGTGGTACGTTGAGCGAAGGCCGATGACGCAATAAGACATCCGGCAACCAATAATAGAATAAATTTTCTCATAGATCCTCCTTGGAACATAACGATAAAAGGGCCGTTTAGAATCCTGGTTACAGGAATTCCAAACGGCCCAAAAACTAGAAATTGTTTACCGCATTATGGAAACTATAGTTCCTTTTCCATATACCGGACCAAGAGCCTTCGGGGTGTTTCCACCAAAGGTGCTGATGGTTATGCTTGTATCGGCATTTCCGACGATCTGAACCATGCCTACTGCCGTTTCTGAGGTATTGAGTGGCGCAGTCCATGTTCCATAGTGTACCCCGTCGCTCATTGCATATAGCTTTACGCCAGCGGGCTGAATCGAGTTCGCTTTATCGTCAAGACCGCTTATCGAAGTGTTGGTCAAGAATGCTTTCGCATAGAAGCGAAGGTCTACGTCTTGCGCTAAAGAAGACACAAGGGTGGTTTCTACCGGATACGCTCCTTGATCAATGGCATTATTTGAAAGTAGGTCATATCCTGGACTTGTGGTTGTCGTACTACCAGCAACATATTTTGTGGCTACGACGTCGCGTTCCCACGTTACCGTTCCGCGTCCGACGGTGTCCAAGGTCGGATTGACCCTGGTAGCACTGGTCCCCGCTGCGTCCGTATCAACATAAATATGGCTGTCGATGTCATAAGCTTTGTTTTCCCAAGTCAAAACAAGGAGAATGGAGCCTGCCGGAACGCCGGTGTATACGAACGAGCCGACGTTGGTTACGTTTCCGCCGGTAACTTCCACTGTAACGGGTATTCCGATCCATGCGGTCGTATCGGCGGTGGCTTTTACGAATGTTACGAAGTAGGAGCCCGGTTCGGCATTGTAAATCGTATAGGTACCATCTGCCGCAAGCGTAGCGGTTTTTGCGGCTGTAGTTGCGCCGAATTTACGAAGTTCCACCGTACCGGTCGAAGGTATGGCATAGCCCACTTTGCTCTCAAAGGCACGAACGTTGATAACTTTGCCGGAAACGTTGTACAGACCGGATTTCGGCCTAATGGCCCCAATGTTGATCAGGTAGTCCTCGGCATCAACGGTAATGATCGTGTCCTCGTATACGAGTATCGAATTTGTTGCGGGGACGACGCGTACGAGGTAGATTCCGCCTTTGCTGTCAACCTTCGTTAGCAGGCTGAAATAACCTGTTGAAGTTGTCTTGGCCGCTGCCTTGACGATATTCGCGGTGACCGCATCGGCGGCTGCGGTGGCGACCGAAGTTACTTTGTATACGGTTACCGTAGCATCCGCGACGCCTACGCTGTTATAATCGTAAACGTATCCATACGGAGCGCTGAATACCGCATCCACAGCGTTTAATAACCCATCGCAGCCCGATATGAGCGTTACAAACAATAATGCGCCAAGTACAAGACTGATTCGTCTTCCAAGTTTCATATATATCCTCCTGTATCAAACGTAATTGCGCCAAAGGCGCCTGATACTATACTTTAGTGCAAGCATAGAGAGCTTTCAAGCAAAATAGGCTTTTTTTTACAGTTTGCAAAAATAAAACTGCTTCAAGACCCCATTCCCTCAAGCTTTTTTTCCACGTTTACGAAGGCCTGCACGAGTTCCGGGTCGAATTGCCGGCCGCTTTCGGCGCGAATGACATCCAGAGCCTCCTGGTGGGTTTTCTGCACGTTGTAGGAGCGCTGCGCGCGCATGGCATCGTAGGAATCCACCAATGCCACCACCCGCGCGCAGAAGGGAATATCTGTGCCGGACAACCCGCTCGGGTAGCCTTTTCCGTCCCACCGCTCGTGGTGGTGCAGGCAGATGTTGTGGGGAATCTGAAGAAAATCCAGATACCCCGCCAGCGAAGGATCATGTTTGAACGTATCGATAATTTTCTGCAGATGGTTGGATCCGTACTGCGGATGCCCTTTTATAATCTCGAATTCCTCGGGTGTCAGCTTGCCTTTCTTACTGATGATTTGTACGGGAATTCCCATTTTGCCGATGTCATGCAGCACCGAGGTATAATTGATGTCCTTGAGGAATTCGTCCTGGTCGTATGGAACCGGCGGAACTATGTTCAGGCGCTTGCATTCTTCCGTCAGGCAAGTCGTAAGCATGCGGATGTTCTGCAGGTGCGTCGAGGTTTCTTTGTTAAAATCCTCAATAAGCGAACATACCAGCGAGATGAGCAGTACTTTATGCATTTCAATCGTTTTTTTGGCTTTCTGGAGGTTGATATTGGAGATTGAGAGGTTTTTAATCAGTTTATCGGTTTTCTGGAAGTAATCCAGTTCCACGGTGGAGGTGATATCCTTTATTTCAAGAAAGTACAGGAACAGTTTGCGCTTTTTATTAAAGGTCATTTTTCCGGAAACGAGAAAATGTATGAACGGATGCATCACCAAGCCGGGCTCGTCCACATAGTTTTTTAGCATTACCGGAAAATGGAACTCGGGTATGTCCACGTCGGCGTAGTTTTCGAAATTGTTGGGCAGAAATTTCTCGAATAGCACGTCCAGGAAGATGGATCCCTCGAACTCGGGCTTGGACATGTCTATTTCTTCGAGAAATTCATCGCTTACATGCCGGATCCTCCGCGAATGATCCAGTACCAGCGGGTATTTTTCCGCGAGCGTTCGGGTAAGCAGCATGCTTTTCTCGCGGTTTGCGGTTTTAATGCTGAAGAGGTAGTGCTGTTTAAGTCGGTTGTAATTTCGCAGCAGGCGTCCGAACGCATGGCGCGTTTTTTTCAGGAGCGTTACGACTCTATTGTATTTTTGAACGAGCAGGCTGTATTTTTTGTGGAATTCCCGATTGCTCGATATGGCCATATAGCTGATTTTTATCCGGTTTTCTCCCGGTGTCAACGGAATAGTACTGCTGAGGGCTCCGCTGCGCAAATAAAACTTGTTATTTTTACAGCGCTGTACTAAAATACGGCACTATATGGCAGACGAAATAGATCCGGAAATAGCGGCATTGTTGGGTGGAATCGATGAATATACACCCAAGGCCACTTCCAAGACGCAGCAGAAACTCCCCGACGGCTCGTCGACGTCATCCCGTGGACCCAGCTTCGAGACTTTATTCGGTGACATGAACGTTTCTGGAGAAATGCAGCAAAAGGGTGAGTTTAATATCGATCTCAGCAAAAAGGCTTTCGAGTCCATTGCCGAGTTCGAGGAAAAGGTTCCCAATAAATTCTACGACGATCCGCAGTATTACCAGAAAGTTTTAGCCAACGAGGGTGAGGAAGCGCAGCGCTTCCACGAAACATTGAAAAAATTCCTGTCCGCCACCGATCCCAAGGACAGAAGCCTTTTCAGGCAGCAGGTTGCCGTTACGTTCTGGAATCTGTTTGCGCGCATGGTGCCGCGCCTCATTTCCGCCACGCCCATTCAACCCAAGCAGCTTTTTGCCCGCTTTGGCATGGCGCTGCCCACGATGCTGCCCAACGATCAGCGGGAGCTTTTCAGCAAGGTTATCTACAAAAAAACAAGGCAAGACCCCGTTTATTACCTGGATGAGTGGCTTCGATTCATTGCCCTCGGAAAAGTTCCCCCCAGCGGCACCGATGAAGTGCGCACTTCCCAGAGCGATGAGCGGACCAGGTTCAATAATCTGCTGCAAAAAGCCCTTGGCAAGCGGGATACCGCGGAAGCTGTTCTCAAGGCGCGCGCGGACGAGCGAAAAAGCCTCGAAAGCATGCTGAAGGAGCGGATCGACCTTATCTGCGAACATGCCAGCATGCCCGGATTCCTGCATGTGCCCTCGCCCTATACGGAAAGCCAGAAAAAGACCATGACCGAGTTGACGGAGATATTCCGCCGCCTCAATACGGCGGACAAGGAACTGATCAACGCTGCCGATTCTTTCCAGGATGCCTCAAAAGACGTAAATTCCATCAAGGACAAGATGGGCTCGATGGGCGAAGAAGACAACAAAGCCAATTTACAGGTGCTGAACCAGGAATTCGAGACGGTACGGCAAATGGTCAAGATGTGCGTGGGCAGGCAGGGAAACCATTTCCCGTTGCTCATCAAGGACTATTTCCACCTCAATCAGCGGGAGATCGGCTCCCGGGAAAACGTCATCGACCTGATGATCTGGCTGGAAAGCATCGATTCGCAAGTGTATTGCCGCCCGCATAAGAACATGCTCAACCGCATCGAGCCCTTCGTGGTATTGCTTCCCTGCTATGGTGATACTGGTGTCTGTTGGGAGCCGTTCGATCGCTACAATCGCCATACGAGCCGTTCCAGGCTTGCGCTGCCCATGTATCCCAAAAGCCTCAAAATAGCCTTGTTAAACGCGGTCGGCGACATGCGATGGCAGGCGGCCAAGGAAAAGGCCTCCCATTATTGGATGCAGGAAGGCTTGACCGGGCAATATTATCAGTGGTTCATCGGCCAGAAACTGAAGGGTGACGTAAAAGAATATTTTATCCAGGATTATATCTCATGGATCACCAAGGAATCCGAAGGCATCCAGAAACTGGACAAAGAAATCCGCAGCGTCTTTTGGAGGCTTATCCCGTTCCAGCAAGCGGTTAAGGAAAAACTCCGCGACCGAAGCCTCCTGTATCAGGAACTGTACCAGCGAGACATCAACAAGACCTTGTCCGACGGCTATTGAGCTTTTGGCTTGCCGACGCGGTTGGCAAGATAGACGCCGGCGATGGTGATGATTCCTCCGAAAATTTGGAACGCGGTCAAGCGCTCTTTCAGTATAAAAAAGGACGCTATGACCGATACCACGGGTATCAAATTGATAAATACGCTGGCGACGCTCGTTCCCAGCACATCCAGGCTCGTTATATAGAAGAAATAGCCAACTGCCGACCCCATCACGGCCAGGTAAAGCACCTGCAGCACGATGGACGAATCGATCGCTGACCAGTCCAGTTTTTCGAAAAATACGAACGGAATAAATCCGATGCCGCCGAACAGGCTTTGCCAGAACGTAATTTCCATCCGCGTGTATTTTCCGGCGAGTTTCTTGGTCATGAAGCCGTATACCACCCAGGCAAGCGCCGCGAGGGCCATAAAAAGGTATCCAAGCGGATTTGCGCTAAGCTTAAGGGATTCCAGCACGATTACCGAAACTCCCACGGCGGACAACGCCGCTCCCGCATATTGCCCGCGCGTAAGCTTTACTTTCAGGAAGATTCCCTCCGATAAAACCGTGAGTACCGGTATCGTTCCTATTATTATTGACGATTCCGAGGCGCTTAGGAGCTTGATGCCGTTATTTTCACCTAAAAAGTAGACGGTTACCCCGATAAGACCGGCTCCCGCCATGGCGGGTAAATCGCTCAGCCTTAGGGTAGGCCATTTTTTTTTCAGCAAAAAAGGAAGGAGCAATAGACCGCTCGCTATGGTAAAGCGTGCCAATCCCAGGCTCATGGGCCCTATCACCACCATGGCGGACTTGATGACCAAAAACGTCAATCCCCAGATAAAGGCCGTAATTACAGCCAGAAAAATCGCCGATCGCTTGCTTACGTTCATGGCCGCAATAGTAGCGATATAGCTATAACGAGTAAAGGAGGCTGCGCATACTTGATTATGGTTCTCAATAGAGTATATTTATCACTGGAACAGGAGGCATTATGCCGCAGACAGCATTGCTCGAAGCAATAAAAGCGGGCCTTAAGGGCGAACGCGACAGCATAACCGTGTATTCGGAAGCCGCAAGCCGGGCTCAGGGAGAAATCAAGGCGTTTTTTCTAGACCGTGCAGCGGAAGAGAAAAAGCATTTCAACTGGCTCCTTGAGTATTATACCAGGCTGATCAATGGAGATCCTTCCGCGGCCTTGAGAAATATAGCGCTGGAGCGGGCGGACAAGCCCGACAGCCCGATTCTGAGCGAAGATTTTTTACGGCGCATCGCCTCCGACCAGTATCTGACCACGGCTATCGCCACGGCGGTGCTGCTCGAGGCTACGGCAATGCGGCATTATATGGATTCCGCGGAATCCACCGTGCATGAAGAATTACGACAGTTCTTTCATGCCTTGGCCGAGTGGGAGAGCTCGCACTACGACGAACTCCTGAAAATCCAGGAAGAATCAAGGCAATATTGGTTTGAAGTCCAGCGTTTCGAACCTTTCTAACAGGGTGTTGAGAATACTCGGATGAGGATTTTCAACGCTTCCAAAATGTTACATTGCCGTAGCATTTGCCAGCAAATGCGAGGAATGTTGAAGGCTGTTGGAAAAGCAACCGGCTTTTTCAACAGCCTGCTAAAGAGCCCTTGACGGTTTGATTTTTTTTTGCGAATTCTCCATACTGTGCTCGCCAAGATCGAACAGTTCTAAAGGAGAACCTATGTCCACTCTGCAAGAGAGATTTGCCGCCCTCGGCATTTCCGTACCCGAGGTGTATCTGCCTTCCTCAAAAACGGATTATTCCAAATGGGCCGTCGTTGCGTGCGACCAATATTCCAGCGAGCATGAATATTGGGAGGATGTCGCCAAGATTACCGGTAAGGATCCCTCCACGCTTAACGTAATATTCCCCGAGTGCTACCTCGAGGACGCCGACAAGGCGGAACGCGTCAAGCGCATCCAGAAGTACATGAAAGATTACCTGGACTCGGGCGTCGTTGCTAAGCAAACCCCCGGTTTCGTGCTTGTGGAGCGGTTTACTCCTTTTGAAAAGCATCCGCGCAAGGGACTCCTCATGTCAGTGGATCTGGAAGCCTACCAATACGGCAAGGGCGTTACCAGCAAGATCCGCCCCACAGAAGGCACCATCGTGGAGCGCCTGCCTCCCCGCATGGAGATTCGCCGCGGTGCCCCGCTTGAACTTCCGCACATCATGCTCCTGATAGACGATCCCAAGCGCACCGTTATAGAGCCGCTCTACGCCAAGATGGCCAAATTGCCCAAGCTGTACGACTTCAAGCTCATGAAGGATTCCGGAAGCATCAAAGGCGCGCATGTCGTGGACCAGGCAGACCTCGAGGGAGTCGCCAAAGCGCTCGAGGCGCTGGCGGACAAAAAGGCCTACGAGGCCAAATACAAGTCCCCGGACGTGCTCCTGTTCGCCGTAGGCGACGGCAACCACTCCCTGGCTACCGCCAAGGCCGTATGGGAGGAAATCAAGAAGGCCAACGCCGGCGACAAGGATATCATGAACCATCCGGCCCGCCACGCGCTCGTGGAGCTCGTCAACGTCTATGACGAAGGGCTTCCGTTCCATCCCATCCACCGGGTATTGTTCAAGGCGGACGAAAAGTCACTCCTTGCCGAAATTACGGCCGGCGGCGGCGTTCTCGAACCTATGTCCTGGGCCGATGCCGTCAAGAAAACCGATGAAGCCTCCGTGGGCGAACATCGCTTCGCCTATGTTTCCTCAAACGGCGCCGGGCTCGTGCGCTTCAAGAAGCCGAAAGCAAACCTCGCGGCGGGAACGATCCAGGAGATACTGGACGCGCACCTCAGGGCGCACGCTTCCACGGTAATCGACTATATCCACGGTACCGAAAGCCTCGAAACTCTCGCCAAGAAGCCGGGTAACTTCGGCCTGTACCTGCCGCCCATAGACAAAGGAACTTTTTTCGCCACCGTCATCCGCGATGGTGTCATGCCCCGCAAGACTTTCTCCATGGGCGAGGCACCCGAAAAACGTTTCTACATAGAAGCCAGGAAAATAATTAAATAAATTGCTCTCCTGCTCCCCTCGTATTTGCCGAACGGAAGTTTCGAAGAAGGCGAGGGGAGCGGAATTTCATGATGGATTCCCGATCGCGCTGTATACTGTCTCAAAGAGGTTTCCATGAAAAAATTTTTTCTGCTCACTGTCGCCTTTGCGTCCGTTTTATCTGTATCGTGCGTTTCCGGCGGACGTCAGGGAAATAATGAGGTTTTCCGCGCTCCCCACGAACTTTCGCGCTATCCCGCGCCTCTTGATAGGCCTTTTGCCGAAAGACTGATGCCCGCTCCGAGTTTCGTGCTCGATTATCTCAAAGCCATAGACTCTGCGGAAGCCTATCGATCCCGGGAGTTTTCGTCCCAGGAGAGGGCCTTGTTCCTCGACTATTATGCCCGGCTTCCCGAGCGCTACAGGGCAACGCTGGAAACCCGCCTGGTGGGCGTCTATATCGTGGATGGATTCATAGGCGGCGGCCTCACGGATTTTATACTGGATGAAAAGGGAACTACCTACTGTTTCCTCGTGATCAACTCAAAAGTGTTTACCGCCTCGCTGGGCGATTGGATAAACTACCGTGATAATACCTCGTTCCAGAATCTTCCGGGAAACAAGCCCGCGCTGGAATCGGCATGTACCGGAACGTATCGCGCGCTCGCGCACGTACTTCTGCATGAGGCGAGCCACATTTACGATTTCGTAAAGCACGCCACTCCGTTCGTGGAGCTGTCGTTGGCCCCGGAGGGAGCCAGCGCCCGCGATGCGGCCTTTACCGACGGCATTTGGGTGGACTTCAATACGCCCGTGGAGGCGTTCGGCCGAAATTCAGGTAAAAGCCTGCCTGTGTACGGCTTTGCCCCTCCGCTCCCCGCCGCGGACGCTTCCGATATCTACGCCCGATTGACGGCGACCCCGTTCGGATCGCTGTACGGTACCTTGTCGTGGGCGGAAGATTTCGCCGAAACATTCACTTGGTGGTACCTGCGCAGGGAATTCGGCGTGGAATATACGGTGCGCGCGGGAACGGAGGTTGTTTTTTCTTCACCTTCGTTTCAGCCGCCCAGGCGCTTGGCAATTCTTGAGGGGCTGCTGTCGGCCCCCTGATCTTAATGCTACCGAAAGTCCCGTGTTATAAAAAAGAGCCGTTCCACTTTCGGGGAACGGCTCTTTTATTTGTGTTGAATCGATTATGCGGGATCGTGGTACAGATAGCAGGCCACTTGATGCCCCGGTCCGGCCTCTTTAAGCGCGGGCACCGAATTCTTGCATTTATCCATTTTTTGCGCGCAGCGGTCGTAAAAATAGCAGCCGGTTCGTTTTTTGTCGGGTGAGGGCACGTCGCCCGTGAGGATGATGCGCTTGCGTTGGCGTTCCACTGCCGGGTCGGGTATCGGCGCGGCCGAGAGGAGCGCTTGCGTATAGGGGTGCAGCGGTTTTTTGTACAACTCGGCCGAATCCGAAATCTCCACGATGACGCCGAGGTACATTACCGCGATACGCGTGGAAATATACTGGATAACGGCGAGGTCATGCGCGATGAACATATAGGTGAGGCCGAATTCTTCCTGCAAATCCTTGAACAGGTTCAGGATCTGCGACTGAATGGAAACATCCAGCGCGGAAACCGGCTCGTCGCAGAGCATCAAGTCGGGCTTGAGGGCCAAGGCGCGGGCTCTGCCGATGAGCTGGCGCTGGCCGCCGGAAAACTCGATGGGGGTAACGGTTTTTAAAATAGCGCGAAAGCCCCACGCGTTCCATGAGCTGCTCGACCCGCTCGTCGATCTCGGTTTTTGTCATGGTGAGGAGCCCGGCTTTGGTAAAGATTTTCATGGGCTCGGCGATAATGCTGCTGGTGGTCATGCGCGGGTTCAAGGAGGCATAGGGGTCCTGGAAAACGATTTGCATGTGTCTTCGGGCATCCATGAGCTTATTGTGGGGCAGTTTGGTCAAATCCTCTCCCTTGAGGATAACCTTGCCGGCCGTAGGCCTGTGCAACTGGGCCACCGCGCGGAGCGTCGTGGATTTTCCGCAGCCGGACTCGCCGACGATGCCGAGGGTCTCGCCCTTTTTAATCGAGAAATTCACGCCGTCCACCGCGTAGATGAAGCCCTTTTTCTTGGTCCATAGGGAACCGGTGTGGAAAGGGAAGTGCATCTTGAGATCGTGCACCTCAAGCAGGTTGTCGTTGGTTTCCATTATTTCTCCTCCCCGAACAAGAAGCAGGAAACCGTGTGGCCGGGTCCTACGAGAGTCTTAGTGGGGTACTTTGTCTTACAGATGTCCATTGCGCGTTCGCAACGAGGGAAGAACGGGCAGCACTCCGGCATGTTCATGACATTCGGCGGCTGGCCAGGAATGGAAAACAGACGCTGGTTGGTGATTTTATCCAGGCGCGGCACGCTTTTAATAAGACCTTGGGTATATGGATGCTTTGGTTCCTTGAAAATTTCGTCGGCGCTGCCTTGTTCCACGACTTTACCCGCGTACATTACGCAAATGTTGTCGCACATTCCCGCAACCACGCCCAAGGAGTGGGTTATAAGTATGACGGAGGTGCCGAGCCTGGCGGACAGATCGCGGATCAAGTCGAGGATTTGCGCCTGGATCGTTACGTCCAGCGCCGTGGTCGGCTCGTCTGCTATGAGCAGTTCCGGATTGCATGACAAGGCCATGGCTATCATGACGCGCTGGCGCATACCGCCGGAAAACTGGTGCGGGTACTGGTCGATTCGTTTTTCGGGGGCGGGAATCCCGGCCAGTTTGAGCATTTCAATAGCCTTGATCTTGGCTTCTTTCTTGGACAAACCCTGGTGCAGGATGATCGTTTCCATCATCTGAGTGCTGATGCGAAAGAAAGGATTCAGCGAAGTCATCGGATCCTTAAAGATCATGGAGATCTTGTTTCCCCGTAGTTCACGTACTCCAGACTCGGGCATCATCAATATGTCCTTGCCGTGAAAGAGTACTTCGCCACCGGCGATGCGTCCTGGAGGAATGGGAATCAGCCGCATGATGGCCAGGTTCGTGACGCTTTTACCCGAACCGGACTCTCCTACAATTCCCAGGGTTTCACCTTTGCGAAGGTCAAACGTAACGCCGTCGACTGCCTTTAAGAGGCCGTCGTCCAGCTTGAAGTATGTTTTGAGGTCTTTAACCTGCAGTATAACTTCATCAGTCATTCGATAGTCTCCTAATTCTTAGTTGCGGTTTTTGCTCTGCGGATCAAGGGCATCTCGCAGACCATCGCCAAGGAAATTCATCGCAAACAGGAAAATGGTCATCGCGATGCCGGGTACCAATAATCGCCAGGGATACGACTGCATGCCCTGAATTCCGTCCGCTACCAGCGTTCCCCATGATGCGTAGGGAGCTGAGACCCCCAGACCCAGGAACGACAGGAAGCTCTCGTTCATGATAAAGCCGGGGAAAGTAAGGGACGAGTAGATTACGATAATTCCCATGGTGTTGGGTAACAGGTGTTGAAAGATTATCCTGCCGGAGCTTGCACCCATGGAGCGCGCCGCCTCGACGAACTCGGAATTCTTGAGGCTGATTATCTGGCCGCGGACGACACGGGAAAGGGTAAGCCAGGATATCGCGGCTATGGCTATGAACAAAACCAGAATACTGTTGGAGCCGGAGGGGATCATGGACATGATTACGATAACCAGGATCATGTAGGGGAGGCTGTATAAAAGATCGATGAACCTGCCTATGGCGTTATCTACCCATCCGCCGAGGAATCCGGCGATAGATCCGATAATGACTCCTATCAGTCCTGCGGTAAGGGTTCCAACGATTCCGATCATGATGGATATTTGGCCGCCGTAGATAGTACGGGCCAGCATATCCCTGCCTAGATAGTCGGTGCCCAGGATATATACCCTTTTATGCACGGGATTCGTGCTCAGTGTTATGGATATCTGCTGTACTTCGGCTCGAACGCGTTCCAGGTCAATTTTCAGGTCTTCGCGCTTGTTTTCCGCGATGGACTTGCTCAGATTCGCCTCGACCTTTCGCAGTTTATCCAAAGCAACGAATCCTGCGGGTCTGAGCGACGGCGGAAGGTTGGCATGGGTAAGCTCCTGGTCGGTAAAACTGTAAAATGGAAGCACGCTTACGAACAAAGTAAGAAACAGGTAGATAAACACTATCCACATGCCGATTACCGCCATCTTGTTTCGGCGTAATCTTCTCCATGCGTCTGTCCACAATGAAACCGGCTTGACGTATTGGTTGAATTCGTTAACGGCATTACCCGTTTTCTTTAGCGACGTTGCCATAGGGTGTGTTCCTTATTTATAGGTTATGCGTGGATCAAAAACACCATAGAGCACATCTACGATGATATTGGCCGACATGAGGATGATGGAGTATACGATGATACCTCCCATTATGAGCGTGTAATCGCGGTTTATGGCGGATTGCACCAATATCCTGCCCAGGCCGGGAATGACAAAAACCCTCTCCACGACGACGGAACCTAAAACGATACCGGCAAAAGCCGGCCCCAGATAGGAAACTACGGGGAGCATTGCGCCTTTAAGCACATGCTTGAAAATAACGACCGATTCCTTGAGCCCTTTTGCGCGGGCGGTTCGTACATAGTCCGAACGCAGCACCTCGATGACGGAGCTTCTGGTCATTCGTGCAATAAACGCAAAATAAGGAAACATGAGGGCGGCGATGGGAAGAACGATCGTCGCGACGCCTTCGCGGCTGTTGATCCATCCCGAGGTGGGCAGCCATTTAAGGGTAAGGGCAAAAACAAGCATCAGGATGGGTCCCGTCACGAAAACGGGAATTGAGATTCCCAAAACGGCGACGGACATTGATAGATAATCCGGCCACTTGTTTTGCTTGAGAGCCGAGACTATTCCGGTAAGGGTGCCCAAAACCACCGCGACACTCAGGGCCATGAGCCCCAGGAATACGGAAACCGGCATGGCCTTGCCGATCAAGGTATTGACCGATTGATCTTTATACCTGAACGAAGGTCCTAAATCGAAGCGGAAGACGACATCGGTTATGTATCTTAAATATTGCTTTGGCATGGATTCGTCCATGTGGTATTTTTTCATGATGTTTGCGAGAATCTCCGGTTGAAGTTTTCTTTCACCGGAGAATGGACCGCCGGGCGCAAGCCTGACCAAGAAGAAACAAATCGTAATAATAACGAAAAATGTCGGTATTACGCTGAGCAGTCTTCTTATAACGAATCTGGACATTATAACCTCACTTGGTGTGGATTTTTGTTGGAGAATGCCAACCTCTGGCAATATAGTCCCAACGATTATACCTGCACTATGAAGAAAACGCCAGCAATTTCTCTCTTGGAAACATTTTTTGGAAAAAAAAAGAGGCTTCCTTTCGGAAGCCTCTTTCAGTCAGCCGTGTTTCGTCAAACCTCTAGAGGTCGATTTGACGTGCGACTTCTTACTTTTTGTAGATGAATTTCCAGTTATGGTTGGAAAGAATCGTGCTGTACCAGCCGCCCCATTTGGTGAGGTCGATGCAATCCTGATTGACGTTATTGTAGAACGGAATAAGGTGCTGATCCTGGGTAATCATGATGTCTTCCGCCTGGGCAAGAACGGCCAAGCGCTCTGCGCCGGCGGGCATGCTGGCAGCTTTGCGGATCAGTTCGTCGTAGGCGGGATTCTTGTACAGACCGTCGTTGAGTCCGCTATCCGAAAGGAACATGTCAAGGAAGGTGTTCGGATCGATATAGTCGCCGTTCCAACCGGCGCGGGTGAACTCGAAATCGTGGGAAACCTGCCTGGTATCAAGGAAGGTGGCCCATTCCTGGTTCATGAGTACGACTTCGATGCCAAGATTCTGTTTCCACTGTTCCTGGGCATACTCGGCGATTTTCTTGTGGGAGTCGCTGGTGTTGTACAGGAGGGTAACTTTGGGGAAACCCTTGCCGTTGGGATAGCCGGCCTCGGCGAGAAGTTTTTTGGCTTCTTCGATGTTGAGTCCATTGCCTTTGGGGGGGGTGTAGCCTGCCATCGCGGGAACCATGTTATTGGTGGGAACCTGGCCGCCTTTGGTAACCTTGTCGACGAGCTGCTGCTTGTCGATGGACATGGCGAGCGCTTTTCGTACCAGAACATTGTCAAAGGGTTTGCGGGTCATGTTGAAAATGTAATAGTAGGTCGAGAGCCTGGGGGCCAACTGGTAATCGGGGCGAAGCTTGATCTCGTCGATGAGGTCAAGGGGAACGTCCGTAATCCAGTCGATTTCGCCGGCCTTGTACTTGTTGTACGCGGTCAACTGATCTTCGATGGGAAGGAACGTGATCTTGGAAAGCTTGACGACTTTGGCATCCCAGTATTTAGGATTGGGAATCACGCTGAGAGATTCCTGGGGCTTCCACTCTGAGAGCATGAACGGACCGTTGCTTACGATATTCTCGACTTTGGTCCAGTCATCGCCGAACTTGGCGATGGTGTGCATCGGAAGGATGGCGTAGGAGTGGTGTGCCATCATGTCAACGGCGTAAGCCGTGGGGGCCATGAGGTCTACCTGGAGAGTCTTGGCATCGACGGCTTTTACGCCCACGCCTTCTTTGGGACCCTTGCCGGTGTTGAACTCGGCGGCGCCTTTGACGACGGTGGTGATCATGAATGCGTATTCAGCGCCTGTGGCGGGATCGAGCATTCGAAGCCAGCTGTCCACGACGGTCTGCGCGGTGATGGGGGTGCCATCTGACCACTGACATTTGCGGAGCTTGAAAATAATGGTCTTGCCGTCGGCGCTGGTCGTCCAGCTCTCGGCTACGCCGGGTAAGGCGAGGTTGGTTTTGGGATCGTATTCCACAAGGCCTTCAAAAATAGCCTGGCCGATTCTTGCTTCGGGAACGCCGGACATTTTTGAAGGGTCGAGCGATTGGGGTTCTGTCCCGTTGTTCAGGATAAGTTCAGCGCCTTTTGCCTTGGCGGGGCCGCAAGCGACGAAAAGACTCGCTGCCAGCACGATCATAAATAGAGCTGTTAGTACACGTTTCATGGTTCCTCCTTATTGGAACTTAAGTTATGCCATTTTATGCGCGTATCAAGAAAAATACAAGCTTTTTTTTTATTCGTCGCCATTTTATCGGACTGATGCGGGAGGTTGGAATCTTTTTGTCGCTTGCAAAGTCACGGTTTCACAAAAATCTCCAGAATTAGACATCCAAGGAAAACTGCGCTACACTTGTTCCAGAGCTTAGTCGTATCGAAAATATCGACCGCGAGGCGGCTGATTTTTCGGATTTGTTTTGTATCGCTATACTATCAAGGAGAGCATATGCGTAAAATTTTAATTTCCGCCGTACTACTGGTCTTGAGTGTTTCCATGATGCTCGACGCCCAGCAGACCGTTCGCGTAAAAAGCGCGGCGGAATTCGTGAAGGCTATCGGCTCCAATAAAATAATCGAAATAATCCCCGGTAAATATTCATTGAAGGATGCGTACGCGGTAAAGAACAACGCGATTACCTGGGTGGACGTGGGTTCGGGGCACAAGGAACTGGTGATAAAAAATGTCAGCGGCCTGACTATCAAACGCCAGGGAGACAAGGGTGTCGCGGAAATCGTGTCCGCGTCTCCCTATGCGCGCGTGCTGAGTTTCGATGGCGGCGATACTATCAGCCTGCAGAATTTGACTTTGGGGCATGTGGCCGAAGGACCGTGTTCCGCAGGTGTCCTGGCCTTTACCTCCACCAGCGACATTAGCATAAGCTCGTGCGATCTGTATGGCTCCGGATCCGTAGGATTGGATCTGATCGCCTGCAGCACGGTTATGATGGAAACATCCATTATAAGGGAATGCACGGCAGGCGCCCTGGCCATCGCGGACAGCACCTCGATATCATTCAACGAGCTTGCCATACAGAGGAATACCGGTTCCTACCCTCTGATCGCCGTAAGCAATACGCAGAGTATTTATTTCAACTCCTGCGAAATTACCGCGAACAGCGGTGACACCTTCCTGTACTTCGGCGAAGGAACTTCGGACTGGGGCTTCGAGTACTGCACCATAGCGGATAATGAAATCGAAGCGCTCAACAGCGGGGACGACTCCCCGTATTTCTTGGATTGCTCGGTTTCAGGCAATATTTTCGACGAGGAACTTTCCGTATTGTTAAGCTCCTCCAGCGAAGGTTATGAGGGAGAGGGCGAGGGCGACTCGGAGTTTGCGTACTGGACGCTTGAGTCCGTGCCTTTGGGTTTTTATTATCCTTCTTGGTTCGAGACGCAGGAGCTTGACGATGGCGCTTTGATGGTCAGCGATCCTGAATCCAATTCGGGAGTGCTTATCACGAAGGCGTATACGTTGGTAAAGGGAGAAAAACCGGATACCCAGGCCGCGGCGATTTTCAAGAAGGCTGCGGCCGCGTTCCAGAAACTGCTGGTGGAAAAAGGCATGGAGATAGGCGCTCGCATCGGGGGCGACTATGTGGAAACGGAGGCTCACCCCTACTATTACCAGTACATGAATTCTTTCTCCCTGAACGACTCGAGCGGTTTTGCGCTTTTTAAATTGGTACATTCGGGCGGGGAGATTTGGGCGTTTATCGCGATGAGCGACAATCAGGAGGACCTGCAGGAATACTCCTATCTGAGCGGAATCCTCAACTCCATAGAAGAATTTAACTGAGGGTATTTCCAAAAAAGAAAGGCTGCCTTGCGGCGGCCTTTCTTTTTACCGGCGATTATTCCTTACTGATGTTGATGGTTTTTTCCTGAGCCTCGGCGCTCTTCGGAAGCGTTACCGTAAGGAGCCCGTCCTTGAATACCGCGGCTATTCTCTCGGGCTCTATATTGCGGGGAAGCGTGAACGACCTGCGGAAACCCAGCGGCCTGCGTTCGCGCACGAGCCAGCCGGCTTCGTGTTTTTCCTCGTCCGCGGACTTTACCGACTCAAGGGTAAGCACGCGGTCGCGCAGCTTTATCTCCACGTCTTTTTCCGTCATGCCCGGAAGCTCCGCCTCCAGGATGAAACGGTCTTTTTCTTCGCGGATGTCGATGCGCGGCGAATTGGGCCGATCCATGTTTGGAATATTGCCGAAAAATTCGCCCATCAGCTTGTCCCAATCGCCGAGAGCCGTAATAACGTTGTCCGGTGCGCAATTAAAATAAGTTTTCATGAGAGCCTCCTGCCAAAGGTAGGGCCTTACCGTAGTAACGGCTCTGCCTCTACTTCTGTTGTGGTGCGGATCTTGGCTCAAGGCCCGTTGCCGCATCCGATAGTAATATTGCATTAATCGTGCCAAATTTTAAAAAATAATCAATTTTTTGGAAATTAGAATTTCTAATTGTTTTTCCTTAAAAGAAATACAATAGGAGAAATAATGTAATAATTTTAATCGCAGAGTATAAAATCCCCGTTTTGCAGTTTTATTACCGGGCTGCTCTCGTATCGAACTGATGCACTGTGTTGTTTTGAAACACTCTCAAAAAATGAGCTTGGAATTGTGTGGAGTTGGAACAGTTTCGTAAGTTTGCTTATGGAGTTTTTTTTATTTGCACGGGATTTACTTTGCGTATGAACAGCGGAATATGCGCACGCTCCTGCCCGTCTATGGAGAGCGTGATGCGCCAGCTTGTCTCGCAGGTGAGCTGGATGTTCATGAGATTCAGGGTGAGATTGGTGCAGGCCGAATCTCCGCCGATGCCGTTTACGTTGATCTGACCGTCCAAAGGAGGCGCTAAATCGGATCCGTTTGCATCCTTGATTTCTATGTGAATCTGGTGGTCGCCCAGCTCGTAGATGGCAAAGCGTATGCGAGCGGCGATGGACATGAGCGGATGCGAGGCCGGGAACTCGCGTACGGTGATCGCGTCGAACGCGCCGATTATCGTTAATTTACCTAAGGTGTCCTGCGCGAAATCGCAGAGCGTAAGCACTTCTATCGTCATGCTCTGGTTATAATACAGAAACCGTGCGTGAACAAGGGCGCTTTACGGTATGACGTTGAATTGAGGCAGGTACAGTTCCCCGATTTTGCCGATAACCAGCTGGGCGTTTAAACTATCCCGCAGG